>CAJTPO010000003.1 GCA_910578115.1 uncultured Lachnospiraceae bacterium | reverse complement strand
AAACTTCTTCTTTGTAAAATGCGATAGGATCATCGATGCCTTTTGCCTGAAGTTCGTGAACATAGCCCAGTGCTTTATAAGAACGATGAGCCCCTCCTTTGCGCTCAGGGTCATAAAAGCTCTCATAAATCTGAAGATAAGTTCCCTTTTTGTAATTAGATTTTTTTAAGAAATATGCCATAAAAATCACCCTCGCACATTATAACACTATAGCACTATATAGTCAATAGATAAAAAGAAATTATGTCAAGTTTTTTGAAATAACAAAAAGCCAGCAAATATGCTGACTTACGGGGAAAAGATATACAGTTAACTCTCAAAGAAATATAGTGCTAAATCCTAAAGACGGGTCCTGTCGGCCCAGGATTGGCGAGGTCCATAAGGACTAAAGCTGTTCAGGAGCATCCACTTTGGAGTGGGTGCTTTTCTTTATACTTACTATAACATCTCACCGTCTAAAAATCAACAATAATTTCCAAAAAGTTTTTGGAATCCGGTTCAGTAAAGTTATCCGGTCCATAACGAAAAAATTAAGAACTACTGCGCAAAACGGTTGACAAATCCGGCAGGTATACTACAATATAGAACGTGGATAAAATAAAAATATCATAAATATGGTTCAAATGAGAAGAGATGTCAGGAACCGATCAGAATGGAGGCACTATGGCAGAGGTATATAACCATCGAGAGGTGGAAACAAAATGGCAGAAGGTGTGGGATGATGAGAAGGCGTTTAAGACTTCCAACGATTATTCCAGACCGAAATATTATGCGCTGGTGGAATTCCCTTATCCGTCGGGACAGGGACTTCATGTGGGACATCCGAGACCCTATACGGCGCTTGACATTGTAGCCAGAAAGAGAAGGATGCAGGGATATAATGTCCTTTATCCGATGGGCTGGGACGCTTTCGGCCTGCCGACGGAGAATTATGCGATCCAGAACCATATTCATCCGAAGATCGTGACGCAGAATAATGTCTCCCGTTTCAAGAGCCAGCTCCATTCTCTGGGATATTCTTTTGACTGGGACAGAGAGATCAATACGACGGATCCGGCGTATTATAAATGGACGCAGTGGATCTTCCTGAAGCTGTTTAAGGAGGGACTTGCCTATAAATCCGAGATGCCGATTAACTGGTGTACTTCCTGTAAAGTCGGGCTTGCCAATGAGGAAGTGGTGAACGGCGTCTGTGAGAGGTGCGGTGCAGAAGTGGTGCGCAAGGTGAAGAGCCAGTGGATGCTGAAGATCACGGAATATGCGGATAAGCTGATTGAGGGGCTGGATACCGTGGACTACGTGGAGCGGGTCAAGGTATCGCAGAAGAACTGGATCGGTAAGTCGACCGGTGCGGAAGTGGACTTTTCCATTAAGGGAAAAGAGGACAAGCTGCGGGTTTATACGACCCGTTGTGATACACTGTTCGGCGTGACCTACATGGTTATGTCGCCGGAGCATCCGCTGATCGATAAATATAAAGAAGATATCAAGAACTGGGACGAGATCGCGGCATACCGTGAGCAGGCGGCCAGAAAGTCTGATTTCGAGCGTGCGGAGCTGGCGAAGGAGAAGACAGGTGTGAAGATTGACGGCCTGACGGCGGTAAACCCGGTGAGCGATGTGGAAATCCCGATCTTTGTCTCTGATTATGTGCTTATGAGTTACGGTACGGGAGCCATCATGGCGGTGCCGGCCCATGATGAGAGAGACTGGGATTTTGCGAAGAAATTCGGTCTGCCGATCATCGAGGTCGTTGCGGGCGGCCGCAACGTGCAGGAAGAGGTCTACACGGATGTGGCGACGGGAACGATCGTCAATTCCGGTTTTATCAGCGGTTTGAGCGTGGAGAATGCCCAGGCCAGAATGATTGATTTTCTGGAAGAAAAGGGGATCGGCTGTGCCAAGACCAACTTTAAATTAAGAGACTGGGTCTTCTCCAGACAGCGTTACTGGGGAGAGCCGATTCCGATTGTACACTGTGAGAAATGCGGCTATGTGCCGATCGACGAGAGTGAACTTCCGCTGGAGCTGCCGGAGGTGGACAGCTATATGCCTACCGACAACGGGGAGTCGCCGCTGGCACTTATGACTGACTGGGTCAATACCACCTGTCCCTGCTGTGGCGGTCCGGCTAAGAGAGAGACGGATACCATGCCGCAGTGGGCAGGTTCTTCCTGGTATTTCCTGCGCTATACGGATCCGACGAACACGGAAGCGCTGGCGAGTAAGGAAGCGCTGAACTACTGGATGCCGGTAGACTGGTACAATGGCGGTATGGAGCATACCACGCTGCACCTTCTGTATTCCAGATTCTGGCACAAGTTCCTGTATGACCAGAAGACAGTGCCCTGCCCGGAGCCTTATGCCAAGAGAACTTCCCATGGCATGATCCTGGGTCTGAACCCGCACAACTTCGCGAATCTGCCCGCCGCAGAGCAGGAGAAGCTGCTTGCCGAGCACGGCAGTGAGAAGGCAGCCAGAGCGGCCCTGAAGGAAAAGTATGGCGAGATGGCGGAACATCCTGTTGTGAAGATGTCCAAATCTCTGGGGAATGTGGTGAATCCCGATGATATAGTGACAGAATACGGAGCGGACACACTCAGAACTTATGAAATGTTCATTGGAGCTTTTGAGTTGAGTGCCGGCTGGTCCGAGGACGGGGTGAAGGGATGCCGCCGTTTCCTGGAGAGAGTGTGGAAGCTGCAGGATATCATGACCGATGAGGATGCATACTCCAAAGATCTGGAGACGAAGATGCACCAGACGATCAAGAAAGTCAGCAATGATTTTGAGAATCTGAAATACAATACGGCGATCGCGGCGATGATGGCGCTGATCAACGAATTTTACCGGAAAAATGCGGTGACAAGAGGCGAATACAAGACACTCCTTGCCATGTTGAATCCGGTTGCACCCCATATCACGGAAGAGCTGTGGCAGAGGGCCGGTTTTGAGGGCAGACTGTATCAGGCTGTATGGCCGGAATTCGAGGAGGCCAAGACCGTGGAATCCACCGTGGAGATCGCTGTTCAGATCAACGGCAAGACGAGGGCTACGCTTATGATCGGTAAGGATGATCCGAAGGATACTGTGATTGCCAAGGCGAAGGAAACGGTAGCCGATAAGCTCACCGGAACGATCGTTAAGGAGATCTATGTGCCGGGCAGGATCGTAAATATTGTACAGAGATAGAAGGAATACCGGCGATAGTAGATATTAAATCATATGGAAATCTGGATGGTATAGAAGATTGAAAATTAAAATTTTCAATCTCGAGATTTGTGTCTGCGCGTTGCTTGCCACAAACTCGTTTATGCGCAAAAAGCAGCGCAGAAATGGAGGGAAATATGAAATAATACAGCAGGTGTCAGAAGGAAAGTTTTAAGAAAGCCTTCCTCTGACAGCCTGCTGCATTCAGTTTCTGGGATTTTTACGCAGTTTCATCAGTTTATCGATTTTATCCAGTTCTTCTGCGGTGGAATATTTGCGGATTGTAGTGGTGATCGTCTCGATTTCTTCATTGCTGAAAGAAATGTGCTGGTCCATGCCGCGTTTGGCAATAGACATTAAGAACGGCATCATCTGCTCTTTTTTCAGGGACTGGCTCTCGAAAACAAGGGCCTGCAGAAAGTTCAGTTTTGCCTGATCGATCCGTGAGACGGCGGGATCGTCCATCCAGTTTCCAGACATAGAGTTGTTCCTCCTGTTCAAGTTAGTTTAATATATGGTTTATTTTGCAGTGGCTGTTTTATACAAGCCGGCTTTGTGACGTTCCGGTATAATTTCCCCTGATTGCCCGTATGTTTGGCGCAGGATAAATTTTCAACCTGCAGGGCGGCTGAACGAGGCGATGCGGTGGCATCGCTGCGTGAAGCCAACGCAGTCAGGCGGATGCTCCGGCGACATAACCATATAGGTCACGCCGAACAGTGTATCACGTGAAAATTCGGGCCAGCGAAGCATAGGGATAATTTAGGTGGATTATACTAGGGTTCGAGGTTCTGTTGCTGGAACATCTCGAACATTTCTTTCTGTTCCGGTGAGAGCATATTCATAAGCATATCCATCATGGAAAAAGAACCTGGCCCGGTTATGCCGGATCCAGAGTCAGGCTCATTAGAAGCGTTGCCTTCAAAGGGAGATGACGCAGCCATATCCGGGAAGATCTCCTGCAGAGCGGAAAGCGTCTGCGACATTTCCTGAACGGTTTCCATAGTCTGCAGCATATTACGGAACTGTTCCAGTTGTCTGATCTCTTCCGGAGAAGAATAGAGACTTAACTGCAGGCACAGAGACTGCAGATCAGGCTTCTGGCTGTCTGAGATGCTGCATCCGCTGATCTGGAAAGGATGTCTGCGGACATAATGCATTGTATATTGCAGTTCCATATATTTAATATAGACAGCCATGTTTTTTTGCATGGAAGGTTCTATGTAGGGAAGAAGAACCTTTAGTTTCTGTATTTGATTTGTGGTGTATAGGGCATCGAATGCCATAACATTTGCCGCTTCTTCATGATTGTTTGCCATAGATCGTGAGCCTTTCTGATGCCTGTGATCACACCAACGGTATGTCTATAGTATGCTTATGTGTCTTAGGACAGATTTATGAATGCCGGAATCTGCGGTTCCATACACTGCATCATGAGAAAACAGGCTCCGATGGAGCCAGAGCCTATTTCCCAGATGTGAAGTAATAGATGTGAAGGGGACTGTTTTCCTGTCCTTTAGCCGCAGCAGCTGGAGAGGATCAGTAACCAGATCAGAGTATTGCAGCAATTGTTATCGGAACCGCCGAAAAGGCCGAATCCGTTGCCGTCACATCCGCATCCGTCGTTATTGTTGTTGCAGCATGCAAGAAGGATAAGGATCCAGATCCAGGAACCACATCCGCCGCCGAAGAAACCGCCGTTATTATTGTTGCATCCGCAGTGAGTTGCTGATAAATCGCTCATTTTTTTGTGCCTCCAAATGTTAGTTATGGTTTATCTTATGTGGGAGAGGTATTTGTGTTACAAAAAAATTTTAGAATAACTTTAATGCACGTTCGGCATTTACAATGCCGTTTTTTTTAGGTATAATTCATAGAGGAAGGGGAAGCGTTTTACGCTGAGGAATGGAGGAAAAGATGAACAGGATATCTCGGAAAAAATATATGAGACTGGCGGCTGCAGTACTATCGGCTGCAGTTTTGATAAGCAGTATGGACGTCAGCATGCTCAGGGTTTACGCGGCACAGGCCGGGGATGTGGCTGTGGAGAGTGATGCCGGAATGCTGCAGGGTGATGTGGAAGATGTGCATGACAATGACGGGAGCATGGATTCTCAGGAGAATGAAGAATTGAGCGATGAGTCAGATGTTCAGAAGAATGAGGGCTCGAGGGACGGGGCAGACGCTCAGAAGAATGAGGGTTCGAGCGATGAGTCAGATGTTCAGGAGAATGAGGGTTCGAGCGATGAGTCAGATGTTCAGGAGAATGAGGATTTGACTGATGATTCAGACTCCCAGGGGAATGGGGCTGTGTCTGATAATAACGTTTTGCCGGAGGAGGAAGAAGTGCCGGAGGATACCGGTGATTCAGAGAATCCAGGTTCGGCAGAAGAGGAGAATTCGGAGGAAGGTGGAGATGACGGAGAAGATGCAGGTGCGCCGGAAGATCCTGATCCGAATGTTGACGAGATTGTCGACAATGATAATAGGAATGGTTTGGATGATGCAGCCGATTCGAGTGTGATGGCGGACGACGGTACGTCTCCGGAACCGGTCGTGCCTGTTCAGACAACGGTTTCTATTTCGGGCATCTCGATAGCGGATAAGGCCTATGACGGCAAACCGACCGCATATACCGGTATGTTAAAGGCAACGGCGAAGATCGGTGAAGGAAGCACCGCTAAAGTGGAAGATGTGACAGCCTCAATAACGTTTTCATACACGATCACCGGCACCGTTTATGATGGCAGTCCGGATGGCAGCGCCTATTCGGAAAGCGGTACGATCACAGGGGCAGGCGGTACGATCACCGGTCTGCCGAAGAATGTCGGGACGTATAGGCTGCAGGTGTCGGCGTCGGGAAAAAGTAGTGATAAAAAGTATGATTTTACAGGTGCAACGGAATATTCCTTCGATATTACAAAGAGGACGGTTACCGTAAGGGCGAAGGATACACAGATTAAGATAACGGCGACGGCATTGCCGAATCCGCTGGAGTATTCATACAGTGGGTTTGTTAATGGAGAAGATTTTATAACCAAACCGGTATTTACCTGTGATACGGTGGAATTTGGTAAACCGGGCAGATATGCGATCTCCGGATCCGGGGCAGATGCCGGACCGAATTATACCATAGAGTATCAGCAGGGAACACTGACCGTGATGGATAAAGAGAGAGTCACGATCACTGGTGTTGTCATATCCGATAAGATATATGATGCCAAGAAGGTTACCTGTAATACTGAGAATCTGAAAGCAGTAGATGCAGATAATGTAAGTGTTACCGGACTGACATATTCCTATAGTATTGTCGGAGAAGAGGATGACGGTACAAAGATTGAGTATAAGTCGGCCGAGAATCTCACTATCGGCAAGGAAATAAGCGACGGTATGCCTCAAAACGCCGGGCAGTATAAGCTGAAGATCAAGGTATCTTCGGAGGTTGCAGGCTATAAGGGAATTCAGCAGTATAATTTTGATATTACAAAAAGGCACGTGACCGTTAAAGCGGATGATGTGTCGATTAAGAATGGGAGTAAACTTCCTGCATTCAGTTATACAGTCAAAGGATTTTTGAAAGATGACGGTTCTGCTCTGGATGGAACTTCTGAAGATCAGGAGATCCTGGAGAAATTTGTAACCAGGCCGGTTCTGTCCTGTAACGTAAAAGACACCGGGACACCTGGCGAATATACAATCAGACCGTCCGGAGCGTATGCCGGGCCGAATTATCTGATGAAGTATGAGACAGGCACATTGACGGTACTGGAGGAAGATCAGGTCACAATCACCGGCATTGAAGTATTTAACAAAATTTACGATGGTCAGCCGGCTGAATTTAAGATTAATGCGGATGCCTATGTGGAGCTGGAGGACGGAACAAAGGTAGAAAATATAGATTTTACTTTTACCTACAGCATTTTAAATGTTTTAGCCGACGGTGCGACAGATCTTTTTTCGACAGATATAGAGAATAACAGGCCGAAGGATGCAGGACAGTATATGCTGCAGGTGACGGCGGCAGGAACGCCTGCTCAGGGCACAACCGGTGAGACATACAGGTATACGAAGGAATATCCCTTTACGATCACGCCAAGACCGGTCGAGGTCAAAGTAAAGGATGTGGAATTGAGAACGGAAGATGAACTTCCGCAGACTTATGAATATGAAATTGGCAGCATGGGATTCCTGGAAGGGGATGATTTCAAAGAGGGTCCCCGGTTTTTCTGTGACATAGAGAATACCAATGAGCCGGGCACCTATCCGATTACCGCATCGGGAGCGAACGCCGGACCGAATTACAGCATAACATATCAGCCGGGAACGCTGACCGTGATACAGAAGGAGGTAGAGAAGACCAGAACGTTTCTGCGGGTGATCGCGCCGCAGCCGGTGATCAATATTGAGAACGGTACACCGTTGGAGCAGATGGCGCTTCCGGACAGCGTGACCATCAAGACCCGGAATATTGGGACGGCAGATGGTGAAGTGACCGGAAACGAGACGGAAGAGATAACGGAAACTACGCAGGTAATATGGGAAAGAAAGCCTGTAGACGGTACTTCCTACAGCGCTGTAAGCCCGACAGCACAGACCTTTAAGCTGCAGGGAACGGTGGTTCTGCCGGCGGATGTTGCAGGGCCGGAAGTTCCGGAAGGAGCTGAGGATCCTCTGTCAGTCAAGATTCAGGTTTCCGTAAGGGAGCAGTGGATTTCCAGGGAGAAGGTGGCGAAGCCTAAAGCAAGCATAGCAACCGGGACTGCCGTCCGGAGAGGAACGAAGGTGACGCTGTCCTGTGATACGGAAGGAGCTGAAATTTACTATACACTGGATGCCAGCAAACCGCCGACGAGAGAGAGTAACCGCTATACGCATCCCATAGAAATCAACGGATACACTGTGATCTGGGCATTTGCTTATAAGGAGGGATATCCGGACAGTGAGTATATAAAGTTCTCTTACTATACCAGTACGAATATTGAAGGAGAGGATTCGGACGATTCGGATGTGCTGGAAGAGGATATACCGAGCGGAGGAATTCCGTCCGGATTGTGGTCTTCGACACTTAAGGAATATACCTATACAGGAAAGGCAATCAAGCCGGAAATCAGGGTATATGATCATAAGACGCGGCTTCAGGAGAAAAAGGACTATACAATAGCATACAAGAATAATGTCAATGCGGCAAACAAAGATTCGCAGAAGGCTCCGACGATCACGATCACCGGCAAAGGGAATTATGAAGGCAGGTTGATCAAGACATTTACGATCCTGCCTAAGGATATAGGCGATTCGGATGTCATTGTGGATGATATGTCGGTGTTGTATAATAAAAAGGCACAGAAACCGGCTCCGACAGTGAAGTGGAACGGAAAGAAGCTGGTGAAAAATAAGGACTATACGATACCGGAAGAAAGCTATACGGAGATTGGCAGCCGTAACATTACCGTGACGGGTATTGGGAATTATACCGGGAAGCGTATGTTTGAGTTTGTGATCACGGACGGCGTTCCGATGTCTAAAGTGACGGTCAAAAAGATACCGGATCAGGTATATACGGGTAAAGAAATCAAGCCAATGCCGGTGGTCAAGTATAAAGGCCGGCTGCTGGAGCTGAATAAACACTATACGGTGTCTTATGACGATAAGATCAAGGAAGTCGGCACGGCCTCATTGTTCATCAAGGGCGTAAAAGGTGGTGAATTCGTCGGAACCAGGAGAGTTACATTTAAGATTAAGGCGGTCGCATCTTTGTCAAAGGCGAAGGTGAGCATGGAGTTTAGTACTGCTACGCCGGTCTATACAGGTGAGAAGATTACCGCGAACCGGCTGAGTGTAATGCTTACGGTTAAGGATAGTGATGGTAATCCACATGAAGTCAGACTTGTACAGAACGTGGATTATGAGGTGGTTTATAATAATAATGTGGAAGCCGGGAAGGCGACGGCTGTCTTTACGGGAATAGGAGCATACAGCGGGACGATCAGGAAAACATTTCAGATTGCACCACGCAAGGTGGATTCCATGCAGGTGAAGATTAAAATGAACAGTTCCCATCCCTATTGTAAAGGTGGCAGCAGGCCGGAGCCCCAAGTGACCTTCGGCAATAAGACTTTGAAGCTGGGCAGGGATTATACATTATCTTATAAGCAAAACAATAAGTCAGGACAGACTGCGCGGGTGATCGTTAAAGGTAAAGGTAACTTTGGCGGAAGTGTGGATAAAACATTTACGGTTACGCCGCAGGAGATTGGCAAGTTGAAAGTGGACGCCGCGGATAAGGTTTACCAGAATAAGAGTAATATCTACAAGACGACTGTGCGTGTGCTGGATACGAACGACGAGCGGCTGAGTGCAGGTAAAGATTATGATAAGAAGGTGAAATATACCTACAGTGCACCTGTCAAGGTGGAGATTGCCGGTGCCAGTAAGAAAACAGTCTTAAGAAAGGCAGGCGATCCTGTTGATGAGAAAGACATTATTCCGCAGGGAACGGTGATCAATGTAACGGTGACGGCGGTTGGTAATGACTATACAGGATCTGTGTCGGGTACATTCAGAATTATATCGGCGAGTATCTCCAGCGCCAGGGTGACGATACCGGTGCAGGTTTATACAGGAGAGAAGATTGAGCTGGATCCGGCAGCTATCCAGGTGGAGCTGAATGGAACACCTCTGCTTTCCACGGATTACGAGATTGTAGGTTACAGTAAAAGTAGAATCAATAAGGGAACTGCCAAAGTGACGATTCATGGTCTCAACAATTATGGTGGAACAAAAACAGTCTCGTTTAAGATCAAGAGTAAAAAGCTTGCTGGTCAGTAATAAGATAAGGCAGGGCTCTCGAGATGAGGGCCTCTGCTTTATTTTAAGGAGAGGGATGTAATTGCTTCCCATAGATTTATGCATGTCCGGCGGGATGTAGTTGAGGGCATGTTCTGTTATTGTTACGTATATCTTGTGTAAATTTTGACAAAACACTTGCATTAATCTCAATATATAGTAAAATTATACTATATGCCAATGTTCAAAGCAGAATCATTGGCAGGACATAATATAATAAAGGGGAGATCCCCATGGCGGGATTTGAAGTTGCCGGCAGAAGATTCCGGACGGAGGCAGATTATCGAGCAGCTCTGCGGGATCAGGCAAAGATTAACAGGATCAGGGCACAAGTCAATATGGAGCAGCCGGGAGAAGTGATCACACTGTACAGTGATATGCAGTCCGGAAAGTACCGCTTTGAAACGGCTGTCGGAAATGATTTTGATGATGAGATCTATGAGCTTGCGCAGGAGTTTAAGCGGCAGGGGTATAATCGGGACAGCCGTCTTACGATCGAGAAAGAGAAGAAGGGACGTTTTTCCGGATGGAAGGCCGGCAGGTCCGCGGATAAGTCCGGAGAGGCGGCACGTAAGGACGGGAAGACTGTCAGGCTGCGGGAACGGACCAACAGTTCCAACAGGAAACCGGTTCAGGAAGAACTGGATGAAGAGATGCGGAAGGAAGTCTTCCGTGAATTCAAGAAACGTGAGCAGCGCCGCAGACTGACGGTTCTTTTGTGTTCGTTTGTTGCGATCGCATGTTTTGGCTATTTTGGGGTTTATTATTATTTTGCCGACAGGACAGAGACGGACTATAAGAATCTTGCACAGTTGAAAGGGAGCGGCACAAAAACCGGAACGCTTTTTCATCAGATTCACTATACAGAGGAAGAGGATGTTGAACTGGAGGTATTGGAGGAATACCAGACTTTATATAATAAGAACAAAAAGCTAATCGGATGGTTGAAAATTGACGATACAAATATAGATTATCCTGTGATGCAGACGGTTAACAATGAGTATTATCTGGATCATAATTTCAATCAGGAGTATGATAAGAATGGCAGTCTTTTTCTGGATAAAGACTGCGATGTGGTACGGAGGAATACGAATCTGATCATATATGGGCATCATATGAAGTCCGGTAAAATGTTCGGTGGTTTAAATAAGTACAGCAGTGAAGAATATGCCAGGAAGCATTCCAAGATTCAGTTTGATACGATTTATAAGAAGGGAACTTACGAGGTAATGTATGTTTTCCGTTCAAAAATTTATAATGAGGAAGATGTGGTATTTAAATATTATAAATTTTTGGACGCGGCTTCTGAAAAGGAATTTGATTCCAATATGCAGGAGATGGAGGCACTCTCACTTTATGATACCGGTGTGAAGGCAAGCTACGGGGACGAATTGCTGACTTTATCGACTTGTGACAATTCCGAGACGGATGGAAGGTTTGTTGTGGTGGCAAAGAGAGTGAAAGAAGAAAATTGATCAGTTGCATTGACGATAGACAGAATGTGTAAGGGAATGAGGAAAAGACGATGGCCAAAAAGACAGTATCGAAAAAATCCAGGAGAAGATTAAAGAAAACGGTGCGGCGGAGTATTGCGGCGATGTTGATGATCACATCGATCGTTATCGCAGCGATTCCGGTGCCGGAGAACAGGGCGGCCGATGAGCAGCCTGGCGGAACGACGGGCGGCGATGCCGGCATCCAGTATGTAGAGGCGTCTAAGGCAGAGGGAGATTATGAACATAATCCCGGCAAGACGTTAAATGAATATGCCGACAGTACGGAGGACCAGCTGCAACAGGCAGTGAGAGATGATGAGCTGATCCAGACGGAGATCGTGGTGAGAGACGGACAGTCGCTTGTGCTTACGTGGCAGTTCTTATATGAACCGATCAGCGCTAATTATGGCCGCCTGTGCAGGTACAATAATTATTTTCCGCGGGATGTCGTGAACCTTGGACTGCAGCCTAACGAGAGCTATTTTGCGGTCAAAGAAGCGGAATTTAATACCTATTTTGGTGTCAATGGGGCAGAGCCGAAGGACTGCGGTATCCAGTATATGGATAACTTAAGCCAGAGCAATCAGTTCTACCCGACCAATTCCATTACATACAGTTATCTGGACTATGATTATGCCTCAGATGCTGTGATCCTGGATGAGAAGACGGTAGCGTTCTTTGAGAAATATTTTGCGAGAGATTTTGCTACAAAGACAGAGGAATTCAAGGCCTACTACAAAGAGAAAGAGAATAATCCGTCTGTTTCCGTGCCGGAAGATATGGTGAGAACGCCTTCCGAGCATTTGGACAGCAATCAGAAGATAGAATTTTTCTGTGAGCATAATAATATCCTGAAGGGAACCAATTATAAATTAACCGTTGCTACGGATCAGAGGCTGGGACAGCAGAAATCGTTGATTTATGTGGCATACAGTGAGACACCGTCGGCGGATCTTCCGTATGGTTATGTGGATGTTGACGGGTATCTTGTATTGTTGGATGTACGCTATATCAGTACCATCGGTGACAGAGCATTCCAGAATGTACAGAATGTGGGACAGATTGATTTCTCCGATAAGGTTCAGTATATAGGGGACAGTGCGTTTGAGAATTCCGGTATTACCAGTGTTGTGATCGGTAATGCGGATATGATTGGTAACAGGGCCTTCTACGGTTGTCAGAAATTGACAACGGTGACCTTTACGGAGACGGCAGATACGAACACCATCGGTGCGGAAGCTTTCCGTATGTCGGGTATCAACACGCCGCTGACGCTGCCATGGACGATGAAGACGATCGGCCACGGGGCTTTTTCGGATTGCCTTAGCCTGACCGAGGTCAGATTTGATGACAGGATCAGTGAGTGTAATGTGGCGAAGTATGCTTTCTTCGGAGATACCAGACTGGCGACGGTGAATTTCGGAACGGCTAAGATCAGGAATCTTGGCAAGGGCAGTTTTGCTGTTCCGACACCGAGCGGTGATGCGCTGCAGACTTTCTCCTTCCCGAGTGAAGGGTTGGAGACGATGGATGAATATATCCTGGCCAATCACAGGAATCTGGAAGAGGTGAATATACAGAATTTCACAAAGAAGATTCCGGAATCTACTTTTTATAATTGTTTTGGGTTAAAGAAGGCAGTTTTCTCGGATAAATGCGGGGCTGCGTCTTTTGATCCCGGATTGTTCAAGTATGTAACGAATGCAGATTTCTGCGTCTATGGTCCTGAGTTATACTCCGGTGGACCTGCGTTCCCGAGAAGCAGTACGTGGGAAGCTTACAGGAATGACGGCAACGGAATTCCCTATGTATATGAGCGCGGCGGCAAGACTTACTATGAGATGGCGCTGGAGAGTGATGACGGTACCCGGTATCGTTATGCGGCCGGCAATGACGGAGAATTGATTTCCTGTGCATTGATCGATCCGAGCAGTACGAAGAGTGTTGATATTGTCATCCCGAGCAAAATAGGTAACTTTGATATTAAGAGCATTGGCTCGGAGTGTTTTTCAGACAAGGATCTGCGTGGAAAGATCAAGAGCATTACGATTCAGAATCGTTCCGTCAGCACGATAGCTGCCGGAGCATTCAGAGATCTGCCATTGTTGGAGAAAGTCCGCATTGGAGATTCTGTGACCAGTATCGGAGCGGATGCCTTTGCCGGATGTAACAGATTGTATGACGTTTACTTTACGAAACCGGAAGCCGGGTATGAGGCGTTGGTTATGGACGAAACTGCCTTTGTGACCCATGGCAGCCAGCTTACTTTCCATGGAGATATTGTGGAAGGATATGCTCCTTTTGAATGGGCTACGGACGTGGCGCATGTGCTGAAGGATCCTGATAATGTGAATCTGCCGGCAATCAACGTGTGCTATCAGAGTCTGTGGGACAGTGAGAACGGCACGCATTTGACGGTAATGTGCGACAAGGAAGGCGTGGTAACGCTGTTGGATTATCCGAAGTTCAGTGATCTGAGCGAGGATAAGATCCGGTATGATGAAGAACTGCGGGATTACTGCAGGGATATGGAGAATTATTACTATTATACGGTTTATGATAACGGTGACGGCGTCGAGAAAATGCGCAGAGAGTATGCGTATATCTGGAATGCTTATCAGGAGGGAGATGCCAGCGTTACGTTAGATGATGGCACGACGATTCTGCAGGCAGATTATTCGGCGGCTCTTGATGCGCGGTACGGCCCGTGGATCAATCCGAATTATTGTGAACCTGGATTCTGGGGAAGTTATCTGCCCGGTGGCGGTACTACGGCTTCTATAGGGAACAGAATAGCGGATTTACTGTTTGAGCCGATCGTCGTGGAGGCGGCCGGAAGGAATCCGGTGCCTTACTTTACGGCAAATCCGTATAATTTCATGAATAATTACGACAGCTATCTCAATGATCCTGCTTATGAATCCTTCCCGGATTATAAGAAGGTACCTGATAAGGTATGGAATTTTATCAATGCCACACAGGATATCTTTATTCCGGCAGGTGTGGATTCGATAGATGTGAAGACATATTATGAGTCCAACAGAGATAATTACGATACGTATATCACGAAGAAGAGACCTACGGAGAGCGACCGGATGTACCGGATCTCAACAAACGGATCTGTTCCGGGATTATTCAGCGGTTATTACAAGGATTATGAGGACGGTGATTCCAGAGAACAGAATCCGAATGGTAACG
Organism: uncultured Lachnospiraceae bacterium; assembly: GCA_910578115.1. Classification (GTDB taxonomy): domain Bacteria; phylum Bacillota; class Clostridia; order Lachnospirales; family Lachnospiraceae; genus UBA3282. The sequence goes on along the minus strand of CAJTPO010000003.1, from coordinate 190,699 downwards.
ATCACATTAAGAGTGTTACGCTTTCGACCGTAAAGTCACTGCCTGATTATGCGTTTGATAACTGCGAGCAGCTGGAGCGTGTTGTTCTGGGTGAGATTGAGCAGTTAGGTGCGCTTCCATTCAGAGGCTGCGGAAGCCTGACGAATGTTGCAGGTAATGAGAAGTATCCGGCAGAGAACGGAATTATCTATGAGAAGCAGGAGGGTGATCCTGCAAAGTATAAGATTATAGAGTGTCTTCTGACGAGAGGCATGCAGGGAACCGGTGTAGAGGGCCTGGAAAATATCAGTATCGGTCCGGAGTGGGACAGCAGGATCAATGATGTGGTGGAGATCGCCGAGAGTGCTTTTGAGGATTGTAAAGGTATTTCCAACGTGATTCTGTCAGGTGCGGAAGGACTGCAGACGATTCCTGAGAATGCTTTCAGGAATTGTGAAGAGTTGATCAATGTAACGCTTCCGCCAAGCGTCAATAAGATCTGGGACGATGCTTTCAGCGGGGCAATGAATAACTGGACGATCACGATCCCCGGACGGGAAGTGGATATTTCAGATATTGCATTTGATCCGAAGGAAAAGGTTACGATCTATACGTATGAGGATTCGGCGGCATATCGGTATGCCAAGAGGAAAAATATTAAGGTCGAACTGTTGAATGCTTACCGGGTTATGTTCTATGATTATGACGGTACGCAGATCGGTGACACGCAGACGGTAAAGAAAGAGGACGGCGGAAGAGCTGTTGAACCGGAAGAGGCGGCAGCACTGAAGGAGAAGGATCACAGACCGGGATATACTTTTGATGGATGGTTGTCTGCGGACGGAAAGACGCTTGCAGATGAGATCACATCGGATCTGACTATCTTCATGGCACAGTATGTCTCCGATGGCAGTATGGTAAATGGCAAGTATGTGGTAGAGTTCCTTGACGGTATCGACGGGCGCAGGCTCAGCGGACGTAATTCGAACGAAGAAGACGGTAAATATTATGTAGAAGCGGGTACCAGCTTTAAAGATGCAGGATGGGAGGCACCTACTTATAATACGCATGACGGTTATAAGTTCAAGGAATGGAGTCAGAGCTGGACGGTAGATACCAAGATAGAATCCAATATGACGGTGATTGCTCTGTATGCGGCAAATTCTGCCAATACCAGTGGCGGTTCAACGAACACCAGTAAGAACAGTACGACGAGCAAGAACAGCTCCACCAGCAAAAACAGTACGACATCTTCGAACAGCAGCAGCAGTTCTTCGTCGAGCTCCAGCAGTTCAACCAGCACCAGTTCGACGACGTCCGGATCATCATCCGCACCGACAATGTATACGGTAACGGTAGTGAACGGAAGTGGAAGCGGAAGCTATGCACAGGGTACGACTGTTGTGATCGCAGCGAATGAGCCCGCGGCGGGAATGGTGTTCCAGAAGTGGACGACGGAATCCAATGGAGTGACATTGGCGAGTGTGAGTATGCCGGCTACAACGTTTACGATGCCTGCCGGTAATGTCACGGTAACTGCAAATTATGTTGCGGCACCTGCCGCGGCGCCGACCGCTCCGGCAGGTGGAGGTGGAAACGGTGGCAGTGGTAATGGAAACAGTGGTACAGGAAGTACACGTGTTGATATCACAAAACCGGGAATCTCAAATAAAGACCTTGCGGCAGCAAATGTCAACGGATCCACCGATAACTTTATCATAAAGATCACGGAGACTGACGAGGCGACGAAAGCGGTGTCAGATGCTTTGACAGGTAAATATGGCAGTTTGGATAACATCCTGTATTATGCAATGGATATCAGCCTGTATGATTCCACCGGTACGGTCAAGATCACGGATACCTCGGGTATTTCCGTAGATATTACCATTCCGATTCCGGATGCACTGGTGGCTTATGGCGGCAATAATATGGCAGGAGCGGTTGTCAACGGCAACCAGTTAGAGAACTTGAATGAGAACTTTACAACGATAAACGGGGTTCCCTGTATCAGATTTACGGCGTCACATTTCTCGCCATACACAATCTATGTGGATACGGGTAATCTGACGGAAGGTCTGCTGGATACAACGCCAAAGACCGGGGATCCGATACATCCGAAGTGGTTCTTATCCATTGGGCTGGCATGCTTATCGATCATCTTGTTTATGAAGAGAGATAAGAGAGTCAAAGTGAAAACAGCATAAAGGAAAATTTATGGGTAAAATAATTAGAAATCTGATAGGTGTACTGTTTATCGTGACTGCGATTGCAGTAACACAGATCCCTGTATCAGATGTGGAAGCGGCTCCGACCGCTTCTGCATCTGATTTTCAGATGGACGGAACAACTTTAGTGAAGTACAATGGCACGTCTGAGAACGTGTCTGTTTCCAATTATGTTGAAAAGATCGAAGCCGAAGCATTTGCCGGTAATAATGATATCAGGAGTGTCACGATAGGGGATGCGGTGGAATCTATTGGCGCGCGGGCCTTTTCAGGTTGTAAGAATCTTGAGAGCGTGACGATTCCGGATGCTGTTAAGACGATTGGGACGGCGGCATTCAGTGGCTGTCAGTCTTTGAAGGAAGTTACGGTGGGAACCGGGGTTACAAGTCTGGGAAACGGAGCATTTGCCGGAACCCACAGCCTGCAGAACGTTAAATTCAGCAGCAGCAATCCAAAGTTCACCTGCGATGACGGGACAATCCTGAATAAAGACGGAAGAGATACGATCTATCAGGTTCTGGCCGGAAGGAAGGGCGGCAGTTATGCAATGCCGTCTACGGTAAAGGCGATCAAGCCTTATGCATTCTGGGGAGATTATAATCTGGAGAAAGTGAACATCAGCAGTAATGTAAAGGAGATTCCGGCCTATGCCTTTTCCAACTGCAGGAATTTGAAGAATGTAGAAATACCTTATTCCGTTAAGAATATCGATATGAAGGCTTTTGAGGACTGCGTCAGGCTGCGGAAGATTACGATGCCGTCTTCCGTGAGTAACATTCACAGTACGGCGTTTGACGGATGCACGAAGCTGGAGATCAAGGCGGATGTGGGATCGGCTGCTTATACCTTTGCACAGACATTGAAGCTGGAAGATATCGAGGTATCGGAGTACGAGGAAGCGCCTGGTGCCAACAGTGTCAGTGGGAATGACATGACAGGGGAGGGAAGCGGCGGAGAGAACGCTGATTCCGGGGAGAAGCCTGCATCGCCGCCGGTTGATTATTATCATGAGGTGTCTCACATGAATGCGATGGCGGAAGAGGAAGACTCCTCTGTCAAGGGCAAGACAAGAGTGCTGGGACAACAGGCATATATTTTGATCGATAATTCGACGGCTACCATCAATGTGGGCGGTACGGGTGATACCATCGGCGGAGAGCCGAAGGATGATGCTGTGCAGAGTACAGATACCGTGCCGGGACTGGCCGGTTCCGGGGATGCGAAGGGGGGCTCTTTCCCCAAATATACGATTGTTCGCGATCAAGAGGGAGATCTGGTCGTGGCAGCACAGGCTTATTATGATGATGAGATGACATCCTATTCGATTCCGGAAGATGTTGTCAGGATCGGAGAGTTTTCATTTGCCAGATCCGGGCTGCAGTCGGTGGTAATCCCGGATGGCGTGGAAGAGATAGGATATGCCGCCTTTTATCATTGTGACAGTTTGGCGGATGTGGTTATTCCGGATACCGTTCAGAGGATTGATGCGGCGGCCTTTGATCAGACGCCGTGGCTTTCAGAGTGGAAGCAGAACGGCAGTGGTGATTTCCTGATCGTGGGAGACGGGATTCTGCTGGCATATAAGGGGAATGGCGGTGCGGTTTCCGTACCTGCAGGGGTTAAGAGTATCGGTGCGGAAGTTTTTAAAGACCGTGATGATATTACGAGTGTTAAGCTGCCTGACAGTATAGAGTTAATCGGAGAAGCGGCATTTGCCGGATGCGGAGGCCTTACTGCAGTGGAAGGCGGAAACAATGTCAGGAAGATAAGTGACAGAGCATTTGCCGGCTGCCCGATTGCTACGGTACATATTCCGGCATCTGTTGAACATATTGGGCTGCGGGCTTTTGACAGTACAGATTCGTCAAAAGAGAACGGGGCTGTAGTTTTTGAAGGGGAAGGATTGCCAAAACTTTCGTATGAGATGATGTCGACGAAGCTGTATCGAGATGATTATCGGGATATGGCGTTAAAGGGAAATACGGTAGCAGTCATTCCGGAGGCAGTAACGGATTTGACCGATACGATTCTGGAGGATGGCAGGGCAGGCTTTACAGGTGTTGTCTGTAAGATGACGAAGGAGGCGGCTGGTAGTGAAAGCGGTGTGCTGCAGATCGTTGCAAGACAGGGAAATGGTTCTGTTCCGGCTGTTGGAGAGACCTGCCAGATAGACGGCGGATCCTATGTTTTCGAGGAAGGTAAACAGATTGCCGGAAATTCGGAAGAATCTGCTGATGACACAGCGGCGGGTACGGGTGTTACCGTACAGATCAGAAGCAGTACTCTGGCAGATAATGGAACCGCAGGGGCTGTTTTGGCCGGATCCGAAGAGAGTTACTTGATGACGATCGAGGACAGTGAGGATGCGAAACGTCAGATCGGTAACGTATATAAGAGGATCTATGGAAATACATTGCCGGGAAATCTTTGCGCCTATGAGATTGATATGACGGAGGAAGCTACGGGTGTACCGATTACCGGACTGGGTAAAATGAGTGTGGATGTAACGATTCCACTGCCAGGCGGGGTCGGAGACAAAAATCTTCATGTAGTATGTCTTGATGCAGATGGACAGCTGGAGGAAGTGGAGAGCAGGGTCGCAGCGTCAGACGGCGTGGATATGCTTACTTTTACGGCAAAGCATTTTTCTGCTTACGGTATATATAATTATGGAGGTGCAGGCAGTGCTGTGGCGGATGTAAAGGATGGTCAGGCTGTGTTTGCATCGATTGGCAATAAGGATGATTCACCGGATACGGGTGATAACAGTATTCATCCGAAGTGGTTTTTCAGCGCAGGACTTCTTTTTGCAGCGTTGGCATTGTTTTTGTGGCACAGAGTTTAAATATTGCACTAACAGGAAAAAACTCCCGGCATAGAATAAATCTATAAGCCGGGAGTTTTTGACCTGCTTCCCGTATTCTCCGGACAATATCGTGGGTATGCTGTATGGTATCGAAAGTTCCGGCGGACTATTATATGTGTGGAGAGCAGCAGTGAATCGTGTTAGAATGCAGGTGAAATGCAGAGATGAGATACAGAGAAATATTACGACAGAAGAGATTTCGGTAGCAATTTTGGACACAGGGATCGGACGGCATCCGGATTTCGGTGACCGCATACTGTCTTTTGTAGATTTTGTAAATGGACGTTGGTCGAGTTATGATGACAGTGGACATGGAACTCATGTAGCGGGCTGTGTTGGTGGTAATGGGCATGCATCCCATGGATCGTATAAAGGAATTGCGCCTGCCTGCAGATTGTGTATTGGAAAGGTGCTGGATCAGAATGGGGAAGGCTGCGTTGAAAGTATGCATCGAGGTCTGGAATGGGTTCTGAAAAATCATATCCGCTATCAGATCAGAGTGCTGAATGTGTCGCTGGGCATCGGTTCAAGCGGTGAGATGGAACATATGGAAGAACTGGTGGAGCTTTTGGATGCAGCGTGGGAAGAAGGGATCGTGGTGGTGTGTGCGGCGGGCAACAACGGACCGGAAGAAGGGACGATATCACCGCTTGGATGCAGCCGCAGGGTGATCACGGTCGGATGTCATGAAGGAGGTTATTTTGGCGCCCGCAGGGATCTGTGTGAGAATTATTCCGGCAGGGGCAGTAGAAGTATATTGTATCGAAAGCCTGATGTGGTAGCTCCGGGAACGGATATTTTATCCTGTAATGTGCGATGGAAAGGGAATGACAGGATCGGTTATCGAAATGCCTACACCAGAAAGAGTGGTACTTCCATGGCTACGCCGGTGGTTTCCGGAGCGGCTGCTCTTCTGCTTCAGAAATATCCATATATGAACAACGATCAGGTGAAACGGAAAATGATCTACAGTGCATATGACATGGGAGATTCTTGGAACAAGCAGGGGTGGGGAATGCTGGATGTGGAAAAGATGTGTATGGAATAGCGGTATCCGTTTCCCTTGAATGGACTGCTTTTTCCATCAGGCTTTTTTAGTGGTTGACATGAACGGTATGATTGTATACAATTATACGTGGCATACATGAATTGTAAATCCAGTTACTGTTTCCTGTAACGCTCCAGGGGATATAAGTGTATGCCGGGAACTGTCAGAAGTGTATAAAATACAGACAGGAAAGGTGTGACGACAGCCATGTATGATGAGAAGACTTTCACGAACCGTCCGGTGACCATGAATGACCATAATAATCTTCTGGAAATAGAAGAACATATGTATATACTGGACGATGTGAAGAAACCAAATGTTTTCAGGAATATGTTTCCGTATTCCGAGATACCCAAGATTCCGTTCAATGACAGGACAGTACCTCACAATATGCCGAAAGATATCTGGATCACGGATACGACTTTTCGGGATGGACAGCAGTCCAGGGCTCCCTACACGACACAGCAGATCGTGACGATCTATGATCATCTGCATAGATTGGGCGGACCAAACGGCATGATCCGTGCCAGTGAGTTCTTTCTTTACAGTAAGAAAGACAGGGATGCGGTCTATAAGTGTATGGAGCGCGGCTATCAATATCCGGAGATCACAAGCTGGATCCGTGCCAGCAAAGAGGATTTTAAGCTGGTCAAGGAAATCGGGATGAAAGAAACGGGCATACTGGTGAGCTGTTCGGATTATCATATTTTCCTGAAGCTGAAGATGACCAGACGGCAGGCGATGGATCATTATCTGAGTGTGATCCGTGACTGCCTGGAAGAGGGGATCAGTCCCAGATGTCATCTGGAGGATATTACGAGAGCGGATATTTACGGTTATGTGGTGCCTTTCTGTATGGAACTGATGAAGCTGATGGAAGAATATCGGATTCCGATCAAAGTGCGGGCATGTGATACGATGGGGTATGGCGTCAATTACCCGGGTGCTGTTATACCGAGGAGTGTACAGGGAATCATCTATGCGATCCATACGCATGCCGGAGTTCCCCACGCATTGATCGAATGGCACGGACATAATGATTTCTATAAGGCGGTCGCGAACTCTACCACGGCATGGCTTTACGGTTGTTCCGGCATCAATACATCGCTTTTCGGTATCGGGGAACGGACAGGCAATACACCGCTTGAAGCGATGGTATTCGAGTATGCGCAGCTTCGCGGCGATCTGAATGGCATGGATACGACCGTGATCACGGAACTGGCAGAGTATTATGAGAAAGAGATCGGCTATGAGATTCCGCCCCGGACACCCTTTGTAGGAAAGAATTTTAATGTGACAAGAGCAGGTATTCATGCCGACGGATTGCTTAAGAACGAAGAGATCTATAATATTTTCGATACGGAGAAATTTTTGAACAGGCCGGTGCTCTGTGCGGTATCGAATACTTCCGGGCTGGCAGGGATTGCACATTGGATCAATACGTATTATCATTTAAAGGAGCAGGATCAACTGGACAAGAGCTGTGATCTGGTACGGGCGTTGAAGGTCTGGGTAGATGAGGAATATGCGGCAGGACGCGTAACGGTACTGACGGATGAGGAGCTGATTTCTCAGATACGTAAGGTTTGTACGGAGCTTGGTCTTGCAATGCCGGGTGCCGGTTCAAATTGAGTGATAGTGGAGATAAGACAGTAAAATGGCTAATTATGATTTAAAAAATGAAGTGAATGATAAGTATTCCCTGCGCGGCAGAGTGTTCCAGAAGCTGCGGGAAGACATCCTGAGCGGCAGGTACAGGGAACACGAAGAGTTGAAGGAAGTGGCAATCGGCGAGGAGCTGGGAGTGAGCCGCACGCCGGTCAGAGAGGCTTTTCGGCAGTTGGAGCTGGAAGGTCTGATTCAGATCGTGCCCAACAGAGGAGCATACGTGACGGGGATCACGGCCAAGGATGTGAAGGACATTTATATGATCCGTTCACTGCTGGAAGGATTGTGTGCCAGGCTGGCCACCGAGAAGATTACGAAGGAGCAGCTGGAGGAGATGGAAGAGAACATCTATCTGGCGGATTTTCATGCATCGAAGGGACATATGGATCAGATGGCGGAACTTGACAACCGGTTCCATGATATTCTGTATGAGGCGTGCGATTCCAAGATGCTGGAGCATACGCTGCGGGATTATCATCAGTATGTTCTGCGGGTCAGGCAGAAGACGCTGTCTACCAATACGAGGGGGCGGGCTTCCAACGATGAGCACCGGCAGATCATGGAGGCAATCAAGGAGAAGGATGCGGACAGGGCAGAGCAGCTGGCTAACAGGCATATCCTCAACGCCTATGAAAATATGGTGAAGAACGGGTTGTATGAGGTGTACGGCGAGGAGGCTGCAGGTTCTGAATAGAGTTTTGCAGCACACCGGAACAATGGTTGACAATGAGAAACGGATACTGGTAACGGCCAGGAGAAAGGAAGAAGAGTATGGAAAAGATCACAATGACAACGCCCCTTGTGGAAATGGACGGCGATGAGATGACAAGAATATTGTGGAAAATGATCAAGGACGAGCTGCTGCTGCCCTATATCGATCTGAAAACGGAGTATTATGATCTTGGATTGGAGCACCGCAACGAGACCGACGATCAGGTTACCATGGATTCTGCGGAGGCGACCAGGAAATACGGTGTGGCGGTAAAATGTGCAACGATTACTCCGAATGCTGCCAGAATGACGGAGTACAATTTAAAGGAGATGTGGAAGAGTCCCAACGGTACGATCCGTGCGGCACTGGACGGAACGGTTTTCCGGGCTCCCATTGTAGTAAAGGGAATAGAACCCTGCGTCAGAAACTGGGAGAAACCTATTACACTGGCCCGTCATGCCTATGGTGACGTGTATAAGAATACGGAGATCAAGGTGCCCGGTCCCGGCAGAGCAGAACTTGTTTTTACAGCAGAGGACGGCACACAGATACGGGAAACCATACATAACTTTACGGGTGCAGGTATTCTGCAGGGAATCCATAATATGGACGAGTCCATTGCCAGCTTTGCCAGAGCATGCTTTAACTTTGCGCTGGACACGAAGCAGGATCTATGGTTTGCGACGAAGGATACGATCTCCAAGAAATATGACCATAATTTCAAGGATATCTTCCAGGAGATCTATGATGCCGAATATAAGGAGCGATTTGATGCGGCAGGCATTGAATATTTCTATACTTTGATCGATGATGCGGTGGCACGTGTCATGAAGGCAAAGGGTGGCTTTATCTGGGCGTGTAAGAACTACGACGGGGATGTGATGAGCGATATGGTGTCTTCGGCGTTCGGTTCTCTCGCCATGATGACATCCGTGCTCGTATCCCCAGGCGGTGTCTATGAGTATGAAGCGGCGCATGGGACGGTACAGAGACACTATTACAAACATTTGAAAGGAGAGGAGACCTCCACGAATTCGGTGGCAACGATCTTTGCATGGACGGGAGCCCTCAGGAAGCGCGGAGAACTGGATGACAATCAGGCGTTGATGGCGTTTGCCGATAAACTGGAGCGGGCGACGGTTCAGACGATTGAAGCAGGGAAAATGACTAAAGATCTGGCATTGATCACCTCCCTGCAGGATGTGACCGTATTGAACAGCGAGGAGTTTATCAAAGCGATCCGTGAGACATTTGAGCAGATCATGTAAGATGCAGGAATAACGTAACAGAGAAGGGAACAGCTCTTATTCCGAGAGCTGTTCCCATTTTTCGTAGAGTTCATTTAAGGTAGTTTCGTTGGTTTCTTTTTCCCGGGTGAGTTCCTGCAGTTTGGCAACATTGGTACAGATCTCGGGAGATGCCATGAGCAGATCGATCTCAGCATTGCGCTGTTCCAACTGTTCAATGGATTCTTCACATTTCTTTAAAGCATTTTCCCTTTTGCGCTGTGCAGCCAGAAGTTCCTTCTGTGCTTTCCAGTCCTGTTTTGTGTCGGAGGGAGCAGAAGCTGCTTTCTGCAGATCGGCCTGGTCATGACTGCTGTCATTATGATATACGGACTGTCCGTCTTTTTTCTCGAGATAGTATTCGTAATTGCCAAGATAGTTGGTCAGTACCTGGTGGTTTAGATCGAGGATCCGGGTGGCAGTCTTGTTGATGAAGTATCTGTCATGGGATACATACAGTACGGTGCCGGTATAAGCGTTCAGGGCATCTTCCAGAATCTCCTTGGACAGGATATCCAGATGATTGGTAGGTTCGTCGAGGATGAGGAAATTGGCCTCGGAGAGCATCAGCTTTGCCAGGGATACCCGGCCGCGTTCACCGCCGCTTAAAGTTTTGACCTGCTTAAACACGTCTTCACCGGTAAAGAGAAAGGCGGCAAGCGTGTTGCGGATCTCGGTATTGGAAAGCGTGGGATAGTCGTCGGAGATCTCATCAAACAGGGTTTTGTCCATATGTAGAACATGATGTTCCTGATCATAGTATCCGATGGCTACATTACTGCCCAGATGAATCTCGCCGGTATCGGGAGCGACCAGTTCATTGATGATCTTCAGGATTGTGGTCTTGCCGGTTCCGTTATCGCCGATGATCGCTACATGTTCGCCCTTTTTCAGCTCAAAATCAAGATGTTCGAACAGGGTAAGGGAGCCGAAGGACTTCGACAGATCTTCCACACGAAGAACGTCATTGCCGCTGGTGTACTTGGGTTCCAGCTTAAGGTGCATGTCGGCGCGTACCTGAGTGGGTTTGTCCAGGACTTCGATCTTATCCAGCATTTTCACACGGCTTTCGGCGCGGCGGATGGATTTTTCCCGATTAAAAGACCGCAGCTTCTCAATGACTTCTTCCTGATGTTTGATCTCCTGCTGCTGCTTCATATAGGCACTGTATTCTGCGGCCCGCAGCGCTTCCTTCCTGGAGGCGTAGGAAGAGTAATTACCTGTAAAGACCGTGGCTTTCGTGTTGTCGATCTCGATTATTTTGTTGGCGATGCGGTCGAGGAAGTAGCGGTCATGGGATACGATGATCACTGCTCCCCTGTAGTTTAACAGGTAAGTTTCCAGCCAGGTAATGGAAGACATGTCCAGATGGTTCGTAGGCTCATCCAGGATGATCAGATCCGGTTTGAGCAGGAGCAGCTTACCGAGTGCTACACGGGTCTTCTGACCGCCGGAAAGAGTGGCAACCGATCTGCCAAATTCATCTTCCGTAAAGCCGAGACCTTTTAAAACGCCGGTCACCTCACTCCTGCAGGCGTAGCCGTTGGCAGATTCAAAAGCGTGGGTCAGACTGGCATAGGAGGTCATCAGCTGCTGCAGGGTATCGCCGGAAGCTGATTTCATCTGCAGCTCAACAGAACGCATTTTCTGTTCGAGATCGATGATATCCTGTTTGACGGACAGCAGTTCGTTGTAGATGGTGTTCTCACCGGAAACAGCCTCGTGCTGGGAGAGGTAACCGATGCTCCTGTCACGGGAGACGGTCACGATCCCTTCGTCAGCGGAAATTTCACCCATGATGATGCGCAGGAGTGTCGTTTTACCCGCTCCGTTTATGCCTACAACAGCAGCTTTATCATAGTCTTCAATATGAAAAGATACATTCTTCAACACCGGGATCTCGTTGAATGATTTATGGATATTACTTACAGAGAGTATCATGATACATCGTGCCTTTCAAAACTTTCAAGCTTTAATATTGATATAAACATATTTCCGTGGGCCGGATAGGCTACAGCTTGCGGCTGGCCGGGCCGTGGACTGTAACCAGTATAACGTTCTGATAACAAAACTGTCAATGGATAGTTTGACAGCTTTTTAACGCAGTTGTATACTATTGGTAACCATGCGTACAGGTCAGCATATTTATTGTTCTGACCGTGTCAAAATGTATGGTCTAATGAAGCCGTCCCGTCGCAGAGTGACAGGGGATGAGCGGTTTATTATAATATTCTCAGGAGGCAGCGAGGTGGAAGCAAAAGGAATTTCACAGGCTGTGATTGGCCGCCTGCCCAGATATTTCAGGTATTTGGGTGAATTGAAGGATGAAGGGATCGAGAGAGTCTCCTCACAGGAGCTGAGTGATATCATGCAGGTGACGGCATCCCAGATCAGACAGGATTTGAATAATTTTGGTGGTTTTGGACAGCAGGGATATGGATATAACGTGGAATATCTTTATGATGAGATCGGCAGGATACTGGGATTGGATAAAGAACATAATCTGATCATAGTAGGAGCGGGACATCTGGGACAGGCGCTTGTAAACTACAGGGATTTCGAACGTCGGGGATTTATCTTCCGGGGGATTTTTGATGTCGATCCGGCGATCCAGGGGACGAAGATCCATGGGATTACGGTACGCCCGATGGAGGACATGGAGCGGTTCGTCAGAGAGAAAGAGATAGATATCGCGGTGCTCACGGTTCCGAAAAGCGCTGCGGTGGGAGTGGCGGAACAGCTTGTATCCTACGGTATCAAAGGAATATGGAATTTTGCGCATGTGGATCTGCATGTTCCGCAGGGGATTCAGGTGGAGAGTGTGCACCTGTCGGACAGCCTGATGAAATTGTCCTATAATCTGTCATCAAGTGACAGTTAAGTATCCGTAGCAGAAAGCCTTCGGCTTCCCTGTTACGAAGATTCTGGTTGCAGTAGATATTTGGGGAGAGGTTTACGTATTATGGAGAGAACGGATGAAGTATTTCAGACAGCTTTAGCGGATAAGAAGATTCCGATCCTTACGCTGGATCATAAATGGCATCAGCTTTTTACACAGCAGGAATGTCCTTCTGAGATCAAGGATATGGAATGTGAACTCAATGGTCTGTTGAAGCGTCAGGGTAAAGTAAACAGTAAAAACAGGGAAATCAGAAAATTAAAGAAAAAACTGATGGATGAGATCGTTCTTCTTGCAAATGAGATGGAAAGCGGCGCTACATTGAGGATGGAGAAGGAGATGGAGACGCACAAGCGGCTGGTCAATGAATGTAATGAGAAGCTGGAGGAGTGCGAAGAGGAGATGCTGGAACTGCCGAGGCAGATCGTTCAGTTGAATAACAGACTGATGCTGGCTACGATGGAGACCTGCTACAGGAGAATGCAGGAGAACACGAAGGAGCTGGAGGAAATTGAAGAGTGGATCCGGAATATCCGACGGGAATTGAAGAAGAAGGTAGTGCGTAAACAGGAAAAGGAGATAATGAACCATCAATTATATTCCTATATGCATGATATCTTCGGGGCGGAGGTGATCGAAATCTTTGATATGAAGTATGATCCGAAAGCAGGACGGGGCGGTAAAAAGGAAACTGCACAAGAGGACAGTAAGCAGGAAGAAGAGGAACAAACGCAGGAAAATAACAGGGCAGAGGCGTCGGAATCGTAAGAAACGGACGCTTCTGTCCTGCCTGTTATGTACCTGAAAAGAAGGAGAAGAATATGAGGCAATATCTGGTCACAGCGGAAGAAATGCGGCGGTATGATGCCAACACGATAGAACGGTTTCACGTGCCGGGGCTATTGCTTATGGAACGTGCGGCACTTGTCACGGTGGAAGAACTGCAGCTGGTGCGCGGTAAAGCGCCATGCCGGGTGCTGGTGCTGGCCGGAAGAGGCAATAACGGTGGAGATGGACTGGCGGTGGGAAGACTTCTTATGCTGCAGGGATACGAGGTGACATTCGTTCTGCCGGGGGAAGATTTCCATGGCCGTTGTTCCACAGAGACGCGCAGGCAGATTGATATTCTGCGGGCTTATCAGGCGGGGATCTTTAGCAGGATACAGGAAGGTGAATATGATATAGTAATAGATGCTGTCTTTGGCATCGGTTTATCCAGAGATGTGGAAGGGATCTGGAAAGATGCGATCAGGTGGATCAACAAAAGCGGTGCCTGGGTGTGCAGTGTGGATATTCCGTCCGGAATCCATGCGGATACCGGGGAAGTGATGGGGGATGCCGTGCAGGCAGATCTGACAGTGACCTATGGTTTTCGCAAAACAGGTCATATTTTATATCCGGGCACGTCATACTGTGGGAGACTTGTCTGCAGGGATATGGGGATAGATGAGCATGGTTTTCTGGGTGAGAAGCCTTACTGGTATACGTATATCGGCAAAGAACCCGGTGTTCTTCCTGTGCGCTGTGCGGACGGGAATAAGGGAACCTTCGGCAAGGCACTTCTTATCGTTGGGAGCAGACAGATGGCAGGGGCCGCAATGCTGGCGGCGAAGAGCGCTTTCCTCACAGGTGTGGGGATGGTCAAGGTGGTCACGGAAGTCAGGAACCGTGAGATCGTGCAGCAGTATCTACCGGAAGCGATGATGCTTACCTATGCGGAGGGTGCTTCGGCCATGGAGGCGGCAGCATTTCTGGAATCGCTGGAGGAGGCGGCAGCATGGGCGGACAGTATTCTGATCGGACCGGGAATCGGTATGGGAGAGACTGCCGGTGAGCTGTTAAAATTTGCAGTACAGGAAAGCGATCTGCCGCTGGTGATCGATGCAGACGGGTTGAATCTGCTGGCACGGGATTGCGGGCTGCAAAGAATCCTGGCGGAGAAAGGAGCACAGGGCAGAGCAATCATTCTCACACCACATCTGGGGGAATTTGCGAGGTTATATGACTGTTCTACGGCGCAGGCGAAAGCCGGTTTGACAGATTATCCGAGACGTCTCGGCGACAGGCTTGGCAGTGTGATTGTCTGCAAGGATGCCAGGACCGTGGTGGTGCAGTGTAAAGGATTGCAGGGTTATATTAATACAACAGGCAATGCCGGGATGGCAACAGCAGGTTCCGGTGATGTTTTGGCCGGTATGATCACAGGATTTCTTGCACAGGGGATGCCGGGGATGGACGCAGCGGTCACGGGGGCATATCTACATGGGTGCGCAGGGGATCTGGCGGCAGAGCAGAGGACGGAAATATGTATGACGGCAACCGATCTGATAGACAGTATGAAAGATGCGGTGGCGCAGATACAGGACAGAGGGAAAGGAATGTAGCTTTTATGATGGAAAAATATCAGAGGGTGTATGCGGCGATCGATCTGGATGCCGTACATAATAATATGGAGCAGATGCGTCGCAGCTTATCTTTGGAAACAAAGATCATCGGGGTGATCAAAACAGATGCCTACGGGCATGGGGCGGTGCAGATCGGGCGGGAATTGGAAAGTATGGATTTCGTATCAGGGTGTGCCACTGCTACTGCGGAAGAAGCAGTGATTCTGCGGCGCGCAGGGCTGCAGAAGCCGGTTTTGGTACTGGGCCACGCGTTTCCATACTGTTATGAGGAGCTGATCCGTAATGAGATACGGTTGACGGTCTTTCGGGAGGACAGTCTGGAGGAACTGGCGGCTTGTGCTCGAAGACTGGGAAAACCGGCCAGAGTACATGTAAAAGTGGAGACCGGGATGAACAGACTGGGCATCAGAACGGATGAGAGCGGACTTCGATTCGTGGAGAAGACGTTTCGCATGGAAGGAATCGTGGTGGAAGGAATGTATACCCATTTCGCACGGGCGGATGAACGGGATAAAACGTCGTCCAGACAGCAGCTTGCATTGTTCCGGGACTTTATGGAGCGGGTGGAGAGCGTTCCAGATCATCCTGCTTTGGTGAAGCATTGTTCCAACAGTGCGGGAATTCTGGAACTTCCGGAGGCTAATATGGATGCGGTCAGGGCAGGAATCGCATTGTACGGGCTGTGGCCGTCGCAGGAAATGGAGAGAGAGCCTGTATCACTGCAGCCGGTGTTGTCATTGAAAAGCCATATTGTTTATATTAAGGAAGTAGAAGCAGGGACGCCGGTCAGTTACGGCGGCACCTATGTGACACCTGGTAGAATGCGGATCGCGACGATACCGGTCGGATATGGGGATGGCTATCCAAGAAGCCTGTCGAACAGGGGGTATGTGCTGATTCGGGGGAAAAGAGCGCCTGTATTGGGCAGAATCTGCATGGATCAGTTCATGGTGGGACTGGATGATATCCCGGATGCGGCAGAGGGAGATGAAGTGACGCTGATTGGCAGAGACGGTGGTTTTCAGATCACGATGGAAGAGCTGGGAGATCTTTCAGGCAGATTTAATTACGAACTTGCCTGCGATCTGGGCAAAAGAATTCCGCGTGTGTACATAAAAGGTGGCAGAATAGTGGATACTAAGGATTATTATGACGATTATCGCTGAACGTGTGTATCTTTGAAGGGTTTGCCGCCTGGCGGGCCGTATGGCCATCCTTACTGTGAAATTCTACTTTCTTTCACAGTAAAATTCTTCTTACATTGTATATCCTTAAGATAAACGGACAATAATAGTGATACAGAAAATTTATATAAGGAAGTGTATGGTAATGAGAAGAGGAGATATTTACTACGCAGATTTAAGACCCGTGATCGGCTCTGAACAGGGCGGTATCAGGCCGGTGTTGATTATACAGAATGATATCGGAAATAAGCACAGTCCGACTGTGATCTGTGCGGCGATCACTTCTAAGATGAATAAGGCGAAGCTGCCCACCCATATCGAGCTGAATGCCAGTAAATATGACATGGTAAAGGATTCCGTTATCCTGTTGGAGCAGCTCAGGACAATTGATAAGAAGCGTCTGAAGGACAGGATCTGTCATCTGGATCAGGACATTATGAAGGTTGTGAATGTTGGACTGATGGTCAGCCTTGAATTAAATACATAGAGAAGGCTGAGATGTAGTTTGACACTGCTTCCATTCCTTGCTATATTTATATAATAGCAAATGATGCTTCAAAAAATGGCAAAGGAGATGATGAATCCGTATGGACGATGGTGTCGCGAGTAGTAGCAGTTTTGTGTGGTTTATTGTTTTGTTATTATTGGAGATGCTGTTTTACAGTTTTGACTCTGCATTTCAGTACAGAAAAGAGGCAGAGCATGGTGACGAGGAGAAGGATGAGACGGGCGGGCCGGATCGAAAGCAGGTGAGGCTGGATTACCTGGCGGGACACATGCCGCAGTATACCAGTGCAATTCAGTTGGGGATTGTGACGGTTAATATTTTATTTGGTGCCCTGTATCTGTATCAGCTGAACAGTTATTTTACGTATCTGGTCTACCGGACGGCGGTCAGCAGTATGGGGGATCTGTTCGGTTGGCATATCAGGCTGTTTGCTGTTGTCACGGCGATACTGGTCACGTTTGTTCTGCTGTACATAATAGTAACTTTCGGGGTGTCGATTCCCAGAAAGGTTACATCGCGTAATCCGGAGAGATGGTTCAGGCTGCTTATTACGCCTGTCTATTATTATGTTCGGATCACAGCGCCGCTGACGGCGCTTATATCTGTGACGGCAGGTGGAATTCTGCGTATCTTCGGCGTCAAGGGTGCCGGTAGACGGGCAGATGTGACAGAGCAGAAGATCCTGTCCATGGTCAGTGTCGGACATGAGCAGGGGATACTGGAAGCCAACGAGGCGGAGATGATCAATAATATTTTCGAGTACGGGGATAAGGAGGCGAAGGATATTATGGTCAACCGCAATAATATGGTTGGCATAGAATCTACCATGACACTGCAGGAGGCCGCCTCATTTATTGTGGATGCTCATAACAGTCGCTTTCCGGTTTATGACGGTACGATCGACCACATCATAGGGATCCTGCATTTGAAGGATGTTATGCGAATGCAGATGAATGGCCGGATGAAGACCAGACCCATCGGCAAGATCAAGGGGCTGCTCCGTGAACCCAGATTTATCACGGAGAAACGTAAGATCGACGATCTGTTCCGTGTCATGAGAGCAGAGAAGATTCAGATGGTTATCGTTGTCGATGAATATGGACAGACGGCCGGACTGGTGGCACTGGAAGATATTCTGGAAGAGATTGTCGGGAATATTGAAGATGAATATGATGAAGAGGCGAGCTATATTGTCAGGAATGATACGGATAGTTATGTGATTCAGGGCAAGATGCCGCTGGAAGAGCTGGAAGATCAGCTGAAAATCAACTTTGATGAGGAGCCTTTTGATACGGTCAACGGATTTGTGATCTCCAGATTGGAGCATATACCGGAGGAGGGGGAAGACTTCGAGTTCGAGTATGAAGGATATCTGTTCAGAATTCTGGAAGTGAAGGATCGCATGATCCAGAGTGTACTTGCACACCCGCTGAACAGGGAAACGGTATGACTGCTTTGAGCGAAGCGGTTTCATACAGAGTATGTGTATCTGCCTGGATACCGGGCAGACAGGAAACGAAAGTGACAGGGAAGATGTCTGAACTGTTGCAGATATAGAAAAACAAAGGAGACCCAAGATTATGTCAGGACATTCTAAATTTGCAAATATTAAACATAAGAAAGAGAAGAACGATGCCGCAAAAGGCAAGATCTTTACGATCATCGGGAGAGAGATCGCGGTGGCCGTCAAGGAAGGCGGACCGGATCCGGCCAATAATTTCAAGCTTGCACAGGTGATTGCCAAGGCCAAGGCGAATAACATGCCAAACGATACGATTGACAGAGGCATCAAGAAGGCGGCCGGAGAGGGCGGTAATGTCAACTATAAATACGTCACCTATGAAGGATACGGTCCTAACGGCATTGCCATTATCGTAGATGCTCTGACGGATAATGCCAACAGAACGGCAGCCAATGTGAGGAGCGCTTTTACAAAAGGGCAGGGGAATGTAGGTACACCCGGCTGTGTTTCCTTTATGTTTGATAAGAAAGGGTTGATCATCATTGATAAGGAAGAGTGTGATATGGAGGCGGATGATCTGATGATGACAGCCCTGGATGCGGGAGCGGAGGATTTTTCCGAGGAGGAAGACTGCTATGAGGTCTACACGGATCCGGACCAGTGGAGTGTAGTGGACGCCGCATTGAAAGAGGCCGGTATTGCGCTGGTATCTTCGGAAGTGACCATGATTCCGCAGAACTGGGTGGAACTGACGGACGAAACGGCGATCAAGAATCTGCAGAAAACGCTGGATCTTCTGGAGGACGACGACGACGTACAGGCGGTATATCATAACTGGGATGAGTAGAAAGTGTATTGACCAGGATATACAGGATGTAGAGGTATGGAGGGTTGTGATGGAACCGGAACGGATCGCGGGACTGTTCGATCAGGCAGAGCGGAAGAATGCCGAATTCAGGAAAGAAACATATGCACAGGCTTTTCAGGACTATCTGGAGAGTAATGTTGTGGTGTGGGATATGCTGAGCAGCGTGGGTGCGGGTGATATGCTGCTTCGGGAACAGGAACAGGCTGAAATGCAGGCGGCGGAAGCTTTTGTCTGTGGTGCACGTCAGAAGGTGGATACGGTTAAGGGCAGGACCAAAAGAGAGAAGATGCAGTATGATCTGAATCTGTATATGGTCTCTTATGTTCTGCCTGCGGTTATTGCATGGCACAGACGCTGTGGCATCAGAGAAGAGGAGACGAAACGGCTGACGGAAATGATATGTGGCAGATGGCAGGAAGCATTCGGCGCCCGTATTCGGGCGTCAGACTTTGAATCTATCCAGGCAGGATTCCGGCAGAAACTGTGCTTTGTAACGACCGCCGTATGCCGTGGGCTGCAAAAACCGCAGAACTGCAGGGAGATCCTGTTGATGAAGCGGTTTCGGGACGGATATTTTGTCAGGAGTGCGGAAGGTAAACGACTGATAGATGAATACTATGACATTGCACCGACAATCGTCAAAAGAATCGCCAGGGATGCTGATCCGGAAGAGAAATATCGGTACCTTTGGAACACCTATATCAGGAAATGTGTGGATCATATTGAAAAAGAGCAGAATGAACAGTGCAGCCGGCTTTATAAGTCCATGATGGCAGAATTGAAAGCAGAATATATGGTGATCGGAAAGCAGTAGTGTGAAAATCCATATATGGAAAACAGCGCCCAAATTCGCAGGTTGACAGGAATGGGGAGATAATATGAGCAGACAATATAAGAAAGAAACAATATGTATTCAGTCCGGATGGAAACCGGGCAACGGGGAGGCGCGTGTGCTGCCGATCTATCAGAGTACGACCTTTAAATACGAGTCTTCGGAGCAGATGGGAAGGCTTTTTGATCTGGAGGAGAGCGGCTACTTCTACAGCAGACTGCAGAATCCAACCAATGACTGTGTTGCTGCCAAGATCTGTGAACTGGAGGGCGGCGTGGCAGCAATGTTGACATCATCCGGCCAGGCGGCTTGTCATTATGCAGTGTTCAATATCTGTGAGGCAGGGGATCACGTGGTTTTGTCATCGACGGTGTACGGCGGAACATTTAACCTGCTTACCTGTACGATGAAGAAAATGGGAATCAGCTGTACCGTAGTGGACCCGGATGCCCCGGAAGAGGAAATCGCAGAAGCCTTTGCACCGAATACGAAATGTGTTTTCGCGGAGACGATCGCCAATCCGGCGCTGGTGGTGTTGGATATCGAGAAATTTGCACGTCTGGCACATGCGCATCACGTGCCGTTGATCGTGGATAATACCTTTGCGACACCGATCAACTGCAATCCTTTTGACTGGGGAGCGGATATCGTCGTTCATTCAACAACAAAATATATGGACGGACATGCTATGGCTGTGGGCGGTTGTATTGTCGATTCCGGAAATTTTGACTGGAGTGCCTGTCCGGAGAAATTTCCGGGGCTGTGCACACCGGATGAGTCGTATCACGGCATTACCTATACGGAGAAATTTGGCAGGGCGGCGTATATTACCAAGGCGACAAGCCAGCTGATGAGGGATCTGGGGTCGATACAGTCACCGCAGAATGCATTTCTATTGAATGTTGGATTGGAGACTCTGCCGCTCCGCATGGAACGGCACTGTTATAATGCGTTGAAGGTGGCGGAGTATCTGGAACATAACGACCGGACCGCCTGGGTAAATTATCCGGGGCTGAAAGGCGGCAGATACTATGAGCTGGCGCAGAAATATATGCCGAACGGCACATGTGGGGTTATCTCCTTTGGATTAAAAGGCGGAAGAGCGGCCGCAGCGCAGATGATGGATCATTTAAAGCTGGCCGCGATCGTAACACATGTGGCAGATGCGAGAACGAGCGTTCTGCATCCGGCAAGTCATACACACAGGCAGATGAATGAGGAACAATTGAAAGAAGCCGGTGTTGCACCGGATCTGATCAGATTGTCCGTAGGATTGGAACACATTGATGATATTATCGCGGATCTGGAGCAGGCAATATCGAAAGTTTTGTAAAGGAATACTGGAATTATGACTTATCGCAAAACATGGTTTAGCTATGTATTATGGGTGATCTATACGATGCTGTGTGCTGTATTTCTTGTTTTTGCAGGGAATTATATCTGGGCAAGTTATCTGCAGACAGGTGGCATGACGGTATCTCTGGCAGACCGGACAGTGCCGGCCGTCGGATTTTTGATACTTCCTGCTATGGCAGCTTTGTACTGGGTCATTCGCGTTACTGCGGTCAAGATCAGGAAGAAGACAGTTCGGAAGGAAAAAATCTTCGGTATCACAGAGACTGTCATAGTATGGCTGGCCTTTGCCATCGGTATTTTTCTGCGGATCTTACGTGCTTCGGAATACATAGCATTGCTGAATACTGCAGAGAGCGGCGCGCAGGCAGGTGTCAATGGAATAGAGTATTTTAACATGGCCGTAGTGACGGCGGACAGTTCTGTGGAACCGCCTGCTTACGGAGCCGCTTACCTGTATGTGTCCTGTCTGTCGTTTGTATTGACTTTTCTGGGAAATAAAGTTGCCTCCGCGATTATTTTTCAGGTTGTTTTACAGATCGTGGGATTAATACTTGCCTATGCAGTGACCAGAAAGCTTGCGGGCCGGATTCCTGCCTGTGTGGTGCTTTTCTATCTGGCATGTTCGGTAAGCTGTCTGGAAATGTTAAAGAATCTGGGGCCGGAATGTCTGTATTTTATCCTGTATATGATCGGAATGCTTGCCGCAGCCGGTCTGGTAAAGGGATATTGTGCAAACCGCCTGAGCAGAAAACCGATGCTGGCAGGGACAGTGCTTACAGGAGTCGTGATCGGGATTCTCGGATATCTTGATCTGACGGCATTTACGATACTGATATTGATGACAGCCATCTTTACCGGGAATAAGAAGCGGCCGGAAGGACTGCAGATCCATCATTCCCCGGCAATTGGCTGTGCGGCAGCTGCTGCGGCTGTTTTATCATGCGCAGCGGGTTTTTTGGGAATGGCAGGCATCTTCTCTTACGATGGTGGTGCAGCCTGGGATAAAGAGCTGCAAAACTGGGCTGTGCTGCATGTGGGGAAGACACAAACTTTCGGCTTTAGACCGCTTTATCCCTATTCCATGGATATGCTTTTGTTCGTAGTTCTCGTGGTTTTTGCGGCATTTCTTGTCTTTGAATTTTTCCGCAGCGGCAGAGAGCAGAATTATATGTTGTGGGTCCTGCTGTGTATCATCGTAGCTCCTACTCCATTTGCGGTGATCGGTATACAGCCTTTCGGTTTATTTTCCATGTATATCTGGGGAGTGTTGGCGGGGCTGGGTCTTCAAAACTGTCTTTTTGGCGGGAAAGCCAGGTTAATGCAGTCCATGATCGAGGAGATTAACCAGTCGGCAGAGGAGGCCGAAACAACAGAGAAGATCGAAATAACAGAGGAGATCGAAATAACAGAGGAGGAAAAGGGCAGCGAAGAGGAAGAAGAGAGTGGCGAAGAGGCAGATCAGCCCCAACAAAAACCGCGCTATCTGGAAAATCCATTACCACTTCCAAAGAAACCTGTCCACAGGCAGATGGATTATCAATATCACGTGGAGGAAAAGGATATGAAGTTTGATGTGGAAATAAAAGATGACGATGATTTTGATCTTTAAGCGTCTTTTGGAATGTATAAATGACGGAAGATAACACAAACTATGAGAGAATCACAGAGCGGAGAAGCGCTTGTGATTCTCTTATTCTATTTGTGGAGGTACATGATGGGAAACAGGGAAAACAGTAAGCATAACGGAAAAGACAAAGAGGGAAAATCGAACAGGAGCACAAAAGAGGAAAAGCGTGACGAGCAGGAAAAGCAGCGGGAAAAAGAGGAGCATAAAGACGGGCGGATTGAGGCGACAGGCCAGATCACGCTGGATGAGAATGACAGGCATAACAAGATTCATTTGATCACGATCATAGGGGAGATCGAGGGACATGACAATCTGAGCAGTTCTTCGAAAACCACCAAGTATGAGCATATTCTGCCGCAGTTGGCGGCCATCGAGGACAGTAAGGAGATCGACGGTGTTCTGATCCTGCTTAACACGATGGGTGGGGATGTTGAGGCCGGTCTGGCCATTGCGGAAATGATCTCATCTCTGAGCAAGCCGACGGTCTCTCTTGTACTGGGCGGCAGCCATTCCATCGGTGTACCGATCGCAGTCAGCACGGATTATTCCTATATTGTCCCTACAGGGACCATGGTGATTCATCCGGTACGTCTTACGGGTATGGTGATCGGGGTACAGCAGACCTTTGATTATTTCCGGCAGATTCAAAACCGGATCACGGGATTTGTCTGTGAACACTGCAGGATCTCCAAGTCCAGGATAGAGGAACTGATGATGGAGACAGGGGTGCTGACCAAGGATGTGGGAACCATACTTGTCGGCCAGGAGGCAGTGGATGAAGGGATCCTGTGTGAGGTGGGAGGTATTAAAAATGCGGTTTCCAGACTGCACGACATGATCGATAAGCGAAAAGCTTCCCCAGAGAACTGATACAAAATAAAGGATGACAAGAGAAAATGAAAATGCTATACTATATGAAGTCTTATTTTGGTCAGGAGGCATAGTTAATGGCATCAGGACAGGGAGGAAATCGTTCTTCCGCGAAGAAAAAAACGACAACTTCGAACAGAAGTGTGTCTGGCAATAGAAAGACACAGACGAGAAAGAGAAATACCGGCAGTAAAAGTACACACGCAGAGCCAATGGATGTGGCAATCCGCAATGAGATATTACTGATCGTGTTTCTTGCGCTTGCGATCATCCTTTTTCTTTGTAATTTTGGTTTGGTCGGTAAGGCCGGAGATGCGGTCAGCGATGTTATGTTTGGTATTTTTGGATTGATGGCATATGTTGCACCGGTGATCATTTTTCTGGCGATCGCTTTCGGAATGTCCAATGCGGGCAATAATATAGCAGTCAGGAAGCTGATCGCAGGTGCGCTCATTGCTGTTTTGATCGGTATGGTCTTCGAGATGTTTGCGGTAGATCCGGCAGAAACAGAAAGCTATCAGATGGGAGAGATATTCAAGCGATGCAGTGAGCGGCACAGTGGCGGCGGAGTGCTTGCCGGGTCTGTGCTCTATGCGTCCTACAAATTCCTGGGCATGGTGGGGACCGTGCTGGCACTTCTTGTTGTGGGCGTTATCTGCGTGGTGATCGTTACCGAGAAATCTTTTATCGGAGGGGTAACGAAACAGGGACGCAGAATGTATGAACGATCCGTAGAAGATGCCGAGTACCGCAGGGAACGTGCAAGGGAGAGGCGGCTTGCAGCGGAGGAGAAGCGTGCAAGAGCGGAGGAAAGACGTGCCAGAGCGGCACAGGAGCGCAGACTTCGGGAAGAAGAGCTTGAGAATGAGAAGATCCTTCGCATGGACAAAAAGGTCACCGGTGTGATGCTCAATACGTCTTTAAATAATGAGAAAACAAAAGAAGACGCAGAGAAGACCAGGGATGATATCCACGAGATCACGCTGCAGCTGCCGGAAGAAGATCTGCAGGCACAGGAAGTCGTGCAGGCGGTTCAAGAGGAACATTCCAGCCATTACATAGCAAACGAATCGGATGATCTCAGCGAGATCCGCATCTACGGAGCAGCGGAGGAGAAGCAGGGGGCGGAGAGTCCGGCAGAAACCGTTGGGAACAGTCATGTGGAAGAATTTGGAGAACCTGCCATTCACCAGAATGGAAGAACTGTTACGACAGGTGCGGGCAGCAGGATTGAAAATTCCATGCCGCCGAATCCTGGGAGAGAACGAGTGCCTGCGTTTAAGGAGGCGGAGAAGAAGGAACAGACGGCAGTGGTCCAGGCGACACCTGATAAGGAAACCGGGATTCCCAGACCATATCAGTTTCCATCTTACGATCTGCTGATCAGGGCGAAGAACAAGAACAACGGTGATTCGGCCAGAGAATTGAAGGAGACAGCCCTGCATCTGCAAAAGACACTGGAGACTTTTGGTGTTAAAGTTGCGATTACGGATATCAGCCAGGGACCATCGGTAACCCGTTATGAACTGCAGCCGGAACAGGGTGTTAAGGTGAGTAAGATCGTAGGCCTTGCAGATGATATCAAATTAAATCTGGCAGCTACGGATATCAGAATAGAGGCTCCGATCCCGGGTAAGGCGGCAGTTGGGATAGAAGTTCCGAATAAAGAAAACATGGCGGTTTCTTTCAGAGAGCTGGTGGAGTCTAAAGAATTCCGTGAATTTCCCTCCAGTCTCGCTTTTGCCGTGGGGAAGGATATTGGCGGTAAGATCGTTGTGACGGATATTGCCAGAATGCCTCATATGCTGATCGCGGGTGCTACCGGTTCCGGTAAGTCAGTCTGTATTAATACCATTATTATGGGTATTTTGTATAAGGCAAAACCGGAAGATGTTAAAATGATCATGATTGATCCGAAAGTGGTGGAACTGAGTGTCTACAATGGAATTCCACATCTGTTGATTCCGGTGGTGACGGATCCGAAGAAAGCAGCCGGAGCATTACACTGGGGTGTTGCTGAGATGACGGACCGCTATAAGAAGTTTGCAGACCACAATGTACGGGATCTCAAAGGATACAATCGGAAAGTTGAGGACATGCAGAAAGCAGGTGATCCGGAAGCGCCGGCGAAGCTGCCACAGATTCTGATCATTGTGGACGAGCTTGCGGATCTGATGATGGTGTCCCCCGGAGAGGTGGAAGAGTCCATTTGCCGTCTGGCGCAGCTGGCCAGGGCGTGCGGTATCCATCTGATCATAGCGACGCAGAGACCGTCTGTGGATGTCATTACAGGGTTGATCAAGGCAAATATGCCAAGCCGTGTAGCGTTTGCCGTATCCAGTGGCGTGGATTCCCGTACGATTCTGGATATGGTGGGTGCGGAGAAGCTGTTGGGCAAGGGGGACATGCTCTTTTACCCACAGGGGTATCCGAAACCGGCGCGTATGCAGGGGGCTTTTGTATCGGACCAGGAAGTATCGGATGTCGTGGATTTCCTGAAGAATCAGGTGATCGGGAATGTTTACAGTGGTGATATTGAGGAGAAGATTCAGAATATCGGAAGTGGTGCGGCTGCTCCGGGCAGTGCGGGAAATGGAGAAAGCGGTTCTGAGTACGATCAGTATTTCGCGGAAGCCGGCAGGTTTATTATCGATAAGGACAAGGCTTCCATCGGGATGCTGCAGCGCGTTTTTAAGATCGGATTTAACAGAGCAGCCAGGATTATGGATCAATTGAGCGAGGCCGGTGTTGTAGGGGAAGAGGAAGGCACGAAGCCACGTAAGGTATTGATGACTGCCGAAGAATTTGAACAGTTTGTAGAAGAAGTGCTGTAAATTATGGATAGTTGCATGAGGAACAGGTTTAAGAAAGGCAGGGAGCGGGCATGAAGACAGACATAGAGATCGCGCAGGAAGCGAAGTTGGAAAATATAGTGGATGTTGCCGAAAAGATCGGGATCGGGCCGGATGATCTTGAACTGTACGGGAGGTATAAGGCCAAGATCTCAGATGAGTATGTAGAACGTATTCAGGGTAACCGCGACGGGAAGCTGATCCTGGTGACGGCGATCAATCCCACGCCTGCCGGTGAGGGGAAGACAACCACCAGTGTGGGATTGGGGCAGGCTTTTGGCCGGATGGGACTTAAGGCTGTTATTGCACTCAGGGAACCCTCACTTGGTCCGTGTTTTGGCATTAAGGGAGGGGCGGCCGGCGGCGGATATGCACAGGTGGTACCCATGGAAGATTTGAACCTGCATTTTACAGGTGATTTTCATGCGATAACTTCCGCCAATAATCTTCTGGCGGCGCTTCTCGACAATCATATACAGCAGGGAAATGAGCTGCGCATTGATACCAGACAGGTCGTCTGGAAACGGTGTCTGGATATGAATGACCGTTCTCTCAGAAATATTGTTGTAGGGCTTGGAGCCAGGGCAGACGGCTTTGTCCGTGAGGATCACTTTGTGATCACGGTGGCTTCGGAGATTATGGCGATTCTTTGTCTGGCGTCGGATATGCAGGATCTGAAAGAGCGGCTTGGCAGGATCATTGTTGCTTATAACGATCAGGGTGATCCGGTGACTGCCTCCGATTTACAGGCGGTGGGAGCCATGGCGGCTTTGTTAAAGGATGCTTTAAAGCCGAATCTGATTCAGACGCTGGAGCATACACCGGCTCTGGTACATGGCGGCCCTTTTGCCAATATCGCTCACGGCTGTAACTCCGTGCGTGCAACGAAGACAGCGCTTAAGATGGCGGACTATGTTATTACGGAGGCTGGTTTCGGCGCAGATCTGGGTGCGGAGAAATTTTTTGATATTAAGTGTCGCATGGCAGGCTTAAAGCCGGATGCCGTGGTTCTTGTTGCGACGGTGCGTGCCCTTAAATATAACGGTGGAATTGCCAAAGAGGAGCTGTCAGCAGAGAATCTCCCTGCATTGCAGGCGGGAATTGTTAATTTGGAGAAGCACATAGAGAATCTGCAGAAATATCAGGTGCCGATCATTGTAACATTGAATGCTTTCGTGACGGATACCCGGAAGGAAATTGATTTTGTAAGAGATTTCTGTCAGGAGAGAGGATGCGGGTTTGCCATTTCGGAAGTCTGGGAGAAGGGCGGAGCCGGCGGCGTAGAGCTTGCTTCCAGAATTCTTGAAACATTGGAAAAGAAGGAGAGTCATTTTAAAGTATTGTACGAGGATGCACTGCCTTTAAAGGAGAAGATAGAGACAATAGCCTCCGAAATCTATGGTGCAGACGGCGTGACTTATGCGGCGACAGCCGTGAAACAGCTGCAGAATCTGGAAAAGCTGGGTTTTGGGAATCTGCCCGTATGCATGGCCAAGACGCAGTATTCTCTGTCGGATGATCCGGCACTTTTGGGAAGACCGGTCGGTTTTAAGATGCATGTCAGAGAGGTATATGTCTCGGCCGGAGCAGGATTTGTAGTAGTATTGACGGGAGTAGTCATGACAATGCCAGGACTGCCAAAGAAACCGGCGGCCCATCAGATCGATGTCGATGAAGGGGGAAAGATAACCGGACTGTTTTAAAGTAACACCGGGGAGAGAAAGGAAACAGAGGGCAGCACTTTTGAATGGAGGTAGTTATGCCGCAGAATATAGATGGTAAGGCGATTTCAGCACAGATCAAAGAGGAATTGAAGGAGAAGGTTGCAGATTTAAAGATTTCCCGGGGAATCTCCATCTGTCTCGCCGTTATACAGGTGGGCAGTGATCCTGCATCTTCGGTTTATGTAGGGAACAAGAAGAAGGCATGTGCGTATATCGGTATCGATTCGCGCTCCTATGAGCTGCCGGAAGAGACGACACAGGAAGAACTGCTGCAGCTGATCGACAAGCTGAATAATGAGGAGGAAGTGAACGGGATTCTCGTGCAGCTGCCGCTGCCGGCGCAGATTGATGAAGATGTGGTCATCCGGGCGATCGACCCCCGAAAAGACGTGGATGGTTTCCATCCGCAGAGTGTGGGCGCGCTCTGTATCGGCCAGCCGGGGTTTGTATCCTGTACACCGGCCGGGATCATACAGCTTCTGAAGAGATCCGGCATAGAGATTGCCGGCCGGGAGTGCGTGATCATTGGCAGAAGTAATATTGTTGGGAAGCCCATGGCGCTGCTCATCCTGCGGGAAAATGCAACGGTGACCATCGCGCACTCCAGGACGGAGAATCTTCGGGAAGTGACACGGAGGGCGGACATCCTGATCGTGGCGACGGGAAAACCGAAAATGATAACCAGGGAGTACGTGAAAGAGGGAGCCGTTGTGATAGATGTCGGCATTCATCGAAACGAAGCAGGAAAACTGTGCGGAGACGTGGACTATGAGGATGTTGCACCGGTATGCAGCGCGATCACGCCTGTGCCGGGCGGTGTAGGGCCGATGACGATCGCCATGTTGATGAATAATTGTGTGGAGGCAGGCATTGCCGGGAGATAGTCGGACGACAGACAAGAAAGGGAACTGTTTATGAAGTGTCCACATTGCGGCAATGAAATGATCGAGGGACATCTGATCTGTGAAACATGCGGAGAGGAGATTAGGATCGTACCTGATTTTGAGCCGGAAATAGAAAACAGCATAACGGAAACTTTGTCTATTCTGGTGGCAGGACAAGATGATGAGAGCGATACAGTAGTAGAACAGACAAATATAAAGACGAAGACGAAAACAAAGGAAGAGCATGGTAAGACGGAAGAACCGGTTCCGGACAGTAGAAGAATATGGGTGATCGTCAGCCTGGTGATCTTCTTTGTCGTGGCATTGGTGACATACGGGGCGTATGCCTATCATATCCAGACGGTAGAATATCAGATCGAAAAGGCCAGAGAATACGCGGCAAAGGAAGCTTACCCGGAAGCGATAGCCTGTCTGGAAGAGGCCCTGACAAAGAACCCGTATGCGGCGGAGCTTCTATTTCTGGAGGCGGATTATTACTATGTGCAGAAAGAGGATGATGCGGCGCTTCGTGCGTTGTTCAGGATAATAGATAATAATGGGTTTTCCTATGAAGATGTGGAGGAAGCCTACAATAAGGTGGTAACGATCTATGCCAACCAGGAGCAGTATGGAATGATCAATGAGCTGCTGCAGAACTGTCAGGATGATGCCATCGTCAATATGTTCCAGAGTTATCTGGCAATGGCACCGGAATTCAGTTATGTGGAAGGGGATTACGCAGAGGTGATTCCCCTGAAGCTCAGTTCCAATACCTCAGGAACGATCTATTACACCGTGGATGGAACCAGACCGGACAAACACAGCCAGATTTATACGGCACCCCTGTTTCTTGAAGACGGTGAACATACGATCAGTGCCTTTTTCGTGAATGATTACGGTATAGAGAGCGAGATTGTTACCAGAAAATACGTGATCAATCTGTCCGTACCGAATGCACCGGAAGTGGAATTGTACAGCGGAGAATATACGGAGCCCATGATGATCGTGGCGGAAGGCCTGGAGGGCTGTAAGATCTTCTATACGACGGACGGTTCGGAACCGACTGCCGACAGCGTGCCCTATACGGGGCCGATTCCCATGCCTCTGGGAAGAACACAATTTAAATTTGTAAACATCAGCGACGAGGGTGTGTCCAGTGAAGTGATTATGAGAACATACACCCTGGCACTCGAAGATGCCATTCCAACCGATCAGGCAGTTGAGAATCTCATCAGCAGGCTGGTGGAGACGGAATATCTGGAAGATGCGGCGGGAAACAGTAAACGATACAGCGGAACGCTGAGTTATCAGTTCAGCTCCGTGCTTGGTATTGATGGCAGCGGTTATTATACGATCAATGAATATTATGATGACGGGACAGGGATCCTGAGCCGAACCGATAAAGTTTTTCTGATCGAGATACACACGGGGGAAGCCGCTCAGCTTGGATATGACGAAGAGGGGGAGTTTGTGGCGGTGGCCATATAGATGTGAAAGAAACGGTTGCAAAAAAAGGGGAGTTACATTATTATTAGTGAGATATGGTAAGGAGATCGGTTTAGGAGGATAAACAGGGATGTACAGGATAGTAAAAGCAGAAGAACTTACAACAAATATTTATCTTATGGATGTTGAAGCGCCTCGTGTTGCCAGGGCCTGCCAGCCGGGACAGTTTGTTATTGTCAGGATGGATGAGGAGGGAGAGCGTATTCCGCTGACGATATGCGATTACGACAGAGAGGCGGGAACGATCACCATCGTATTACAGGTCGTGGGCGCGGCGACAGAAATGATGAGAAAGCTGAAAACCGGCGACAGTTTCCACGATTTTGTCGGTCCTCTGGGCTGTCCGTCGGAATTTATTCATGAAGGAGTGGAGAGCCTGCAAAAGAAGCGGATCCTTTTTGTGGCAGGCGGTCTCGGTACGGCTCCGGTCTATCCGCAGGTTAAGTGGCTGCATGAGCATGGCGTGAAGGCCGATGTGATCATCGGTGCGAAGACGAAAGAACTGCTGATCATGGAAGAAGAGATGAAGGCTGTGGCGGGTAATCTTTATGTCACTACGGATGATGGTTCTTATGGCAGGAGCGGCATGGTCACAAAAGTGATCGAGGATTTGATCGAGCAGGAAGGGAAAAGCTATGATGTATGTGTAGCCATAGGTCCGATGATCATGATGAAATTTGTCTGCCTGACGACGAAGAAATATGAGCTGCCGACGGTAGTCAGCATGAATCCGATCATGGTGGATGGCACGGGTATGTGTGGGGCATGTCGTCTGACGGTGGATGGTGAAGTAAAGTTTGCATGTGTGGACGGTCCGGAATTCGACGGACATAAAGTAGATTTCGACCAGGCGATGAAACGCCAGCAGATCTATAAGACGAGAGAGGGAAGGGCGTTCCTGAAAGCGCAGGAGGGCGATACCCATCACGGCGGATGTGGAAACTGTGCGGATGAATAACAGCAATCGCTGACAGATGATTAACGCGTTGCAGAGTAAACCGCTTTAAGCGGCCAGGAAAGGAGCATGATCAATAGAATGACAGCAGATGTATTAAAAAAAGTACCTGTCCGGGAACAGGATGCAAAGGTACGCGCGACAAATTTTGAAGAAGTATGTCTGGGATATAATAAAGAAGAGGCAATGTGTGAGGCGACCCGCTGCATTAACTGTAAGAATGCGCAATGTATTAAGGGATGCCCTGTGGCAATCAATATTCCGGGATTTATCGAGAAAGTGAAGGAAGGGGATATTGAGGCGGCGTATCAGATCATCAGCGAGGCCTCCGCGCTTCCGGCTGTATGCGGACGGGTATGTCCGCAGGAGAGCCAGTGTGAGGGAAAATGTATCCGCGGTATCAAGGGAGAACCGGTATCGATCGGTAAGCTGGAGCGTTTCGTTGCGGACTGGGCAAGGGAGAATCATATTAAGCCGGAAGGGGCTAAGGAGAAGAAAGATAAGAAGGTGGCTGTGATCGGTTCCGGTCCGTCAGGTCTGACCTGTGCCGGAGATCTGGCTAAGATGGGATATGACGTTACGATTTTCGAGGCGCTGCACGAACCGGGCGGTGTGCTTGTGTACGGCATTCCGGAATTTCGTCTTCCCAAGCAGGATGTAGTGGCCAAAGAAATCGAGAATGTACGGGCACTGGGTGTGACGATCGAAACGAATGTGGTGGTCGGCAAATCCGTGACGATCGATGAGCTGCTGGAGGAAGAAGGATACGATGCCGTATTCATCGGTTCCGGAGCAGGACTGCCGAAATTTATGGGAATTCCGGGAGAACAGGCCAACGGCGTCTTCTCTGCCAATGAGTACCTGACAAGAAGTAATCTGATGAAGGCGTTTGATGAGAATTCCAATACACCGATCATGCGGGGACGCAGGGTAGCCGTGGTGGGCGGCGGTAATGTGGCAATGGACGCGGCAAGAACGGCATTACGTCTCGGTGCGGAAGTACATATCGTATACCGCAGAAGCGAGGAGGAACTTCCGGCCCGTGTGGAGGAAGTTCATCACGCCAAAGAGGAAGGGATCATATTTGATCTTTTGACCAATCCAACAGAGATCATTGCGGATGAGAACGGATGGGTATCCGGGATCAAATGTGTCAGGATGGAGCTGGGAGAACCGGATGCTTCCGGCAGAAGACGTCCGGTGGTGATCGAAGGTTCTGAATTTCTGATGGAAGTGGACACTGTGATCATGTCTCTGGGAACCTCTCCGAATCCGTTGATCTCGTCCACAACAAAAGGACTGGAAGTCAATAAGTATAAGTGTATTGTGGCGGAGGAAGAATTTGGTAAAACCTCCAAAGAGGGAGTCTATGCCGGCGGAGACGCGGTAACGGGAGCTGCAACGGTGATTCTTGCCATGGGGGCAGGCAAAGCGGCTGCGAAAGGAATTGACGAATATTTGAGCGGCAGATAACTGTCGTGCAGTAAAATAACAGCGGGAAATGGAACAGGAGAAAGAGTCTGCCGGGCGGCGGGCTCTTTTCATGAAAGAGGTTAGGAAAATCTTAATAATTTCAATAGTAGTTATTTAAGGAATGCAGGCTATAATGGTGAGGAGACACAGGAAGGAAAGCGTCTGTCGGATGGATGTACAGGAAGGGAGAGCAGATTGGTTGTGCCGCCTGGCGGCCTGCCGGGAAGGTTGTGTGATATATGAATATGATGGAACGGAACGATCATTCAAAAGAAATGCAGTGGCGGGATGATATCAGAGGAGGAAAACAGAAGGAGCATGAAGTGGAAACCGGGAAAGATGACCTGTTGATAGAAGATCTGGATGTGGTTGAGCGGGAAGAGGCGGGGGAGGATGCGGCAGGTCTGCATGGACTTCTGCAGCGTCCCTATATGACGACGGTATTACTGGGTGTGATTGTGCTGCTTTTGCTGTGCATCATTGTACTGCTGTTTCTTATACCCGGGAGAAAGAAAGTGTCCGACGTTAACGGGAATCTGCAGCAGAATATTACAGAATATGCACAGGAGCAGAAGCGGAATGATGTTGTTAAGGATGCATCGGGGACGGCAGATGTCGTAAAGGTTCCGGAGAAGCAGGAACAGGTGGATGGAACGGACAACGGTCAGACGGTGGGGTCTTCGGCGGAGAATATGCCGGCAAGCGACGAATTTGTCTCTGCTGACGGTGATAAGACGGCGATCGTGATCGATATAGAGGATGAGAATGATGTGGCATATACAAAAGAGTTTATACTGAACGAAGCGCTGCCGTATTTTGCAGATAATAACCAGGATGCCATATGGGATCTGGCACATCTGAAGCGGTATGTCAAGCTGTCCTCAGAACTGGAAGGCACGGGTCAGTACTATTACACAGGTGATGTGAACAGTGATGGCCAGCCGGAGGGAAAGGGTCTTGCCATATACGAGAAGAACAGCTACTACTATGGCGACTGGTCAGATGGTGCAAGGAGCGGAGAGGGTGTCTGGTTTCGATTCTATATCGGACAGAAAGACGAAACAAACGCCATGGGGAAATATATGGCGCACAGTTATTCCGGCAGTTGGGCCAATGATCTGCCGAATGGACAGGGAGCGGAGCATTATGATGTAGATATCTCCAGACTGCGGGTAAGGGAGAGAATCCTGCAGAATGTAGTCGGTAATTTCACGGATGGTCTGTATGACGGAGAGTTGTATGCCAATACGGTGGATTATACGGGCAATGTGGAAGAATGGAACGGTGTAACCGAGAAAGGAGTGTTTACGCTGTGGAGGGATATGAGTGCAATCGGAGAATGTTCTGTATGGCAGAAAGTCGACGATCCCTCTCTGTGTATGGACATAGACAAATCTGAGAATAAGAATCAGGGATTGCGTGAACTACTGAAACCGGAAGCGAAGTGAACCGTTGAGACGTGAAAATTAATAAAACATCCGCGGTAAATGGAACCTGTATTAGTTTTGTGTTGCAATTCGTGCAAAATGATTATAGAATAGACTTGTGTAAAGGATAATTATGGCATTTTTCATAATGCTTTTGCGTAAGAGAAAATCCGAATTGCAATAAGGAGAGTGACCAATATGCCTTGGTGTCCGGTGTGTAAGAATGAGTACAGGGAAGGAATAGCGCGTTGTGCGGACTGTAATGTCGCGCTGATAGAAAGTCTGGATGAGGAGATCGGTGATGTAGGCGATGCGCAGCAAAAGCAGGAGAAGCTGGAGCGTCTGCAGAGGATGTATGCTGCGGAACGGGGAAGCCGGCTGGAAGGCGCAGAGGCGATGCCGGAAGCAGAAGAGATACCGGCTTATCATCCTTATCAGAACAGTGCGGCCAGGGCGGAGGATAACAGATCTTCTGCATACATATTACTGGTCGTGGGGATCACGGGTTTTATCTTCATTCTTCTTGTATTTACGGGAATTATTCCTCTGTATCGGAATGAAAGCACTACGAAGTATCTGGTGTGTGGCGTTATGGGGGCAATGTTTGTGCTCTTTATCGTGTTTGGCGTTGTATCCATGCGCAATTCCAGGATTTTGCTTGTGAAGGCGAAGTCTGAGGATTCCCTGTTAAGTGAGTTGACGAAGTGGTGTGAGAATAATCTGTCTGTTGAAATGCTGGATGCGGAGCTTTTTATGGAAGAAGCCGGAGCGGAGCAGAAGTATTTTATGCGTACCGACAGGATGAAAGCTATTATCAGTAACAAGTTTATGAATTTGGACGAAGCATTTCTGGAACATTTTGTGGACGAGTATTACCAGAAGCTATTTGAGGACAGATGAAGATAACAGTAATTGCAGTTGGTAAAGTGAAAGAGAAATTTTATCGGGAAGCCATCGCGGAATATGAGAAACGACTCAGCCGTTACTGCAGGCTGGAGATCGTACAGGTGGACGACGAGAAAACACCGGATAAGGCGGGCGTGGCGATGGAACAGCTGATTCTCCGGAAAGAGGCTGAGAGAATCCTGAAATATATTCGGGAGGATGCCTGGGTGGTCACTTTGGAGATCCAGGGTAGAGAATATGATTCGGAAGGATTTGCGGCTGTATTGGAGAGGGTGGCAACGCAGGGAGTCAGCCATATTCAATTTATCATTGGCGGTTCGTTGGGGCTGCATGAAGAAATTTGTAAGAGAGCTGACCATGCGGTCAGCTTTTCTAAAATGACTTTTCCGCATCAGTTGATGCGGGTGATCCTGTTAGAACAGATTTACAGGGGATACCGCATTATAAATGGGGAACCATATCATAAGTGAGCAACCCTGGCATTATGATATTGCCTGCTGTGTGCATAAAGATTTCTGGAATCAGGGATATGCTGCAGACATATAAATCCGTACCCGATCGAATTGCGAGAGAATAAAGGTATGATTTTGTGTGACATAACATATAGTGAACTATGAGAAGGAATAATAGAAAACTGTCCATACCAACCTTATCCGGTTCCAAAGAATTGATCGTGGAGTCTCTGAAACTTCCCAAAGATACGATGCTGGGAGCTTCGATCGTCACGGTCACCGGGAACAGGGAAGCTTTCATAGAGAATTATAAGGGAATACTGGAGTATACAAAGGAATCCATCGTGCTGCAGGGTAAGAACTGTAAGATCTGTTTTGAAGGCAGGCAGTTGTCGATCGATTACTATACCAATGAAGATATGAAGATCAGCGGCAGTATTGAAGCTGTCCGCTATGTCTAGTGTATGGGGGTGCAAAAATGCTTCATTGGGTTCAGTATATCCGAGGCTATGTGAAGATCAAGGTATGGGGATATTCCACGGAAAGGCTGTTGAATCTGTGCGGAAATCATGATATTCTGGTGTGGGATATCGTCAATCACGGTGATTATGATACTATGAAGATCAGTGTACGCGGTTTTTTTGCATTGAAACCGCTGCTGAAGAAGACCGGAACCAGGGCAGCCGTTTTACAGAAATATGGACTGCCTTTTTTGATGTCTAAAATGCAGAAACGGAAAATGTTTGTTGCCGGTCTGCTGGGGTGCCTTCTGTTCTGGGTGATCATGGCAGGTTATATCTGGAATATTGAGATCGAGGGAAATTATGTCCTGACAGAAGATGTGCTGCTGGATTATCTGGATGAGAGGGGCGTACATGTTGCTATGAAAAAGAGCCGGCTGCAGATAGAAGATCTGGAGAAAGCGCTGCGGGAAGAGCACGACATCATCACATGGACATCCGTGCAGGTAAAAGGTACTACGCTTCTGATCCACATCAAGGAAAATGAAATGCCGGACTATGAGCAGAATGAGACGACGAGAGAAGACGGAATAGACCTTATCGCAACAAAATCGGGAATCGTATCCTATATTATTACCAGAAGCGGTGTGCCGCAGGTAGCGCTGGGGGATACGGTGGAAAAAGGAGATGTTCTGGTCAGCGGAGCAGTACCGGTCTACAATGAGGATACTACAGTCAGAAAGTACCAGTTCGTGCAGTCGGATGCGGATATTTTGCTTCGCTATACGGAATCGGTTTCCGTAAAAAGGGATATTCTTTATGATGAAAAATTGTATTCAGGCAGACAGAAAAAGATGATCATGCTTGGTGTCAATGACAAAGAGTGGAATCTAAGATTCGGAAAAGTTCCTTATGAGCAGTATGATATCAGTGGAGAAAAGAAACAGGTTCGTCTGCTGGACCGCTTATATCTGCCCATTTTTTATGGTGAAAAGACGATTCAGGAATATGAGATGGTGAAGAAGAAACACACGTCGGATGAGATGAATGCGATCATGCAGGAAGAGTGGCGAAAAATTACAGCAACTTTAGATGAAAAAGGGGTACAAATTACGGAAAAAAATGTTACAATAAAAAAGTATGATAATAATTGGGTGCTAAATGCCCGTATGCAGTTGGAAGAGGCGGCGGTGGAATCTGTACCGACGGAAACGGAACCGGTGGTATTGGAGACAGATGACGTGCCACAGGAAGAGGATGCCGGGGAATAATGATATCCCTGCAAAGGAGAGAGGCAGAAGAGAGATGGAGGAGTTTACAGTCAGCATCGATATGCCGATGGAGCATATGCAGAATCTTTTCGGTAAAAGGGATGCTTACATTAAGAAGATAGAGGAAGACCTTCACGTGATGATCGTAAACCGTGACGGGGCAGTAAGGATCAGTGGGGAACGGGAGTCTGTCATGAAGGCGTCGCATATTGTGCGTGAACTTTTAACATTATCGGAACGGGGGAACGTTCTGGAAGAACAGAGTGTGGACTATGCGCTGGAGATCGAGAAAGAGAGCGGCGGAGATGTGCTTCTGGAGATAGACGGGGACTGTATCTGTCATACGGTAAGCGGTAAACCGATTAAACCCAAGACTCTGGGACAGAAAAAGTACGTGGATGCGATCCGGGATCATATGATCGTATTTGGCATCGGACCGGCAGGAACCGGTAAGACGTATCTGGCCATGGCCATGGCGATTACGGCTTTCAAGAACAATGAGGTCAGCCGGATCATTCTGACAAGGCCGGCCATCGAGGCAGGTGAGAAACTTGGCTTTCTGCCGGGTGATCTGCAAAGTAAGGTGGATCCGTATCTGCGTCCGTTATACGATGCCCTTTACCAGATCATGGGGGCGGAGAGTTTTGCCCGGAATATGGAGAAGGGACTGATCGAGGTGGCACCGCTTGCCTATATGCGTGGTCGGACGCTTGACAACGCTTATATTATTCTGGACGAGGCGCAGAATACAACGCCGGCTCAGATGAAGATGT
Source organism: uncultured Lachnospiraceae bacterium (assembly GCA_910578115.1). Classification (GTDB taxonomy): domain Bacteria; phylum Bacillota; class Clostridia; order Lachnospirales; family Lachnospiraceae; genus UBA3282. The sequence goes on along the minus strand of CAJTPO010000003.1, from coordinate 152,220 downwards.
TTCTGACACGTATCGGTTTCGGCTCCAAAGTAGTGGTGACCGGTGATGCCTCGCAGAAGGATCTTGCGCCGGATACAAAGTCAGGATTGGATATAGCCGCCAGAGTGCTGTCCAGGATCGATGATATTGCGTTTTGTAAATTGAGCAGTAAGGATGTGGTAAGGCATCCGCTTGTTCAGAAGATCGTCAAGGCATATGAGGATTTTGAGGCGAAGGAGACAAGGCGCAGTGAACTAAAATTAAGAAGCAGGAATAATAATCGTGGAAAAAAGTAAAAAAAATCGAGTGAAGAGAATAGTAACATTCAGTATCCTGTTTTTGCTGGCAGGGGGGATCGCATTTCTGGGAAGTCTTCTATACCAGCCTGCTGCAGATACTCTGATACGTAATACGGTGATGGTATCGGCAGGAACCGGCATTGTCATCTATGCTTATTTGTTGAGCGAAGTGACGGGTCTGTTTATCTATCGGAATGAGGGAAAATATATCAAGTTTGCGGTGGTGTATCTGGGAAGTCTGACAGCGGCGGTCTTTTTTCCGATGCTGCCGGTAACCGGGTGGCCCTTTCTCGTTATTTTTGTCTTTCTCGGGGTATTCAGTAATGGTGTCACGGGTGTGGCGGCGGGCAGTGTATGTCTGCTTCTTGCAGTTAATTTTTCGGGTGGCGATATGACCGTTTTCTGGCTTTATTTTGTCAGTGGCCTGGTGGGAATTCTCATGTTTTCTAATCTGAATGATGATTTTCTGGTAGGCCTGCCGGTTATCGTATCCCTGCTGGTGCTGGTCCTTTGCCTGACGGCCAATGTGATTCTGTTCTCGAAGGAACAGCTTACACTGGATCAATATACGATTCCAATGGTCAATGTGATCGTCTGTTGTATTTTGCTGCTGATCATTTTGAAGGCATTCAGTTCATCAGTGATCCATAAGGATCAGGAGAAATATATGGAGATCAATGATCCGGAATGTCCGCTTTTAGTACAGCTTAAGAATCTGTCGAGGGAAGAATACTATCATGCGATACATACGGCATATCTGGGCGATCGGATCGCCAAGCGCCTGCATCTGGATGCGTCTGCCGTTAAGGCATGTGGTTATTATCACAGAATCGGTAAATTAAAAGGGGAGAACAGCTGGGAAAATGTATCGGCTGTCTGCGACGAATATCATTTTCCGGCAAATACGAAGAAAATATTGAAAGAATATGTGGATGGATCCGAGAAGGTGGTGTCAAGTGAAACAATAGTGGTACTGTTTGCAGATTGTATTGTTTCCTCGATTCTGTACCTGTTTGAGAAAGATCCAAAGGCGCAGCTGGATTACAGCCAGTTGATCGATACCGTATTCAAAAAGAAAATGGAAACGGACGAGCTGTGGGAGAATGAAATATCGCTGGCACAGCTTCACGAAATGAAAAAGATATTTGTTGAGGAGAAACTATACTATGACTTCTTACGTTGAAAACGAAGTTGACCTCACTTTTCCTTTTGAAATGCAAAAGATTGTGGACCAGATCATGGAAACGGTGCTGGAAATGGAAAACTGTCCCTATGAGACGACCGTAAATCTTCTTCTTACAGATCGGGAGGGAATCCGGGAATACAATAGAAATTACCGTGAGCTGGACAGAGAGACGGACGTGCTGTCATTTCCGAATATCCCCTTTGACATGGCGGGAAATTTCGTTGTAGTTGAGGAGGACGAGGCAGCATATTTTGATCCGGACAGCGGGGAACTGCTGTTGGGAGATATTATTCTGTCGGCGGATCATGTTGTGGCGCAGGCGCAGGAATATGGACATTCTCTTCTGCGGGAGTTTGCTTTTTTGACGGCGCACAGTATGTTCCATCTGTGTGGATATGACCATATGACGCCCGAGGAAGCAGCGGTTATGGAGAGAAAGCAGGAAGAGGTATTGGAGCAGCTGCATATTACGCGTGATCTATAGAAATTACTGCATGCGGTTTTGTGATCCAGCAGTGTTTTTGCATGATGGAGGTTTACTATGAAGGTACGAAAGAGAGCAGGCACCCGGAGAAATTCTGCGGTGGCAGCGATTAAAACCCCGTTGGTCCAGTCCGCTGGGATTCTGTCCTATGTTATCTTACTTATCATGCGGATTCCGTTGTCGAAGGTGATAGGTGATGCAGGAGTGGGTTTATTTGCGCCGGCGTTTGAGATATTTATGTTAGTCACTTTTATCACATCATACGGTATGACGGGTGCCATATCCGGGATGATCCGCTACAGGGTGAAGCGGGAACAGCATGGAAATGCCAAAAGAGTATTTGTTGCTGTTTTTATCATGGATATTTTGATCAGTATCGTGTTTGCGGCAATGATTGTTTTCATGTCCTCAAAGATAGCCGAACTTGGTATACTGGAATCTTTGAGTCGCATGGCAGTGCCTGTCGCTGCACCATCGATTATTTTTGCAGCAGTGATCGGGACATTCCGCGGATTTTTCAACGGTTATGGTCTGGGAACGCTGACAGCACATTCACAATATATAGAAAAGATATCCATGCTCTTCTGTGCTCTTGGGTGTGGAAGTACGCTCTATGCTTATGGAACTAAAGTTTCCGCACTGCGGCAGAATACGGAATTCAGTTTTGCCCATGGTGCGATGGGTGCTATGCTGGGAGTACTGCTTTCTCAGGTGATTACGGCCATCTATCTTCTGGTCATCTATTTGCTATATGCCAGGACTCTGCGCAGTAAGATTATGACAGAGAGTGGTAAATGGGGAGAATCGAAGTATACCATCCAGAGAACAGCTCTTTTGAACTGCTTACCGACGGCGATCGTCGCTGTTTTCACGAATGTGTTCATGCTGATCGACCAGCGTATGTTTAATTACTGCATGAATAAAAGGGTGGAAGAACTGGGAGAAATACGCACGGCGACTTGGGGAGTCTATTATGGTAAGTTTTCGGTACTGATCGGTGCAGGCGCGGCGTTATGTCTGCTTTGTGTAGCGATGATGACCGGTAAGATCAAAAATGCATATGATAAAGAAGATTATCGTGTCATGAGAGAACGGCTGGATAAGGCGGTATGCAAATTGTCTATCGCAGCGTTTCCGACAGCGGTCTATCTGGCAGCTCTGGCCGAGGCTGTTGCAAAGTGCCTGTATAAAAATGAGACGGTGGCAGTTGGTTCCTGGATACAGAAAGGAGCGGTAATCATTGTACTGTGCAGTTTCAGCTTTTTTTTCGCACAGCTTCTGTTCAGGATGCATATGCTCCGTGAATTGTTCATTTCGATATTGGCCGCTTTGATCGTGCATGTGTTCGTCGCCTGGCTGTTCGTGCAGAAAGCGCTGCTTGGAGTGGACGGAATCATCTATGCATTGATTGCTTATTTCGCGGTTTTTTGTGTGATGAACTTCCTGTCTGTCAGCAGGAATCTGAAATATCAGCCAAACTGGTTGTCAGGAGTTGCCTTTCCGGCGGCGGCAGCTGTCGTATCCGGGTTGGCAGTGATGTTGATTGCCAGATTTATGCTGGAACCGGCAGGAGCGGCAGCTACGATCCTCACCGGTATTGTGGCGGGGGTTTTTCTCGATCTGACTATGCTGATGATACTGCGGGTGATCGGGGAAGAGGAGCTGTCCCGGATACCGCTTGGGTTTTTCTTTATCATGTTCGGAAAGAATATCGGAGTTCTATAGGAGCCGGGATCCGATATGTGGATATGGGATAAGATCCCGCAATAGAAATTTGGGCTGAAACTGAATAAATTTTTATAAATGACTGATACTGATTACAGAAAATCCGATAAGAAGGGCCTGGGTAAGGATGAAATTTGTAAGACGTGTCAGTCTTTTTCTGGTAATGTCAGTTTTTTTGTTGGGTGCGGGCGGCTATATGGCGATAAGAATGGAGCGGTTCTTCTATCCCAACAAGTATCAGGAGAAAGAGATTAAGAATGATCTGAGTGGAATGGATGTTGAGTACAGTGATATATGGGATTCCGGAGAAGAGACTCTGGAGGAACAGATCATTGAAACGGCAGTGGAGAAAATTCCGGTGGTGACGGCAGATACCATGTATTTAATCGAGGAAGTCAATCTGGCGGACGGTACGATCCGGGAGAAGCAGGAGGATGTACCGGTAAAATATATTGGACTGGATCGGGAGAGCCTGATCAAAGAACTGGAATCCTATGACAGAAATCCGCCGCTCACGGAATTGGAGATGGGATTCGAGACTATAGAGCTGACAGCCTTTTCCAAAGACAGGGTTGTGATCTGCAAGTACTATAAAGAGGAAGAAGAAAAGGGGTACTATTTGATGGTGGAAGATCACTTTATCGTAGTGTATGAGGAAGATAAGAGGCGGCTGCATATGAATACGGATATTCTGTTGTCCGATCTCAACGATCAGTTGAAGGCGGAGATCATTCAGGGGAAATATATAGAGAATGATGAAGAGCTGTATAATTTTCTGGAATCTTATTCGAGTTGAAGAATGAGGATGAGTTCCCGGTGTGTTTGTCTGAAAAGGTGTATTACAGGGGAATTTTTAATGCTGAAAGGTTATATTTTATGATATAATGTCTCATAGTATTGTCAATTTACAAAGAAAGGTTTGAAAATACAGGAAATATGGGGAGAAAGATTGCCGTGGTGGGCGGCGGAGCGGCCGGGATGATGGCAGCAATCCAGGCGGCATATGCGGGAGCGTGTGTGACGTTATACGAAAGGAATGACAGAGTTGGAAAGAAAATTCTGTCTACGGGAAATGGGAAATGCAATTTCTCCAATGAGGTTATGGAGGCAGGCTGCTATTATGGAGGCGGTGCTGCCTGCGTGGCAGAGATCTATGAGCGGTTTGGGGTAACGGAAACGAAAGACTTTTTTCGGAAGCTGGGTATGCGGATCAAAAACAGGAACGGTTATTTGTATCCGGCCAGTGAGCAGGCTGCAACGGTGTCGGATGTGCTGCGATATGAGATGGAAAGTCTGGGAATTCAACTTTTTACGCAGTGCCGGGTTACCGGGGTCAGAAACGTGGCAGATAAGGAAGGCGCTGTCCGACTGATGGTGGAGACCGATCCAAAGACATGTAAAGAGCAGGAAACTGATACAGGGCAAAGATACGATGCCGTGATTCTGGCCTGCGGAGGTAGGGCAGCACCAAGGACGGGATCGGACGGGACGGGGTTTGAGCTTGCCGGGCGGCTGGGGCATGGAATTGTGCCGACGGTGCCGGCGCTTACGGCGCTCCAATGCGAGGGATCCTTCTGGAAGCAGGTGGCAGGGGTGCGCTGTGAGGCGCGTCTGATACTATACATAGATGGAACTGCTGTCAGCGTTGTAGATGGCGAATTGCAGCTGACAGATTATGGGATTTCAGGAATTCCGGTTTTTCAGTTCAGCAGGATTGCAGCATATGCGCTGCTGGAGAAAAAGAAGGTAACGGCAGCGATAGATTTTATGCCGGATACGGATGCCGCTTTCTGGGAGCAGCGGTGGGAGCAGCAGAGAAAGCAGCATATGGAGCAGTTTGTGACCGGGATTGTCAATAAGAAAACAGGCTTATTGCTGTTAAAACTGGCCGGGATCCGGGAAGCGGAAACAGTATGTGAGATCAATGTGTCCCGGAGAAAGAAGCTGGAATCACTTTTTCATTCTTTTCAGGTAACGGTGCGGGAGACGAATTCTTTTGAACAGGCACAGGTGTGTGCCGGCGGAGTGGACTTTAAAGAAATTACGGACAGGCTGCAGTCAGTTAAAGTGCCGGGATTGTTTTTCGCGGGGGAGATGCTGGATATCGACGGGATCTGCGGCGGATATAATCTGCAGTGGGCATGGAGCAGCGGTGCTGTGGCAGGGCGTGCAGCGGCAGGAGCGCCGGAATTTGAAATCAATACCCGTACGGATGGAACGGTTGAAGTCAGGGTGACAGAGCTGACGGACCATTTAGACAGATTACATACAACGGAATTGGGCGGTATTCGGATCAGGAAGAATCTTGCTTTGGATATAGAGGATATTGCGGCGTGGTGCAGAACAAAGATCGAGTGCGGGCAGGCTGTGATTACAAGACAGGGTAAGAACTGGTATGTTGAGGTCGATAATTGTGTCATAACGGTCAATGCGTACAGTTATACGATCATAACGGCACACAGAAAAGTGCATAATCCGCAGAAACCATTACAGGAGAGATGACAGAGCAATGATTCGTATCAATCAGATCAAAGTTCCATTGGAACATACCAGTCAGGATATTGTGCGCAAAGCTGCCGCAGTGCTGCGTATCGCACCAGAAGAGATTTTGACGTGGCAGATTGTGAAGAAGTCGATTGATGCCAGAAAGAAACCGGAAATCTGGATTAACTACGCGCTGCATGTGTCAGTAGCTTCTCAGAAAAAAGTGATTGCCAGATGCAAAAGTAAGCAGGTACAGGCGGTGGAAGAGAAGAACTATGAATTTCCGGCGGCAGGCGGCAGGAAGCTTCTTCACCGGCCGGTCATTATCGGCACGGGGCCGGCTGGTCTGTTTTGCGGTTATATGCTGGCAAAGCACGGATACAGACCTTTGCTGTTAGAGCGGGGCAATTGCGTGGAGCGGCGGCTTACAGATGTGGAGAGATTCTGGAAAGAGGGTATACTTGACCCGGATTCCAATGTGCAGTTCGGGGAAGGGGGAGCAGGTACTTTCTCGGACGGTAAGTTAAATACGCTTGTAAAAGATAAATTTGGCAGGAACAAAGAGGTTCTGCGGATTTTTGTGGAAGCCGGGGCGCCGGAACAGATTCTGTATGAATCGAAACCGCATATCGGTACGGATATTCTGGTCTTTGTGGTGAAGCGGCTGAGAGAACAGATCATAAACTGGGGCGGTGAAGTGAGATTTGGTGCGCAGGTGACGGATCTGCTTTATGAAGAAGAACAGGTAAAGGGTGTAGTCGTCCGGTATCGGGAACACGCCGGTGAGACAGAGGATGACGCAATAACGTATAATAGACACTCGGTGAAAGAAGAACTTATAGAGAGTGAGACGGTCGTGCTGGCGACAGGACACAGTGCGAGGGATACTTTTGAGATGCTGTATCGGAAGCAGGTGCCTATGGCCGCCAAATCATTTGCTGTGGGGCTGCGTATGGAACATCCGCGCCGGATGATCGATCAGATGCAATATGGAGGTGTACAGCATCCGCTGCTGCCGGCAGCCAGCTACAAAGTGACTGCGCAGACCGCTTCAGGCAGAGGGGTATATTCTTTCTGTATGTGTCCCGGCGGTTATGTGGTCAATGCTTCTTCCGAGCCGGAGCGGCTGGCGGTGAACGGTATGAGCTACAGTGGACGCGGCGGCGATAACAGTAACAGCGCCATGATTGTTACGGTGACACCGGACGATTATGCAGATAAGTCTCCGCTGGGCGGGATCGCCTTTCAACGGGAATTGGAGGAGCGGGCATACCGGATCGGGAAGGGAGCGGTACCGGTGGAAACCTATGGGGAGTTCCGGAAGGCGGTGACCGGCACGGCGTTCAAAGATATAGTGCAGACAGCAGAATCGTATGACTCCGTAATCGAACAGCGCTATCCTGATTTTGCTCCTGCAGTGAAAGGGAACTATCGTTTGGCGCCGGTACATGAAATTCTGCCGGCGGAACTTAACCGTGCGTTGGTGGAAGGGATTGAACTGATCGGCCGGAACGTACAGGGTTTTTCGGACGGCAGCGCCTGTCTTTCAGGGGTTGAGAGCAGGACATCCTCTCCGGTGAGGATTATACGGGACGAGACGGGACAGTCGGTGATCCGGGGACTTTATCCGTGTGGGGAAGGAGCCGGATATGCGGGCGGCATTACTTCGGCGGCGATGGATGGTATGGTAATTGCGGAGAAGATAGCGGTGGAATTTATGCCATTGTAAGAAATGATAACCGAAACGGAAATTTTAAGACTGGAGAGAAGAGATGTCAGAAAATACAAAGATCAGAGAGATGATGAAAGATAAGAAACGGATCGTGATCAAGATCGGGTCCTCCTCATTGCAGCATGTACAGACGGGAGATCTGGATTACACGAAGCTGGACGTGCTGGTGCGGGAGTTGTGTGATATCAGAAATCGTGGCAAAGATGTGGTGCTTGTAACGTCCGGCGCTGTGGCGGTGGGCAGGAAAGCGGTGATGATGCAGGGGATTGATGAGGACAATCCGACGGCGGTGAAACAGGCATGCGCCGCCATTGGCCAGGCCAGGCTGATGATGACTTATCAGAAGATTTTTGCGGAATATAATCAAGTGGCAGCGCAGATTTTGATGACGAAGAATACGATTATTGATAATCTGAACCGTTTTAACGCACGCAATACTTTCGCAGAACTGTTTAAGCTGGGAGTAGTGCCGATCGTCAATGAAAATGACACGGTGGCTACCTATGAGCTGGGAATTGGGGATAATGATACTTTATCGGCCATCGTGGCGGCGCTGATTGATGCGGACATGCTGATTCTGTTATCGGATATCGACGGACTCTACACGGATGATCCAAGGAAGAATCCGAATGCGAAATATATAGAGGTGGTGGAGGAGCTGACGGAGGAGCTGCTGGAGATGGGAAAGGCTTCCACGGGAAGCGCCTCTGGTACGGGTGGAATGAACACCAAGCTGCAGGCGGCCAGAATTGCAGGTAATATGGGCGTGGATATGGTAATAGCAAACAGTGCGGACATTAAGGTGATCCATCGGATTTTGGCGGGACAGAACATCGGGACGCTTTTCAAAGCGCATAAGGAGGAGGGTTTCGATCTGCCGTTGTTTGTACAGCAGATGGCGCATGAATGAAAATTCTGTTCGCGTCCTCAGCGTAAAACGCTGCCGGAAAACTGCTTCGGTAGGAGGTAAAATCATAGAATGTAAGAAGGAGAAAAGCAGGGATATGAATGTAGAACAGATGACAGCCAGAATTAATGAGCTGTATCATAAATCGCAGACGGAAGGGCTGACAGAAGAAGAGAAGGAAGAGCAGAAACAGCTGCGCAGCGCATATGTGGCCAATGTGCGGGCGAATTTAAGAGGGCAGCTTGACAATATTTCTATTGTGGAGAAGGACGGTTCGATTACTGACCTTGGGAAAAAGCATGGACATAAGCATGGATAAGAGCAGGATACGCAGACAGATACTTGCGGTACGTGATCGAATGGATCCGGAAGTAAGGGAGCGGTGTAATGCGGCAATACGGGAACGGGTTTTTGTACATCAGGCCTATCGGGAGGCACGGATCATTTTAGCCTATGTCAGTTATCGGAGTGAAGTGGATACGAGCGAGATGATTGGTCAGGCGCTGGCGGATGGGAAGTATGTGTTTGCGCCAAAGGTTTGCGGCGGGGAAATGGAGTTTTGGCAGATCTTTTCGCTGGAGGATTTATGCAGCGGCTATAAGGGGATTCCGGAACCGGTGCGGGGAATTCCACTGCCGGAATGGATGGGGCGGCCAAACGGTTCGGCAGCTGCTGACCAGGGGGAGCTTCTGCAGTATAAAATAATGATGTGGATGCCGGGGGCTGTGTTTGACAGGGAACGGCATCGGATCGGATACGGGAAGGGTTTTTATGACCGCTATCTGGGAAGATTGAGCGACGCGAAAGGACGGATCGGCAGTGTCATGGAACGGTTGACCACGGCTGCGTTCGCTTATACGTGTCAGCTGGTGCACACGATTCCTTATGAGGTACATGACGTGAGACCGGATATGGTGATTACGGAAGAGGGGATATTATAACGGACGGCAGTGCTGATTATGGATGTTGTGGCAGACAGAAGAGAAGACAAATTAATCGTTACCTATGAGGGGATGCAATGAAAAAGACGATCATCGTCATGCCGGTAGCCAATGAAGAAGATACCATGGAGAGGATCCTGGATGAAATTCTTGCGCTGCCATATGACAATTTACATATTTATCCGGTGATTGACAGCTATTCTAAAGACCGGACAGAGGAGATCATCAGAAGGAAAGCAGCTGAGAACGATAAGGTGAAATGTATTTTTTACAGGGAATCCAGAGGTGTGATCAGTTGTTATCTGGAAGGTTTCCGTCAGGCGCTGGCGGACGGCGCGGAACAGATTGTGGAGATGGATGGAGGAGGAAGCCATCTGCCCGCAGAGATACCGCAGTTTCTTGCGAAAATGGAAGAAGGGTATGACTGTGTGTGGGGTTCCCGGTTTATGGAAGGCGGTTCCATGCGCAGGCAGCCTTTATACAGAAGGATATTGAGTCAGGGCGGTACGTTTCTGGCTAATCTGGTTCTTGGAACAAGACTAAAAGATATGACAAGCGGATTTGAGGGCTTTCAGCGGAAGATCCTGGAGAATATGAATCTGGACGCTTTCTTGTCTACAGGGCATATGTATCAGACAGAAATGCGCTTTTACTGCAGGAATCTGCGGACAGTAGAGGTGCCGATTCACTATGTGGGGACGGCATCCAGCCTGAAAAGCAGTTCCGTGACGGAGGCGCTGCGCCTTCTGTTTCAGCTGAAAAGGAATGAGAGCCGTATTGGTCTTGCACGGACGATGGAGTAAGATATGGAAAAAGTAAAATATTTGATTCTTGGAGCCGGGCCGTCAGGGCTTACTTTGGCGAACCGGTTAAAAGAACTGGGTGAAACTGATTTTCTGCTCTTGGAGAAAGAGGAAGAAGCGGGCGGTTTGTGCCGTTCTGTGATGGTGGACGGCAGCCCTTTCGATATTGGCGGCGGTCATTTTCTGGATGTGAGAAGACCGCAGGTCAATGAATTCCTGTTTCAGTTTATGCCAGAGGAGGAATGGCAGCTTTTTACGCGGGACAGTCGTATCTGGGTGGACGGAGCCGAGATTGGCCATCCGCTGGAGGCTAATATCTGGCAGCTGGATTTGCAGGAGCAGGTGGCTTATCTGACATCTATAGCGAAGGCAGGCTGTAATCTGGATCAGCCCATGCCGACACGGTTTGTGAAATGGATGGTCTGGAAGCTGGGACAGCGGATTGCCGATCATTATATGCTGCCTTATAATCAGAAGATGTTCGCGGATGAACTGGACGAGCTGGGTACCTATTGGCTGGAAAAGCTGCCCGATGTAAGCTTTGAGGAAACCCTTTTGTCCTGTCTGACGCATAAACCCTATGGAACGCAGCCGGGCCATGCCGCTTTCTATTATCCAAAAAAATTTGGATACGGCGAAGTGTGGATCCGTATGTCCGGAGAAATCTCATCCCGGGTACTGTACGGAATGGAAGCCAGCGTTCTGAATTGCGAAAATCGCAGCGTGAAGACGAAGACAGGGGAAGTATTTGAAGGGGAATATGTGATCACTACAGTTCCATGGAGGAGCTTTGAGCAGATTGTTGGTATGCCGGAGGAAATCAGGGATCTGGTGTCGGAGATAAAATCCAGCGCTGTAGAAGTCCGTTATGTACCGAAGCATCTTTCTACGGCAGCACAGTGGATCTATGAGCCGGACCTGCAGGTTCCGTGGCACAGGATCCTGGTGCGGCACAATTTCTGTCCGGGAAGCAGAGGGTACTGGCTGGAGACAAGAAAGGAACGGATAGAGATGTTTGGAGACGCCGCCATTAATCTTCCGGGCATTACAGATCATGATGCGCATGGAATGGGGACAGCATGTGCCAGAAATAATGGTAACGGCGCAGATTTTCGATATCTGAATGAATATGCCTATCCGCTGAATACCATCGGCAAGCCGGAGGCCATGAGAAAGCTGCTTGCGTTCTGCAAATCAAGGCAGATATACGGTTTGGGACGCTGGGGCGAACACTGTCATTATAATTCGGATGTGGTGGTGGATCTTGCCATGCAGTTAGCCAGCCAGTTGATGATAGTATAACCGGATATTATCCGCAGGACGTTTTGACGTGTACGGATACCATAAGAAGAGGCTTATCATATGCAGAATCAATAGAGTATGGAGTTCAAAGCAGAAAGTATGATAAAGGAATAGATGTAAAATGAAAAAAGGAATCATCCATAAAATAATCGAGACCTGTATACTTGCCCTGTGTTTTGGGGTTGTAATGCTGGTGCTGACGCATACAGCGCAGAACGGAATGCAGACTATGCAGATCCTGCCGGGCATCAATCCGGATCCGGTGTATGTGCCCTGTGAGGCGGGAGAACCGCTGGAAGTTATGCTTACGGCTGCAGAAGATTTTCAGGTCAGCGGCTTTCAGGTGCTGTTAGTCAATATCGCGGAGGACAGCAGAGGAACTCTCCGCTTTACGGTGTCTGATGATTCTTCCAGCATTCTGGTCAGTCAGGTGGTTCCGGTGGAAACCATCACACCGGGAAAATGGTTTGCGATTCCCGGGGACATGACCTTTGCGGCAGAACAGACCTATAAAGTATCCGTCTATGCGGACGGCAGTTCCCCGTATTTTATGCAGGTGCCAGAGGGGGAAGGGGCAGAACTGCCTTTTACAGAACAGGTCATTAAGGATGGAGAAGTCCTGGAATGTGGTATTTCTATGGGTATCAACCGGGTGGTGCCTGTCCGGATGACCTATGGGGACATCTTTTACTATTCCGTACCGCTTTCCGTAGTCCTGACCGTTATGGGACTGCTCTGTATCTGGGCGGGATGGCAGAAAGTGTGGACGGCGGTGCTGAAGCTCAAAATGTCGGCGCAGGTATTTGTGCAAAAGTATGGCAGTGATCTGTTCCTGTTGTTGCTGTTCGGGTGTATCTGTATCAGTATATATTCGCGGGCTTATCTGAAAGGTGTCTATATTTCAGCAGATTCAGCCGGGTATCTGCGGGAGGCAGTGAACCTGGTAAATGGAAAAGGATTTTCCTATGACGGTCTGGCAGGATACGATACATGGTTTGCCAATTGGCCGATTCTGTATCCTGCACTGATTGCGGCTGTGATGCTTGTCACAGGAACCGGCGCTTATCTGGCATCGAAGATTGTGGCCATGGTGACGGCGGGAGTGATCCTGCTTGTGCTGCGCAGATGTTTCGGCAAAGACGCGTGGTTGTACGGTCTGTGTCTGACCAATATCGGCTATTTGAATCTGAGTTATTATACGTGGAGTGAGATCCCGTTTATGCTGTTTATGCTGTGCTTTGCACTGCTTTTTGCCAAAGTGCTGCAGGAGAAGCATCCGTCATGGGGCTGGTATGCGGCTCTCGGCATCATGGGTATATGCTGCTTTATGACCAGATATTACGGTATCTTTGTATGGATTGTGACCGGGCTGTATCTGCTGGCGTTGTTTGTATCCTACAGGAAGAAGAAAGAACAGGCAGTTTTTAGCAAAATAATCGGATTGACAGTGACGGCGTTTGTTTCGGGTGTTTTGAGCATGGCATATCTGTTGATGAATAAGATAATGAACGGTATGGCATCTGGAGTGAGTCGGACAATGTGGTGGGATGATTACCGGATCCTGACGGATGATCTGATTGAGAGTCTGCTGACGGAGTTTTTCAATATATTTTCCATGCAGATACCGGAACTGGTGGAAGGCTTTCCGTATCAGATCAAAGTATTCGTGGTGGTGGGCATATTGATGGGCATTGGCTGGATAATTGCCGGAAACTGCGGACGTTTTACGAGAGAGTCCGTGCTAGTCGTGATGGCGGTAGTTTATGATGTGGTCTTTATCGGTATCCGTTATGTTTCTTCGATGGACAGTTTTTATTTCCGCTTCTTTGAACCGGCGACTTTTCTGCTCTGCATTGCATTGATCAGCCTGCTGCTGCCATATCTGCGGAGAAAAAAAGGATTTTATTATTTTGCAGGTATGGTAACGCTGCTGCTTGTGACCGCGGTATGGTCTGTCTTTGCAAACGGTGGGATGAATCGAAATGACAACTATTATCTGTCGCTGGAAGCGCAGTGGGAGGAAGTCTATAATGGGATTCCGGAAAAGTCGGTGGTAATTTTTAATGATATTGATTTCCGCTCAGCCTATTACCGTCCGGATGTGGTGGAAGGGATGATTACGCCGGCAGATGAATTCTCTGATCTGCAGCATACTTATTATGGCTCTGATTATTTATGCATCCGTGCGGAGTTTGCAGATGCCATGCTGGAATCGGGCGAATATCACAGCAGTGTTGTAAAGAGACTTGAGCAGGGGATAGAAGGGAAGGCGCCGGCCGAGTTTGTAGTGATCTCTTTGCGGGAGTAATTTCTTTTTTCGTTTGCGTTTTCCTGATGCAGCGGCATGTTTGCTGACATGTGATATGAATTACGAGAATGCTGAATCAAAGTATACTGGTATATTGCCGGGTATCTGTGCTATTATATTATCATAAATGGAAGTTAAACCACCATCATGCTCAGCCTGCCGCCTGGCGGGCCGCATGGCCATCCATGCTGTGAAAGTCGAAGACTTTCACAGCAAAAGAAATGAGGAATCATATGGAATATTTAGAAAACTTAGGACAAAAAGCCGTTGCGGCGAAATATGAATTGCAGAGATTATCGGTCGAAGATAAAAACCGGGCGCTGCGGACAGTGGCTGCGGCGTTGACGGAATCGACAGACCGTATTTTAGCGGCAAATGACAGGGATTATGAGATTGCGGCGGCAGGCGGCATGGCGGCAGGACTGCTGGATCGTCTGAAGCTGACGCCGGAGCGTATTCAGAGTATGGCACAGGGATTGTTACAGATTGTGGAACTGGAAGATCCAGTGGGGACGGTTATGGAGTCTTTTGACCGGCCGAACGGTCTGCACATTGACCAGGTGAGAGTGCCCATGGGGGTGATCGGCATCATTTATGAGGCCAGGCCCAATGTGACGGCGGATGCCTTTGGTCTGTGCTTTAAGACCGGGAATGCGGTGATCCTGAAGGGTGGCAGAGACGCGGCCAATTCGAATGCAGCTGTCACGGAAGTGATTCGTGGGGCGCTTGTGTCGGAAGCGATTACAGCAGATGCGGTACAGTTGATCGAGGATAATGACAGAGCCGTTACGACTGCCTTTATGAAACTAAAGCAATATGTGGATGTCCTGATCCCCAGAGGCGGAGCGGGATTGATTCGTGCGGTGGTGGAAAACAGTACCATACCTGTGATCGAGACGGGAACCGGAAACTGTCATATCTACGTAGACGAGGATGCGGATCTGGAGCAGGCAGTGTCCATCATTATCAATGCCAAGACGCAGAGAATCGGGGTGTGTAATGCCTGCGAATCGCTGTTGATTCATGAGAAGATCACAGATAAGCTGCTGCCCGTGCTGGGATGTGCATTGCGGGATAGAAATGTAGAGATGCGCGGAGATGAAAGGGTACGCATGCTGCTTCCGGATGCCGCAGCGGCAACAGAAGAAGATTACGGGGCAGAATATCTGGATTATATCATTTCCATGAAGACAGTATCATCCCTGGAAGAAGCCATTGCACATATTAACCGTTATAATACGAAGCATTCCGATGCCATTCTTACCAGGAGCAGGGAACACGCAGAACAGTTCCTGAAGGAAGTCGATTCCGCCTGCGTGTATGCCAATGCGTCCACACGCTTTACAGACGGTTTTGAATTCGGATTCGGTGCAGAGATCGGGATCAGCACGCAGAAGCTGCATGCAAGAGGCCCTATGGGGCTTAAACAACTGACAACCTACAAATATCTGATTCGTGGAGACGGGCAGATCAGGTGACATGGAATCGAAGTCTGAACCACGATAAAATGCTGCAGATTTTTTTACATGGGTTGACAGCGATGGATAAATCTATTATTATACATATGAACACTTGAACATATGTATAATGTATTCGGTACACATGATTGAGGATATCGAGGACGTGACTGATTTGGATCACATCTGTACCAAGTTAAGTCCGGTGTATTGTCTGCAGGAAAGGAAGATAACAGTTAATGGCGGAAGATACCTTGAGAACAGAGAGTATCCCGGCAGCCGTGGAGAAAGAATTTTCACAGGAGCGGGAAGATATTATCCAAAGCGTACAGGAACAGCAGCCGGATGATGAAATTTTATACGATTTGGCAGAGCTGTTTAAGGTATTCGGTGACTCTACCAGAATCAAGATTCTGTATTCCATGTTTGAAAACGAGCTGTGTGTCAACGATATTGCTAGGCTTTTGAACTTAAGTCAGTCTTCTGTAAGCCATCAGCTGCGGATTCTTAAGACATCGAAACTGGTGAAATTCCGGCGGGAAGGGAAATCCATCTTTTATTCGCTGGACGACGAGCATGTGCGGTCGATTATCAGTATGGGAATGGAGCATGTGGAAGAATAGAATTTAAGACATGTTCAGGGGAGACAGAAGGCAGTGGAATGGAGGATCGATGATGAACAAAACGTATAAAATTGAAGTGGATTGTGCCAACTGCGCAGAGAAAATGCAGGAGGCGGCTAAGAAGACAGAAGGTGTTGCAGATGCTGTGGTCAGTTTTATGACGCAGAAGATGAAGGTAGTGTTTGCAGAAGGAGCTGATGAGAAAGAGGTTATGAAGAAGGTACTGAAAGCCTGCAGGAAGGTGGAGCCGGACTGCGAGATCTCTTTCTAGGATAATTACCGTGGGTATACTGGTACTTCGTACCTGGGTTCTTATGCAGATTTTCGAGGGTATTTTTTGAGTGTACAGATACCGGGATCATAAAAGAAAGAATATTCAGAACGAAGGGCCGTTTGCATTTTTCTACACTGCAACGGCCCTTTAATTCTGCACTGCGATCAATAGAGTTTGTTGAACTGAATTGCTCCTCAGAGAATTTATTTAACCTTCTTCTGCGGATTAAAGCTGACGCCTCGATTGATATCACCGTTGGGATTCTCACCGAAGGTATAATCGTTACCCGGCAGGATGGCATTCAGAATGATGCCCGTCAGCGCGGCGATTGCGAGAGAAGTCAAAGTGATGGAAGTGCCTCCTACAGTAAAGGTAAGGCCGCCGGAGAATCCAAGACCGCATACCAGGATAACCGCAGCGATGATCAGATTTCTTGACTTCGTGAAATCCACTTTGTTTTCCACGATATTCCTGACGCCGATGGCAGAGATCATACCGTAGAGGATGAAGCTGACACCGCCGATAATTGCCGAGGGCAGAGAGCCGATAATTGCAGACATCTTCGGAATAAAGCTTAAGATGATGGCATAGAGGGCCGCCAGACGGATCACCTTGGGGTCGTGAACGCCGCTCAGTTCCAGAACGCCGGTATTCTCTCCGTAAGTCGTGTTGGCGGGACCGCCAAACAGTGCGGAAAGTGAGGTGGCAAGGCCATCGCCGATCATTGTGCGGTGCAGACCGGGATCTTCCAGATAATTTTCTCCTACCGTTGCGGAGATGGCGGATATATCGCCGATGTGCTCCATCATGGTAGCCAGGGCGATGGGAGCCATTACCAGAATCGCCGTGACATCGAATTTACATAGAAGGAAGGGCGGCAGCCCCACCAGGGATGAGGTAGCAACACCTGAAAAGTCCAGGATGGCACTTCCGTCTGCATTGGTAAAGCCCAGTGCGTTCATGATCAGGGCCGCTATGTAGGAGACTACGACGCCCAGAAGGATAGGAATGATCTTCCACATGCCTTTGCCCCAGATATTAAAGATAACGATGACTGCCAGCGCGATCAGTGCCAGGAACCAGTTGGAAGATGCGTTGTTCACTGCGGACGGTGCCAGGCTCAGGCCGATGCAGATGATGATTGGTCCGGTTACCACCGGCGGCAGAAACCGCATGACCTTCTTTACACCAACAAACTTGATTACCAGCGCCAGGATCAGGTACAGCAGGCCGGCAATCACGATACCGCCGCAGGCATAGGGCAGCTTTTCTCCGTAAGTCATGCCGGCAAAGATACCGCTGTCTAAATTTGCCACCGTGGCAAATCCGCCCAGAAAGGCGAAAGAGGAGCCCAGGAAGGCCGGCACTTTCAGCTTAGAGCAGACATGGAAAAAGAGGGTGCCGATTCCTGCAAAAAACAGTGTTACCTGAATCGAAAGACCCTCTCCGTTAAAATAACTGTTGACCAGAATCGGTACAAGGATTGTTGCACCGAACATTGCGAACATATGCTGTAGACCAAGCAGCAGCATCTTGGGAACTCCAAGGCTCCGTGCGTCGCGAATGGTTTCGAAGTTGTTACTCATTATAAATCTCCCTTCTCATAAATGTATTGGCAATTGGATTAACGGGTAGCCTAAAGAGATTATAAAGATTGCAGTCCTGTTTGGCAAGTGAATTTGTGAAACTCTGGGAAAACAGATAAAAGTTGTTGACTTAAACGTCAGAAATCATTACTATTTATAGATAGGAGTAATTTTGGAAGATACCTGTAACCGCTTTTTAAAGAAGGGAATATGTCTGCATAAGAAGAAGCCATGAGGGTGCAGATCCAGGGACGGGAGCAGGAAAGACGCGGGAGAAGTGAGGTTTTGGATACAGAACCGGAAACAGGAAGAAAGGACGAAAGATGGAAAAGAAGGAAAATGTATTTATTATGGATCATCCGCTGATACAGCACAAGATCTCTCATATCAGGGATATCAGCACGGGAACCAACGAGTTTCGGAAATGTATCGAGGAGATCGCAATGCTGATGGGATATGAGGCGCTGAGAGATCTGCCGTTGGAGAATGTGGAGGTGGAAACGCCGATTGAGAAGTGCATGACGCCTATGCTGGCCGGCAAGAAACTGGCTGTGGTACCTATCTTGAGAGCGGGACTGGGCATGGTTAACGGCATTCTGGCTCTGGTACCCAGCGCCAAGGTAGGGCATATCGGACTTTACAGGGATCCGGAGACTCATGAACCTCATGAATATTACTGTAAGCTGCCTGAACCGATTGATTTGAGAACGATTGTTGTTGTGGACCCGATGCTTGCCACGGGCGGATCCGGTTCCGAGGCGGTGGATTTCATCAAACAGCATGGCGGGAGACATATCAAATTTATGTGTATTATCGCTGCACCGGAAGGACTGGAACGACTGAAAAAGGATCATCCGGATATTCAGATCTATGTAGGACATCTGGATCGCTGTCTGAATGAACATGCTTATATCTGTCCTGGACTGGGGGATGCCGGAGACAGAATCTTCGGAACCAGATAGGTAATGTCAGGGGCAGGATCTTCGGAACCAGACAGGTAATGTCAGGGACAGGATCTTCGGAACCAGACAGGTAATACCAGAATATATGACCGGAGGAAACATTTGTGAAGACTGGAAATGGAGTCTCGAGGATTCGAGGCGTTTTCCGATGTAATAAAATAATGATCTTATGTGTACTTCTTGTGTGTGGCGTTCTGCTCACGGCCTGCGGACAGGATGAGGAGCTGACGGCTTATCAGGAAGATATGAATACGTTTTTTGAGCATATTGCTTCTTATCATGAAGGGATGAATGCGATCGATGCTTCCGCCCCGGATGCAAAGAATCAGCTGCTTTCCTATCTGGATCAGCTGCAGACGGAGTTTGCCTGGATGGCGGAACTTACCGTGCCGGATGAGTTTTCGGCAGTGGACAGTCTGGCGGATGAGGCGGACGAGAATATGAGACAGGCGGTAGCGCTGTATCACAGCGCCTATGAGGCGGAAGTCTTTGACGAACCGACGGCACAGGCCGCCAGAGAATATTATGACAGAGCGAATATCCGCATACAGTATATTGTCTCAATTCTGCACGGGGAGATTCCGGAGGGTGAGGGGATTACTTACACGGAAGAGAGCGGTATTCTGGGCGGCGGCTATCTGAATAAGGATGACGAGGAAGAGGATGGAGCCGAAGGAGAGGCATCCGCGGAGACGCAGCCGGAGACAGATACGGAGGAAGCAGATGATTTCGATACGGACGATACCGTTTTCTATGAGGAAACGGAGACGGATGAGGAATAGTATGCATGACCGTTGATGAGTCATCAGCTGTATAAGACAGAAAACAGGAGAGTACACGAGGGGATGAAGAAACAGGAATTTCATGCATTGATGAAAGAAAATCCTATTTTTCTGGACGGAGCAACGGGATCGAATTTGCAGCGGCAGGGAATGTCGGCAGGAGTATGTCCGGAGCGGTGGATCCTGGAAAACAGGGAAGTTCTGATAAAGCTTCAACAGGATTTTGTGGATGCGGGCACGAATATCGTCTATGCTCCTACGTTTACTGCCAATCGTATAAAGCTGGCGGAGTATGGGTTGGAAGCACAGATCCGTGAAATCAATCGGGAGCTGGTGGCGCTGTCCAGGAAGGCTGTCGGTGACAGGGCTTTGGTAGCAGGTGACCTTACCATGACGGGGGCACAGCTGGCGCCGATGGGAAAGCTCGACTTTGAGGAATTGATCGATGTCTATAAGGAGCAGATCGCCTTTCTGGTGGAGGCTGGCGTGGATCTTCTGGTGGTGGAGACAATGATGAGCCTGCAGGAGACCAGGGCTGCCCTGATTGCGGCGAAGGAGGTCTGCGAACTGCCGGTGATGGCTACGATGACTTTTGAGTCAGACGGCAGAACATTGTATGGGACGGATGCCGTGACGGCGGCCGTGGTACTGGAGAGCCTGGGCGCCGATGCGGTGGGGACCAACTGCTCTGCAGGACCGGATAAAATGCTGGATATAATCCGACAGATGGCTGAGGTTACTTCTGTACCGATCATTGCCAAACCCAATGCCGGGCTTCCGTCTCTTGATCGGAACGGAGATACGGTCTATGATATGGATCCGGCTGTCTTTGGCGAGAGTATGAAGATGCTTGTAGAAGCCGGCGCCTCCATCGTAGGCGGCTGCTGCGGAACCACACCGGATCATATCAAGGCACTGTGCGGGGCGGTAGGCGCCATGACGCTGCCACCCAGACGGAAAACCGAAAAGCGGTATCTGACAAGTGAGCGGCAGACCATTGCTTTCGGACTGGAGGATAATTTTGTCATTGTCGGGGAGCGGATCAACCCCACGGGGAAGAAGAAACTGCAGGAACAGCTGCGGGCCGGTTCCATGGAGCTGGTGGCTGATTTTGCCGAGGAACAGGAAGCCTGCGGCGCAGGTATTCTGGATATTAATATGGGGATGGGTGGTATTGACGAGAAGGAGATGATGCTGAAAGCCATCGATACGGTGAGCGGCATTACGAGTCTGCCTCTTTCGCTTGACTCCAGTCATGTAGATGTGCTGGAAGCAGCGCTGCGCAGATATCCGGGGAGGGCGTTGATTAATTCCATCTCTTACGAGAAGGCGAAAGTTGATGCCTTGTTACCGCTTGCAAAGAAGTATGGCGCGATGTTCGTTCTGCTGCCGCTGTCGGACGCGGGTCTGCCGGACAGTCTGCAGGAGAAGACTGCCATTATAGAGAAGATACGGGAACGGGCCTGTGCCATCGGCCTGACCAGAGAAGATATTGTAGTGGATGGCCTGGTGACAACGGTGGGAGCCAACAGGAAAGCGGCGCTGGAGACGCTGGAGACGATCCGTTACTGTAAGGAACGAGGGCTGGCGACGATCTGCGGTCTTTCCAATATTTCTTTTGGACTGCCGGAGCGCAGTTTTGTCAATACGACATTTTTGACGATGGCGATTCAGGCCGGCCTGACCATGGCTATTGCCAATCCGTCTCAGGAGCTGCTTGTCAGCTGTGCTTTCGCATCGGATCTTCTTCTGGGGAAAAAGGAGGCGGATCTGCGCTATATACAGCTGATGGATGCGGTAAAGGCCAAACGGGAAGCGATGGGTGTTACGCAGACGCAGGGTACAGGTATCCATATGCGTCAGGCAGCTGCCGGGCAGGCGCAGGGCGGCAGCGCGAAGGACAGGCTGTATGCCGACGTACTCAAAGGCAGCGGCGGCGCTATCGTGGAGGATACGAAGAAGGCGCTTGCGGAAGGTCATGAAGCGAAGGAGCTTTTGGACGGCGTTCTGCTGCCTGCTATCAATGAGGTGGGGGAGCTTTTTGACAGGGGAAAATATTTCCTCCCTCAGCTGATCGCCAGTGCGGAGGCCATGAAGGCCTCTATAGAGTATCTGGAACCGTTATTGATGGACAAACAGTCTGCTCGGGAGATGCCCACGGTGGTGATCGCCACAGTAGAGGGGGATATCCATGATATAGGTAAGAATCTTGTGGCGTTGATGCTTAAAAACTATGGATTTAAGGTGATCGATCTTGGCAAGGATGTGCCGAAAGAAAAGATCATTGAGGCTGCAAAGGAACATCATGCTCAGGTGATCGCCCTGTCTGCCTTGATGACGACCACTATGCGGCAGATGCAGCAGGTGATCGATTACGCGAGAATGCAGCAGGTAGATGCCAGGATTATTGTGGGCGGTGCCGTGATCACACAGGAATATGCGGATGAGATTGGGGCGGACGGATATTCCAAAGACGCGGCGGATGCCGTGAAGCTGACGAAACGGCTTCTGCAGATGGGAAAGTAACTTACAGTGCATATTTGATGAAACGCCTGACCATTTCAGGGAAAGCCACCATGCGGCACAGGTGTTTGAAAAAGGGAGAGTGAACTATGTTAGGTGCAGACGCGATCGTAAAATGTCTGGAAGAAGAAGGAGTAAAATATGTATTCGGTTATCCGGGGGTGGCGATATGCCCTTTTTACAATAGCATACTAAATTCCCCGGTGGAGACGATATTGATTCGCACGGAGCAGAACGCGGCTCATGCGGCCAGCGGGTTTGCCCGGGTGACGGGACAGGTGGGCGTCTGTGCCGTCACATCCGGCCCTGGGGCTACGAATGTGATCACCGGTATTGCCACGGCCTTTGCGGACAGTATTCCGCTTGTGTGTATTACGGGACAGGTGAACAGTGAGCTGATCGGCTCCGATGTGTTCCAGGAGGCTGATATCACCGGTGCGGTGGAGTCTTTTGTCAAATACAGCTATCTGATAAAGGATGCGGCCGAGATACCGCGGGTCTTCAAAGAGGCATTTTACATTGCCAATTCCGGGCGGAAAGGGCCTGTTCTGATCGATGTGCCCATCGATATCCAGAATGCGGTTGTCAACAGATTTAAATATCCGGAAGAAGTCAGTCTGCGCACCTATAAACCGACCATCAGAGGGCATGCAGTGCAGATCCAGAAGGTGGTGAAGGAACTTTCCAAAGCGAAACGTCCTATTATCTGTGTGGGCGGCGGCGTGCTTTTAAGTGAAGCGGTGGAGGAATTCCGGTCCTTTGTGGAGAAACACCGTGTGCCGGTTGTCTCTACGATGATGGGAATCAGTGCCATGCCGACCAGACATCCGATGTATTACGGTATGGTAGGGAATAACGGGCACCCGTATGCCAACCGGGCCATGAACGAATCGGATCTGCTCATTATGGTGGGAGCCAGAGTGGCGGATCGGGCCGTAAGCCAGCCGGATTTAATCACGGAAAATAAGGTGCTGGTACATATCGATGTGGATCCGGCAGAGATCGGTAAGAATGTAGGGCCAACCATCCCTCTGGTGGGTGATGCAAGGCATATTTTTGAAGACTTTAACAGGGAAACCTTTTCCTGTGACCATGAAGAGTGGATTGAGACTCTGGATGCATATCGTTCCACCATGGCGCGGGTACGAAAGCCTGATCCGGCTTATGTAGATCCGGCGGAGTTTATCCGTATGCTGTCGGAATCCATGGAGGAGGATGCGGTCTATGTGGCGGATGTCGGGCAGAATCAGATCTGGTCCTGTAACTATCATATAGTTAAGAATGGAAGATTTCTGACTACGGGCGGCATGGGTACCATGGGTTACTCCATTCCGGCGGCTATGGGAGCCAAACTGGCTGCGCCGGACAGACAGGTGGTGGCGGTATGCGGCGATGGTTCTTTTCAAATGTCCATGATGGAGCTGGCTACCATGCGGCAGTTCCATGTGCCGGTAAAGATCATCGTGCTTAAGAATAATTTTCTGGGGATGGTCAGGGAGTTTCAGCACTATACCTACAAAGATAATTATTCGGTTGTAGATCTTTCGGGAAGCCCTGATCTGGAGAAACTGTCTTCGGCCTACGATATGAAGTTTATGCGGCTGCATACGATGGAGCGTGCACAGGAAACAATCGAGGAGTTTCTGAAGAAGGACGAATCGGTGCTGTTAGAGTGCATCATCGATCCGATGGATCTGGTAAAATAGAAAATGGGGGATGGCGATGAAGAAAATATATTCGGTTTTGGTGGAGAACAGATCCGGTGTACTTTGCAAAGTGTCGGGGCTTTTTTCCAGAAGATCTTTCAATATTGACAGTCTGGCAGTGGGGGAGACGGACGATCCGACAACTTCCTGCATGACCATTGTCAGCAGCGGAGACGAGCGCACGCTGGAGCAGATCGAGAAGCAGCTGAACAAAAAGCTGGATGTCTTCAAGGTGAAGACGTTTGATGAGACGGCCAGCATCAGTCGGGAACTGATGCTGATGAAAGTCAAATATAACAAGGGTAACCGTCGGGATATCATGGAAACATGTGAGATTATGAAGGCGCAGATCGTGGATATGTCCAAAAAGACGATGATCATTCAGATCTGTGACGTGCCGGAGCGGATCCGGCTGTTCATCGGTATGATGCAGTCTATCAGTATTGTGGAGGTGGCACGGACCGGGACTCTGGCTCTGCAGAAATGCCTGGAGACGGATAACTAAGGTGCCTGGCTGCATGGCAGGCCGGGGGCCGGCCTGGTAAGACGTCGTAAGCAGAATCGTTATAAGCGGTTGACTTTTGTCTGGTAAATTGTTAAAATAATGGACAGCGTGTGACAGATAAGCAGTCATGTGCGGAAAGGTTTACTTTATGCAGAAGAAAGTATTTCAGTTATTAGTGGATAATACCTCCGGGGTGCTCAGCCGGATTGCAGGACTTTTTTCCAGGCGGGGTTACAACATTGACAGTATCACGGCAGGCGGGACCGCAGATGAACGTTTTACCCGTATTACGATCGTAACATCGGGGGACGATGAGATCCTGGATCAGATCGAGAAGCAGGTGGCAAAGCTGATCGATGTGAGGGACATCAAGGAATTAAAACCGGAAGACAGTGTCTACAGGGAACTGGTCATGATCAAGGTTAAGACTTCTGCCGAAGAGCGGCAGGGAGTGATCGCCATTGCCGATATTTTCCGGGCGAAGATTATTGATGTGGCTCCGGAAAGCCTGGTTATCGAATTGACCGGTACGCAGGATAAGGTGGGAGCATTTATTAATCTGCTGGAAAGCTATGAAATTCTGGAGCTTGCCAGAACGGGTATCACGGGTCTGGGAAGAGGAATCGAGAATGTGACTTATCTGGAATAGTGACGGATTGACGGAGGGAAAGGTTCTCTCTTGAGGTTATCTATAGTAAACGAAATTTCCAATGTCGTTTGCTGTGAAAGTCGAAGCCTTTCACAGCATGGATGGTCATGCGGCCCGCCCGACGGCAGGCTGAGCATGATGTAAGTTTACTATAGAATGGAACAATTAAGTAAAATACGAATGGAGGAGCAGGAAATGGCAAATATTTTTTATCAGGAAGATTGTAATCTTTCCCTTTTGGAAGGGAAGACGATCGCGGTGATCGGGTACGGAAGCCAGGGACATGCACATGCCCTGAACGCGAAGGAATCCGGCTGTCATGTGATCATTGGTCTGTATGAGGGATCCCAATCCTGGGCGAAGGCCGAGGCACAGGGATTCGAGGTATTCACGGCGGCAGAGGCGACGAAAAGAGCCGATATCATCATGATCCTGATCAACGATGAACTGCAGGCTTCCCTGTATAAGAATGATATCGAACCCAACTTGGAGCCCGGCAATATGCTGATGTTCGCGCACGGCTTCAACATTCATTTCGGCTGTATCGTACCGCCTGCAGATGTGGATGTGACCATGATCGCGCCCAAGGGTCCGGGACATACGGTAAGAAGTGAGTATCTGGCTGGCAAGGGTGTTCCCTGTCTGGTAGCCGTTCATCAGGATGCCACCGGCAAGGCGCAGGATATGGCGCTGGCTTATGCGCTGGCGATCGGTGGTGCGAGAGCGGGCGTATTGGAGACCACATTCAGAACAGAGACAGAGACAGATCTTTTCGGCGAACAGGCAGTGCTGTGCGGCGGCGTGTGCGCGCTTATGCAGGCGGGATATGAGACACTGGTGGAAGCAGGGTATGATCCGAGAAATGCATACTTCGAGTGTATCCATGAGATGAAGCTGATCGTTGATTTGATCTATCAGTCCGGTTTTGCCGGCATGAGATATTCGATCTCCAACACGGCGGAGTACGGCGATTATATTACCGGCCCGAAGATCATCACGGAAGAGACCAGGGCGAATATGAAGAAGATTCTGTCGGATATCCAGGACGGTACTTTTGCGAAAGACTTCCTGCTTGACATGTCTTCCGCAGGCGGCCAGGTACACTTTAAGGCGATGAGAAAGCTTGCTGCAGAACATCCGTCGGAGATCGTCGGCGAAGAGATCAGGAAACTTTACAGCTGGAACGGCGAAGACAAGCTGATCAATAACTAAAAGAATGCCGTGTCATCCGGCATTACCTCTAAAGTAGAAGCAGACAGTTAAGAGAGCCTAAGATGAATACACAGTCCAAAACCGATGTGGATCAGATGCTGGCAGAGAGCTTTAAGGATCTTGCGCTCAGGATGCCGATCGATAAGATAACGATCAAGCAGATAACAGACAGGGCGGGTGTTATCCGCCCGACTTTCTACAATCATTTTCAGGACAAATATGAACTGCTGGAGTGGATCATCCGCACGGAGGTGCTTGATCCGGTCATTCCGCTTATGCGGTCCGGGAATCTGAAAGACAGTATGGTGCAGATCTTTCACAACATGCATCAGAACAAGAAGTTCTATAAGAAGGTTACCCGTCTGGAAGGGCAGAACTCCTGTGAGAGTATCGCGAAGAAGTTCATTATGGAAATTCTTTTTTCTTTCATTAATGAGAAGGTCGGGGAGAAGAAGCTGGCAAAAAGAGGTCTGACAGTCAGCATGGTGGCGGAATACTATGCACAGTCCATGGCTTTTGTCGTTATCCAGTGGACAAAGTTGGATATGAGTCTGACACCGGAACAGGTGGCGGATATTTTCGAGTATATTACGACGCATTCCATGGATGAAGTGATAGCAGAGATGAATTGATACCAGGGCTTGTCTGGGGTTTCCGGATAAGCCCTGTTTTCAAAGAGCAGAAAGCAGTATGAGAATAACAGGTAAGGAGAACTGGAGTATGGGAATGACAATGACACAGAAAATTCTGGCGGCACATGCGGGGCTGGATCATGTGGAAGCGGGACAGCTGATCGAGGCCGATCTTGATCTGGTGCTGGGCAATGATATCACCAGCCCGGTAGCCATCAAGGAGATGGAGAAGATGAACGTGGACGGTGTATTCCACAAGGATAAGATCGCGCTTGTGCCGGATCATTTTGTGCCGAACAAGGACATTAAGTCGGCGGAGCACTGTAAGTGTGTGCGGGAGTTTGCAAAGCGCAATGAGATCACCAACTATTTTGAAGTGGGCGAGATGGGAATCGAACATGCGCTGTTACCTGAAAAAGGGTTGACGGTGGCCGGAGACGTCGTGATCGGTGCGGATTCCCACACCTGTACTTACGGTGCACTCGGAGCTTTCTCCACGGGCGTCGGCAGTACGGATATGGCGGCAGGCATGGCAACGGGCAAGGCCTGGTTTAAAGTGCCGTCGGCGATCCGTTTCAATCTGACCGGCAAACCGGCAGAGTGGGTAAGCGGCAAGGATGTGATCTTACATATCATCGGCATGATCGGCGTGGACGGTGCGCTGTATAAATCCATGGAGTTCGTGGGAGACGGCATCCGGAATCTTTCCATGGATGACCGTTTTACGATTGCCAATATGGCCATCGAGGCGGGCGGCAAGAACGGTATCTTCCCTGTAGACGAGCTGGCGGTGGCTTACATGAAGGAGCACTCCACGAAAGAATATAAGATCTATGAAGCGGATGCGGACGCCGTGTACGATGAAGAGTATACCATTGATCTTAGTACGCTTCGGCCGACCATTGCATTCCCGCATCTGCCGGAAAATACGAAGACCATTGATGAGATCACGGAAGATATCGCGATCGACCAGGTGGTGATCGGTTCCTGTACCAACGGCAGGCTGGACGATCTGCGGATCGCTGCCAAAGTGCTTCAAGGCAGGCACGTGGCTTCGGGAATGCGCTGCATCGTGATCCCGGCTACGCAGGCGATCTACCTACAGGCGATGGAGGAGGGGCTTTTAAAGACCTTTATCGAGGCCGGAGCAATCGTGAGCACGCCTACCTGCGGGCCCTGTCTCGGTGGCTATATGGGTATTCTGGCAGAAGGGGAGCGGTGTGTCTCCACCACCAACCGTAATTTTGTAGGCCGCATGGGCCATGTTGATTCCGAGATTTATCTGGCCAGTCCGGCGGTAGCGGCGGCAAGTGCAGTGGCCGGAAAGATTTCCTGTCCCTGCAGGCTTGCATGACAGATGGCGGGATAGAAAGCTCTGTTATGGATGCTTATGTCAAAACAGACATAAAGGTGCAGACACAGAATGACAGAATAAAGAATATAAAACGGAGGTAGGATCATGCAATCAGCGAAAGGGATTGTTTTTAAATACGGGGACAATGTGGATACGGACGTGATCATTCCGGCACGGTACTTGAATTCTTCCGATCCGGCAGAACTGGCCACACATTGTATGGAAGATATTGACAAAGAATTTATACAGAAGGTGAGTAAAGGGGACATCATCGTGGCTACCAAAAATTTTGGCTGCGGTTCCTCCAGAGAGCACGCGCCGATCGCCATCAAGGCCGCCGGCGTAAGCTGTGTCATCGCCGAAACCTTTGCCAGGATTTTCTATCGGAATGCGATTAACATCGGACTGCCGATCATTGAGTGTCCGGAGGCGGCGCAGGCGATCGAGGCGGGCGATACCGTGGAGGTGAATTTCGATACCGGTGTGATCACGGATGTCACCAAAGGCACGACTTATCAGGGACAGGCATTTCCGGAATTCATGCAGAAGATCATTGCGGCGGAAGGGCTTGTGAATTATATCAATCAGAAATAGGATATTTTAGATTTTATAAGATTGGGTAGAAGCCGTCAGAAATGACGGCTTCACTGTATTCATACATCTGTTCGATTAATCTGTCTGATCACACGGCAGGGATTACCGACGGCCAGAGAATTTGCCGGGATATCCTTTGTCACAACGCTTCCGGCTCCGATCACGGAGCCGTCGCCGATGGTCACACCGGGCAGGACGATCACGCCGCCGCCCAGCCAGCAGCCGTTACCGATGCGGATCGGCAGAGCATAAGTGCGGCAGAAGTATTGTCCGGTTCCGGGACACCAATCAGGAGTCAGCCGGTCAGTCAGTTCTACAGGATGCGTCGCCGTATAGAGCTGCACATTGGAGGCGATCAGAACATCGTCTCCGATGGTTATCGTATTGCAGTCTACGAATGTACAGTTCATGTTTACGGATACATTGTTTCCCAGATGGATATTTCGTCCATAATCGCAGATAAAAGGCAGGCCAACGGATACGTTCGTCCCGATGCTGCCAAATAACTGCTTTAGGATACCGGTTTTTTCGTCTTTCTGCTCATAGGCAAGAGCATGATATTCTTTCAGCAGTTTTCTGGCCTGAGTCTTATATTCCAGAAAGATCTCATCATGGCAGTTATAATATTCGCCTGCCATGCATTTTTCCAGTTCATTTTTGCATTCGCTCATTTGGTTATACCTCCGGGGCAGCGTTTGATTTCAGGATTATTCATTTCATGGGCAATCCGTTGTTTTTATCGTGGGACAAGTTTTATGCATTTATGGATATTGCAGGCATGGCCGGCAATATTCACATTTCTCTGTTTTATTGTACGAGAATTTTATGAATGTTTCAACACACGAAGGTAATCTGCCTGGCTTTTTTTATCCTGTTAAAGTTTGCCTGTGCCCAAAGAGGCGGGAAATAAAGACAGAAACTGATAGTAGTTGCTTTCCGGGGTAGAACAGGATATACTTATAAAAAAGATAAAAAGAGCAGTGTTTAAGAGATGCGTTTTGATAACCCGGAAATTTGTTTAATCAAAGTGCTCATCACGGAAAGCAAGATACCATGATCAACAGAGTCAGTGATAACGATTATTATGATTACAAAAAATTAAATATGCCCACAGCCGCAGATACAAACAGCAGCGGCGAAAAGTTCAGTCTGGATTACCAGCGTGCGGATGATAAAAAAGAAGACGACGAGAAAAAAGAGAAGATATCCAAAGAAGGAATGGACAAAAATCTTGCCGGAAACAGGCCGCGCACGGTAGTACAGAGTGGTGTTAAGCTGGAACTGTCAGGAGACGGTCAGGAGAAAGCAGAAACCGGCGGCGGAAACGCTTTTTCGGATCTGATCCAGACTGTCCGCTCATGGCTGACCATGATGGTACAGTCCTTTAAAGGGCTTCTTAACAGAATCTGGAATGATCCGGTGCCGGAGGATACGGTATTGTCTGCAGATGAAGCACCGGTAGAGGAAACCGACCGTCTGTCGGAAGAATATCTGGAGATGAATTCGTCCGGGCAGGAGAACGCGATGAAAGCGGAGACTGTGGAAGAAGTACAGACCGGGGCTGCGGAAGGGCCGGCACTGGAATCTGCTGCGGACGCTGGCAGGACGGGCAATCCGGCAGACAGGGCGGACTCTATGGAGAGAATCGGTCAACTGCTGTCAGGCCGGGGAGCCAGGGACCAGGAGATTCAGAAATATCTTCGTTCCGGCAATCTGGAGCAGGTGATCACCCTGCTGACAGAGAACGGGCACCGGACAATAGCCAGGAATTCATCTTTGTTGACTTATTATGACCGGACCGGCAGGCTCACGTCACTCAGCGCATCGGATCAGGAACGGATCCTGCACGGGGACAGGAATGTGAAGAAGCTGTAGCGACTGTTATCTGGAGGTCTCATCAAAATAATCTGCAGGAAATAATTCGAAAGAATTTTGGGAATATTGAGAATGAAGATTTCAGGCATAAAAGCAATGATGGATTTGACTTTGCGGACAACAAAGCAGGCGGTATGTTGCTCTCTTCGGGAACATACCGCTTTTGCTGTTACTTTCCGGGGAGGGGCACAGTAAAATATTTGGAGGAATGTCTATGGAAAAAGATGCATTGTTTTCCGGAGAATCTGCAAATGTGGAATATAAGATCACGGTTCCTGGCAATAGTGAGAAATATATGAAGACAGTAATAGCTTTTGCCAATGGCAGGGGTGGCAGAATTATTTTTGGTGTTGACGATAAGACACTGGAAGTGGCGGGATGGATACTGATACGATCTTTCAGACTATGGATGCCATTACAAATGCTATCTCTGACAGTTGTGAACCAAAAATTTTTCCTGATGTGACATTGCAGACAGTTGAGGATAAGACAGTGATCATGGTTGAGATCGCTTCCGGTAAAATGCGGCCTTACTATTTGAAATCAAAGGGAATTGTGGAAGGTACTTATGTCCGGGTTTCCGGTACTACAAGGCAGGCAGCGGACTATATGCTGAAGGAATTGATTCTGGAAGGCCAGAATCGTTATTACGATTGTGAAATCTGTGAAGATCTGAAGGTATCTTCTGCGGATATTGCAAAGATTTGCGAACAAATGAAAGCCACGGCATTGAAAAATACTTTAACGCAAAGCGAAAAAGCACAAATAAAAGATGTTACGCAGAATGTTTTACTTTCCTGGGGCGTATTGGCGGAAAAGAACGGAGAGATTCTGCCTACCAATGCATATGCGCTTCTTACGGGACAGGCCAGATTTCAGCCGATCATCCAATGTGCGGTTTTTAAAGGTATGGACAGGGCGTATTTTGTGGACCATCGTGAATTTGAAGGGCCTGTTCAGGAACAGATGGAAGCAGCATATCAGTATGTATTGGAAAAAATAAACCGGGGCATGAGGATACAGGGAATTTATCGACAGGACAGGTTCGAATTGCCAATAGACAGTGTACGGGAGATGATCGCTAATTCTGTTGCACACAGGTCGTATCTTGAGCCGGGAAATATTCAGGTGGCTTTGTATGATGACCGATTGGAAGTTACATCACCGGGGATGCTCCTGCATGGTGTATCTATCAAAAAAATGATGGAAGGATACTCTAAACCTCGTAACCGTGCGATCGCTTATGCCTTTGCCTATATGAAGATTATCGAGAAGTGGGGAAGTGGTATTCCGCGGATCATACGTGAGTGTAAATTACGGATTGCCAAAACCTGATTTTATTGATTTTGATGGTGATTTTCGGGTAAATATGTATCGCTGTACCGATGTATTGAGAGAAAAAATGGTTTATGCTCAAACTACCCAAAGTCTTACCCAAACTACCCAAAGTTCTACCCAAACTACCCAAAGTCCTACCCAAACTACCCAAAGTCTCACTCCGGCAGACAATGCGGTCCTGACTCTGCTCAGGGAACAGCCTTCTTTGACGCAGAAAGAGCTTGCACTGGAACTGGGGTGGACAGTGGACCGGGTGAAATATTATCTGCATAAGATGAAGAAACAGCAGATCGTCAGGAGAGTAGGAAGCAGCCATAACGGGTACTGGGAAATTTTGATAGGATAATTTTAGGACAAAACAAAACACTTGTTCGAATTAGACTTTTCTGCTATACTGATAAAAGCAGCAGCATCCGTAACTTTTTACAAAGCTGCTCTGCCCAACACAACAGTGACAGTAAGGAACAACAGCTGTGAATACACTAAACCGGGAAGCCTTTGAACAGGCCAAGCTCAAAGTACTTTTAAAACAGAATGATCCTCATGGTTTCGGTACGCTGCAGGAGAAGACGGTCCATGCGGTGATGAAGCTCTATTATGAACCGGATGAAGACTACCATGAGGTGCCCATCGAGGGGTACATAGCGGATATTTATACAGGAGAGCGGATCATAGAGATCCAGAACGGCAATTTCAACAGGCTGCGGCCGAAGCTGGCGGCATTTTTGCCGTTGTATCCTGTGACGGTAGTCTATCCGATTCCTCATTACAAATGGGTGATCTGGATGGAGGAGGAGACGGGAGAACTGTCGAAGAAGCACAAATCTCCGGTCACGGGCAATGTCTACCATGCTTTTCCGGAGTTGTACAGGATCAAACAGTTTCTGGGGCATCCGAACCTTTCGTTTGCCTTTCCGCTGCTGGACATAGACGAGTACAGACTGTTGAACGGCTGGAGTAAGAACAGGAAGCGGGGATCAAGCCGGTATGACAGGATGCCGCTGGCGCTGGCCGATGAGGTGCGGATCGACTGTGCGGCGGATTTTCTGCAGCTTGTGCCTTATGAACTGCAGGAGCCTTTTACGGTGAAGGAGTTTGCACAGGCCGCAGGGATACACAGGGATCTGGCGGGTTCGACGCTGCCTCTGCTCACGTATATGCAGCTGCTTGCGCGCGCCGGGAAGCGGGGCCGGGAATATTTGTATGAAGTGGATGACAACTATAGATAGAACTTGTTTCGGACGGATATGTCCGTTATAATGTAGGTGTAAATTTTCCGAAATCTTTTGGACAGTGTAAAACGGGGTTTCTTATGGGGGCGATCATAACAGTACACGGAATGGGCGTATTGGTCTGTTTTGTCATGATCCTTTTGGTGTGGATGGCGAAGCCGACTGTACAGCAGAAGATCCTGCTGGTGGGGACAATATGTACTTTTTTGGACATGACCGGATATTTTCTGGAACTGCAGAGTGTCAGAGAGGAAGCGGCGCGCCTTTCGATCAAGGTGGAATATATCGGCACCACGATGGGGCTTCTCAGTTTCCTGTATTTTTCATGCCTGTACAGTACCCATCTGGGGGACTGGCATGTCAGGCTGATCAAGCGGTTCTATGCGGTGAATCATCTGTTTATCCTGGTTGTGGTGTTTACGATCGACTTCAATACGATCTTCTACAGGAAAGTGGAACGTGTGGTCCAGAACGGGTATCATCTGTGGTCTATTGATCCGGGACCGGTCTATTACTGGTGGTTTATAACGACGATGGTTCTTGGATTTCTGATCACATTCATCGTGCTGCAGTCGGCATTGGAGCACAGGGGAGAGAAGCGTCCGGAACTGTTTTTGCTCTGTCTGGCTTCTCTGCTGCCAATCTGCCTGTGGTTTTTTAGAATGGCAGGGGTATTCGGTTATTACGACCCTTATCCTATGTCGATGATGATCACGGAATGTTTCCTGGTATTTATCATGTACAAATACCGTCTGTTTGATACTGTCAAGACGGCGAAAGACCGGGTGATCGATAACATCCGGGAAGGAATTCTCGTCACCGATCATAACGGGGAGGTCATCTATCTGAACCGGGAAATTTCAAGAATCTTTCCGGAGGTGGACTGGAAGGATCGTCGCATGGTGGAAGAGCGGGTGTTTCGGTTCCTGGAAGATCACAGAGACGGATTTACGACGGTGAAGAATCAATATTATCAGTGGGAGTCGGGAGAGATTCTTGATGATAACCGGCGCCGGGCAGGCGTGCTCTACCGCATCAGTGACATAACGGAGGATCATCTGTATACCCAGCAGCTGATCAGCTTAAAGGAAGAGGCGGAACGCGCCAATGCGGCCAAGAGTATCTTCCTCGCGCATATGTCCCACGAGATCAGGACGCCGATCAACGCGGTGCTGGGCATGAATGAGATGGTGCTGCGGGAGAGCTGTTCCGACACGATCAAGGATTATGCCCTGAACATTCAGAGTGCGGGCAAGATCCTGCTCTCCATCATCAATGACATTCTCGATCTTTCCAAGATAGAATCGGGCCAGATGGAGATCGTGGAGAAGGATTATCATCTCGGCAAGATGCTGATCGATATCGAGAATATGGTGACCATGCGGGCGGAGGAGAACAGTCTGGCCTTACATATTCAGGCAAATCCGATGCTGCCGGAAACGCTCCACGGAGATGAACAGCGGATCAAGCAGTGCATCATCAATTTCCTCACCAATTCGCTCAAATACACGAGAGAGGGGCAGGTTACGCTCCAGGTGGATTTTACCGATAAAGACAAAGATACGATCGATCTGCGGATTATTGTAACGGATACCGGCATCGGTATCGAGGAAGACAAACTGGCGGTACTCTTCGAGCCGTTTGTCAGGCTGGACAGGTCGAAGAACGAACATATAGAGGGTACGGGACTGGGCTTAAGCATCACGAAGAAGCTGATCGACAGGATGAAGGGCAGCCTGAGCGTTGAAAGCGTGTACGGCAGGGGCAGTGTATTTTCCTTTACCCTGCCGCAGAAGGTGGCAGGCCCGGATCTGCTGGGAGACTATAAGGATAAGCACAGGCGGGTGACGGAACGTGAGCTGGCCCGGGAGAAATTTACCGCGCCCGGAGCCAGAATCCTTGCCGTGGATGATAACCGTGTCAATATCACGGTGGCCAGAGGGCTGCTTCGAAGACTGAAAGTGCAGTTTGATTCTGCGACAGGCGGGCAGGAATGTCTGGACAAATTCGCGAAGAACGATTATGATATCATTCTGCTGGATCATATGATGCCTGTGATGGACGGTGTGCAGACGCTGCACCGGATGCAGGAGACGGATCGTTTCCGGCAGAATGCACCGGCGGTCATCGCGATGACGGCCAATGCAGTCATCGGGGCAAAAGAAAAATATCTTGAAGAAGGGTTTACAGATTATCTGTCGAAACCGATCGACCATAAGAGGCTGGAAGAAATGATCCGTGCCTATCTGCCGGAGGAGATGATCCGGTACAACGAATAAATGGCGGGAAAAGTTATTCAAGGCATTCCGTGGCAGGCGTATCTGTCAGGTTTGAAGTTTGTGAAAACAGAACAAGAGGTATGACTAAATGGCGAAGAATACGGCAAACAATTATGATGCTTCCAGCATTACCGTGCTGGAAGGGCTGGAGGCGGTGCGTGTCCGGCCGGGCATGTATATCGGCAGTGTGTCCACCAAGGGCCTGAATCATCTGATCTATGAGATCATGGACAATGCGGTGGATGAACATCTGGCGGGTTTCTGTTCCACGATACATGTGACGCTGGAAGCGGACGGTTCGGCCACCGTGTCGGACAACGGGCGCGGCATTCCGGTGGGGATGCATGAGAAAGGGATCAGCGCGGAACGGCTGGTCTTCACCACGCTCCATGCGGGCGGCAAGTTCGACAACGACGCCTATAAGACCAGCGGCGGTCTGCACGGCGTAGGCTCTTCCGTGGTGAATGCCCTGTCGGCGCATATGCATGTGACGGTAAAGACCGGCGGCTATATTTATGAAGACCGCTATGAGCGCGGTATCCCCACTCTGGAACTGCAGGACGGCCTTCTGCCGGTGGTGGGTAAGACGAAGGAATCCGGCACCACCATCAATTTTCTGCCGGACGACACCATATTTGACCGGACGCGGTTTAAGGAGGATGAGGTTAAGAGCCGTCTTCACGAGACCGCCTATCTGAATCCGGCGCTGACGATCATCTATGAGGATAAGCGCAGAGAAGAGATTGAGCATATTGAGTATCATGAACCGGAGGGGATTATCGGTTTCATCAAGGACATGAACAAGTCCAAGGAAGCGATCCATGACGTGATCTACTACAAAGGGGAGTCGGAAGGCATCACGGTGGAAGTGGCTTTGCAGTATGTAAATGAGTTCCACGAGAATGTGCTGGGTTTCTGCAACAATATCTATAACGCGGAGGGCGGCACCCATCTGACCGGTTTTAAGACCATGTTTACCAACGTGATCAATACCTATGCCAGAGGACTGAATATCTTAAAGGAGAAGGACGTCAACTTTACCGGAGCAGATGTGCGAAACGGCATGACGGCCGTCGTTTCCATCAAGCATCCGGATCCCCGTTTCGAGGGGCAGACGAAGACCAAGCTGGACAACCAGGATGCCACGAAGATTGTGAGCAAGGTGACGGGAGAGGAGATCGTGCGTTTCTTCGACCGCAATCTGGAAACGTTAAAGAGTATCATCGGCTGTGCGGAGAAGGCGGCGAAGATCCGCAAGACGGAGGAGAAGGCGAAGACGAATCTGCTGACCAAGCAGAAATTCTCTTTTGACTCCAACGGGAAGCTGGCCAACTGCGAGTCCAGAGACGCTTCCAAATGTGAGATCTTTATCGTGGAGGGAGATTCCGCAGGGGGCAGCGCCAAGACGGCGCGCAACCGTATGTTTCAGGCAATCCTGCCCATCCGCGGTAAGATCCTGAATGTGGAGAAAGCCAGTATCGACAAGATTCTGGCCAACGCGGAGATCAAGACGATGATCAACGCCTTCGGCTGCGGTTTTTCGGAAGGCTACGGCAATGACTTCGATATCAGCAGGCTGCGCTACGACAAGATCATCATCATGGCCGATGCGGACGTGGACGGAGAACATATCTCCACCCTGCTTTTGACCTTATTCTACCGGTTTATGCCGGAACTGATCTATGAGGGGCACGTGTATATCGCCATGCCGCCTCTCTATAAAGTCATGCCTTCGAAGGGGGCGGAAGAGTATCTTTACGACGATAAGGCGCTGGAGAAGTACCGGAAGCGGCACAAGGGGCCTTTTACCCTGCAGCGCTACAAAGGTCTGGGTGAGATGGACGCCGAGCAGCTGTGGGAGACGACTCTTGATCCTGACACGAGGCTGTTGAAGCAGGTGGAGATCGAGGACGCCCGCATGGCTACCGAGGTGACGGAAATGCTGATGGGCACGGAAGTGCTGCCGCGCAAGGAATTTATCTACCGGCACGCGCAGGATGCGGAGCTGGATATCTGATTTGAAATTATGTTTGATCGGGAGTTTGTGCCGAAGCGTCCCAAACTCCTTACGCGCAGAGCAGAATTTGGGATTCTGCCCGCATTTTTCAATAAAAACGCTTCGGAATGGAAGAAAATATGAGTGTGAATGACAGAAACGACAGAATTATCAAGACAGAATATTCCGAGGTGATGCAGAAGTCTTTTATCGACTATGCCATGAGCGTGATCATCGCCAGAGCGCTGCCGGATGTGCGGGACGGTTTAAAACCGGTGCAGAGAAGGACGCTGTACGATATGTATGAGCTTGGCATCCGCTATGACAGGCCCTACCGTAAGTCGGCGCGTATCGTGGGCGATACCATGGGTAAATATCATCCTCACGGAGACAGTTCGATCTATGAGGCGCTGGTGGTCATGTCCCAGGACTTCAAGAAGGGGCTGCCCCTGATCGACGGGCACGGCAACTTCGGCAATATCGAAGGGGACGGCGCCGCGGCCATGCGTTACACGGAGGCCCGGCTGGAGAAGATCACGCAGGAGGCGTTTTTGGCCGATCTGGACAAGGATGTGGTGGATTTTCTGCCCAACTTCGATGCCACGGAGAAGGAGCCGGGCGTGCTGCCGGTGAAGATTCCGAATCTGCTCATCAACGGTTCCGAGGGAATCGCGGTAGGTATGGCGACCAGCATTCCGCCCCATAATCTGGCGGAGGTGATCGAGGCTGTAAAGGCCTATATGCTGGATGAGAATATCACCACCAGAGAGTTGATGCGTTATGTGAAAGGGCCGGATTTTCCCACCGGCGGCATCGTCATCAACGAGGACGAACTGCTGGGGATCTACGAGAGTGGAACGGGTAAGATCAAGATCCGTGGTAAAGTGGAGGTGGAAAAGGCCAAAGGCGGTAAGACCAATCTGGTGATCACGGAAATTCCCTATACCATGATCGGGGCGGGCATCGTCAAATTCCTGATGGACGTGGCGGCACTGGCAGAGACCAAGAAGACGCAGGATATCGTGGACATCACCAACCAGTCTTCCAAGGAAGGCATCCGCATCGTCATCGAACTGCGCAAAGATGCGGACGTGGAGAATTTTAAGAATCTTCTTTATAAGAAAACCCGGCTGGAGGATACTTTCGGCGTCAATATGCTGGCCATCTGCGACGGCAGGCCGGAGACTATGGGGCTTAAGCAGATCCTGAAGGAGAATGTCAGGTTCCAGTATGAGGTGGCCACGAGGAAATACACGAATCTGCTGGCAAAAGAGCTGGAACGCAAGGAGATACAGGAAGGACTGATCAAAGCCTGCAACGTGATCGACCTGATTATCGAGATCCTGCGCGGTTCCAAGGACAGGGCCATGGCGAAGGCCTGCCTGATCGAGGGCAAAATCGACGGCATCAAATTTAAATCCAAGGAATCCAAGATCATGGCTGCACAGCTGATGTTTACCGAGAAACAGGCCAATGCCATTCTGGATATGCGGCTCTACAAGCTGATCGGTCTGGAGATCGAAGCGCTGATCAACGAGCATGAGGATACCATGGCCAATATTTACCGCTATGAGGATATCCTGGCCAGAAAGGATTCCATGGCCCAGGTCATCATCAATGAGCTGGACGAGATCCGGGAAGAATACAGGCGTAGCCGCAGGACGGTGATCACGCAGGCCAGTGAGGCGGTCTATGTGGAAAAGAAGGTGGAGGAGATGGATATCGTCTTCCTGATGGACCGTTTCGGCTATGCCAGAACGATAGATACCGCCACCTATGAGAGAAACAAGGAGGCGGCGGACAGCGAGAACAAGTATGCCTTTGTCTGCAGGAATACGGGTAAGGTGTGCCTGTTTACGAATACCGGCCAGCTGCATACCCTGAAAGTGATGGATCTGCCTATGGGCAAATTCCGCGATAAGGGCGTGCCGGTGGACAATATCAGCAATTTTGATTCCTCGAAGGAAACCATCCTTTATGCCGCCAGCCAGAGCGACTTAAATCTCTACCGGGTCATCTTTGCCACCAGACAGGCCATGCTCAAGGTGGTGGACGGCGGTGAATTTGACGTGGCCAAGCGGACGGTGGCGGCCACGAAGCTGGCAGACGGGGATGAGGTGATAAGCGTTGTGACACTGAAAGAACAGCGCAATATCGTCCTGCAGTCGGCAGAAGGGTATTTTCTGCGGTTTCCGGTGGAGGAGATACCGGAGAAGAAGAAAGGGGCTATCGGCGTCCGCGGCATGAAGCTGGGAGCAAAAGACAGCCTGGAAGCAGTTTACTACACCCGCAATGCAGTGGAGCAGACGATCGAGTATGGCGGGAAGGAAATCGAGCTGAATAAGATCAAGCCGGGAAAACGGGACGGCAAAGGGGTGAAGATCCGGGTTTGACGGCTTATGACAGGAAGTATTCGAGATTTCGCAGAGCGGAGTGATAGAGATTAATGTGGAGGATGGACAATGAGAGTGATTGCGGGAACGGCGAGAAGCCTGCCGCTTAAGACGCCGGCGGGGATGGATACCAGGCCGACAACGGACAGGATCAAAGAGACTTTATTTAATATGCTGCAGCCGTATCTGCCGGGCGCCGTATTCTTAGACTTATACAGCGGCAGCGGCGGCATCGG
Organism: uncultured Lachnospiraceae bacterium; assembly: GCA_910578115.1. GTDB lineage: Bacteria > Bacillota > Clostridia > Lachnospirales > Lachnospiraceae > UBA3282. Next base: position 111,862 of record CAJTPO010000003.1, on the reverse strand, counting down.
GATCGAGGCGCTGAGCAGAGGGGCAGGACACGCCTATTTCGTGGAGAATAACAGGAATGCGATCGCCTGTATCACGGAAAATCTGCAGTTTACGAAGTTTACAGATCGGGCCACGGTCTTACGGCAGGACGTACTCGGTGCGCTGCCCGGTATTCATGAGAAGGAAGTGGACGTGATCTTTATGGATCCGCCCTATCACAGTGAGTATGAACAGCAGGTTCTGCGCCTGCTTCGGGGACTGCCTTATGTAACGGAACATACGCTGATCGTGGCGGAAGCGGCGCTGGAGACGGATTTTTTTTATGTGAAAGAGCTTGGATTTGCCGTGGAGAAGGAGAAGCGCTACAAGACGAACAAGCATGTGTTTTGTAAAATTTTTTAAAAAAGAGAAGACATTTTGAGAAAAGTGATTTATAATGCCAAAAGTGGGACGTATTTGTGCTGTGGATGATCTTTGTGCCTGCGCACAAATCCGCAGGTTGCGTTATAGTAAACGAAATTTCTAATGTCGTTAACTATAGAATGGGGGATATTATGAAAGCAGCAATTTACCCGGGAAGTTTCGATCCCGTTACTTTTGGACATCTGGATATTATCAGGCGCGCGGCTGAAATTTTTGATGAATTAACGGTGAGCGTGTTGAATAATAAAACAAAGAGTCCATTGTTTTCTGTGGAAGAACGTGTTAAGATGTTAAAGGAAGCGACAAAGGATATGCCTAATGTGGTGGTAGATTCTTTCAGCGGCCTGCTGATCGATTACGCCAGGGAAAAAGATGTCCATGTGGCGATCAGAGGTTTACGGGCCATCACGGATTTTGAATATGAGCTGCAGATCGCGCAGACGAACAGGAAGTTTTCGGGCGGCGATCTTGACACGATGTTCTTGACCACCAGTTTGGAATACGCATATTTGAGTTCCTCCACTGTCAGGGAATTTGCAAGCTTTAACGGTGATATCTCCCAATGTGTACCGGAATTTGTTGCGAAATTGATTTATGAGAAGTATGGGCATAAAATGTAAGTAAGAATCAGGAATGGGGATAAAGATGAGTAGTAAAATCGAACAACTTATCGATGAGATTGAAGACTACATCGATGGCTGCAAATATCAGCCCTTATCTAAGACGAACATAATTGTAAACAAAGAAGAGATTGATGAACTTTTACGGGAGCTTCGTATGAAGACCCCGGAAGAAATTAAACGTTACCAGAAGATCATCACCAATAAGGAAGCTATTTTAAATGATGCGCGTTCCAAAGCGGAGGCACTGATTAAAGATGCAACGGTACAGACCACGGAGCTGATCAATGAGCATGAGATCATGCAGCAGGCTTACGCGCAGGCAAATGAAGTGGTGCGGATGGCTACCATGCAGGCGCAGGATATTCTTAACAATGCCACATTGGAGGCAAATGGAGTCCGAACATCGGCCATGCAGTATCTTGATGAGATGCTTGCTAATCTGGAGAGTGCAATGACAGCTACGCTTGCAACGACGACAGAACATTATGAGAGCTTCTATAATACTATCAGTGGCTATAACGAGACCGTTAAGGCAAATCGAGCCGAGCTGCGTCCGATCGAGGTAGAACAGATGTTGAAGGAGGCTGAGGGCGAAAGTGAACCGGCTGAACTGAATTTGATGTAAAGCCATGAGGTTTGGCTTGAATAACAGAGTTTGCCATAGGGCAGGCTCTTTTTTTCCTTGTAAGGCATCTTTATCAGTCAAATATCCATGCAGGCATGGCTGTCCGGCTCGTTGCTTCGCGGGAATAAAGAGGCAGGTGCTTTTTCAGGATGGGAAGTGGAAAGGGTTAAGACAGGAATGATCAGAATTTCAAAGATGATCGTGCGGCTGTTGACGATTGGGGTCTTGGCAGGCACGATCCTGGTTTTTGATGGTATTGGCGGGAATGGTGAAGACGGTAACACCGGGTTTTTCCGTAATACAGGCAGGTGTCTCGGTGATGTTATTGGTGGCAGTGATGCTGGAATGATGACTGTATGGGCGGCGAAGAATGATGGCGGGAATGAGACAGATACCGGTGAGTCAGGTGATGCCTCAGGGGGCCAGGAAGAAGTGGACGATGTCGTGAATTCGGATACTTTGTGTATTGTGATAGATCCCGGTCACGGTGGGGACAATCTGGGAGGCGAATATGAAGATTATACCGAAAAAGAGATGACCATAGTCGTGGCCAGGGCCATGAAAGAAGAGCTGGAACAGTATGAGGGCGTCACCGTGTATCTGACCAGAGACGGGGATCAGGAGCTGTCGCTTGACGAACGCTGTGAATTTGCAGAGCGGGTGGGGGCGGATTTCCTGTTCTGTCTGCATTTTAATATGTCGGAACACCATACGCTGTTCGGGGCGGAGTGCTGGGTGTCCGCCTTCGGTGAGAACTACAGCAAAGGCTATGGTTTTGCCAGCGTAGAGATGGAACTTCTGCAGGAACTCGGTCTGTATTCCAGAGGGATCAAGACGCGACTTAACAACAGGGGGACCGACTATTACGGAATCATCCGTCATGCCACAGAGCGGGATATCCCCTGTGTGCTCATAGAACATTGTCATCTGGATCAGGAAAATGACAAGCCTTACTATGACCATGATGAAAAGTTAAAGACTTTCGGCCGGCTGAATGCCACGGCGGCCGCGAAATATTTCAATCTCAGATCTGATGTGCTTGGTGTGGACTACAGCGATTATCAGAATTTGGTGGTAGAGGTGCCTGAAGACGTGGTGGAGCCGGACCGTACGGAGCCGGATTTTTGTTCGATCGAGGTGCTGGAACAGAATGCGGACAACGGAGAAGTGACGGTACAGGTTTCGGCAGCCGATCGTGACAGCGGTATGCTGTATTATACGTACAGCTATGATGATGGCAATACTTTCTCCGAGCTTTTACGGTGGCCGGACCGGTCGTCTGATACGTTTTATTTTACCATGCAGGTGCCGCCTCATGTAGTACCGCGTATCGTGGTAAACGGTTACAACGGCTATGATCTGTACACCACCAGCAATATGGTTTCTCTTCCTGCCATGGATTATAAGACACCGGAAGAGATCGCGGCAGAGCTGGCAGAGAGAGAGGTACTTGAGAGTGCTTCCAGGGAGGTAAATCCCGCAGAGGAGGAGAGTGGAAATATATTGGCGGACAGTGCACAGAAGCAGGCAGGATATGATGGATTCTTTATTGCCATGTGCGGTGTATGTGTACTTTTAATTTTTGGCATGGCAGTTTCCATGACAATGATCCTGCGTGGAAAACGCAGGCGGCGACGGAGCAGGAACAGAAAACGCCGATAAGACACAAAGGCCGGATAGATGACCGGAAGGTTCAGCAGTGCAGATAGAGGAGCAGGTAACATGCCGCCGTGACGGCGGTCTGCACCGTTTTGTGATAAACATAAGGACGCAGGGAGAGGTCAGTCTGACGGATCATGCTGTAGGTCTGGGCGATACAGGAGAAGCCGCCGAAAGGGAGCAGGATCAGGATGGCATAATTGATTGACCGACCAGAACAGTCAATGCCACTGGTGATTTCCAGAAGGCACCGGTAAATGTTCAGGATATTTGTGTTAACATGTTGAAAGGGTTGAAAAACAATCGTAAGCAGGTTAAAGAATACCATATAGCCGCCCAGTCTGGCGATGCCGGTCAGGCCTGACATCACAGAGGCGTCTATGGCCGCCAGCAGAGAGCAGGAACCGGGTTGCCTGGCCTGAAGGGAACGGGCTTCCGGATGATTTTCGCAGGAGGAAACCTTCCGTGTCATCCAGGGTCTGATCCGCATTAACAGGAATCCGTAGAGCAGCGGGATACCGTACATGAGCAGAAATGGCCGGCCGGGCCTGTCGATTCCCAGGGTGGGGACTACATAGCTTAAGAAATAGATCGGCCCGATATTATTGCAGAAAGACAGCAGGAGCGCGCTTTCTTCCCGGGACAGCTTATGCTGTTCGTAAAGTTCGCCGACGATGCGCGCACCCATGGGAAAACCGCACAGAAAGCCCATAATGATCGTGTAGGAACCGTTTCTGGAAGTGCCGTATATACGGTGCAGGAGCGGATGGAGCAGGCCCACAAAGCGCTCCGTCAGATTCATGCGGATCATGATTCCGGAGAGGATCATAAAGGGCAGGAGGGTGGGCACCATTTTCGTAAACCAGAGCGTCAAACCAGTGGAGGCATATTCCAGGGACAGCGCCGGATAGCGGAGCATCAGGAAGATCAGATAGAGGGACAGCGCCGTAAACAGGAGCTGGTACAGGGTATCTTGCTTTTTCATGGCGGGTTCCTTGTAAGGGAGTGCTTATTTCATTTATATTCTGCGGCCTGTGATTTTATTAACAGGTGGAACAGGGTTGTATGTGATGGTGTGGCTTCCGGGACCGTGTGTGTGGCTTCCGCGATCAGGCGGGGCATTTGAAGCGGACGCAGAGGCGGTGTGCAGGACAGGTTGTGAGGATGATGAAGGATGCGTTTGGACAGGTTTCTATGTGAATTGAATCTCGGCACAAGAAGTCAGGTCAAAAAGGAGATCAAGGCCGGGCTTGTATCGGTCAACGGCGTGACGGTACTGCGGCCGGAGGAGCAGGTGCGGGAGGCTGAGGATCTCGTCTGTTATAAAGGACAGCCCTGTGTCTATGAGGAATATGTGTATTATCTGCTGCACAAACCGGCAGGAGTGGTGTCTGCCACGCAGGACAAACGCGACAGGACGGTGCTGGATCTGCTTGCGGGGGAAGGACGGAGCGACCTTTTTCCGGTCGGACGGCTGGACAAGGACACGGAAGGCCTTCTGCTGATCACCAATGACGGCCCGCTGGCCCATGCGCTGCTTTCGCCCGGCAGACATGTGGACAAGGAGTATGAATGCCATCTTGCCCATACATTTGACGATTACCAGCGGGAACTTCTGGAACAGGGCGTGGATATCGGGGAGCAGAAAAAATGCAGACCGGCAGTGGTGCGGATCCTGGAGGAGAAGAAGATCACACTGACGATCACCGAAGGCCGGTTTCATCAGGTAAAGCGCATGTTACATGCGGTGGGGAATGAAGTGGTCTACTTAAAGAGGATACGGATGGACCGGCTGCAGCTGGAAGACTCTCTGGAAAAAGGAGCCTACCGCAGGCTGACAGACGAGGAAGTGGAGAGTTTACGGGGCGGATGATAGAAGAAGTGGAGAATGCAGCATTATGATAGAAGCGGTCATTTTTGATCTGGACGGCTCCATGGTGGATTCCATGTGGGTGTGGAAGAGCATTGATATTGAATATCTGGGGAGATTCGGGATCCGTCTGCCGGAGGATCTGCAGGCGTCCATCGGGGGAAAAAGTTTCAGCGAGACGGCGGTCTATTTCAAGGAGCGCTTCGGGATTCCCGACGAGCCCCAGACCATTAAGGAGGACTGGAACCGCATGGCGTGGGAGAAGTACACCCATGAAGTCCCGCTGAAAAAGGGCGTGCGGGAGCTGTTGCAGTATTGCCGCGGACAGGGAATCAAGATGGGGATCGCCACCAGCAATTCGCGGGAACTGGTAGAGAATATCGTGAATGTACATCGTCTGGAGCATTATTTTACCTGCATTATGACGGGCTGCGATGTGGCGAAGGGGAAACCGGCGCCGGATATTTATCTGGCGGTGGCGCAGGCTCTTGAGGTGAAGCCTGAGAACTGTCTTGTCTTTGAGGATATCATTCACGGCATTCAGGCGGGAAAAGCGGCCGGTATGCAGGTGTGCGCCGTCTATGACCGGTATTCGGCATACCAGGATGCGGAGAAAAAACAGCTGGCCGATTACTACACCCATGAGTTTACAGAATTGATCGAGGAGGGCGTTCTGGCCGGCGCTTTATGCTGACCGCCGGGCAGGGAGGAATACGGAATGGATTTTTTACCGATATCAAAAGAAGATATGGAAAAGCGGGGGATAGAGCAGCTGGATTTCGTCTATGTGATCGGGGATGCCTATGTGGATCACCCTTCTTTCGGACATGCCATCATCAGCAGAGTGCTGGAGGCGGCCGGCTACAGTGTGGGGATCATCTCACAGCCGGACTGGAAGGATGAGAAGAGCATCACGGTACTGGGCAGGCCCCGGCTTGGCTTTCTTGTATCCGGCGGCAATATGGATTCCATGGTCAACCATTATTTCGTGTCCGGCAGGCACCGTCCCATGGACGCCTATACCCCCGGCGGCGAGCCGTATAAGCGGCCGGACCACGCAACCGTGGTCTATGGCAATCTGATCCGCAGGGTGTATAAAGATGTGCCGGTGATCATCGGCGGCATCGAGGCCAGCCTGCGTCGTATGGCCCACTATGATTACTGGTCGGACAGCTTCAAACGTTCCATTCTGCTGGACAGCCAGGCGGATTTGATTTCCTATGGTATGGGGGAAAAGTCCATCGTGGAGATCGCCGATGCGCTGGCAGGGGGCATCGCGGTGCGGGACATTACCTTTATTGCGGGAACGGTCTATAAGACCAAAGACATATCGGGAATCTACGAAGGAATCCGGCTGCCTTCTTATGAGGAAATGAAAGCCGAGCCGCGCCGGTATGCGGAGAGCTTTCAGGTACAGTACTGCAATACGGATCCTTTTACGGGCAGGACACTGATCGAGGCATATCCAGGCGGCGTCTGTGTGGTGCAGAATCCGCCCCAGCCGCCGCTGACAATGCAGGAGATGGACGATGTCTATGATCTGCCCTATATGCGCACCTCTCATCCTTCCTACGAGGCGGCCGGCGGTGTGCCCGCCATCTCGGAGATCAGGTTTTCTCTTGTCAGCAACAGAGGATGCTTTGGCGGCTGCAATTTCTGTGCCCTGACTTTTCACCAGGGACGGACGGTGCAGGTCAGGAGCCACGAGTCTATTCTGCGGGAAGCGGAAGGAATGCTGCAGGATAAGGAGTTCAAAGGATATATTCATGATGTGGGCGGCCCGACGGCCAATTTCAGAAGACCGTCCTGTCAGAAGCAAATGACGCGGGGTGTCTGCAAGAACAGACAGTGCCTTTTTCCGCAGCCCTGTCCGAATCTGGAAGTGGATCACGCCGATTATCTGACACTGCTGCGCAGGCTGCGGGTGCTGCCCGGTGTGAAGAAGGTCTTTATCCGTTCGGGGATCCGCTTCGACTATCTGCTGGCGGACAGAGATGATGCCTTTTTCCGGGAACTGGTGGAACATCATGTCAGCGGACAGCTCAAGGTGGCGCCGGAACACATCTCGGACGCGGTGCTGGAGAAGATGGGCAAACCGGGGAAAGCGGTCTACGAGCGGTTTGTCAGGCAGTATAACAGGCTCAATGAGCAGCTTGGCAAAAAGCAGTTCCTTGTGCCTTACCTGATGTCCTCTCATCCGGGTTCTACCTTGAAGGAGGCCATTGAGCTGGCGGAATATCTGCGGGATCTTGGCTATATGCCGGAGCAGGTGCAGGATTTCTACCCGACGCCGTCCACGGTGTCCACGGTCATGTACTACACGGGGGTTGATCCCCGGAACGGTGAGCCGGTGTACGTCTGCCGCAATCCGCATGAGAAGGCCATGCAGCGGGCGTTGATCCAGTACCGGAATCCGAAGAACCACGCGCTGGTGATGGAAGCGCTGATCAAGGGCGGCCGGGAGGATCTGATCGGCTTTGACAGGAAATGCCTGATCAGGCCGCGGAAGGATGCGCATCGGAATGCAGAACGCCGAAATACAGAACACCGGAATGCAGAGCATCGAAACACGAAACATCAAAATGCGGCGAAAACTTCTGCTGATGGCAGGCGTGGCGATTTGAAATCCGGAAAGAAAAAGACGATCCGAAATGTGCACAGGAAAAAAAGGAAAGGGTTAAAGGGGAGACGATCATGAATATTGCGATCATTACAGGTGCATCCTCCGGCATGGGGATGGAATTTGCGCGGCAGCTGGATAATAGTTTACATAAAACGGATGAGATCTGGCTTCTGGCACGCAGGCGGGAGCCGATGGAGGAGCTGGCCCGCACGCTGCGGCATAAGACACAGATCCTGGCCATGGATGTGACACTGGAAAGTGCCATGGAGCAGTTTGCGGAGGTGCTGGCGATCAGCAACCCGAAGATCACGGTCCTGGTCAACTGTGCAGGGGCGGGGGAACATGGCAGATTTGACGGGCAAAGCGACAGGGCAGTGTCGGATATGATGCAGGTAAATATCGTGGCGCTGACCCGGATGACGAAACTGTGCCTTCCTTATATGCGAAAGGGCAGCAAGATCATACAGCTGGCATCGGGAGCAGCCTTCGTACCGCAGGCGGCCTTTGCGGTCTATGCCGCTTCCAAGGCCTATGTATATTCTTTCAGCAGAGCGCTCAACAAAGAGCTGGCGGGACGCGGGATCCGTGTGATGGCGGTCTGTCCGGGGCCTGTTAACACGCCGTTTCTTAGCCGGGCCTACAAAGATACCCCGCAGATGGGCGGACTTAAGAAGCTGACCATGATGGAGGCAGAGAGCGTGGTCGCCAAAGCGGTCATGGACTGTAAGCGTGGGAAATCCGTCTCGGTCTGCGGCCTGCCTATGAAAGCGCTGTATCTGGCCACGCAGGGAGTACAGAATCTGCTGTGTAAGTTTACGTAAGGAGTTTGCGTGCATGAAAAACTGGTTTATTCCAAAGGGATCTTATGGCTATATCAAAAATCACAGGGTGGTGGCCGCGCTGAGGACGCTCCTTTTTTTCGGTGTCAGCATCGGGCTTTATGTGATGGGATACGTGACCACCGGGAGCAATAAGAATCTGCTGACGATCGTGGCGGTTCTGGGCTGCCTGCCGGCATGTAAAAGTCTGGTAAACCTGATCCTCTTTCTGAAGGCCGAAGGGTGCAGTGAAGCCCTCAGAAAGGCAGTGAGCGCCTATGATGAAAGGCTTACCACTTTTTATGATATGTATTTTACGTCCTATCAGAACAATTATGCACTCAGCCATATGGCGCTGAAGGGCAGTGTGCTGTGCGGTGTGACAGAGGACGCAAAATGCGACTGTAACAAAGCCGAAAAACATCTGGAACAGATGCTTTTACAGGAAGGGATAAAGAATATCACGGTTAAGATTTATTCGAATACTGATAAATATATTGACCGACTGAGTCAGATTATAAATCTGGGTACGGAGGAGAACAGAAATCAGGCACAGATCGCTGCCCTGCTGTATTCGATCATTATATAATCAATAGAGAGAGTCTCCGGAGCAAAGGATGGGAACATGTATCAGAAAGAGATCACGGACAGGGAGGCCGGGCAGCGTTTAGACAAATATCTGCACAGGCTTTTGCCGGAAGCCGGGAGCAGCTTTTTATACAAGATGCTGCGCAAAAAGAATATCACGTTAAACGGAAAGAAAGCCGACGGCAGTGAGAAGATCACCGCAGGGGATATGGTGACCGTATTTTTTGCAGCGGAGACGCTGGTCAGGTTTATGGGGGAGCCGGAGCCTGAGAGGACGGCGTATGATGAGGCTTATGAGAAGCTGACCGGAATCACGATCCTGTATGAGGACGGGCACATTCTTCTGGCGGACAAACCGGCCGGTATCCTTTCCCAGAAGGCGGATAAGACGGACCTGTCTTTAAATGAATGGCTGATCGGTCATCTGCTTCACAGCAAGGCGATAACGCAGGAGGATTTGAAGACTTTTAAACCTTCCGTCTGCAACCGTCTGGACCGCAATACAAGCGGCATCGTGCTCTGTGCCAGATCCCTTGCCGGTGCACAAATGCTTGGGGAACTGCTGCACGACAGGACTCTTCACAAATATTATCAGCTCTATGTGAAGGGAGCGGTGACAGAGAGCCGGCTGATTGAGGGGTATCTGCAAAAAGACGAGAAGCGCAATAAGGTATCCATCGCCGCGGCAGGCGCGCCGGATTCCTACATTAAGACAAAATATAAGCCGCTGCGGATCGAGCGGGACAAGACCCTGCTGGAAGTGGAGCTTCTTACCGGACGTTCCCATCAGATCAGGGCGCATCTGGCCAGCATCGGGCATCCCCTTCTGGGCGATTATAAATACGGCGACCGGGAGTGGAACGACGGCTATCGGAAACGCTTTCAGGTCAGGGCACAGCTGCTGCATGCCTGTAAGGTTGTCTTTCCGGCACTGCCTTCGCCTTTTGAAGCGATAAGCGGCAGGACCTTTTATGCAAAGATACCGGAGATTTTCGAGCAGGTTTCGGAGCACGCCCAGGCGGCAGGCACAGGGCAAAAATAAGACGGACGAAAGGAGCCGGTATGGCAACTTGGAATTCCCGCGGGCTGCGCGGTTCCACACTGGAAGATCTGATCAACAGGACAAATGAAAAATATCTGGAAAACGGGCTGGCGCTGATCCAGAAGGTGCCGACGCCCATCACCCCGATCAATATCGACAAGGAGAGCAGACACATCACGCTGGCCTATTTCGATCAAAAAAGTACGGTGGATTATATCGGTGTAGTGCAGGGTATCCCGGTCTGTTTCGATGCCAAGGAGTGCGCGGCAGATACCTTTGCCCTGCAGAACATTCATGAGCATCAGGTAAAATTTATGGGAATGTTCGAGAAACAGAAGGGGATTGCCTTTTTTCTGATCTACTACACGCACAGGGATATTTTCTATTATCTGCCTTATGAGATGCTGCGTTTCTTCTGGGACAGGGCCATGGAGGGCGGCCGGAAAAGTTTCCGTTTCGAGGAATTGAACCCCGCCTATGTGCTGCCGAAAAAGCACGGGATCCTGGTGCCCTATCTGGACGCACTGCAGAGGGACCTGGAGGACAGGGAATAGAGACAGCGTTGACAAACAGCTTAAAGTCATTTAAATTTTAAGAAATCACAGGGGAAAGAATATGGGAAAAAGATTAGTACATACGCCGGAGGGCGTGCGGGATATTTACGGAGACGAGAAGGCGGCCAGGAATATCGTCGAACACCTTCTGCAGGATAAGATCAAAAGTTACGGCTATCAGGATATTCAGACGCCGACCTTTGAGTTTTTTGATGTTTTTTCCAAAGAGGTGGGGACTACGCCCTCCAGGGAGCTGTACAAGTTTTTTGACAAAGAGGGCAATACGCTGGTGCTGCGGCCCGACTTTACGCCGTCGATCGCCAGATGCGCGGCCAAATATTTCATGGATGAGAATGTGCCGATCCGCTTCTGTTATCGGGGCAATACGTTTACGAATACCTCAAATCTGCAGGGCAAATTAAAGGAAGTGACCCAGATGGGGGCAGAGCTGATCGGGGATGACTCCGTGCAGGCGGATGCGGAGATGATCGCGATGACGATCGAGGCGCTGTACCATGCCGGGCTGTCGGACTTCCAGATCAGTATCGGGAATCTGGAATATTTCAAGGGCATCTGCGCGGAGGCCGGACTGGACGAGGAGACGGAGCTGGAACTGCGGGAGCTGATCTCGGGCAAGAATTATTTCGGCGCGGAAGAGCTGTTAGAGGGCGTGCATGTAGACCGGAAGGATAAGGAGCTGCTTTTGAAGGTGAGCGATCTGTTCGGGACTGCGGCCATTCTGCATGACGCGAAGCACGCGGTGGACAACAAACGCTCCAGAAATGCGATCGACCGGCTTGAGAAAGTCTATCAGGTTTTGTGCGAGTATGGCGTCGAGAAATATGTTTCCTTTGACCTGGGCATGTTAAGTAAGTATAATTATTATACAGGGATCATTTTCAAAGGCTTCACTTACGGCGTCGGGGACGCGATCGTAAAAGGCGGACGTTATGACGGCCTGCTGCATCGTTTTGGCAAGGATGCGCCGGCGATCGGCTTCATGATCGTGGTGGATGACCTGCTTGCGGCCATGAACAGGCAGGGAGCGGTCATCGCCGGCGTGGAAAAATGTGCAAAGCTCTACTATACGCAGGAGAATTTCCGGGAAATGCTGCGGGAAGCCAGACAGATGCGTGCGGCGGGGAAATGCGTGGAACTTTTGCCGGAAAAATAGCAACAGAGCAAATCATGGAGGGTAGCGTGACTGAACAGATGAATGAAAACAGATATTTGACCTTCGCACTCGGCAAGGGCCGTCTCGCCAATAAGACCATGGAGCTGTTGGAAGAGATCGGTATCACCTGTGAGGAGATGAAGGATAAGGATTCCCGGAAACTGATCTTTGTGAATGAGGAACTGAAACTCAAGTTTTTCCTGGCAAAGGGGCCGGATGTGCCGACCTATGTGGAATACGGCGCCGCCGATATCGGGGTGGTCGGCAAGGATACGATTCTGGAAGAGGGCCGCAGGGTCTATGAGGTGCTGGATCTGGGGTACGGCAGATGCCGGATGTGCGTGTGCGGGCCGGAAAGCGCCGCAGAACTGCTCAGGCATCACGAGATGATCCGGGTAGCCACCAAGTATCCGAATATTGCCAAAGATTATTTTTATAATAAAAAGCATCAGACAGTGGATATCATTAAGTTGAACGGCTCCGTGGAGCTGGGGCCGATCGTGCGGCTGGCGGATGTGATCGTGGATATCGTGGAGACCGGTTCCACCCTGAAAGAGAACGGGCTGAAAGTGCTGGAGGAGATCTGTCCGCTGTCCGCGCGTATGATCGTGAATCAGGTCAGTATGCAGATGGAGCCGGAGCGGATCAAGAAGCTGATCACGGATATCCGCAGGCAGTTGTCTTGAGGTACATTTTATGAAGCATTTGCGTTAAAGCAGGCAACGTGCACAGGGATGAAGAGAACACAGGAAAAGAGGAATCTATGAAGACGATTAAACTGACGGAAGACACCAGAAAAGACATTCTGGACAGGCTGTTAAAACGAAGCCCTGATAATTATTCTGAATATGAGAAGACCGTGGCGGACATCATAACCGATGTGCGGACAAACGGTGATCAGGCGGTATTTTCCTACACGAAGAAGTTTGATCAGTGGGAGAGTCATGCCGATAACATCCGTGTGACGCAGGCGGAGATCGAGGAGGCCGTCAGGTCCATCGACAGGCCATTTCTTGCAGTCATGAAGAAATCCGCCGCCAACATCGAGGCGTTTCACCAAAAACAGCTCCGCAACAGCTGGATCGACACGAAGCCGGACGGCAGCATTCTCGGACAGCGGATCCTGCCGCTCTCCGTATCCGGTGTCTATGTGCCGGGCGGCAAGGCGGCCTATCCGAGCAGCGTGCTGATGAATGTGATCCCGGCGAAGGTGGCGGGCGTGAAGAAGATCATCATGACGACACCGGCGGGGGCGGACGGCAAAGTAAATCCGGGCACACTGGCGGCGGCCAGCATCGCGGGCGTGGATGAAATCTATAAGGTCGGCGGGGCGCAGGCCATCGCGGCTATGGCTTTCGGGACGGAGAGCATCCCGAAGGTAGATAAGATCACGGGCCCGGGCAATATCTTCGTCGCACTTGCGAAGAAAGCCTGCTTCGGCTATGTCAGTATAGATTCCATCGCCGGTCCCAGTGAGATTCTGGTCATCGCGGACGAGACGGCCAATCCCCGTTATGTGGCGGCAGATCTGCTTTCTCAGGCGGAACACGACGAGCTGGCAAGCGCGATTCTGATCACCACGGATGAGAAGCTGGCGGCGGAAGTAGAGCGGCAGATCGAAGGCTTTTTACAGGAGCTGTCCCGGACGGAGATCATCCGCAGGTCACTGGATAATTACGGCTATATTCTGGTGGCAGATTCCATGGATGATGCGGTGGAAACGGCCAACGCCATCGCCTCGGAGCATCTGGAGATCCTGACCAGGGATCCTTATGCGGTGATGACAAAGATCGAGAATGCAGGCGCCATTTTCCTTGGAGCCTATTCTTCTGAACCGCTGGGCGATTATTATGCGGGACCCAACCATATCCTGCCCACAAACGGCACGGCAAAGTTCTTTTCCCCGCTGAATGTGGATGACTTCATGAAGAAGACGAGCCTGATCTCCTATTCGAGGGAGGCGCTTATGAAAGTACATCAGGATATTGAGCTTTTTGCCGAGAAGGAAGGGCTTACCGCCCATGCCAATTCTATCCGCGTGCGGTTTGAGGACAGAAAAGATAAAAGAGATAAAGAGGAGACGTAACGTTATGTCTTACAAGAAATTTATCCCCTGTATATACTTATACAAAGGCAATGCCGTCAAGGGTTTCCGGGACAGTACGATCATTGATACGAACCCGGCGGCGCTGGCCAGATTTTACGGCGACAATAACGCGGATGAGCTGATCGTCTATGATATGTCCGACAGCGATGCGGAGCATGAGGAAGCGCTCGACATGATCAAGGCCATCTGCAATGAGGCTGAGATCCCCGTGACCGGAGCGGGCAATGTGAAGCGCATGGAAGATATCAAGAAGCTGCTCTATGCGGGCTGTAAGAAGGCGGCGCTGAACTACTCGAGACAGGACAACGTGGACATCACGGAGGAAGTCTCTCTTAAGTTCGGCCGGGATAAGATCGTGGCCTGCGTGACGGAAGCCGACACCATCACCGATAATGAGGCGCTTCTGGAAGCATATGTATCGGAGCTTATCCTGGTGCGGGAGAAGGAGATCAAGGATGTGCTTGCCGTGTCCAGATTCCCGGTTATCGTCTCGATTCCGGAAGTCTCTCTCGACAAGCTGCTGGAGCTTTTGGAAAAAGACAATATCTGCGGTATATCGGGCCATGCGATCAACGAGAACGCCAGAGAGCTGTTGGCGATCAAGGCGCTGTGCCAGAGCAACGGCATTGCGGTCAGCACCTTCGACGCGGCGGTCAGATGGGACGAGTTTAAGCTGAACTGCGACGGGCATGTGCCGGTGATCGTACAGGATTACAAGACGGACGAAGTGTTGATGATGGCCTATATGAATGAGGAAGCGTACCGCATGACGCTTAAGACCGGCAGGATGACTTACTACAGCAGGAGCCGGCAGGAGCTGTGGATCAAGGGCGAGACGAGCGGGCATTACCAATATGTGAAATCGCTGACGGCGGACTGCGATATGGATACCATCCTTGCCAGAGTGTCCCAGATCGGCGCCGCCTGCCATACCGGTTCACATTCCTGCTTCTTTCACGAGATCATTGGCAGGGAGTACGAAGAAGCCAATCCGCTGCGGGTGTTTGAACAGGTATTCGATGTGATCAAGGACAGAAAAGAGCATCCGAAGGAAGGCTCCTACACGAATTATCTGTTCGACAAGGGTCTTGACAAGATCTTAAAGAAGCTGGGGGAGGAAGCGACGGAGATCGTGATCGCCGCCAAGAATCCGAATGCCAACGAGGTAAAATACGAGATATCCGATTTCCTGTATCATATGATGGTGCTGATGGCGGAGAAAAACATTACCTGGGAAGAAATCACGACGGAACTGGCGCAGCGGTGATGCGGCCTTACCTGTTTTATGTTCGGACTTCTTTTTTTCCTGTACCGGTCATAGAATGTACCAACAGACGTACAGGATAGGCAGTAGAGAATGGATCACAAAGTTCCTTTGGAAAAGAAAATGCAGCTGGCGCAGTATATTCGGGAGGAAAATCTGGGAAACCGCATGAAGATCAGGCAGAGGGAGCGGATTTTGTACGGGACGGATACGCAGCTGCCGCTTTTTGATAAGGGCAGGCTGCAGCAGGCAATGCCCGGTGACAACGGCCCGCAGACGCCGGAACAGGAGGGGATGGCGCCGCTGTTTTCCACCAATACCTTCCGATACCGGATGATCCTGGCGGTTCTTCTGTTCGTGGGGTTTCTGCTCTGCGATACAAGAGACGGCAGAATCGGCACCTACACGACGAATGAAGTCCATGAGATGATCGTAGCGGATACGTTTCATTTGTACGACGGAGAGGGAAACGAGACGATGGAAGGGCTGGCGGCGCTGTTTGAACTGGATTGAAAGGAAAGATATGAGAAAAACAGCTCTGAGCGAAGAGATATTACTGCAGGTCGAGAAACCTGCCAGATATATCGGCAATGAAGTTAACAGTGTGGTAAAGAACCGGGAAGACGTGGCGGTCCGTTTCGCCATGTGCTTTCCGGATGTGTATGAGATCGGCATGTCGCATCTGGGAATTCAGATTCTGTACAGCATGTTTAATTCCTGGGAAGACGTGTGGTGTGAGCGGGTCTATTCTCCATGGACGGATCTGGACCGGATTATGCGGGAGCAGAAGATCCCGCTTTTTGGGCTGGAATCCCAGGAGCCGGTAAAAGAGATGGATTTTCTGGGGATCACGCTGCAGTATGAGATGTGCTATACGAATATTCTGCAGATTCTGGAGCTTTCGCAGATTCCCCTGCTGGCGGCGGAACGGGGAGAGGACATGCCTGTGGTGATCGGCGGCGGCCCCTGTACCTACAATCCGGAGCCGATTGCAGATTTCTTCGATCTTTTCTATATCGGGGAGGGGGAGACTCAGTACCGCAGGCTTCTGGATTGGTATGTGGAGAACCGGAAACAGGGTGGAACGAGACAGGAATTCCTGCGGGGTGCGGCGCAGATTCCGGGTATTTATGTGCCGCAGTTTTATGAAGAGCTGTATCATGAGGACGGCACGATAAGCGGCCGGCGGAAATTATACGAAGAGCTGCCGGACAGAGTCCGCAAGGAGATTGTGACGGATGTATCGGATACCTATTATCCGTTAAAGCCTGTAGTGCCCTTTATCAAAGTGACGCAGGACCGGGTGGTGCTGGAGATCCAGAGGGGGTGCATCCGGGGCTGCCGTTTCTGTCAGGCGGGGCAGATCTACCGGCCGGTGCGGGAGCGGGATGCGGAAGTGCTGAAAAAGTACGCCGTGGAAATGCTGGCGAATACGGGCCATGAAGAGATCTCCTTAAGTTCCTTAAGTTCCAGCGATTATTCCCGGCTGGACGAGCTGCTGGAATTTCTGATCGAGGAATGCGGCAGGAAGCATATCAATATTTCCCTGCCTTCGCTGCGGATCGACGCTTTTTCTCTGGATGTGATGAGCAAGGTACAGGATGTGAAGAAGAGCAGCCTCACTTTTGCGCCGGAGGCGGGCAGCCAGAGACTGCGGGATGTGATCAACAAGGGATTGACCGAAGAAGTCATTCTAAAAGGCGCAGCGCTGGCATTCGAAGGCGGCTGGACGCGGGTCAAGCTGTACTTTATGCTGGGGCTTCCCACCGAGACAGAGGAAGATATCAGGGGGATCGGCGAGCTTTCCAATAAGATCGCAGCCACCTTTTTTGAGACGGTGCCGAAGGACAGGCGTGTGAACGGCAAAGTACAGATCGTCACCAGCACTTCCTTCTTTATTCCCAAGCCTTTTACCCCCTTCCAGTGGGCGTCCATGTGCACGAAGGAGGAATTTCTGGAAAAGGCTTATCAGACGAAAAAGGGGATCATGGAGCAGCTGAACCAGAAGAGCATCAAATACAACTGGCATGAGGCGGACGTGAGTGTGCTGGAGGGTGTGTTCGCCCGGGGCGACCGCAGGATCGCGCAGGTGATCCTTGCGGCTTACAGGCGGGGCTGTCTGTTTGACTCCTGGAGCGAATATTTTAAGAATGACGTGTGGCTGCAGTGTTTCGAAGACTGTGGCGTGGATATCGGTTTCTATACGACGAGAGAGCGGGCGGACGATGAAATATTCCCCTGGGATTTTATCGACTGCGGCGTCACCAGACAATTCCTCTTAAGGGAATGGAAGAAAGCGCAGGAGGGCGTCGTGTCCCCGAACTGTCAGACGCAGTGCCAGGGGTGCGGGGCGGGCACTTTCCAGTGCGGGATCTGCCCGTAAAACCAGATCAGAAAGGCAGTTATGCATGAAGATACGAATTAAATTTTCCAAATACGGGACGATGAAATATATCGGGCATCTGGATATGATGCGCTTTTTTCAGAAAGCGATCCGGCGTGCCGGGATTGACGTAAAATACTCGGAAGGGTTCAGCCCCCATCAGATCATGTCCTTTGCGGCGCCGCTGGGAGTCGGGATGGAGAGCCGCGGGGAATATATGGACATCGAGGTGCTTTCCATGAACACCGCGCAGGAGATGAAAGAGGCGCTTAACCGGGTGATGGTGGAGGGGGTGGAGATCCTTTCCGTAAGTATTCTGCCGGATCATGCCAAAAACGCCATGGCCAGTGTGGCAGCGGCTTCCTACCTGCTGCAGAAGAAAGAAGGCGATTATCCGGTGGACGGGCTAACCGGAAAGTTGGCGGCTTTTCTGGCGCAGGATACGATTCCCTACACGAAGGAGACGAAAAAGGGCGTGGCGGAGCTGAATCTGAAGGAAGGGATTTATGAACTGGAGGCCGAAAACGGCAGCGCCATCCGTATGCTGGTAAATGCCAGCAGCAGCGGCAATATCAAGCCGGGGATGGTCATGGAGGCATTCAGCGCCTTTGCCGGGGTGGAGATTCCACCTGGTGCATACCGGATCATAAAACTGGAAACCTACATGGACCCTGCAGCAGATGATAAAGACCGGCAGGGCAGTCATAGATGGATTCCTTTGGACGCTGTCCAATAAAGTGTATCGAGAAAGCGCTTTCCTGTCTTTTGGTCAAAGGAAGCAGTATAACTAACGGACGCTGTCCGTGAAAAGTAACTTTTCGGTTGATTTTATGGAAAAAACCATTGACATTCCACCTTGTGTAAGGCTTATTCTGACAGTGTAAGGCGAAGAAATGAGGCTGTCTTTCGACAGGCCAATAGCTGACAAAGCCATGAGGTATTCAGGAACCTGGAAAAGAAAGTGTGGGGAGGCGAATTCGATGAAGATCAATGAAGTGGAACAACAGGCTGGCATCACCAAGCGAAACATCCGCTTCTATGAACAGCAGGGACTTTTGTCTCCAAAGCGTAACGGTGAGAACGGGTATCGTGATTATTCGGAAGAGGATGTAGCGGAATTGAAGAAGATCAAACTTCTCAGAAAGCTGTCTCTGCCCATCGAAGAGATCCGTAAGATCCAGAGCGGAGCACTTGTTCTGGAAGACGCCCTGATGCGTCAGGTCATCGTACTGGAGCGGGAAAAGACGGATCTGGAGGCGATGTCCAGACTCTGCCGCAGCCTCAGTGAGGAGCGCTGTCAGTATCTTACCCTTTTGCCTGAACAATATTTGGAAAGGATGGTAGAAATGGAAAAAGACGGAACAAGATTTTCAAATGTGGATAAGCAGGATGTGATCCGCAGAAAGCGCGGCTCCATTCTGGCGGCGGCAGTTTTTATTTTGATCATGGTATTCCTGATCATGATCTTCATCTGGGGCTTTCTGGAGGATCCGATCCCGGTGTGGATGGTATGTGGTTTTGTTATGATCCCCGCAGCGTTTATTCTGGGGGTAATCATATCGCTGGTGCAGCGAATCAAAGAGATTGAAGGAGGAGAAGAAGATGTTGCTCGTAAATACTGATTATATTTCAGGAAAAGAACTGGAAACTCTGGGGGTCGTGAAGGGGAATATTGTGCAGACGAAGAACTTCGGCAAGGACTTTATGGCTGGCATTAAGACCCTGGTGGGCGGTGAGATCACGCAGTATACGGAGATGCTCAACCAGGCAAGACAGATTGCCGTGAAGCGTATGGTAGACGAGGCCCAGGCCATGGGTGCGGACGCCATCGTCAATGTCCGGTATGCCTCTGCATCCGTGATGCAGGGAGCGGCGGAAGTGATCGCCTACGGCACTGCTGTAAAGTACAAATAAACATTGCGTTAGGAACGTTTTTGAGAAGTGTTTAGATGAGAGGCGGTATGGATGCAGGATAAAGCCATGCCGTCTTTTCGTATGAAAAATATTCTCAAAAAAATATATTTTTTTATAATTATGGGTAGACATTTTTCTTTTATCTGTGTTATACTTACTGCACAAAAGAGACATACATCAACCAGCAGTCGCAACAGTTACGAAAAGGCGGTGAAATAATGACAGATAATGAATTGTTGCTTGCAATATCGAGTATGATTGATCCATTGAGAGAAGATTTTAATTCTATGAAAGAAGACCTTAATTCTATGAAAAAAGATCTTAATTCTGTGAAAAATGATCTTAATTCCGTGAAAGAAGACATGCAGGAGACTAAAGAGCGTGTGAAGAAGGTCGAGCTTACCCTGGAAAACAAAGTCCTGCCCCGTTTAAACACCATAGAAGCATGCTATATTTCCACTTTTAACAGATATAAGGAACATGTGGAAACGTATGATTCCATGAAACAGGATATCCATGTTATCAAAAAGGTGGTAATGGAACACAGCGAAAGGCTACAGAAACTGGCATAGCCGTAGAATCCTGGAATACGAATTTTATAAAAGCCAGCCTGCAGCGCCACCGTTAAGCGTGCTTCCTGTACTGCATGGGCGTCATGCCGGTGGCTTTGCGGAAAGCCTGTGAAAAATAAGACTGTGACGAAAAGCCCAGCAGGTCGGAGATCTGCGCGATGGAATAGGAAGTGGATTCCAGCAGGGATTTTCCTTCCTGTATTCGTTTCTGTAACAGATAGTTGATGGGAGAGAGGCCTACATATTTCGTAAAAGTGTGCGCCAGATAGTATTTGTTCATATGCGTGAGAGCCGCCAGCGAGTCCAACGTAATCGTTTCCGAATAGTTTGCATCCAGATAGTTTTTGATCTGGGTGCATTCTCTGTTTAAGAGGCGGCTGTTGTCCGGCACGACGGACAGGCTGCCGCTTCGCAGCATAGAGATCAGCAACACCTCCAGCAGATTCTGGCAGACTGTCTCATAGTCTTCTTCCTGTCTGGAGACTTCTTCCAGCATAAGATTCAGACAGGTGCAGACGTTGGTTTTGGACACATTATATTTGCTGACTGTTCCGGAAGGCGCCTGCGCGGATTCGCCGGATCTCGCCGCGGCGATTTTCTCAAAGGCAAAGGACAACCCTTCGATTCCCAGCACGATATAGTCAAGGGGAGCGCCCGGCAGGGACTTTTCGGTGTGCCGTACATGCGGGTTGATAATGACCATGTCATTCTTTTTGACAGGGAATTCGGTATCTTCTGCGATGAAAGTGCCCTGTCCGTTCACCACATAAAAAAGCTCGCTGAAAGGGTGGGAATGCAGGAGGCTCTGCCAGTCACCCTCGTATTTGGATGTGGAGACATAAAGCAGTCTGGCCTGCCCGAAAGCGGACGGTTTTTCATTATCAATACGGTGTCTTGTATTTCCCATAAAGGCATCCCTTCCCCTAAATTATTTCGGCAGACGTAAACAGACATCATGCCCTGTGCCGGCGGCAACGGACGGTTTTGTGCGGTTGCTGCAACTATAGCAGATTTTAGATATTTTGTCCAGCAAGATATCTAAAATTTCAAACAATAATCCGATTGATTCCGGCAGCCGGATTCTCTATACTGAACATATAGGACAGCCTGCTTTGGCTTATATGAGCGGCTGCCGACGAAGAGTACAACAAATGGGGAGGGAGCAGGGTATGCTCCGGAATGGAGGAGAAGGATGGAAATGACAGGCAGATTGACACTACCCACAGATGTGGATATGGTGGAGGAAACGATTCGCTTGAAAAATGAACTGGGGGCGGATGCGCTGCGGGACTGCGACGGCACAACGATGCCGGAAGAGCTTTTGAGCCAGGACGGCAAGATCTATGCCACTTATTACACGACCAGAAAAGATAACGACTGGGCAATGCAGAATCCGGAGGAGGTCCAGCAGGAATATCTGATCAGCGACCGCCTGACGGCAAAAGGAACCGAGCTTCGCATCGAGCTTATGAAGGGATTCCATACCCAGCAGCTTAAGGTGAACACCATAGATTCCCCGAAGCGCTGGTGGGAAGTCATCGACAGAACGACCGGGAAAGTGGTGCCCACCGATCAATGGGAGTATGACGAAGCCACCGGAGAAGTGGTGATCGAATCGATCCCCTATCATCAGTACACGGTCAGCTTTCTGGCGTTTCTGATCTGGGATCCGGTACATATGTACAATTTTATCACCAATGACTGGAAGGATGCTCCTCACCAGCTGACTTTTGATGTCAGACAGCCCAAGACCCAGGTCTATGTGAAAGAGAAACTTAAGAAATGGTGTGAGGACAACCCGCACGTGGATGTGGTGCGCTTCACCACCTTTTTCCATCAGTTTACATTGACCTTTGACGACCAGAAGCGGGAGAAATTCGTGGAGTGGTTCGGCTACAGCGCCAGCGTCAGCCCCTATATTCTGGAGCAGTTTGAGAAATGGGCAGGCTATAAGTTCCGGCCGGAATTCATCGTAGATCAGGGATATCACAATTCCATTTTCCGCGTGCCCTCGAAAGAATTTAAGGACTTTATCGAGTTCCAGCAGATCGAGGTGTCGAAGCTGGCGAAGGAACTGGTGGACATCGTGCACAGCTACGGCAAGGAAGCCATGATGTTCCTTGGTGATCACTGGATCGGGACAGAGCCTTTCGGCAAATATTTTGCGAACATCGGTCTGGATGCCGTGGTCGGTTCCGTAGGCGACGGCGTGACGCTGCGGATGATCTCCGATATCAAAGGCGTGAACTATACGGAAGGACGGCTGCTTCCTTATTTCTTCCCGGATGTCTTTACCGAGGGCGGAGACCCCATCGGCGAGGCGCAGGATAATTGGATGAAAGCGAGAAGAGCGATTCTTCGTTCCCCGCTTGACAGAATCGGATACGGTGGTTATCTGAAGCTGGCTGCCAACTGGCCGGGATTTATCGACCAAGTCAGTCAAGTGGTTGGCGAGTTTCGGCAGATTCATGAGAATATGCAGGGAACGCAGGCTTACAGGGCTCCTTTCAAAGTCGCTATCCTGAACTGCTGGGGCAATCTCAGAAGATGGATGGCCAATCAGGTGCACCACGCATTGTGGTACAGAGAGATTTATTCTTATGTGGGCGTGATCGAGTGTCTGAGCGGTATGCCCATCGACGTGGAATTTATCACATTCGATCAGATCAGGGAAGGAATCGATCCGGCGATCAAAGTGATCATCAATGCCGGTGATGCTTACACTTCCTGGAGCGGCGCGGAGAACTGGAAGGATGAGCAGGTGGTATGCGCTATCCGCAGATTCGTGGATGAGGGCGGCGGCTTTATCGGTGTGGGTGAACCCAGCGCCTGCCAGTATCAGGGACGGTATTTCCAGTTAAGTGATGTGCTGGGCGTAGACAGAGAGCTGGGCTTTTCCATGAGCACGGATAAGTACAATGAGCTGAATCCGGAGCATTTTATCCTGGAGGATACGCCGGGTGAGATCAACTTCGGCGAAGGCAAGAGCCGCATCTATGCCCAGGGCGAACATTACCAGATCCTGAATATGGACGGTAAGTACAGCCGTCTGGTTGTCAACGAGTACGGCAAAGGACGCAGCGTCTACTTCACGGGCCTGCCTTATTCCCCGCAGAACTGCCGGATCCTGCTGCGCGCCATCTACTATGCGGCCCACCAGGAAGCGGAGATGATGAAGTATTATGTGACAAATATGGATACGGAGCTGGCTGTGTTCGAGAAGACAGGCAAAATCGCCGTCATCAATAACTCCAAAGAGCCGAAACAGACCGATCTGTATGTGCATGGCAAGCTGCAGGAGCATCTTGATCTGAAACCGATGGAGATGCGCTGGGTGGATATCAGGGCCTGATGTGCTGACTCTTTGTGAAAATAAATAATTAGGTATAGATTTTCTACTAAAAACTTGGTAAAATATAACATATAGTTGGATGGGTCGCGGAATAAGTGAATGCGGACTGCAATAGACCTGCCAAGGAAAAGGAGGAATTTTTATGCAGAGTAAAGCTGAAAAAATCAGATCAAAAGATCATCCTGACGTTGCCCTTAAGGTAATCCCGGGACATTTTGTGACACCGAATTCCCATGTAAATTATTTTCTGGATATGACTACCTTGAAGTGCAGGCTCAGTGAGGCATCTGCGGCAGCCAAAGCCCTCAGCGGACAGATTTCGGCGACCACCGTTGTGGATACCATCGTGTGTCTGGACGGTTGCGAGACGATCGGCGCATTTTTGGCAGAAGATTTGACCAGGGCGGGTATTTATTCCATGAACTCCCACAATACGATCTACATCGTAACGCCGGAATACGTGAACTCCGGACATCTTGTTGTCAGAGAGAATATGGTTCCCATGATCCGGGACAAGAACATACTCCTGCTTCTGGCATCCGCGACGACAGGCCAGACCATCGTGAAGGCAGTGCAGGCGCTCAAATATTATGGGGCGAAGTTCAGCGGGATCAGCGCCATCTTCAGCGCGGCCAACAGCGTGCTCGGTATGCCGATCCACTCCCTGTTCACCACGGCGGATATCCCGGAATATAAGACCTACAGTCCGGAAGGCTGCTCCATGTGCAGAGACGGGAAGAAGATCGACGCCTTTGCGAATGCATACGGGTATTCTATCGTAGATTAACCGGAAGAAGATCAGGAAGAACAGGCGGAACGCTTGGATCCGGGATATCGGCACGGTACGATTGCAACTATCCGGACCCGACAGATTTAAGACTATTGATACAATGATATAAAGAAGAGAGTGAATGGATGAAGGTTCATTTGCTCTCTTCCTTGTCTGCTTTTGAGCAGAATGCCGGTATTAAAAAATAAGGAGTAACGGGCAAATATAAGATGACAACCAAAGGCAAGATTCTGATCGTAAAACTTCATAACAGATTATGTTCCCTGCTGATCCGGGATAACCGGATCCTTTCCATACAGGTGCAGAAGCCAAATGACCATGCGGTAGGCAATATCTATATCGGCAGGGTACAGAACATTTCGGAAAATATCGGGGCGGCTTTCGTGAATCTGGGGCAGGGGTATCTTACCTTTCTGCCGCTTGCGGAAACCGGAAGCGCGGTCGTTACGAACCGCATCTATAACGGAAAGTTGAAGGTACAGGACGAGATTCTTGTGCAGATCGTCAGAGAACCCATGAAGACCAAGCAGGCCGGCGTGACGGCCAATTTGTCTTTGTCCGGCAATTATGTGGTGGTGAAGAATAACGGCGGTAAGAAAGTGCCCATACAGGTGTCGTCCAAACTGAACCGGAAGCAGAAGAACCGGTTTACGGCCCTGGAAGCGCTGCAGGAGATCGGCAGTCACTGTCAGGTGGTGGTCCGCACCAATGCCGGCGGTCTTAAAGAAGAGACGCCGCTGATCGAAGAAGCGGCAGCGCTGGCCGGGAAACTGGCCCATATCATGGAGATTGCGGACAAGCGCACCTGTTACAGCTGTCTGCACACGGCAGCGCCGGATTATCTGCGTTTCATCCAGAATGCCTACACCGCGGAATATGATGAGATCGTGACCGACCTGCCGGAAGTGTATACGATCCTGCAGGAAGACCTGCCGAAGATGTCTCTGTCGGTTCCGGTCCGTCTCTACGAAGACGATCTGCTCCCGCTGTACAAACTGTATGCGGCAGAGACCCGTCTACAGGAACTTCTGGACAAAAAAGTGTGGTTGAAATCCGGCGGTTATCTGGTCATAGAGCCCACGGAGGCGCTTGTCTCCATTGACGTCAACACCGGAAAATGTGAGCGGGGACAGGACAAAGAGGCGACCGCCTTTGCAGTCAATCTGGAGGCCGCCGAGATGATCGCCCTGCAGCTGCGGGCGCGCAACCTCTCCGGCATAATCCTCGTTGATTTTATCAACATGAAAGACAAGGACCGGGAACAGAACTTGATAGAGCATATGCGCAGCCTGCTGCACAGAGACAGCATTCCCGCCGATGTGGTGGACATGACAGGGCTTGGATTGATGGAGATCACACGCAAGAAGGTGATGCCCAGTCTTGCCGAGCAGATGCGGCAGACCTGATTTGATTTCCACTGCCAGCTGTTGCCAAAACCATATGCGAAAGCCTTTGCAGAGCCGAAAGAGAAATTTTCAGTGTCATGATAGAATATGAATTCGACTGTTAATGCTCTTGTAGCCAGGGAATAAAAAGGAGCATTGTATGGGACGTATTGAAATTTTTGAGATGAAACCTGGATATATTGAAGAGACAAGAAAGATAAGAGTCTATCTTCCGGATAATTATGAAAGTACAGCCATAAGCTATCCCGTCGTTTACATGCACGATGCCCAGAATCTTTATGTGGATGAAGACGCTTTCGGTAACTGCTCGTGGGGTGTCAGTAAGACGCTTGAGAGTATGGAAGCATACGGCGGTTTTGACGGACTTATTGTCGTCGGCATTGACAATTGCGGTGAAAGAAGATTTGAAGATTATTCGCCCTGGAAGAACACGATCGACCATGCCGGTTTCAGGAAAGAGACCAGAGGCGGTGACGGCGCTCAGTACGCACGATTTATAGTCAATGATCTGAAACCGAAGATCGATCAATGTTATCGAACGCATTCCGATAAAGGCCATACTGCCATCTGCGGCAGTTCCATGGGTGGCCTGATCTCTGCATACATGGCCGCTGCCTGGCCGGAAATCTTTGGCTGTGCCGGAATCTTCTCCATTGCATCCTGGTTTGCCGCCGAAGCGTTTGAGCGGTTTATTATGGACAGTCAGTTCGGAAAAGAACAGCGCTTTTTTATTCAGGTAGGAACCGCAGAGACCGTATGCCCGGAGGAAGCCGATATGCCTCAGTTATTCATTGACATGACAATGAAGTACGTACATATGCTTTTGGAGAAAGGCGTTCCCTATTCTGACATATGCCTTAAACTGGATGCCGGCGGTGAGCATTGTGAGAAGGTCTGGAGAAAATACATGCAGGAATTTTTTGAGTTTTTTACCAGAATGCCATGATTACTTTTCTACTTCCCAGTCCGCTGACCAGTGTGATGTTTAATCTGCCGAAGAACATAACACGAGCAGACTTATTTAAAGAACAGGGAGACGTTTGTGTACAAGGATATTATCCATGAAAATCGCAATTGGCAGATGCCCGTACTTCGGGACATGTTGAAGATATCTCTTCCCTTTGCTATAATAAAAAAGACGAAAGAACTGCGCAATGCCGTTTTCTGCATGTGTAGACGAATATCCTGGAAGCTCAGCGTTGGATATAGAAAGAAAGGGTGACAGAATTTCATGGAACTTTTGAAACTGGAAAAAATAAAAGACGGAAGATATCTGAAAAATTATGAACTGACCTATCGCAATAAGGCAGGCAAAGAGAAGAAATATGAGATTGTCAGCCGCAGCGAGATTGCCGGGCCGGAAGCCATTGGCAAACGGGTCAGCGGCGTCTCCATCGTGGCCTATCACGAAGATAAAATGCTGCTGCTTCGGGAATTTCGCATGGGTGTGAACCGCTTTGTGTATAACCTGTGCGCCGGAATGCTGGAAGAAGGTGAATCTTTAGAAGAGTGCATCCAGCGGGAACTCTACGAGGAGACGGGACTGTCCGTGGGGAAGATCCGGGCCGTTCTGCCGCCGTCCTTCGCGGCAGTGGCTTTCTCTGACGTGAAGACACAGATCGCTTTTGTCGAGGTGGACGGGACTTTCGAAGACCACACCTCCGAAAATGAACAGATTACCGCCGGATTCTATACGAAAGAACAGGTGAGGGAGCTGCTGGAAACCGAAGAGTTCAGTTCCAGGGCACAGATCGCGGCGTATTTTTTTACCATAGCATAGCAGAGGCGCAGAAAGAGGAAAGTACATGGACCGAGACATTCTTTTTAAGACAGATGAATTTATATTTTCATACAGAGTAGGCGGATTGCTGATCAGAAACGATAAAATACTGCTGCAAAAACCCAGGAATGATTATCACTCGATTATCGGGGGCCATGTATCCTGCTTTGAAACAACTGCTGAAACATTGAAGCGGGAATTTGAAGAAGAAATTCATGCAGAAATAGGAATAGACCGCTTATTTGCCGTCGGTGAAATATTTTTTCACTGGGGACAAAAACCATGCCACCAAATCTGTATGTATTATAAAGTTCATCTGATGAATGAGCAGGATATCCCATTAGACGGGATTTTCCACGGATATGATGTTTTGGATCACGAAAGGATTGATTTGGATTTTTGCTGGGTTCCGTTGGAAAGATTAAAGAATGGATTAAAGGTATATCCACTGGAGTTGATACCGCATATTTTGAATGACAGTAACGAAATCGTACATTTTGTCTCGAAATAAAACAGTAATTATTCTGGGAGCAAAAGAAAATGCAGATAATCGAGGTCGTTTATTCACCTCTTTGCGAGGCCACCGGTGCAATGATCGGGATGCTGAGACAATGGCTTGAAGGAACAGATGTGCAGATCAGGCTGTTTTCATTTGACCACTGTCCGCAGAGATTAAAGAGTAAGTTTAAAAAGGGAGAAAACTGCTTTATTGACATTTTTTATTGTGAAAACAGGATTGATTCTGTTCCGCTGCATTGTGACAGAATATATGAAAGTTTAGGCATTCAGTCATCGGTCAAACAGAAAGTTGATAAAGAGGTAATGACATTTCCTGCAATTACAAGCCTGCAGTTGAACAATGCATTCAGATCCGGAGAAATCTCTTTCCATCCGATCAACCAGGAGAATTACATGGAAGAGATGACAATGTGCCTGTGTAATTACCCGTTTGGAAATCCGCCCGAACAATTTCACAAAGAGTGCATGGAGATAAAATCGCAGGTATTTTCCGAAATCTGGAGCAGGGAAAAGACAGCCGGCGTCTATGCAAAATACAAAGACTCCGTCATTGGATTACTGGAAGTAATGCCCCGGGAGATTTTGAGAAAATATGGTTACATGACAGGCACAACAGGAGATGACAGCACATATCTGTCGATCGGCTGTTATGAAGTAGGTTATGGTATTCCACGGATTGATATGATCGATCTGCTGATGCAGCAGCTTACAGAAGTATTCCCGCTGTTTAGCCGCAAACGGATTGAAGGAATTGGAATTTATGATTGGGCCGATGGTTTTAATCCATATTGGGTTTATGAAAAATATGGGTTTAGAGAAATGGAGAAATTAGCAGAAAATACAGTCGTGATGTCCAAAACGATAAATGAGGAGAAAACAGGTCCGGTATTATGAAAGGATTTGGTCACACTCTGATTACTCCTGATCAGATAACGATTGCAGAATACTACTTTAAGGACTGTGGAAGCATAGTCCTTAAAGTATTTTATCAGGGAAATATATTATTTTCCGAAAAACACTTGACTGTAAACCCTGTTTATACCTTATTTTCATGGTCAGAATAGATGCATTAGAACAATAACGCGGCAACCGGATGCGGATAATGCAACTGCAACCAATACCAAAAGGAGACAGACCGAATGAACAGTAAGGAAGTAGAAGAAAAAACAGGATTGGCACGCTCCAACATACGTTTTTATGAAAAGGAAAATCTGATCTCACCGGCAAGAAACGATTCGAACGGTTATCGGGAATATTCGGAGCAGGATGTGGAAGATATCAAGAAGATTGCCTGTCTGCGGACGCTTGGCATATCTATTGAAGAGATACGGCAGGTGATAACAGGAGAAAACACACTGTCTGCAGCGCTCAGGAAGCGGAGCAGACAGCTGGAGGGCCAGATCACCGAGCTCCACATGGCAAAGGCGCTGTGCGATAAGATGCTCAACGACACAAACATAAGTTATGAAAAACTGCAGGTAGAGCAGTATGTGACGAAGATACCGGAATATTGGTCCGAACAGGAGAATCAGAAAGTTTTCAAACTGGATTCCGTCAGTTTTCTTTATCTGTGGGGCAGCTTCTTCGTCTGGGGCGTCATCACCGTATTGTGTCTGTTGGTCAGTTTATTGTCTTATGGAAAGCTACCGCAGGAGATTCCGGTACAGTGGAGCGGGGACACAGTCGTTTCTCTGGCAGACAGGAAGATTATTTTTGTCTTTCCCGCCGTGTGTATCGTAATCCGTTATCTTGTGAGGCCATCCCTTTATACGAAAACGCGGATGTTTTATTATTATGGCGAAATACTGGCAGAATATCTGACCAATTATCTGTGCTTTGTCCTGTTGTCTATACAGATATTTACGATCCTGTTTCTCCATGACATAGTCGAAAGCGTTCTGTCAGTGCTGATCCTGGATACGGCTGTCCTGATCGGTCTTTTGATCACGGGCTTACTGAAAGACAGCCGACCGAAAAAAACTTGACAAATCGCAGGTGAAATGCCTATGCTGTATTTGCCGGTGTCCGTTGGTATCCGTTCCTGCTGGGAATGGCGGCGGATTCCGGTAAATATTGTGTAAAGGGTGAAGACAGATGAAAAATGACAGCAGAGGAAGAAACGGACAACGGAAAGAATGGAAAGTGTGGAAAGACGGTAAAAGCTGCAAAAGCAGCAGCAAGAAGCTGGTTTTGATGGCGACATCGCTGATGACGGTCTGGATCATGCTGCTTTCAGGTTGTGCAGCTTTTGACGGTACACAAAAGGAGCAGAGCGGTCCACAGACCGGGACTGCTGACGAGAACACAGACCTTACAGGCGGCGGTCAGTCGATCACGGACATAGACAACGGTGGTCAGACATCCGCTGCGGCGTCACAGGATTTGGGCGCCATGACAGAAGGCACCCAAACATCGGCAGGAAGTCAGGATGCTGCCGCAGCAGACGATCAGCCCGGAGATGACACGGAGCAGACAGAAAGCACAGCCGAACCGGATCCCACAGATACAGCCGCGGCCATCGGAACCCTGTATGAACAGTTTTTGAGAAATGAAGTATCGGCAGCTGTCAGCAGCAGTTTTCCGGAAGTGGACTACCCGAATCCCGTGATAGAGAAAGGCAAATCCTATACACTGGCTGAACTTAAGGAGCGGATATCTTCTTATTTTCTGGATCCGGAATTCAGCAATAAGACAGTTTGTGATTATGTACAGTATGCCTACGTGAACAGTGCAGACAGCACCGGGGCACGGCAGCTTCTTGTCAAATTTGTGGGATTGAATATCTATGCACCGGATGATGACAGCTATGCGGTAGTTGTTATCAGTGAAAACGACGGACAGTTGTATGTGACCGCAGAGTATGAATGCTGGGCCAGGAGCGCAACTTCCATTTACAGCAACGGGGTGATCGACAGTTACGGTTCCTCCGGAGCAGGAGACCATATGGGCGGAACAGACATACTTATGTCCGACGGGACTGTCGCATCCGTCTACTATGCGGAAGACCTTGCGGGACAGTGGACCGGCAGCGTGAACCAGACCATATATAACGAAGTCTTCGGAATAGATACAGATCCGGGCAGTTTTATTGTCGCGATCTGTACGGTGGGCGAAGAAAAATATTACCGTTACGATATGTCTGAATGTACGGAAGAGCAGAAAGTACTGTGCGAGACCTATGTCAACAGGTGCCGTGACGAGCAGGGGATCGTCTGGATTACGGAGGATGAGGTGCTGGGCGCTGTCAGAGAAAGATGTGCCATCCTGGGGATCAGCTATGAGACCATACAGCAAAAGCCGGAACCTGTCTGGAATAATGTGGAATAAAATTTCTGTTTTGGGTTGTGAATTTCAATAATTTTATTGACAAATATCCCCAAACCGGTTATGATACATGAGTATGCCGCGCAGCGAGGTAGAAGTATGCCCATCCGGCGTCACCGAAGCTGGCGAGTAAATGAACTTTTGTTCATGAATAGGAGGTGCCATATGTACGCAATTATCGCAACAGGTGGAAAGCAGTACAAAGTTTCCGAAGGAGATGTCATCAAAGTTGAGAAACTGGATGCCGAAGTAGGAACCGCTGTTACATTTGACCAGGTTATAGCTGTCAGCGATCAGGGACTTAAGGTTGCAGGGGATGTTGAGAACGCAACTGTTACCGGAACCGTTATGGATCAGGGTAAGTACCGCAAAGTGATCGTATACAAGTACAAGAGAAAGACCGGCTATCACAAGAAAAATGGTCACAGACAAGCATACACTCAGGTAAAGATTGACAAAATAAATGCATAATCATCGGCATTGATTTATTTTTCAGGACATAAGAGTTGTGCGAAGGTGTGAGATGATACAGATCACATTTCATAAAACGAGGACAGGGGACTATCAGGGGTTTACATGCAGCGGACATGCAGGATATGCCGCTTACGGAGAAGATATCGTATGTGCTGCGGTCTCGGCGCTGGTCATCAATACCATCAACTCTCTGGATGAGATCACGGGAGAGGAGATGGAGGTTACAGCGGAGGAGAACAGCGGCTTAATCCGGTGTTTTTTTGCCAGACAGCCTCTGAAAGAGACTTCCAGGGTACTCATGGATTCTCTTGTGCTCGGTTTGACCCGTATCGAAGAGCAGTACGGGAAGAAACATTGCAGACTGCATTTTAAGGAGGTGTAATACCATGTTGAATATGAACCTTCAGTTTTTTGCACATAAGAAGGGTGTTGGTTCCACTAAGAACGGCAGAGATTCTGAGGCTAAGAGACTCGGCGCCAAGAGAGCTGACGGACAGTTTGTGAAAGCAGGCAATATCTTATACAGACAGCGCGGAACGAAGATTCATCCCGGCGTTAACGTAGGAAGAGGCGGAGATGATACATTATTTGCGCTTGTTGACGGTGTGCTTCGCTTTGAGAGAAGAGGAAGAGACAAGAAACAGGCTTCCGTATATCCTGTAGAGAAATAATAGGATTGATTCAGGCTTCAGGCATTGTCCATCGTTGGCCACAGTGATGGACTGTGTTTGAAGCCTTTTTTCAAGTTAAAGTATTTTAGTGTTCAGGAGAAAACTATGTTTGCAGATCGTGCGAGGATTTTTGTAAAAAGCGGCAAAGGCGGCGATGGCCATGTGTCTTTCCGCAGAGAGAAATATGTGCCAAACGGCGGGCCTGACGGCGGTGACGGCGGCGACGGCGGCAGCGTGTATTTTGTCGTGGACGAGGGACTCAATACCCTCACCGATTTTCGGAATGTGCGCAAATATGCGGCCGGAAACGGCGAGAACGGCAATAAGCGCAACTGCAGCGGCAAGAAAGGCGAAGATATCTTCATCAAAGTGCCGGAAGGCACGGTGGTCAGAGAATTTGAAAGCGGCAAGGTCATAACCGATATGTCCGGAGACAACCGCAGATTTCTGCTGTTAAGCGGCGGCAAAGGCGGCAACGGCAACCAGCACTATGCGACCAGCACCATGCAGGCGCCGAAATACGCACAGCCGGGACAGCCGGCGCAGGAGCTGGAACTGCTTTTGGAGCTGAAGGTGATCGCAGATGTCGGGCTGGTCGGTTTTCCCAATGTAGGGAAGTCCACCCTGCTTTCCAGGGTGACCAATGCACGGCCGAAGATTGCGAATTATCATTTTACGACCCTGAATCCCAATCTGGGGGTGGTGGATCTGGAAGATGCCAAAGGCTTTGTGATCGCTGATATTCCGGGTCTGATCGAGGGTGCTTCCGAGGGCGTCGGGCTGGGACACGAATTTCTGCGCCATATAGAACGCACAAAACTGATCCTGCATATTGTTGATGCTGCATCCACGGAAGGACGCGATCCGGTGGAGGATATCTATGCGATCAACAAAGAGCTGGAAGCGTACAATACAGAGATTGCGAAGCGGCCGCAGATCATCGCCGCCAACAAGATCGACATGATCTATGCGGAGGATGATCCGATATCCAGGATCAAAGCGGAATTTGAACCGAAGGGTATTCCGGTCTATGCCATATCTGCCTTCAGCGGACAGGGCCTGCGTGAGCTTCTGTATGATATTAATAACCGTCTGGAACAGATGGACGCGAAGCCGGTGATATTTGAACAGGAATTTTTCCCGGAATATCATTTTGATATGAGCAGCGAGCCCTTCACCGTGGTCTATAACGAGGCGGAAGATGCCTATGTGGTGGAAGGACCCAGAATCGAGAAAATGCTGTCCTACACGAATCTGGAATCCGAGAAGGGCTTTAAATTCTTTCAGGATTTCCTTAAGTCCAACGGCATTCTCGACCAGCTGGAGGCACTCGGCATCGAAGAGGGCGATACGGTGCGGATGTACGGGCTTTCCTTTGATTATTACAGGTGATCAGTTTTTGCGTTACCAATTTGATAACAGGTACTTAAACATTGGTTACTTGATATTATAGTAAATTTACATCATGCTCAACCTGCCGTCGGGCGGGCCGCATGGCCATCCATGCTGTGAAAGTCAGAGACTTTCATAGTAAACTTACATCATGCTCAGCCTGCCGCCTGGCGGCCGCATGGCCATCCATGCTGTGAAAGTGGAAGACTTTCATAGTAAACTACCATCATGCGCAACCTGCCGCCTGGCGGGCCGCATGGCCATCCATGCTGTGAAAGTCGAAGACTTTCATAGTAAACCTCCATCATGCTCAGCCTGCCGCCTGGCGGGCCGCATGGCCATCCATGCTGTGAAAGTCGAAGACTTTCATAGTAACGACATAACAAATTTCTGTTCCCGGCTCTTGCAGAAGCCATATACGGTAGCTACTGCAAGGCCGAAAACGAAATTTCTAATGTCGTTAACTATAGCTGCTTGACATTAGTTATTTTGTATGAATTGTTTCTTTTTAGTGATTTATAAATGACAGATTTGAGGTATATTATGACAAGTAAACAGAGAGCCTACTTAAAGAGTCTGGCTAACAATCTAAATCCCGTTTTTCAGGTCGGCAAATCAAGCCTGACACCGGAGTTTACGAAGGGAATCGAAGAGGCCTTCAATACGAGAGAGTTACTCAAGATCGCGGTATTGAAGAACTGTTTTGACGATCCGAACGAGATCGCACAGGTGGTTGCCGAGAGAACACATTCTCAGGTTGTGCAGGTGATCGGCAAGAAGATCATCCTGTACAAACCGGATAAGAAAAATCCGAAGATCATATTGCCGAAGTAAAAGACCGTGGCGTCAGCATAGTAAGGAGGCAGCATTTGAAAAGAGCAGGCATCATGGGCGGAACGTTTAATCCGATCCACAATGGGCATTTGACTCTTGCCAGAAAGGCGAGAGAGCAGTTTGCACTGGATGAGATTCTTTTTATGCCCTGCGGGGAGCCATATATGAAGGCGGCACAGAAGGTAGAAGCCGCACGAATCCGGGCCGAGATGACGGCGCTGGCGATTCAGGAGGAACCGTATTTTATCCTGTCCATGATAGAGATCGAGCATTCTGGAAATACTTACACATACGAGACGCTGGAACGCTTGAAACAGGAAAATCCGAATACGGAATATTACTTTATTCTGGGTGCAGACAGCCTTTTCCAGATTACAAAATGGGCAAAACCGGAACGTATCTTTGCAAATTGCCGTCTGCTTGCGGCGGTACGGGATGATAAGACCGTTGCAGATATGGAAACGCAGATAGGCCGTCTGAAAGAGGAATATCAGGCTGTTATCTTTTTATTAAAAATCGACTGTATGGACATCTCTTCTTCGCAGATCCGCCGTAAGGTTGCGGACGGCATCTCCATAGAGGCAGATGTTCCTGCAGCCGTCAGAGCTTATATCGAGGAGAAAGGGCTGTATTTATGAAAGCGACGAACCTTGCCAAACTCAGAAAAGAAATGGAACAGAGGCTGGAGCGCAAGCGGTACGAACATACCCTTGGTGTTGCCTATACGGCTGCGAATCTGGCCATGGTACACGGTGTAGATGTGGAGAAGGCGCTGATCGCTGGTATGCTGCATGACTGCGCCAAGTGTATGAGCCATCACAAACAGATTTCCCTGTGCAAGAAGAGCCGTATCCAGTTATCAGAGATCGAGACGGAGGAGCGTTCGCCCCTGCTTCATGCGAAGGCGGGCAGCTGTCTGGCACGGAAGAAGTACGGGATCACAGACGAGGAGATCCTGCAGGCCATCAGCTATCATACGACCGGCAGGCCGCATATGAGCCCATTGGAAAAGATCATTTATATCGCGGATTACATCGAGCCGGGCCGGGAACGCGCCAAAAGGAGCTACGCGGACATTCAGAATCTGCAGCAGGTGCGCAGGATGGCATACCGTGATCTGGACGAGACGTTGTGTAAGATCTTAAGTGATACGCTGGATTACCTTTCCCGCAAGGGCGGCAAGATCGATTCCATGACGCGGGATACTTACGATTATTATTGCCAGATACATTAGACAGATTGTCAGACAGAATGAAACAATAGGGAGGTACAGATATGAACAGTATAGAGATCGCCAGACTGGCCATCAAGGCGCTGGAAGACAAAAAAGCGGAAGAGATCAAGACCATTGATATCAGTGAGGTCTCTGTTATTGCCGATTATTTTATTATCGCCAATGGAACGAACCACAGCCAGATCCAGGCGCTTTCCGATCATGTGGAGGAAACCCTGGGTAAAGCGGGAGTACCGCTTCGGCAGATAGAGGGCTATCAGAACGCCAACTGGGTGCTGCTGGATTTCCATGATGTAATTATTCATATTTTTGATAAGGAAAACCGTCTTTTCTACGATCTGGAGCGTATCTGGAGAGACGGAAAACAAATAGAATCTCTGTAACACAGTGAAAATCCCGGCACTGTATCCACAACGCCGGGATTTTCTGTAAAATCTGATCAAATCTGGTTTATAGGCGGCTGAACATAACTACGATTCAGCTTCCCTGACATCGCCGCCGGCATACATATAAAATGTAATGATATAAAGACCGGCAATCCCTACCAGGGCATAAATAATTCTTGAAAACCATGACATGTTACCAAAGACAAAAGCCACAAGGTCAAAACTGAAAAGACCAATCAGTCCCCAGTTAATGGCACCGATAATGGCGATCGTCAGTGCAAGACAATCCAAACCTTTATTTTTCATTGTTTCCTCCATTCTTGGCTCGTTGCTTCGCTGGAATAAAGGATTTTACTGTCTATAGCTATAGAGAAAAACCCCAGGTAAAACATAATAGCAACTGCTCGGATTAACCAAACAGTTACTATTATTATGGCAAACTGATTCATTGCTATACTGGAAAATAAACCAATAGAAAATCTGTGTCAAAATTTTCAAATAAGCATATCCCTTAATTTACGATTAACGATACAATCTGAAAACACCGAAAACCTTCCCCAGAATCTGACAATTCTCTACGATAATGGGGTCCATCGAATCATTCTCCGGCTGCAGCCGGATATGACCATTTTCCTTATAAAAGGTTTTAACCGTAGCGGAGTCGTCAATCAGTGCAACCACGGTATCTCCGTTATCGGCCGTCTGGCAGCACTTCACGAAAATCTGGTCGCCGTTAAAGATCCCCACATTGATCATGGAATCACCTTTCACTTTCAAGGCGAAAGATTCGCCGCCGGGTACCATATCCGCCGGAACAGGGAAGTAACTCTCTATATTCTCTTCCGCTAAAATGGGCTGACCTGCCGCTACCTGCCCGATCACCGGGATCGAAACCATCTCGGTACGTACCATTTGAAAATTATCGTCGCAGATTTCAATCGCACGCGGTTTCGTAGGGTCACGCCGGATGTAACCGTTCTTCTCCAACGTCTCCAGGTGAGAGTGCACAGAAGATGTGGATTTCAGATTCACAGCTTCGCAGATCTCACGAACTGCGGGCGGATAGCCTCTCTTTAAGATCTCATCTTTAATATAATTGAGAATCTGCTGCTGCTTTGCGGTAATCTTACCATATCCCATAAATAATAACCTTATCCTTTCAATTCTAAATATATCAGCCATAGAAAAACTTTATCCACGTTTATCATAGCATATTAAGCAACAAAAAGCAAACATATATTCAGAATATTTGTTCGATTATTTTGCATTATAGTATTGACATTCGAATGTTCGTTCGATATAATGGCAATTATAAAGAACATTTGTTCGCAACAGGTGTTCGTTATATACAAGTAACTTAAGAGGGTAATCTGAACGCAAAGACAAACCCCGGAGTAACGGCTGAGAAAGCAGGTGGAAGTAATGTACGCAGAGAATCTGAAGGCAAACAGATATATGACTACGGAAGATCAAAGAAGTGAGCAGAGAATCATACAAAACAGAATTCGAAGACAACAAGAGATGAAGAGGCATCTGCAGATGTTTCTTATAACGATCTGTCTGATTACTGTATGCTCTTTTACCCTGAGTGCTTTCCGTTCCAATGCAAAGAATGGCCTGAGTACTTCCGTTAAGTATTACAGGAGTATCGCAATATCCAATCATGATACACTATGGTCAATCGCTGAACAGTACATGGATGCTGAACATTATGATTCCATTCAGGATTATATTGATGAGGTCAGACAGATGAATTCTCTGACGGGTGACGCCATCCATTACGGAGAGTATCTGGTCATTCCTTATTATAACAACGTAAGCAGTGTGCATGAATAACCATACCGCTGCCAATATGATTCCGGAAGACGGGGTCATTGTTCAGGCAGATTCTCACGCAGTTTTACCTGTCTGGCAGCATAGCGGCGTCTGTCATCCTCCAAAGCGGCGTAATGTTTTCTGGTGGTATTGACATCTTTATGTCCAAGCACATCCGCCACCAGATAGATATCTCCGGTTTCTTTATAAAGAGAGGTGCCATAGGTGCTTCGAAGCTTATGAGGCGTGATCTTTTTGAGCGTTGTCACGGTAGAAGAATATTTCTTGACCATATTCTCCACAGCACGCACCGACATTCGGCGGTTTTGCAGGGAAAGGAAAAGAGCATTTTCATGTCCGGACTGTGGTATGATATGATGACGTTCTTCCAGATAATTTTGCAGCGCATCTTCCACCTCTTCACCAAAATAGATCACAGCCTCATAACCGCCTTTTCGAAGGATACGAATGCCATTGTTTCTGAAATCGACATCGTTGATATCCAGGCCAACGCACTCCGAGACACGAATACCTGTCCCCAGCAGGAGCGTGAGAATAGCAACATCTCTTATTTTTGTTGCCTGATGAAAGCGTTTCTGCGCCGCGGTGAGTCCTGTTCCGTCTTCCACCTGATCCAGAAGGATCGCCACTTCAGCCGGGTCAAGACGAATAATTTCTTTTTCATGCAGCTTTGGCAGCGGAACGAGTACAGCCGGATTTTTTTCGATCAGCTCCGCCTGGAAATAATAGTTATAAAAACTTCTGAGGGAAGCCAGTTTTCTCTTTTTGCCCCGTTCATCATTGCTGTATTCTTGGCCATCTTTTTGATAATAGCTGAGATATTCCATATACTCTTCGATATCTTCTCTGGTGAGCTGTTCCAGCAGGGAGAGGGGAAACTCCCGGATCTCCATGCTCGCCAGGCTCTTGTTATTATCGTGCAGATATTCGAAGAAGACTCTGATATCATAAGCATAGGCCAGCCTTGTTCTGGGCGAGGTATACTCGCTGATACCGCGGAAGAACTGTTTACAGAAGGGCGGAAGCGTCTCCAGCACTTCGCGCATTTTTGCAATATTATCAATGCTTTGTTTGGTATGGTAATTGTTGTTTTTTGCATTCATATATAAAATACCTTTCTGTCTGTTTGTCATTTACCCGATGGAAGCTCCCAGCCATCCAGAGCTTTACTCTGAATCGCAGTAAACATTCTTTCCTTGACGCCTGGGGATTCAAGATTAATCTCACGTACAAGATTCTTGATATATTCCCGTTTTGTATGACCGTCTGCCGGGCAGGGACTTTTTACGACAGGAACCTCATACTTATTGACGAAACCTATCACATCCGCTTCGTTCATATAGATCAGGGGCCTTATTACTGTGATATCAGTGCGGTCCAGATAAGTGACAGGACGGAAAGTATGGAATCTGCCTTCATAGACCAGGGACATCATCATTGTTTCCACTACATCGTCTTTATGGTGGGCATAGGCTACCTTATTACAACCCATCGCCTTCATGGCATCATTCAGGGCTCCCTTACGCATTTTGGCACACAGGGAACAGGGGTTGCTTTCCTGCCGGTCCTCAAATATGATCTTTGCGATATCCGTGTGAATAATATGATACGGTACTTCAAGCGTCTTACACAGCTCGTTTATCCTGTCCAGTTTCAGATTGTCAAAGCCCAAATCAACCGTGACAGCACAAAGCTCAAAAGAATGCGGATAGAAACGCCGCAGTCCCTGCAGGGCATAGAGCAGCGTAAGACTGTCCTTTCCACCGGAAATACCGACTGCGATTTTATCACCGGGCTGTATCATATGATAATCGTCAATAGCCTTACGGGTAAGACTGTATACCTGTTGTAATTTCATTCCTGTCTCCTCATTATTTCCTGTATTTCCGGACCAGTTTAACCATGGTATTTGCTACACATTTCAACAGCTATATTATACAGAATATTTGTTCAGATGACATTAATTTTTTATAAAATCTAATGCAGTTTTTGAAAATAATGGTATACTAGAGATATCTATATTAACGGCAGGGAGTGTATCTACAGGCATGAAATTCAAATTTGACAGGAAATATATCTATTGGGGTATTACGGCATTTCTGGTCATTGCAGCGAGTATTTTTTTCTATTATATTTTATTCCACAGGTCCAGCCTTTCCAATGGCCTGCGCACCCTGGTCGGTATCGCCATGCCGATCATTGACGGTTTTGTGCTGGCATATTTGATGACACCGGTTCTCAATAAGATCGAGAGCAGAGTGATTGAACCGCTTTACAAAAGAGCCAAATTGCCGGACAACGCGAAGAGCAGGAAGCGGATTCGTGGTATATCCATGTTGATAACGGTCATTTTGATTATGGTTGTATTCTATGAATTCTTTGGCTTGATTATCCCTGAGGTGGTCCGCAGCATCCAAAGCATCATCTTTCAGCTTCCGATTTATCTGAATAACCTGAATCACTGGGCGCTGGGGCTTATGAAGAATAATCCTGACCTGGAGCAGACAGTCAATGAGCTGTTGGCACAGTATTCACCGAAGCTTCTGGATTATTTCAACACGAATCTGCTCCCGAATATCAACGGCCTGGTGAAGACTCTGTCCTTAAGCGTGCTTGGCATCTTTAAGGCACTGTGGAATTTTGTGATCGGTTTTATTATATCCATCTATGTTATGGGCAGTAAAGAGCGGTTTGCCGGACAGGCAAAGAAGATTGCCTATGCCTTGTTTGACCGCAAGACAGGTAATGAAGTAATCTCTAATTTTCGTTTTATCCACGATACGTTTATCGGTTTTATAGGGGGCAAGATTGTAGACTCCATAATTATCGGTATTATTTGTTTTATCTGTGCCAGTATCATCGGTACGCCTTACGCCATCCTTGTGAGCGTAATCGTAGGTGTGACAAATGTGATTCCCTTTTTCGGCCCCTGGATTGGTGGAATTCCCAGCGCCCTGCTGGTTCTGATGGTGGATCCGCTGCAGGCATTGTATTTTATCATTCTGATACTCGTCATCCAGCAGTTTGACGGCAATATTCTGGGTCCAAAGATTTTAGGGGATTCCACTGGCTTATCCGGCTTTTGGGTTATCTTTTCCATTACGATCTTCGGCGGCTTATTCGGTGTTCTTGGCATGGTAGTCGGTGTGCCGATTTTTGCGGTATTTTACGCAGGTGTGAAGGCTGTTGTAAACAGAATGCTGCGCAAAAAGGAACTTCCTACCGATCTACAGCTTTATATGACTGTGGGTGAGATTGACGAGAAGAAGAGTTTTACCGAATACATTCCGGCCAAAAAGAAAGAAGAGAGCAGTAACCATGAGATTTCTAATTCAAAGAGTGAATAATGCAAAGGTATCGGTCGAGGGGTGTACAATTGGCGCGATCAACCAGGGGCTATGTGTATTTGTTGGGGTCTCTAACACAGATACAAAAGAAATCGCAGATAAGATGATTCGTAAATTGATCAATTTGCGTATTTTCAGTGATGAAAATGATAAAACAAACTTAAATTTGTCGTCTGTCAAAGGCGAATTGTTAATTATTTCACAATTTACACTATATGCAGATTGCAGGCATGGAAATCGTCCGTCTTTCATCGACTCCGGAAAACCTGATCTGGCCGAGGAACTTTATGAATATATCATTGAGAAATGCCGCGAATCCGTTCCAAAGGTCGAACATGGTGAGTTTGGTGCCGTGATGGAGATTTCTCTTGTCAATGACGGACCGTTCACAATTTGGCTGGATTCAGAGGCTCTGGGATTTTAAATACAGTATTCTTTTTGTTGGTTGATTTCTTCATAAACTTACATCATGCTCAGCCTGCCGCCTGGCGGGCGCATGGCCATCCATACTGTGAAAGTCGAAGACTTTCATAGTGAACTTGTAGGAAGTAAATAACTTGCAGGAGGTAAATAATGTCCGGTGGTATTTTATTTATAACGGTGATCATCATAATCGCAATTTATTTTTACATGCGTCATACATCCAGGAAACGAAGGCGTTCCACAGATGAGATCAATACGGTTCGTCATTACCGGGAAAATTATCTGAATTATGGTTCGGATCGAAAAAGACAGACCAAACAAATTGACAAAAACAACGGCTACCGGACTTATGTGACGAAATATAACAGCAACGAGGATTTCCGGGAACGAAAAGGGTTATAAGGGTTTTCTCTGTACAACTATTCGTTAAACTTGTGTTTTGCGAATAGTTGTAAGGAGGATAACCTATCTCCTTTTAACCAATGCTGTATGACAAAATAATCCGAATATGGCATCTTTTGGCCACAAATCATAACATGGAGGATACAGATATGTTCTTAGAGACCAAAAGATTGAATATAAGAAGTATTGAAACATCAGATGAAAATGCATTTATTAAAATGGCTTCTGACGGCAGCTTAACAGAAATTTACGGCGACTGCAGTGAATGTCACAAATGGATGGGTGATTTTATAAAAGAAGCAATGGAACTGGAATCAGAAGATAATCCATATCATGAATATCTGGCATTTGCTATAGAGGATAAGTCAGATCATCAGGTGATCGGTTCTGTAGGAAGTTCGTTTTATGAGGACTTTGCGGAAGTTGGTGTTACATACTTCATTGGTGCTGAGTATCGCGGCAACGGATATGCTGCTGAAGCATTACAATGTTTTGTAGACTATCTGTTTACAAAATATGACTTGAAGAAACTTGTTGCTACAGCCAATGTTGAAAATATCGCTTCTTGTAAGACTTTGGCGAAGGCAGGATTTACTGTTGTTGTAACTAAGATGTACCAGGATCTATACGACGAACAGGCAGAAATGAGCAATATATATGAATTAGTGAAAGCCTGAAAGATCTGTATTATAACCTGCAAGTCAGCCGGCTGAGGAAATACAGAGGAGCGCTTCATCGAAAAGGGCAAAAGCATCAATCACTGCTTCTGCCCTTCTACTATTATACGTGCCCTTCCGCTCCCAACTTTATACCGCAGTACGGCATCTCATCTGTTCTCGAAATCCTCCACAAACTGTGCAATCAACTTCACAGTCCCGTCTATGCCAAGAACACCGCTGTTGACGGACAGATCATAACTCTCCGAACGTCCCCATTTCTTAGAAGAATAATAATTGTAATAGCTTTGACGCTGCTTATCTTTCTTATTGATCATATCCAGGGCCTTCTGCTCTGTAGTAACGTCCTCGTAGCGTTCCATAATGCGTTTCACTCTGCGGTCTTTGTCGGCAAGAATAAAGAGATGCAGGCAGTTCTGATAGTCATGCAATGCGTAGTCGGCACATCTGCCT
The DNA here is from genome assembly GCA_910578115.1 of uncultured Lachnospiraceae bacterium. Taxonomy (GTDB): domain Bacteria; phylum Bacillota; class Clostridia; order Lachnospirales; family Lachnospiraceae; genus UBA3282. The sequence continues at coordinate 68,343 of CAJTPO010000003.1, read as the reverse complement.
ACGATCACGCAGGGACCCTCACTGGCGATCTTTTTGATTGTATCAAACTGTGCCAGAAAAACTTTATGACTGATTGGCATATCCACAAAAGAAGAAGAATTATACCCGAAAGAATACGTATCCATAACCAGGTTGTAGAGAAATGAATTTGTCGGCCGCTCATCATGGCTCTGGATCATTTCTTCACAGAAACCGCTCTCTTTCGCTGCCCGCGTCAGCAAATCCTTATCATAAAATTTGATCCCGAAATATTCGGCAACTTTCTTTCCAATTTCACGACCGCCGGAACCAAACTGACGACCGATAGTGATAATTGTATTCATAGAACATCATCCTTTCCGCTTTAAAATTTTATAGATACCTTTTGTTCTATGCCATCCATAAAGACACTGCATTTTAAAAAGATAAGTATAAATATATTATATACATTTTTTACACAAAAAGCAAATATTCTTTGAATATTTTTGGTGATTATGTAACAGTTAGGATGGGTTATTCCAGTTGTTATTGATCAAAAAAGAGAACGCATCCTCTGCATATCATTTCACAAAGCATACGTTCTCTCCTATTGCTTGGATTTTCAGTAACCGCAATCTCTTAATCGTCTTCTTTTATTTCCCGTCCCTGCCCCACAGCACCTTGCCGCCGTCAAACAACAGGATAACAGCCAGAATGACGATCGGAACAATAATCACGTTCTGCAGCACGTTAGTGAATACTGCCGTACCGTCCAGACCACCGCCAAGCAATGCCATCATATTGTTCTTAAAGGAGAAGAACAATGATACCAGCGTAGCAGTCGCCATAAAGATGATCGGGATATACAGCATCTTATTGTTCTTATTATGTTTCTTTAAGTAAGTGCCGACAGCCAGGAATGCGGGTACTGCCACCAGCTGGTTGCAGGCTCCGAACAGCGGCCACACCTTGGCATAACCTGCCAGACAGAGTGCAAAGCCACAGATCGCCGTGATGATTGTCGCCACGTACATATTGTCGAGTTTCATTTTCTTCCCGACCTCGGTTCCGGCAAACAGCTCCTGGAACATGAAGCGTCCCAGTCTTGTACCGGTATCCAACGAAGTAAGACAGAAACAGGATACTGCCAGTGAAATGATCGTATAAGTAGCCGACACTGCTGTCTCCGGCATGCCGATCGTTGCAAAGAAACCGGAAATAGCCTGTGCAAATACAACTGTCGGAGATGCAAATCCTGCCGCCGCAAACTGGCCGTCTGTGGTCAGAGTTGCTACCGCGATCAGGGAGATCACTGCCAGGACACACTCGATCAGCATGGAGCCATAGCCTACCATCAGGGCATCTTTCTCATTGTCCAGCTGCTTTGATGTAGTTCCGGAACCAATCAGAGAATGGAAACCGGAAATAGCTCCGCAGGCGATGGTGATGAACAGTGTCGGAAACAAATAGCTGTTCCCTACATGAAAACCGATAAAAGCAGGAATCTCTACTGTAGGATGCGCCGCAAAAATACCGATAACTGCTGCGATCATCATGAAGTAAAGCAGGAACGAACTCAAGTAATCTCTGGGCTGCAGCAGGATCCACACCGGTGTCACAGATGCGATCATGATGTAGATAAATACAAATGCCAGCCAGAAATTCTTGGAAAGCACGATCGGAAAAGCCAGACCAATGGCTACGCATGCAGCCAGCAGGATCACACCGATCACGGAAGCTACTACCATCGGCGCATTCTTCCTGTATACGAAGAAACCGAAGGCAATCGCCAGCGGAATGAACAGCAGAGATGCCGTTGCAACGGAACCGTTGGCATCACTTCCCGTAAAGGAGTTCGCTACAATGTCGGCGAAAGCCGCGATAACGAGTAACAATACCAGCCATGCAAATACGGTGAAAAGGACTCTGCTCTTGCGGCCTATGTTCTCTTCGATTACTTCTCCGAGAGATTTACCCTCATGCCGGATCGATACGAAGATAGAACCGAAATCCTGAACGGCTCCGAAGAAGATGCCGCCGATCACGATCCACAAAAAGCAGGGAAGCCATCCGAAAAATGCTGCCTGAATCGGGCCGTTAATAGGGCCTGCACCGGCAATGGATGAAAAATGGTGTCCCATCAAAACCGGAGTCTTGGCTGGGCAATAATCGACACCGTCTTCCAGTTCATGGGCCGGTGTCCTGCGTTTGGGGTCGATACCCCATGTTTTGGCCAGGTATCTGCCGTATGTAAGATATGCTACGATGAAGATAGCGATGGCCAGTAAGATTAATACTACTGAGTTCACACTGAATTCCCTCCTGTTTGTATAAATTATTTTGCTCCGGCAAATACTCTCCTGCCATGCATCAGGAAGTCTCCACCGGTTTCTTATATGAAATAGATTTCTCTATCCTATAAGCATCCTTAAATATCCGCATCAATCGTTATAATCTGCCATCAGCTGCGGACAGCAGTGTTGTCGATGTTCCGTTCCCGAAAAATATTCTGATACAGATTCGCTGCTTTGCGCCCCACATAATTGGTATAGACTTTCTCGTCCTCCATCGTGGCACACACGATATGGGCCTGAGAGAATCCTCTCACATTAAATCGGTAGCCCTTCTCAAACCGAAAACGCCTGACTGCCTTCTGCATCTGTTTCGAAAGCGGCCGCTGGACGATAAGACTGATGGTAAGATAGCTGTACATATGTCCCTGCGCCGGAAGATCCTCGCCTTTGCGGACCAGCACCGGTTCCATATAGTTCCTGACAAGGGCCTCCGCTTCTTCGATCAGGGCTTGATCCACCTCCTGCGCCGTAATAAACAGGACATGCTCATAACTGTCTGCCGACCACATATTAGCTTCCCTGACCAGGACATATTTCTCCGTGTGCGAAAAAAAATACCCATACGCCGGGTACTCTTTTCCATGAATCACATATGGCTGATAAAGATCAAATGTACCCGAGTATTTCCGCAACAGTTGATTCAGATAATCAGCGGTCTCCATGATAATACCCCTTTGTATAAAATCAAATAAGCAACGATCGTTACTACCTGTATAAATATTCTTTTCATACTTTACCACATTAATGTGAAAGAATCAATATTTTTTGGATAAAAAAACACTCAGACATATCACACGGTTTCGTGAAATACCCGGAAAAGCCTGAACGTTCACAAAAAGAACAGATAGAATGTATTCACAGAATATGCAGCAAATGTTCAAAATATGCAGGAAGGGGAGCCGTCACTTCCACATAACGGCCGTCTGCCGGATGCATAAAACCGAGCGTCATGGCATGCAGGGTCTGTCCCTCCAGATGAAATGCTTCTTTCCTGCGGCAGTAAACCGCATCGCCTAACAGAGGATGGCCGGCAAAAGCCATATGCACCCGGATCTGATGGGTGCGTCCTGTCTCCAGGCGGCATTCGATATAGGTATATTCCCGAAAGCGCTGCAGCACGGTGAAATGTGTGACCGCGGACTTGCCGTTTCGTTCATTGACTGCCATACGCTTACGCTCCCTGGGATCCCGGCCGATGGGGGCGTCGATCACACCACTGTCCTGCTCAATGACGCCGTGCACGATGGCCCGATACCGACGCGTGATAGAATGCTCCTTAAGCTGTCCGGCGATCATCCGGTGAGCCTGGTCGCTTTTACAGATGATCAGAGATCCTGTCGTATCCTGATCGATGCGGTGCACGATTCCGGGACGCATGACACCGTTGATCCCGGAAAGCTGGCCGTGGCAGTGGTACAGAACCGCATTGACCAGCGTACCGCTGTAATGTCCCGGAGCAGGGTGAACAACCATCCCTTTAGGCTTATTGACCACCAGCACATCCTCATCCTCATAAAGAACGGCCAGTGGAATATTCTCCGCCTCGATGGCGGGTTCCACGGCCTCCGGAATGGAAAACTGGATTTCATCATCCACCCGGAGGCGATAACTCGCTTTCTGAGGTTTCTGATTGACCAGTACATGATTCTCTTTGATACATTTCTGGATATAGGAACGGGACAGGTCCGGGAGCGCGCTGCTGATCCACTTGTCCAGCCGCTCCTCGTCCTCCTCCAATCCGATCTGATAAATATACTGTTCCATATAACTCTCTTTACTTAATAAATTCGCTTTTGAAAATTATGTTCTGTTCATCGCCTCATTGTTCACTTACAGGACAAGCTTATTTTAGTTCCCGATACCGCTTCTGCTTAAAGCTGATAAAGCTCAAATCGCTTTCCTTATAGTAAAACAAAAGCAAAATAACCAGTGCTGCCGTGGACAAAGATACATAAATATCCGCCACATTAAAGATCGGAAAATTAATCAAAACAAAATAGATAAAGTCCACAACGTAATCAAGGCGGATTCGATCGATCATGTTACCGATAGCGCCTGCTGCAATCAGACTCAGCAATGCATGCAGTATCCGATACTTTTTATCGTCGGGCATTTTATACAGGACATATCCAATTACTCCAAGAATGACGAAAGCCACAAAGATAAAAAAGGCTTTCTGATTCTGCAGCATACCGAATGCCGCTCCTTTATTTTCAAGATAATTCAGTTCCAGCACGCCGTTGATAATATTAAATGCCGGTTTATCCTTGAGATGAACCACCGCAAGATTTTTTGTATACTGGTCAAACAGGACCAGAACAATAATCCCTATAAGATCCATCAGCAGATATAATTTCTTCTTTAAACTCATTCCTTCTCATCCTCATCACTGAAATATATTTCCCTGACAGCATTTAAAATATCTTCCTCCGTCACGGTCCTGTCGATAACGGCTTTGCCGACTTTTTTGAGCAGAACAAACTTAATCTGGCCGGCCTCCATCTTCTTATCGGCTTTGGTCAGTCTTACGATTTCTTCCGGATCAATGGAATCAATGCTGATCGGCAGGTTGAAGGGCACAAACATATCCCGCACCTCATAGTATTCCTCCATCGACAGCCAGTTATGCTTCCACGAAATATAAGCAGCCGCCACCATCCCCAGTGCGATACATTCACCGTGCAGCATCTCAAAATGCATGGCCTTTTCGATGGCATGGCCGATCGTGTGTCCGAAATTGAGAAGTGCCCGGTCACCCTGTTCTTTAGGGTCTTTCTCCACCACAAGCTTTTTAACGGTACAGCTGCGCATGATCATTTCTTCCAGAATCGAGTCTTCCCGGTCATGTATCTCATACATATGATCCAAAAGCCATTCGTAGAAATGGGTATCCTTGATCAGGCCATGCTTCATTACCTCTGCAAAACCGGCATAAAACTGTCTGTCATCCAATTCTTTCAGAACAGATACATTCATATAGACCAGTTTAGGCATATAAAATGCACCGACCATATTTTTGTAACCGTCAAAGTCCACACCTGTTTTGCCGCCGATACTGCTGTCTGACTGTGCAATCAAAGTGGTCGGAATCTGAATAAAATCTATACCCCGCAGATAAGTCGCCGCCGCATAGCCTGTGATATCACCAACAACGCCGCCGCCCAGTGCGATCAACAAATCTTTACGGTCAAACGATTCTTCAATCAATGTTCTGTAGATCTGCTTTACCGTATCCAGCGTTTTGTTGGCCTCTCCCGCCGGAAAAGAATGAAGGATCACCTTCTGACAATGGCCCTCCACAATGCTGCGCACAGCATCACCGAACAGCTTCTCCGTACAGGAATCGGCAATGATTGCCACTCTCCTGTTCTCAATATCAAACGCCTGCAGTTCATCTGACAACAGGTCAAAACTATTGGTAAAAACGATATCATAACAGGGTTTCTTCTCGTAGTTGATTGTCATTCGGTTTGCCATTTCTCTGTTTCCTTTCCATTCAAAATAAAAACTTCCTGACTGTATGCCAGGAAGCCCTTTTGCTCTATATATCTTAGATTCCATTGTTGATCGGCACATCAAACGAACCGGACAGGATTTCCTGGAAATCACCGGAAATATCAACGCTGGCCGGTGTAATAATAAATATGTAATGTGAAATTTTCTGTAAATTCCCGGATATCGCAAAACAGGATCCGGATGTAAAATCAATGATCCTCTGGGCAATGTCCACATCCAGCCCTTCCAGATTGAGTACTACCGTCCGGTTGGCCAAAAGAGTCTCCGTAATCTCCCGCGCATCCTCCACTGTAGTGGGCTTAATGACACATACTTCCATGCCGCTGCCCGGCATCTTCTTCGTCTGACGCATCGGCGTGACTTTCGGAGTAGGCTTTCTGACGATCCGCTCCTCGCCCGCATCAATATCGTCCCTTACCGGAGCCGGCTTCTTAACCGGTTCCGGCTCGTCGTCGTAGTAATCGTCATAGTATTCATCTTCTTCATCATTCAATTTCATGGCATTTAAAAACTTATCCATTACACTCATAACAAAACCTCCGATACTTCGATTCACTTCATGTCCATAACTTCTGTATCTTCTATATAAGACATGTCACTATCCAGTCTTTTTCTCAATCTGTAAATTATTCTAAACAGATGTGTATTCTCTCTCTCCAAAAATACCGGTTCCGATTCTTATGTATGTGGCTCCTTCCATGATGGCGGTCTCATAATCTCCGGTCATCCCCATAGAAAGCTCCTTCATAAAAACATTATCAATGTTTTTATGAATTATGTCAACAGCTATTTGTCTTAACATGGTAAAATACAGTCTATTCTCCTCCGAATTCTCAACATAAGGGGCTATTGTCATAAGCCCTTTGACTGCGATATTGGGCAGTCTGGAAATTTCTTCCACCAAAGAGACTGCTTCCCTGACAGTCGTTCCGAATTTACCTGCTTCTTCCGCCACATTGATCTCTATCAGAATTGATACGGTCACCTCTTTTTTAACGGCTTCTTTGCTGATTTCCTCTGCAAGACGCAGAGAATCCACACTGTGGATTAAATATACCTTATCTACAATATATTTGACCTTATTGCGCTGCAGGTGACCGATCATATGCCACCGGATATCCTTCGGCATCTTATCGTATTTCTCTAACAATTCCTGTACTTTATTCTCGCCAAAATCGCGGCAGCCACAGGCATATGCCTGCTGCAGCATTTCGATCGGCTTTGTCTTGCTGACTGCGATCAATTTAACTTCTTCCCGCTTACGGCCGCTCAGGCTACAGGCAGATTGAATCCTGTCTTCTACTGCATTTATATTATCCCGAATCATCACAATGCTCCTATTCGTAGATGAAATCATTATCGTTTACCAGCGTTGCATCCAATACAATATGATCATAGACATTCAGGCCATATACCGTATTGGACTTTACGACGGAGTATTCTTCATTTTGATACAGAATGCTGACCTGCTTAAAATCGGCATATCCTTTGTTGATATTATATACGCCTATAAGAGATCCTGTTTTGCTGACGGCATGCTTCTGAGTAGATTCCGGTTTGATGATGTAGTTTCCGGCGTGCAGGACACTGTCGTCCAGATAATACTCCGTATCCGTCTCATCGTAGATCGTAGTGGCTACAAATTCCGTTGAAGGATTGCCCTCCTCATCATAGGTTTCGAGAAGTACGCCGCTGTTATCGCTGTTGCCTCCTTTTGTCACAAATTCCTTCGGAACAATAAAAAACTCCTTCTCGACAATAGCGGAATTTGGAATCTTAAGTCCCTTCTCCTCTTCCAACAGAAGTTCTATGTCGATAAAACGATCCGTACAGAATGTCACCATGGAATTTGTAAAGGAAAGTTCCACAAAAGTATCCCCGGCCTCATTCTTAAAAGATTCCACCTGTCCCCAGGATGTATATTGATTTTTAAGGAATTTGACTTCCACATATTCCTCTTCCACCAAATGTTCCGCCAGCTCTTCATCTTCCACCATAATAACGATCGACCAGCTCTCATCAGTAGACAGCTTGTATGCCGGATCACCGCTGGCAAGAAGTTCATTGTTTACGAGATGCTTCTTCTCATATTCCTTCTGATCGAAAAGCTCGGATGTCATATCTTCCAATTTCAAATTTTCATAACCGTCAACAGAGTAGGTGACGATGCCGCTTTTGGCAGCATAACAGTAATTGACCAGCGCCGAACTGGAAGCATCGTTCAACGAATTGACATTTTCGAGAATATTATAGTTGGCAAGTTTCAGGACAGTACCTTCCACGCTGTATTTAAAATTATATACATCGGTAAACTGTCTGCGGTCGAAACGGCTTGTGAAGGCAGTGATCTCCGATTTCAATTCCGCAAGATCACTGTCCGACAGGGAATTTTCCCCGCTTTCGTTTGCGTTGATATAATCGGACAGACGCCCGGTCTCATCGATCGTATAGACCAGATTCCCCACGGCAACCCGCTCACCTTCCCTTGTAAAGTAATTCACATAACCGGCTTTGGAACATGGAATGATCTCTTCCCTGCGCAGGGCAATTCCTTTATAAATACTGTTAGAGGTCAAGGACCCCTCCTGCACGTTGTACCCGACAATGTGATCTGTATTGAAGTAAAAGAAGACATAGACGGTAATATAGAGAAAAATAGCGGCAAAAATAAGCATGCCGATATTCAGGTTTAAAGGGCGTCTGTATTTAGTTACCTTATTTCTGTGATCGGCCAAACAAGCATCTCCTTACTGTATAAGTTCGCATCACGCTCAATGGATAAATCCGTGTACATATTAAAAACCTCGGAGCATCCGAGGTTTTTATGGAATTACACAACTAATATGTATGGGATTACAGTGAAACAATAACGCTGGATTTTAAATTATCCGGCAACTCGCTTTCGTCAACGGAAATACTCAATACAAAATCAACATGGAACTTCGTGCTGATCGTCTCCAACTTATCGATGGTAGCGCTTATATCACCATCCTTCAGACAGGAAATCTGTAAAAAGCTGTCAAGGTACATATACTGCAGGTCATGATCCTGTGAAATAATACCACAAATAAAACCAATGAATTCATCGCTGTTTGATACCAGATAGTCAGGTACGTCGATCAATCTGATCTTATTGTTCAGTTCGAACATATGCTTTCTGCTTTTGTCCAGATAAACAACATTCCCTTCCACATCTTTTATTTCTGCATTTACTTTATCCAATAAGTGTTTGGTCTTTCCTTTTCCCTTTTTTCCCACAATCAACTGAATCATGATGAATCCCTCCTAAAGTAAAATATTGGTATAATTATGATATCACTTCATCTAAACATATTATAAGTGAAAAGAAACAAAAAAACAACTAAAAATATTATTTGATGATGCCAAGCAGATCTGTCATATCCGTATACAGCTGATCCCCGGAAGAATCTTTTAAAATCACGGATATATAAGGTGTTCCGTCGCTGCTTTTGGCTAACAGGATCAAACAGCTGCCGGCGGCTGTCGTAGTTCCGGTCTTACCGCCTATGACCGTGACATTGGCGGGCATTTCCCAGGTTCCTCTCAAATATCTGTTTGAATTCTTAAGGTCCAGTGTTTTTTCCGCACCATTTCTGTCGTGATAAGAAGTGGTATAAGTGGCCATCTGTATGATCTGGTTAAACAGTTCATATTGCAGAGCTTCCTGAAAGATCAGATACAGATCGTAGGCCGTCATATAGTGCCCTTCTTCCGTCAGACCATTTGGATTGGTGAAATTACAGTTCGTCGCTCCTATACTGGCGGCTTCTTCATTCATCCTGGCCACAAAAGCTTCTACGGAACCTGACACTCCCTCCGCAATCATAACAGCCACATCATTGGCGGACTGCAGCAAAAGTACATGTAAGGCCTGCTCCATTGTCATCTGGTCGCCTGGATTTAATCCACAGAGCGTAGCCCCCGGCTCGGTGATCCTGACATTCTCGGAAGCTGTCAGCATTTGATCCGGAGAACCATATTTGATGGCCACAAGCGCTGTCATGATCTTGGTCAGGCTGGCCGGATTAAGCTGTTCATTTACATTTTTGGCATAGATCGTTTCCAGACTTTTGGTATTAAATAAAGCCGCCGCTCCCACATCCGGAAAAGATGCGCCTGAGGCAGAGATATCACTCTCGCCGGCAACACAAAGATCGGATGCAAAAGGGGTCAATGTCTCCTGGGCTGACGATGCACCTGCGAGCTGAAAACTGCTGACATCCGTATTCATTTTGTATGCCATATCATATTGAGCGCTGCCGCAGCCTGTCACAACCATTACGGACCCCAAAACCGCCGCCAGCAGTCTGTATTTGATCTTTATCCCTGTGGTCAGGCCACCGATTAAAAAATTATTATTTGTACATTTCACGCCACTCTAGGTCTCCTCTTTCGAGCGATTTGATCATTAACTCCGCGGACGCCAGATTTGTTGCCAGTGGAATATTATGTTTATCACACAACACCACCACATTATTGACATCCGGTTCATGTGATTTCGGATAGAGCGGATCACGCAGAAAGATCACCAGGTCGATCTGATTATGTTCAATCTGTGCGCCGATCTGCTGTGCGCCGCCTAAATGCCCGGCAAGATATTTGTGAATCGACAGATTCGTTACTTCCTCGATCAGCCGGCCGGTCGTTCCGGTCGCATATAAATCATTCTTGCTTAAAATTCCCCGATAAGCGATGCAGAAATTCTGCATCAGTTTCTTCTTTGCATCGTGCGCAATTAACGCAATGTTCATAATAACACCCTCTTTACTTATATCATTTTTTGCATTGCAGTCGTACATTCAGTACGAACCCCACCCCAATATACAGGCTCACCAGCGAAGTTAATCCATAACTTACAAAAGGCAGTGGAATTCCTGTATTCGGAATCACTCCGGTAGCTACCGAAATATTGATAACACCTTGAAAACCAACCATTGCCGCTACCCCGGCAGCAATAATGGTTCCTGCAAGGTCTTTTGCCCTCCTAGCTACCATAATACATTCAAATGAGATTAAAATCAATAACACAATTACAGTGCAGCCGCCTACAAATCCAAATTCTTCCCCAATAACCGCGTAAATAAAGTCAGTTTCAGGCTCTGAAATAAAATTTCCGTTCTTGACGGAACTGATCTCATTTGTTTTATATCCTTTACCATACAACATACCGGAACCGATTGCAATAATAGAATTGGTCTGTTGGTAAGCCGTCGTCTTGGCATACTCTTCCGGGTAGATCCAAGCCAGGATACGCTCCTGCTGAAAACCATTGATAATTTTCTGGTCCGGCTGTAAGACCAGCATCAGCAGGATCACAAAGGCAGGGACAGCCACGGCGATCGCGCCGATAACATATTTCCAGCTGATACCTCCGATCAGCAGGATCACGCAGAATAACAGGCCGACCATAATACTGGTGGACATATCCGGCTGCTTGTAGATCAAAGCCACCGGCGGCAGAAAAAGCAGCACACAGGAACCGATTGTCTTGATAGAATGCATTTCCTCTTTATGCTTCATAATAAACTGCGCGAAGAATAATAATATCATGATCTTGGCGGTTTCCGAAGGCTGAAACTGGATACCCATAATAACGACCCATCTTTTTGCACCGTTTACTTCCACACCGATCAATTTAACCAGCGCCAGAAGCGCAATATTCAGAAGATAGATCAGCCAGTAAAGCTTAAGGAGCACAGAATAGTCAAACAAAGAGATGACCAGCATTAAAAAAAGTCCCAATACAAATCCCGCGATCTGTTTGGTCTGCAGAGATTCCGTGGCGGCGCTGCCGATGGCAAGAATGCCGATCACAGTAAGCGCCGATACTAAGAAAATCAGTTTGAAATCATAATCCCTGATATGATACTGCCGCAGCATATGCCGGTCATCTCCTTTCTATCCTTCGTTCTTTAACCATTCCCGTACTCAATCATTCTTAAGGTCCAGAATCGGTATATTCGCATACAACGTTGGGTTCTTAAGCCCACGTCCCTTGTTTCCGGTCTTGGTGATCTGTATCTCCATACTCTTCGTATCGATCTTCATATATTTGGAGATTACCTGTGCGATGTCATTCTTTATCATTTCCATCATCTCCGGAGAACAATTGACCCGGTCGGATATCAACAGGATCTTTAATCTGTCTTTGGCAATTTCTCTGGAACTTTTTCGTTTTAGAATGTTTTTAAACAACTTAATCCCCCCTAACCCTTATGAAAGATACCTGATACCCTGGCCCAGAATGAAACCCCTTTCTCCAGATCGAGAAAGGGCACCTCTCTTCCGAGGATCCTGTAACAGATATTCTGATAGGCTTTGCCCGCCAGTGTATTACTGCCGACCAGTGGCTCCCCCTGATTGGTAGCGATCACCACATTTTCATCGTCAGGAACCATGCCTAACAAAGGCAGGGAAAGGATCTCCACTACGTCCTCGGAAGACATCATGTCTCCTCTTTTGATCATATCGTAGCGGATCCGGTTAATGATCAAATCTATCTTATGTATTTCATTGGCCTCCAGCAGGCCGATGATGCGGTCCGCATCCCTGATGGCGGAAACCTCCGGAGTAGTAATGACAAGCGCCCTGTCCGCTCCCGCTATGGCGTTCTGAAATCCCTGTTCGATGCCTGCCGGACAATCCAGGATGATATAATCAAACTGATCCTTCAGATGACTTACCATTCTGACCATCTGTGCCGGATTGACGGCGCTCTTATCTCTCGTCTGCGCGGATGGCAGCAGAAATAAAGTGGGATACCTTTTGTCCCGGATGATGGCCTGCTTAATGCGGCAATTTCCCTCTACCACGTCTACCAGATTATAGACGATCCGGTTCTCCAGGCCCATAACCACATCCAGATTCCGTAAACCGATATCGGTATCGATCAAAATTACCTTCTTACCCATAGCGGCGAGACCCGTACCAACGTTTGCGGAAGTAGTGGTCTTGCCTACTCCGCCTTTCCCTGATGTGACGACAATTACTTCACTCATATCTTTTACTGACCTCCTCAATATGATGTATTATCGTCCCCTGAACAAGAGCAGGCCGGATATGGCTTGCTCTGCCACAATTCATTATATCGTCTACGATATTCTACACAGGCAGATTGTTCAGTAATTCTTTGGTAATCGGCTCCATTAGCACTCTTCCGTCTTCCACATAAGCAATCTTTGGCTGAACCTTTGGTCTGATTGACCATTTGCTCTGTTTTTCTGATGTTTTATATTTGAAATCACCGATCTTTAATTTCTCTGGTGACATTTCAAGCGCAACCACAAAGTGGCCCTCTTCTCCGCTTCCTCCGGCATAGGCTTGTCCGTAGAGGCCGCCCAGTATGACGATATCTTTATTGGATACAACGCAGGCACCGGGATATACATCCCCTAAAACAATGACGCTGTTCTCTGTTTCCAGCGTCTGGCCGTCTTTCAACGTCCCTTTATAGAATTGTCCCGCATTCTCCATGGCCTGTTGATGCAGGGATAACTTCTGTAATGCCTTGATGTAATTTTTGTCAGTCTCCTCATTCTTGCCAATGATACAGACAATATTCAGGGAAGAGTTGGCCGATATCGTATTGACGATCTGCCGTTCTTCAAAATCGGACAGTCCCCTTCCCTCAAAAGAGAGTACCATACTTGCATCTTTAAAGAAATGTGCCGATTCTTTGAATTTGAAGGCAATCTCCTGAATCAACTGAGAAAAGGGCATTTCCTCATCCAGCCAGATGGAGAGGCCGTTTGGAAAGCTTTTGATAATAACCGGATTTTTCATCGAATTCTCCTCCCTGTATCTATGACCAGCCGACATCAATCCTCATTGACCACACCACCCACCAGGGAGCCTGCAGTTCCTGTGATAATCTCGTCTTCGTCTTTTAATCCATAATAATATGCATAGACGTCCTTTGCGATCTGTGCGCTGTAACTTGAAGTGTAACCGTTGGCCACGCGGACGGTAACGGATATTTCCGGATCCTCATAGGGTGCATAACTGATAAAAAGCGCGTGATTCGGACGGCTTCTGTCCTCCTGCGCCGTACCAGTTTTACCGGCCACATTGACATCAAGATCCGCATAGTATGCTTTGGCCTCCACTACCCTGCGCATGCCGGTATGAATGGCATCCCAGTAAGCCTGATCCATATCAATATGACTGCGAACCTGTGCCTCGTGCTCAAGAACAAGACCCGTGTTCTGGTTTTCTATTTTATCTATCAATGTTAAATTATAACATGTTCCGCTGTTGGCAACAGTTGTAACGTATCGCGCAAGACCCGCGGTGGTATAGTTATTCGTGCCATGTCCGATGGCCGAACGAACGGCGTCCTCACTGGATATTTCCGGCGTATACTCTTCGATCTCCACACCGGAAGGCTCCGATAATCCAAACAGATCAGCCGCTTTCGCCAGCTTATTGAGCGCAACGTCATTGTTGTACGTATCTCCCACGATTCCCAGCCGGTAACCGACTTCATAGAAAAAGCCGTTGCAGGAATGCTGAATGCCGCCTGTCACATTCAAAAATCCATGTCCGGAAAGACGCCAGCACTTTGGCGGCGGAGATATCTTCTCGAAGATTCCCGTACAGGAGATCGTATCTGTCAGAGAGATTACGCCTTCCGTTAATCCGGCGGTGGCTGCTACAATCTTAAAAGTTGAACCAGGAGCGGTTCTCTGCTGTGTTGCATAGTTGATAAGCGGAGACGACAAATCGTCCTGTAAGGCCGCAAAATAAGCCGCATCCACGCCATTGGCCATCTTATTGTTATCGTAACTGGGATAAGATACCATGGCCAGCACATTACCGTTATTAACATCCGTGACAACAATAGAGCCTGAATGAGGATCGAGAGCCAGCTGTGCAGGCGTAATATCCAGATTCTCGATCCGGTTCCGCATGAAAACGTAAGCGGTCTCTGCGCCCGACTTAAACTGCTGCAGCTCCTCATCCGGAATCTCCACCAGATTCTGCTCCAACAACAGCTGGCAGATCTGCCTGCCTGTCAATTCATCGTTATTGATCATATAACGGTATATGCGCTTATCAAAGGTAAGGTCTTTATCGAGACTGGTAAAAATATATTCAATCAGCTTCTGATAGATCTCAATAGAATCAGAATACCGGGAGTCAATATCTAATTTAGGGACATTGACCCAGTTCCTGGCGATGGTGTAATTCAGATATTCATTTAGACTGATCACCTCATCGGTCGTCCAGGCGATATAGGTCTCATCCTCTTTGTCAACCGCCGACCGCATGATGATGTCGTCGTCGTACAGCATCGAAACAATGTAGCTCTCATAATTCTGATACTCTTTATCTAACAGATTATATGGCGTACAGGTCTCTTCCAGCTCCTCACGAAGCGTTGCGTGAACAAGCGCTTTCCTGTCTGTAAATGTCTGGTGGACAAGGCGCTCCGTTTCCCTGGCATCCTCCTCTGCAAAATGAGCAGTATCAATGATATTATTATTAATGCATGCAAAATAAACATCATAGATCGGAAGAATGATGTTTCCGCCGCTGCCGCCCTCCGGTACATGATATTCTTTAATATTCTCCAGGCTCTTAAGCAATATGCTTGCCAGCTTGGATTCCAATATATGATAACATGCCTTCTGCAGGTCGGTATCCATGGTCAGCCACACATCGTTTCCGGCCGAAGGTTCCGTTCTGTCGCTTGTCTCGATCACTTTACCCAGATTGTCCACAAAAACCGTCTCGGATCCCTTATTTCCCTGCAGCTCCATCTCCATGGATGCTTCTATGCCGGATTTCCCTACCGTATCGTTCAGATCATAGGAATCATCCTGCTCCTGCAGCAGCTGCAGTTCTTCCGGATTGATCTTTCCGGTATAGCCGATGATCTGTGCAAAATAGATACTGTCGTTATATTTACGGACAGTACCTTCCGCAATGGAAACACCGTCCAGGACATCCGCATTCTCCATCACCACAGCCACCGTCTCTTCGGACACATTGTTGGCCACCGTGGTGGCAATATAACGCTGGTAGCTGTTGGCACTCATGGCAAAACGGATGGTAATGATTTTGAGAATTTCTTCTTTCGTATAGCCAAGCCCCGCTTCAAAAGTGGAAGAATCATCCGGGTCAGTGTAATTACCGATCCCATACCTGGCAGTGCTGCACAGATATGCTATCACTTCATCGGGGGTGGCAGTCTTCTCTTTTTCTTTGAAATCGTCGTCGTCAATGGTGGCATGACCGTAGACATCCGCCAGAAAACGCAGAAGCTGTGTTCCTTCCACACTGTATCGATAGTTGCCGTTGCTGTCCAGCACAATATGAAAATCATTGATAATCTTGTCGCCGCAGCGCTCGATCAGGGTGATAAGATGATGGATCGTAGCATTTAACCGGGCATTCTTTTTCCGGCCCGATTCGTACACATCTTCGATCGTGACCGAATAGGCCAGCTCATTATAGGCCAGCAAATTTCCGTTACAATCCAGAATATTGCCCCTGGTGGCCGGAATCGTGCGTTCCCTCGTAATCCTCAGTTGAAAATTATTGAAATATTCTTCTCCCTTAACGATCTGCAGCTGAAAGATCGTATAGATCAGGTATCCGCCCATACCGAATAAAACAAATACGAGTATGAGCAGTCTGGAAGTGATCATATTCAAAAAATTTTCTTTAATGCGTTCCAGTATATGATCAAACAAACTTCTTTCCACTCCTTAGTTCACTGCGCTCCAAACTGGTATTAATCCAGAGAATGAGCGGATATAAAAAAATAGTAACAACAATCGTATAAACAATCTCAGGCAGTATGATATTTAAAAAATAATACCCGAGATCAAAACGGCTGCGCAGCAAAAACATGATCACGTAACAGATAAATCCATAGAAAAGATCGCTTCCAAGAATAAGCGCTATGGGGAGCTTTATATCCTGCGGATAAAAGATGGTACAGAATTTACCATTCATGTAACCGATGTACATGTACAGCAGCCCGTAAAATCCGATTGTATTTCCAAAAAAAATATCTACCAGAAGACCGCAGAAAAACCCGATCAAAAGCCCTGTCTTTTCCCCGCGCATAAATCCAAAGGAAGCCGTAAGTACAATCAACAGGTTCGGCACAATTCCTCCGAACGCCAGGCTGCGGAATACGGTGCACTGCAATAAAAAACATATGAAGATTAAAAGGGCCGTGATCAATCCACGTTTCAGTTTCAACTTAATATTCATATCCCACCTGCAGCATTTCTGCTATTCTTCGATCGTCTGTTTCAGCTGTTTGATGATAAGTACCTCTTCCAAATGCTCAAAGTCCACTGCCGGCGTTATATTGCCGGATTTGGTCAGATTATTGGCATCCTGATCAATTTTGCTGATATAACCGATCAGAATGCCGGGCAGATACTTGTCACTGATATTGGAAGTGACGATCTTATCCCCTTCCACCACCGCATTGGCGCTGTCGATCAACTGTTCAAACTCTATCACGCCTGTAGCGTAAAGCTTCAGGTTGCCGGATACAATCATGTTATCAGAACTGGACAGGACCATGGCACTGACGTTGGAATCGTCCGCAATGATCGCCTTCACCTTCGCCCAATTCGGGCCAACATCCACTATGCGGCCAACCAAACCACTGCCGGCCATCACATTCATATCTACGGCGATACCGTCCTGCTCCCCCTTATTGATCACGAAAGAATAGAACCAGTTCCCGGAATCCCTGGCAATAATGCGCGCCCCGGTCTTCTCATATTCGTCATACTGTGCGTCCAGACTGTATAATTCTCTCAGATTTGTCAGCTCATACCGATCCTGCTGCAGTCTCGTATTCTCGATGGTCAGTTCATCAACCTGCTGCTTCAGATTCTCATTCTCGGCGATCAGATCCCTGATCTGCACCAGTTCCTCGGAACGATTGGCAAGCCAGCTGCCTACCGCACTGATTCCTTCCGCGAAGGGAACGATCGTATAGCCTGCAGCCGAACTTAAAGGATCGCTGAACATGGTTGTGTTAAAAGTCAGAAGCACCAGTCCGGTGCAGAGGATTGTTAAAATAAAAAGGAGATATTTACTTGGTAAAGTAAATTTCTCTCCTTTTCTTCTTACGATCGGACTCATTTACTCATTCCTTCTATTGCATATGCTACCGTTTTATAATTATCCTCATTGATAATCTTGGCCAGTCCAAGCGCAACACTGGTCACGGGATTGTCTGTGACATTGACTTTCAGTCCGGTTCCCCTGCTCATAAGCTGTGCCAGTTTGCTTACCTGGGAAGCGCCGCCCGTCAGATAGATCCCATGCCGATAGATATCTGCTGCAAGTTCCGGTGGCGTGCGCTCCAGAATCACTTTTACATTGTCTATGATCGTATTAAAATGTTCAATAAGACATTCGTCGACTAACTTGGTCGGTATTTCACGCTCAACCGGCAGCCCCGTAACGATATCTCTTCCGTAGACAACGGCCCCAGTCTGGGATTCTTCCAGTTCCAGGAGCGATATTTTCACCACTTCCGCCGTCTTGCCGCCGATGATAAGACTGTATTCCCTGCGTACCGCCGCCTTGATGGCATCATCAAATTTGCGGCCGCCTACCTTGATCAGTTTGCTCAACACGATACCGCCCAGGGACAGAATGGAGATCTCTGTGGTGTCAAATCCCACATTGACAACCAGTACCCCCTGTGAGTTCTTGACATCAATACCGAGACCAAGGCCGTCGGCTACAGCCTTATCCACTACCATGACTTTCCTGGCTTTGACATTGGATTCCTTGATCAGATCTTTAAAAGCGCGTTTCTCCACTTCCGTTACATCCCAGGGAACAGCAATATAATAATCAGCCGGCTTGATATTGCCCTTCATCATATCATTCAGAAAATACTTCACAAGCAGCTCCATATTCTGAATATCGGCTATGACACCGTTGCTCAGAGGATAAGAGATATGAATATTGCCAGGCGCTTTCTCATACATCTCAAATGCAGAATCTCCGTAAGCGAAAAGATTCTTCTTATTTTCGATGGCAATCATATTCTTCTCTACGAAAACCTCATCATCCGCACGATTGTATATTTTGATGTTACTTGTTCCCAGATCAATTCCAAATGCATTGTTAGCCACTACAGCCATTCCTCTCTTTCCAGTTACTTTGTATTCCAGAATCCGGCATTTCTGCCATTAATCCGCTCTCTTTGAAGCTAAAGTATTGATGATCCCCGATAATAATATGATCCAGAAGGGGGATATCCGTCAGCGCACCGACCTTTCTGATGCGTTCCGTCACCTTGAAGTCATTGTCGCTGGGAATCGGATTGCCGCCCGGGTGATTGTGCAGCAGCATGATTCCTGCCGACTGGACCTGCAATGCACAGATAAAAACCTCTCTGGGAGATATCAGGGAAGCATTGACCGTTCCTTTGGAAAGAATGTGTTCTTCGATCAGATGCATGCCGCTGTCCACCAGAAGAAGCATAATATATTCCACATTTTCATGGCGGAACCGTTCCATATAGTAATCGGCTACAGAACCGGGATTTCGAAAGGAAAGCCTGTCTTTTGCCTTAGACTGTGCCATTCTGGTGCTTAACTCCGCCACAGTCTTAAGCTGAATCGCTTTCACTTCACCGATGCCGTCGATCTGTCTCAGACTGCCGATCGGGATATGGTACAATCCCGCCAGGCCATTCCCGTAACAGGCGGCTTTCGTCAATACTTCCTCTCCGAGCATGCATGCATTCATACTGCGTGTGCCCGTTCGCAGCAAAATTGCCAGAAGCTCCGAATCTGTCAGAGCCCTGCTTCCATAGGTAAGAAATTTCTCATATGGAAGATTTTGCATTCTGTAATATTCATTGTTCTCAAACTTGCCTGATTTCATGCAACCTCTTTCCCGACAGCTTCTCTCCTTAAACGACGGGACGGTCTGATAACACCGGAGACCTTTTCCATATGCTGCATACGGCAAACCTTCTATCATGCTGCCTGTCCAACTGTGTCATGACCGCTATATCAAACGATAAATTATGATTGCCGAAGCTATACCGATTATGCTTGCGATCGTGATCTTGATCGACAGGCCAAATGTAACGCTCAAAATACCGAGATCCAGCACCAATGGAGAAGACAGACCGAATGATTGTCCATAATTCAGCCACGTACTCGGAAAAAGATTACCGATAAAACCACCTATAACGATCCCTGCCAGAACAAGCAGAAAACAGGCCCAGTTATTCTTGCGCATATGATTCAGGTTCTCCTTTCTCAACGCTCATTTTATCACAACAGGTTTTTTATGTATACAAAAATTGGTAAAAATTATATGAAAAGTTATGCGTATCGTCTGCAGCAGACCACACCTGATTGGCTGTAATGATAACAGGAATTACAAAAGTGTGTGTTAAGCTTTATGAAAATCCGCAGTCACCAGTCCACAATCCAGCAGGCTCTGCAGTGTTTTCAAAATTCCCAGTTTGGCATGCGGAAAAGTCAGGCCGCCCTGGAAATAGACCGCATAGGGAGGCTTGATGGGACCGTCCGCGCTCAGCTCTATGGAAGAACCGGATACAAAAGCGCCCGCAGCCATGATCACCTGAGAATCGTAGCCGGGCATATCCCAGGGTTCCGGAGTTACGAAACTATCTACGGAAGCTGCAGCCTGAATCCCCTGACAGAAGGCGATCACCCCATCGGGAGAACCGAAAGTGACAGCCTGGATGATATCATGTCTGCTCTCCCGTCCGTCCGGCACCACCGAAAAGCCGATCTTTTCGTAGATATTGGCAGCAAAAATGGCGCCTTTCAGGGCACTGGCCGTTACGGTGGGAGCCAGAAACAGACCCTGATAGAAAGAAGACAAAACGCCCAGGGACGCGCCCACCTCTTTCCCCAGTCCCGGGGAGGTCAGACGGCAGGCCGCATTCTCCACGCATTCCTTTTTGCCTGCGATATAGCCGCCAATCGGAGCCAGTCCACCGCCGGGGTTCTTGATCAGGGACCCTACCACCATATCTGCCCCCACATCGGTGGGTTCGATGGTTTCCACAAATTCTCCGTAACAGTTGTCTACCATACAGAGAATATCCGGGCGGATATTCTTGATAAAGCGGATCAGCTCACCGATGCGTGCCACAGAGAGCGTCGGCCTTGTCTGATAACCTTTAGAACGCTGGATCGTAACCAGTCGGGTCTTCTCCTTTATGGCGTTACGGATGCCTTCATAGTCAAAAGAACCGTCAGGCAGAAGGTCTACCTGACTGTAAGAAATCCCATACTCTTTTAAAGAACCTCTGGAGGGACGGATCCCGATCACTTCCTCCAGCGTATCATAAGGTTTGCCCACCGGAGATAACAACTCATCCCCGGGACGCAGATTGCTCATCAGCGCCAGTGCCAGCGCATGGGTGCCGCAGGTAATCTGCGGCCGCACCAGCGCATCTTCCGTGTGGAAAAGTGCCGCATACACCTGCTCCAGTGTATCCCGTCCAAGATCGTTATAGCCATAGCCAGTAGTCCCCAGAAGGCAGGCCTCGCTGACCCGGCATTTCTGCATGGCCAGAGTCACTTTCAACTGATTATACTCCGCTGTCTCGTCAATCTGACGGAAACGCCCCTGCAGGGAAGCAAGGATCTCTTCACCGAAACGAACCACCGGCTCGGAAATGCCAAAGTGCGCATATTGGCCGATCAGTGCAGGCGCCGCATCATTATGACCCTGCTGTTCGTATGTCATTTCCTCTGTAAAATCTGCAGCGGTGGTGGGATTATTGGTTGTATTTATCATGATATGGACTGCCTTTCTTTGTTAATCTCAATAATATTCTTTTCTTTTAGCTGTGTCATAATATATTGCAGAATGCGGTCATCGTCATACCCGTACTCCGGTTTGCTGATCCATAACACATCCCGCTCTCTGCGAAACCAGGTAAGCTGTCTCTTGGCAAAATGTCTGGTATCCCGTTTCAGGGTGTATACGGCCTCTTCCAGAGTACACCTTTTGTCCAGATAGTCCAGGATTTCTTTATAGCCAAGTCCCTGCATGGACACCATATCTCTTGTACAGCCTGCGGCGGCCAATGCAGACACTTCCCCGATCAGCCCCTGCTTCAGCATCTGGTCTACTCTCTCGTTAATCCTTTCATAGAGCCGGTCCCTGTCATCGGTCAGCACGAAGTAGGCGAAGTTATAGGGGGAGAGGCGTTCCCGCTGCTGCCTGTTGTGCTCCGAAATCTTTGTGCCGGTCTTTTCGTAGAACTCGATGGCCCGGATCACGCGCTTGACATTGTGGGCATGGATACTCTCGCAGGATTCCGGATCGATCTGCCGCAGCCTTTCATAAAGCGCCTCGTTTCCCTGGGTGGCAGCCATTGCTTCCAGCCTTAAGCGCAGCGCCATATCCTCATCGTTTTCCGTGAAATCAATATCGTAAAGCAGTGCCTGAATATAGAAACCGGTACCGCCTGCCACCACCGGGATGTGGCCGCGGGCGTAGATTCCTTCCATGGCCTTTTTGGCCAGCTGTTGAAAACAGACCACATTGAATTCTTCTTTGGGATCCAGCACATCGATCAGATGATGAGGAATGCCGTCCATCTGCTGCTGTGTGATCTTTGCCGAGCCGATATCCATCCGCCGGTAGACCTGCATGGAATCGGCGGATATGATCTCGCCGCCGATCTGTCTGGCAAGTTTTATGGAAAGTTCTGATTTTCCAACGGCCGTCGGTCCGGTAAGGATCACAAGGCCGGGATTTTCTGCTGATTGTTTCAACTTACTATCCTCTTGAATTTCTTTTCCAGTTCATATTTGCTCATGGAGATGATGGTCGGCCTGCCATGAGGACAGTGATAGGGATTGTCCAATGTGAGCAGTTCATCAATTAACTGCTCCGCTTCCTGTCTGCACAGCCTCATATTGCCCTTAACCGCCGCCTTACAGGCCATGGTTGCGATACGGGTTCGAATGCTCTCCGGAGTGCCGGAAGCGGATTCTGCTGCCAGCTGATCCAGTATCTCCTGGAAAAAGGTCTTCTCCTCATAGCCGTACAGATCCATGGGCACGCCCCTGATGGCATATTCACTGCCTCCAAATTCCTCGATCACAAAGCCAAGCGCTTCAAAATCCCCGGCGTGCCTGCTGTAACACTCCCGCTCTTTTCCGGTTAAGGTCACCACCAGGGGCGGATTCATGGTCTGTGAGACAATTGCCTGTTCCCGGAACTGCTTCATAAACCGTTCGTATTTGATCTTCTCATGTGCCGCATGCTGGTCAATGATCAACAGTCTGTCTTCATAAGAGATCAGCCAGTAAGTATCGAAGATCTGTCCGATCAGTTCAAAATGTTTTCTGGCCGTTTCCGACAGAATCTTATCTGTGAACATTTCCATCTGGACAGGCTGCAGTGACTGTTCTGGTAAAGTTACTGTCTGTTCCGGCCTGCTCGACGAAGGTATTGCAGGCACCGGATCACCTGCAGGCCGATGGCCTTCAGGCACATTGCCGGCATGATACAGATCAGGAGAACGCACCATACTCTGTTGATGGCTCTCATAGATGCGGTTGATGGCATCGGATGCCGCCCTCTGGGGCATTTCGGCAATCCGCTTCTTCTCGAAAGGTTCCGGCATGGACAGGGCGATATTCTGCCTGCCGGAGCACGATTCCTCCGATCGGGCTTTCTTCTGTTCCTTTCGTTCTGTCAGGCTGACTTCCGGAATCATCTCCTGTTGGCGGAGCGTATCATGGATGGCTTCTTTTACCGCCTCATGGAAAATCGGTCCGTCAGCGATCCGCACCTCCATCTTCGTGGGATGTACATTGACGTCGATCCGCTTCGTATCAATCTGGAAATGCAGCACGCAGAACGGAAATTTATGCTGCATCAGATATTCCCGGTAGCCCTCCTCGATGGCTTTGCTGATCAGGCTGCTCTTGATATATCTGCCGTTGATATAGAAGATCTCATAATTGCGGTTGGCGCGGTTGATCACCGGTTTCCCCAGAAATCCGCTGACCGTCATGCCATCCCCCTGCCAGGAAAAAGGAAGCAGTTCGGCCGCCATATCCCTGCCGTAAATACGATAGATGATCTCCCGCAGTTCGTTATTTCCCGTGGTATAAAACCTGGTCTGTCCATTCAGAATAAATTTGAAGGAGATCTTCGGGTCAGACAACGCAAGATGTTCCATCAGATCCGCCACATAGGAGCCCTCTGTCTGCGGCTGCTTTAAGAATTTCTTCCGGGGCGGTGTATTGAAAAAGAGGTTGCGCACCAGGATCGTGGTGCCTTCCGGAGCGCCGATCTCTTCCTGCTCCTTCTCCATACCGCCCTCGATCACATAGCGGATTCCCGTCAGCTCCTGGGGGACCTTGGTAATCAGTTCCACCATGGACACAGCAGCGATACTGGCAAGTGCTTCTCCACGGAAACCGAGACTGACCAGGTCAGTCAAATCATCTGCCGATGTGATCTTACTGGTAGCATGGCGCAGAAAAGCATTTCGCACCTGAGATTTCTCAATCCCCCCTCCATTGTCCGTAACGCGGATCAACGAAGTCCCGCCGTCTTTAATCTCCACCGTAATGGCATCCGCTCCGGCGTCAATGGCATTCTCTACCAGCTCCTTCACCACGCTGGCCGGCCGCTCTACCACTTCACCGGCCGCTATCTTATCTATCGTCTGATGATCCAGAATATTTATCGTAGCCATATTTCCTAACCCTTAGTCTTTCTGCCATCGGTTCTTCAACTTCGTCTGCAGCCGGTACAGCACATTCAACGCGTCAATAGGTGTCAGATTTCCCACATCGACCTCCTGCAGCTCCCTGATCACGTCTTCATCCCGCACAGTATCGAAAAGCGACATCTGTTCCAGATCCACTTCATCGTATTTCACCGGCTTACGCTTTTCATGCTTGATATTGATCTCGATCTTCTGCACCTTTTCCGTGATATCGTTATCGCTCAGCTGCTGCACGATCTCTTTGGCGCGGTCTATGACCATATCGGGTACGCCCGCCAGCTTTGCCACCTGAATACCGTAGCTCTTATCGGCGCCGCCTTTGACGATTTTGCGCAGGAAGACGATATCGTCACCTTTTTCTTTCACGGCAATGCAGTAATTGTTCACGTTATCCATCTTACCTTCCAGTTCCGTCAGCTCATGGTAATGGGTCGCAAACAATGTTTTTGCCCCCAGGATCTTGCGGTTGCTGATATGTTCAATCACCGCCCAGGCGATACTCAAGCCGTCGAATGTGGAAGTGCCGCGCCCGATTTCATCCAACACCAGCAGACTGTCGGCGGTGGCGTTGCGCAGGATATTGGCCACTTCGTTCATCTCCACCATAAAGGTGGACTGGCCGCTGGACAGGTCGTCGGAAGCGCCCACCCGGGTAAAAATACGGTCCACAATACCGATATTAGCCCTCTTCGCAGGCACAAAGGAACCAATCTGGGCCAGAAGGACAATCAACGCTGTCTGCCGCATATAGGTGGATTTACCTGCCATGTTAGGTCCTGTGATCACGGCGATACAGTTCTTCTGGTTGTCCAGATAAGTATCGTTAGAGATAAACATATCGTTACCCGTCATCTGCTCCACGACGGGATGTCTGCCATCCTTGATATCAATGACACCCTTATCGTTAAGGGACGGGCGCACATATTGATTCCGCTCCGCCACATAGGATAACGCTGACAGAACATCCAGCTTGGCAATGGCCCTGGCCGTCCGCTGAATGCGCTCCACCTCCGCGGCAATGGCGTCTCTGATCTGACAGAAAAGATCGTATTCCAGCGAAGAAAGCTTGTCTTCCGCGTTCAGGATCGTATCCTCCAGCTCCTTCAAACGCGGTGTGGTATAGCGCTCCGCGTTGGCCAGCGTCTGTTTGCGCACATAATCTTCCGGCACCAGATCCTTATAGGAATTGGTAACCTCAAAATAGTAGCCGAACACTTTATTGTACTTGATCCGCAGATTTTTGATTCCGGTCCGCTCCCTGTCTTCCTCTTCCAGCGCGGCAAGCCAGTTCTTGCCGTCCCTTTTTGCATTTCTGAGGGCATCAATGTTTTCACTGAATCCTTCTTTGATCATGCCGCCGTCCCGGATGGAAATGGGCGGTTCCTCCAGGATCGCGTCGTCAATCAGATGATAGATATCTTCCAGCGTATCCGTATTGTTTCGTATCTTTGTCAAAAGTCCCGTGTCCAGATCATGCAGCAGTGTTTTGATGGAAGGCAGCATGGCCAGAGAATTGCGAAAGGCAATCAGATCCCTGGGATTGGCTGTCTTATAACTGATCTTGCCCATCAGGCGTTCCAGATCGTAGATTGCATTCAGATACTCGCGCAGCTCATCGCGGTCCACACTCCGCTTACAGAGCATCTCCACCGCATCCAACCGCAGGTTCATCTGTTCTTTGTCGATCAGCGGCTGTTCGATATATTTGCGCAGCAGACGGCCGCCCATGGCAGTCTTTGTGCGATCCAGCACTCCCAACAGAGAACCTTTCTTCTGTTTCTCACGCAGGGTCTCCGTCAGCTCAAGATTCCGCCTGGTGGCACTGTCCAGCAGCATATACTTACTGATCAGATAAGGATACAGATGGGTAAAATGCGCCAGCGAGGTCTTCTGTGTCTCATACAGATAGGTAAGCAGCGCCCCCGCTGCAATCATACCGGAAGGAAAATCCTCTATGCCCAGCCCGGACAGGGAATTAACCTTAAAATGCTTCATCAGATTCCTGCGGCTTCCTTCCTCATCGAAGTAATGGGAAGCCAGGGAATATACCGTAATTCCCAGGCGGTTCTTCAGATCTTCAATATCGTAACCGCTGACCAGGAACTGTTCGTTGCAGATGATCTCCGAAGGTCCGTATTTCTGAATCTCATCCTGCAGTCTGCGGATGTCGTCCACCTCTGTCAGATAATAGTCTCCGGTCGTCACATCCGCCATGGAAATACCAGTCTTACCCGGAGAATATACGATACAGAAGATATAATTATTCTTACTCTCGTCCAGCGCCTGCAGGTTCAGATTGGTGCCCGGCGTGACGATACGGATCACTTCCCGCCTGACAATACCCTTAGCCTGCTTTGGATCTTCCACCTGCTCACAGATCGCCACCTTATACCCTTTCGACACCAGTTTGTTCAGATAGCTCTCCACAGCATGATATGGAACGCCGCACATAGGCGCCCGCTCCTCCTGGCCGCAGTTCTTGCCAGTCAATGTAATCTCCAGCTCCTTCGATGCGGTCAGAGCGTCCTCGTAAAACATCTCATAAAAATCGCCCAGGCGATAAAGCAGGATACAATCCTGGTATTCTTTTTTTGTCTCCAGATACTGCTGCATCATTGGTGTAAGTTCTGCCATTTTATTAACCGTCTTTCTATAAAAATCATTTGATACTATTCAGAAAATCTATTTCCCGCAGACAGCAGCCTGCCTGGGCAGCATTAAACGCCAAACCCGTATGCTGTCTCAGTATTTTGCCGTAATATCAGGTATATCCGCCGGGAATCTACGATCACATACTACTCAACGACATGTCCCGTATAATAGAAACCATGGCATGTATCCAGGGAAACCTGCACCAGCCGGCCGATCAGGCTTTCGGACGCCGGAAAATGCACCAGCATATTGTTGGACAGACGTCCTGTCATCAGAGAAGCATCCTGCTCGTTCACTTCCTCCACCAGCGCTTCCATCACTTTTCCCTGTAATAGGGCGGCCCGCTCTTTCGCCGTATCCTGCACCACCTTAAGGAGTTTATCGAATCCTTCCCGAACCACCGTCTCCGGCACCTGATCTTCCATGGCCGCCGCAGGGGTTCCCGTCCGCCTTGAGTAGATAAAAGTAAAGGCATTGTCATACTGAACCTTTCGCACCACGTCGATGGTCTCTTCCACATCGGCAGGAGTCTCCCCCGGAAATCCCACGATGATATCCGTGGTCAGGGCAATGTCCGGCATAGCGGTTTTGATCTTATCCACCAGGGCCAGATACTGCTCCTTCGTATAACGTCTGTTCATGGCCTGCAGGATCCTGTCGGACCCGGCCTGCACAGGCAGGTGCAGATGCCGGCAGATCTTCTTTGACTGTTTCATCACATCAATCAATTCATCGGACAGATCTTTCGGATGGGATGTCATGAAGCGAATCCTTTTCAATCCTTCTATCTGCTCAACTTCCCGCAGAAGCTGTGCAAAGGTGATGGGATTATCCAGATTCTTCCCATAGGAATTGACATTCTGGCCAAGCAGCATGACCTCCACCACACCGTCCGCCACCAGCCGTTCAATCTCCTGCAGGATCTCCTTCGGATCCCGGCTCCGCTCCCGTCCCCGCACATAAGGCACGATGCAGTAACTGCAGAAATTATTGCATCCGAACATGATATTGATCCCCGATTTATAGGAATATTTACGGCTGACCGGCAGCTCCTCCACGATCTGGTCGGTCTCCTGCCAGATATCCACGATCATCTCCTGATTCTCGAACATGGTCACCAAAAGCTGCGCAAACTTGAAGAGATTGTGGGTGCCAAAGATCAGATCCACAAAACGGTAACTTTTACGGATCTTGTCGATGACGGTCTGCTCCTGCATCATACAACCGCAGAGAGCGATCTTAAGATGGGGCCGGCTGCGCTTTATACTGTTTAAAAATCCCAGTCTGCCGTAAACCCTCTGGTTGGCGTTGTCCCGCACCGTACAGGTATTATAGATGACAAAATCAGCCTCCGATTCCTCATCGGTGGCTCCATAACCAATCTGTGTCAGGATTCCCAACAGCTTCTCGGAATCCCGGGCATTCATCTGACAGCCGAAAGTGGTAACACAGCAAAGCGGCTGCCGTCCCAGCTGCTGTTTCAAATCCGCCACATAGGAAACCGCCTTCTTCATATATTCCTGTTGCAGAGCCAGCTCCTGCTCATCATTCCTGGAAGCATATCGTCCCATCGTAAACCTCATTTCTCTCTTTTACATAAACTATATATACGTATATTACCCTGCTTATCCGAGTTTGCCGCAGGCAAATCCCGCAAACATGTATTATTCTACTTATCCGAGTTTGCCGCAGGCAAATCCCGCAAACGTATATTGTTCTGCTTATCCGAGTTTGCCACAGGCAAATCTCGTAAACGAGCTATGCTCGTTTTCTACATGAAACAAAACAGGTATCTTCACTCCATACCGTTGTGCCGCCGTAATCCGCCACACCTGTGGACGATAACCTGTTTTGCATTAATCGTGTTCTATCTTTCTTTTGAGACCGCTTAAATCGCTCCCTGACACCTTATCGTTAAATCCGTATCTTACGATATCTTCTTACAGCATGCAACGGCCAGTGAACCGGGGCCAATATGGCAGGCGATGCTTAAAGACAACGGATCCATATGAATATCAAATCCCGGGAATTGTGCCGCCACTTCCTCCTTCAACTGAGTTGCGGCTTCCAGGTCATACGTATAAGCGATCTGCAGCCATATCGTGTCCTTATTCACACCGCCAAAGCGTTTCTCCATATCATTACGTATGGCGTTGATCATCATGGATTTACCCTGGGAGACGGTTCTCGCCTTGGCAAAGGCATCCAGCTTATCCCCCTGAATCGTCAGTACCGGTTTTAACCGCAGAATTGTTCCAAGCGCTGCCGCAGCGGGCGTAATCCTGCCGCCCTTTTTCAGATAATACAGAGTATCCAGCATGATATAGATACTGGAGTTAAACTTGTCATCCTCCAGAAACTGCTTGATCTGCGCAGCATTCATGCCCTTCTCCACAAGCTTAAGCGCATCCAGAGTGGACTGTCTCTGTGTAACAGAAATTCTTTGATTATTAACGACCTGCACCCGGCCGTCATAATCTGCAGCCAGCATAAGTGCACTCTGACAGGAACCGCTCAGGCCGCTGGACATGGGAATATGTACGATTTCGTCATACTCGCCAAGCAGTTCGTCCCACAGCTTCATCACCGAATCCGGAGAAGGCTGACTGGTTATCACGTCTGCCCCCGACGCAAGCCTTTCGTAGAACGCCTCCTGCGTCAGTGTGATATCTTCAAAATAAGTCTCGTTGTCAATCATGAAAGGCATAGGCAGCACATAAATTCCCAGCTCCTCTGCCTGTTTCTGCGTAATTCCACTGTTACTGTCGGTAACAACTGCAATATTCTTTGCCATATCCGTTCTACACTCCGTCATCAAATATTCATTCAAAAAACAGTTAACACATACAGACCTGTCCGGCATCCTGTACGCACAGACCTGCCGCCGGCAATCCCATTAAGTCTCCTGACAATGACCTTCCTCATGAAATTGCTTCCTGAACTGTTACACAAACATCTACTTAACCATATTACTTTCAGATAGTCCTAAAGTCAACCTCATTTATTACACCATTCTTTAAATCACGCGCTGACCGGGATACACTATCACTTAAATATTCCCGTAAGGATAGATACGATTCCGTGGCCAGGGCCGGGTCTTCGGACAGGATCCTGTCCGCCCAGTCGCTGGCCCGCTGAAGGATCGAAGCGTCCTGGAAAATATCACCCAGCACAAATTTAAGAGCGCCGCTCTGACGGATGCCGAACAGATCCCCCGGCCCCCGCAGCTTCAAGTCCTGGCTGGCAATATAGAAGCCGTCATTGGATTCGTTCAGGATCTTAAGCCTCGCCATGGTCTCCGGTTTCGGCGACTTGCTCATGAATATGCAGTAGGACTGTGTATCGCCACGGCCCACACGGCCGCGCAGCTGATGCAGCTGTGCCAGGCCGAACCGCTCCGCATTCTCCACCATCATCACCGTAGCATTCGGCACATTGATCCCCACCTCGATTACCGTTGTGGATACGAGAATGTCAATCTGCCGGGCGGCAAAGGCCTCCATGATCCGGTTCTTCTGTGCAGGCTTCATTTTCCCGTGCAGTGCCGCGATCTGGATCGTATCGGGCAGGATGCTTTTCAGTCTGGCAGTGTAGGAAACCACGTCCTCCAGCTCTGCCATCTCCCCCTCTTCCACCATGGGACAGATGATATAGACCTGATGGCCGGCGGCGATTTCCTTTTCCATAAAATGATAAGCAGTCTCACGGTAGGAAGTATTTACCACACAGTTCTTGATGGGCAGTCGGTTGGCCGGAAGTTCATTGAGCACCGAGATATGCAGATCACCGTACAGAATGATGGCCAGCGTCCGCGGAATCGGCGTTGCACTCATGACAAGCACATGTACCTGTTTCCCCTTCTGCGCCAGACTCTCCCGCTGGCGCACACCGAAACGGTGCTGTTCGTCCGTGATCACAAGCGCCAGATTATGGTATACAACTTTATCCTGAATCAACGCATGAGTGCCGAGGATGACGTTCGCCTCCCCGCTCTCGATCTGCGCATAGATCTGCCTGCGCTCCTTTGCGGTGGCGGAACCAGTCAGCAGCACGGGACGAATCGGCAGTTTATACTGCTTCTGCAGTTGTGATAACGTCTCATAATGCTGCGCTGCCAGCACTTCCGTGGGGGCCATCATGGCTCCCTGATAGCCGTTGGCCACACACATGAGCAGTGCCAGAAAAGCAAGGATAGTCTTGCCGGATCCTACATCCCCCTGAATCAGCCGGTTCATCACATGCTCCGAGGTTAGATCGGCCTCAATCTCCTGCCATACCTTCTGCTGGGCGGCTGTCAGGCTGTATGGCAGTGTTTCCAACAGCCGCTTCGTCTCCGCTACCTCGATCATCGGATACTGGTTCTGTACAGCCTCAGTATCCTCCCGCATCCGGCGCAGCATCAGGATAAAAAGCAGAAATTCATCGAAAACCAGCCGCTCTCTGGCCTGCACCAGCAGATCTTTGCTGTCCGGAAAATGCATCTGCCGTATGGCATCCTCTAACGCGCCAAGATGTTCGGATTCTCTGATGATGTCCGGCAGATGATCCTGCGGCAGTGGGGATACGGCAAGTGCCTGTCTGACAGCCCTGGTGATGGCATTGTTGGTAAGCCCTTTCGTCGTTCCGTAACAGGGCATCATGCGGCTTGCCATCTTCCCATATTCCTCCGGTTTGTACAGCTTCGCCTGCTCCATCACGAACCGGCCGCCCTTCTTTAACAGATAACCGCGCGCAACATACTGCGTGTCGCGCTTTAGGCTGTTCTTCAGATAAGGCATGTTAAAGTAGGTCATCTGCAAAATCCCGCCGCCCGTACACTCCATCTCAAAGGCGGTTATACTCAGTCCACGCACATGCCTGGTCGCGATATTGCCGCGGATACGGCCCGAAATGGCTGTAATCTCGTCTGTGGCGGCCCGTTCTAAAGTCACCGGGTCAGAGAAATATTCATAATCACGCGGATAATAGGTCAGAAGATCGTCCGTTGTTGTGATATCCAGCTTCTCAAATAATTGAGCGGTCTTCTCGCCGACACCTTTCAGGGATGTAATGGTCATGGCTCAATCCTTTCCATATCCACTTTCTGTTAACAGCCTGCTCAGCTCTTCGTCCAGTCTCTTTTTCATATCTTCCAGCTCTTCGTCCGTCGGCAGATATCTGTCATCACACATCTGCGCTCCGATCTGCCAGACCGGCCCCGGCGATGGCGTATCGCCCTCTCTTCTCGGAAAAAAGTGCCAGTGCATATGGACATTATTCCCGACTCCCAGCAGTTCGTAATTCAGTTTGTCAGGCGAAAACGCCCTATAGACCGCTTCTGCCGTCAACGACATTTCCTGCAGGAACCGATTCTGAAATTCTTTCTCCAGAAAGTGAATTTCCGTGGCATGTTCTTTGCATAAGAAAAGCGTATAACCCTTAAATCGCTGATGATCTCCGATCACGACATATCCTGTTTCCAACTCTCTGACAAAATATGGATTTTGCCCCTGTCTGGTGAGGGCAATTCTCTCACAGACACCACAGCTGCAGCTTTTGTTCCCGTTCATGTGCTCATCCTCTTTGTGATCCCGTTACGGTCTCCGAACATGATTTAGTTCTACCGGGATACTGCATTTACGTTCTCCTGGTAGAACTAAATCTTCTTTCCTCTAAATTCATAAAAAATCTATAAAATCTGCAAACCTGAACTGCTCCTGCAAAATACAAAGCCTGTGATTTACTCGGCCGACACAATATAATAGTAAATGGGCTGTCCGCCGTACTGCAGTTCGATATCGCAGCCGGGATATTTCTCTTCTACCTGTGCACGCAGGCTCTCGGCATCCGCTTCCTGAATCTCAGAGCCATAATAGATGCTGATCAGTTCCCGATCGTCAGACATCATCTCATCGATCATCTTAAGCGTCACTTCCGAGATGGCGATGCCTACGGAAAGAATGCCCTTATCACCGATTCCCATGAAATCTCCCTGCTTGATCTCCTTGCCGTCAATATTCGTATCTCTGACCGCATAAGTGACCTGTCCGGTGGAAACGTTGACAATCTCTTCTACCATGGCCTTCTCATTCTCTTCTACACTCAGATCCGGTACATAATTAATCACAGCCGTAATCCCCTGCGGAACCGTCTTCGTGGGAATCACCACGATCTTCTTATCCCGCACAAGGGACTGGGCCTGGTTGGCTGCCAGAATAATGTTCTTATTGTTGGGCAGGATGAAAATCGTATCGGCATTCACCTGATCGATGGCATTGAGCATATCCTCCGTGCTGGGATTCATGGTCTGGCCGCCCTCGATAATGTGATCCACGCCAAGTCCCTTGAAGATCTCGTTGATCCCGTCCCCCACGGATACGGCGATAAATCCCACATCCTTCCGGGGCTGCTCCTGAACCGTTGGCATTTCCTCCGTCTTCTCTTCCTTCCGGGACATCTTAAACAGCTTCTCCTGATGTTCAAGACGCATATTGTCGATCTTCATGTTGGAAAGCGCGCCGTATTTAAGCGCTTTCTGGATCGCGAGACCGGGATCATTGGTATGTACATGTACCTTGACCACGTCCTCATCCGCTACCACCACGATCGAATCACCGATGGATTCCAGATAAGCCTTAAAATCCATCTCCATCTTAATGTTAAATACCTTGTTGAGCATAATGATAAACTCAGTGCAGTAACCGAATTTGATCTCTGCCGACGCCTGGGCTTCCAGATTGGCTCCTGTCGTTCTTCCACCCGTATGGGCCGCAGTTGTCGTATCCAGAGAAAGGTCGATCTCCTTACCCAGGTATGCGTCGTAGGCTCCTTTTAAAACCTGCATCAACCCTTGACCGCCAGAGTCAACAACACCGGCCTGTTTCAATACCGGCAGCATCTCCGGCGTCTGTTCCAGCACCTCATCAGCCTGGGCAATGATCTGTGCCATAAATTCTCCCAGATCCTCCAACCCGCTGTCAGCCAGTTCTCTCGCCTTGATTGCCGCTCCCCTGGCGACGGTCAGAATCGTACCTTCCTTGGGCTTCATGACAGCCTTATAAGCCGTCTCAACCGCCTTCTCGAAGGCTGCTGCAAAGACCGGGATCGTAACCTCATCGTATTCTTTCACGCCCTTGGTGAAGCCACGGAATAACTGAGAAAGGATCACACCGGAGTTGCCTCTCGCCCCCCGCAGGGAACCGGAAGAAATGGCTTTGCATAAAGAACGCATATCCACATCGCCCATCTCGTACAAAGATGCAACCTCTCTGGCCGCGGCCATAATCGTCAGTGTCATATTCGTACCAGTGTCGCCGTCCGGCACCGGGAAAACATTTAATTCATTGATCCATTCTTTCTTGCTCTCAAGATTTTTTGCTCCTGCCAGGAACAATTTTGCCAGCATACCGGCATCCATTGTATTTGAAGCCACCTTACACTTCCTCCCTTAGTCAATCACTTTCACACCTTCGACGAAGATGTTTATCTTTTCCACTTCAATTCCGGTAAATTCTTCTACCTTGTACTTTACACTGTCTATCAGATTATCCGCTACTGCGAGGATGCTCACACCGTAAGAAACAATAATATGAAAATTCACAGTCAGCTTATTGTTATTCAAAAACACCTGTATGCCGCGCGTCATGCTGTCTTTCCTCAGTAATTTTACAAGACCGTCCTTCACACTCATACCTGCCATGCCAACCACGCCGAAACATTCCATAGCTATCGTGCCGGCGAACTGTGCCACGACTTCCTGATCGATAGAAATATTCCCCATATGTGTGTCCATCGAAGAAACTTTCATAAGCTACCTCCTTATTATTCTGAATATACATCCATATTATAACCTGTTTGCTCAAAAAAAGAAACATGATTTCAGGCAAAATATGTAATTTCCGCTTGCATTCCGTTTTACTTTCTGCTATTATACAAATGTTGTGTGAGCAAAGAACGCAAAAAAAGAATCGATTGTATCGTTAGGAGGTGCAAAGATGGCTAAGTGTGATGTTTGTGGTAAGGGCGCTCATTTTGGAAATAACGTAAGCCATTCACATAGAAGATCTAACAGAATTTGGAATTCTAATGTTAAGAGCGTTATGTGCAAAGTGAACGGTGCCAACAAGAAGCTGCATGTATGTACGCGCTGCTTAAGATCCGGAAAAGTTGAAAGAGCATAATTTTTGTCAGTACAGAGGAGTATTGTAAAATGGTCAGGCTGGTCATTTCACAATATTCCTTTTTTATGTGGAAATTTACACCCTGTCATTAAAGATTTTTGAAGATAAGGAAAGGCTGTCCCCGGCAGATCTTCTGCTCTGCCAAGCGGACAGCCTTTCCTTTCTTCTAAGGATGCCGGCACTTCGGTTCGTTACTCTCGATATACCTTTGTCTCATATGCCTTCAGCGTGATACAGCCTTCGGCTTTCTCAGAAGTATCCAGATCTGTCATGGATTTTTTGATGCAGATCTCCTGCTCTCTGTCAGAATAATTCAGGACAAAGAAATACCGTCTTTCGTCCTTTTCACGGACACAAAGTTCGCATGATTCCGGCAGTTCGATCGTCTCTTTCCAGGGAGAGAGCACTCCGGTATATTCCAGGAAAGCTTTCGTATTCTCTCGCGTAAAGGTTCCACCAAAATGGATCACCCGGCCTTGTTTGCAGGATGTCTCAATCATCGCAGGACTGCCCTTATAGTAGTTGGAACTGTAGCGGGCCAATACTTTTGCCTTCTCTCCTGTCGTATCCAGAATATCGTTGAAGAGGCCTGTCTGCGTCTCTATCCCGTTCCAATCCATCATGACAGCATCATCAGCCGGTCCGACAAATGAGAATTCTTTCACATCACTTTCGGTAATATCCGCCAGCAGGCCCGGCATCGGTGTCATGACACATTTCCCGCTCTCGTCCTTCTGTCCGGTACGGGCGCCGATCAACAGGCATCCGCCCCGCTCCACATAGGCTTTCAGCAAAGCCGCTTTCTGCTCACAGAGCAGCAGGCCATGAGGATAGATAAGCAGCGGATATTGCAGAAGCTCTTCGACCTGCGTATCCTCCAGAAGATAAACATGATCCATGGGGCTGTGCGTCAGCTGGGAAGCTATGAAGATCTCCTGCTCGCTCTGCCATGCCAGTCTCTGATGCCATACGTCAACTTCAGAATCCCAGATATTGCTGTAGTCTTTTATCAGG
Source organism: uncultured Lachnospiraceae bacterium (assembly GCA_910578115.1). Lineage (GTDB taxonomy): Bacteria > Bacillota > Clostridia > Lachnospirales > Lachnospiraceae > UBA3282. The sequence goes on along the minus strand of CAJTPO010000003.1, from coordinate 31,927 downwards.
CCGAAGGCGGCTTTACAATCGGCACCTGCCATCTCGTCGATCCTTCTGATGCGGTCTCTTATGCGGCGTACTTCCGCCAGTTTGCGGTTGTCTCTGTTGTCATAGTCAAGAATACCGTGCCAGTAGATCTCCGTACCCATCGTGCATGTCCTCCAGCGGAAAAAGCTTACATAATCCGCCCCATGGGCCACACTCTGCATCGCCCACAGCATCATCTGCCCCGGTTTAGGCGCCGGAGCCTCCATACGGGTATTCCATCCATTCGCCCCGGATTGCTGCTCCATAATCCCGAAATGAGGACAGACAGAACGCACCTCCGACAATTGTTTACTCCATTTCCGGTCATTCAGATTGTTGGAATGCTTTGGATCCTCCCGCAGGCAGAAAGCAAAATTAGGATAAGAATCATAGGTATATACGTCAAGACATTCGTCAGTCATCCTGTGATTATCCAACTTGCCGAACATACCGTTGGTGGTGATGAAATCTCCCGGCTTCACGTATTTGCGCAAAATATCGCTCTGCATCTTACAGAATCTTATGGCACTGTCCGACACGAACCGGATATAGTCCAGTGTCTGATGGGGGTTCGTTGAATCGTGGATCGTCGTACGCGGCACATAAATCTCCTCCCATGCAGTATAAGTCTGATTCCAGAAAACAGTTCCCCACGCCGCGTTCAAAGCGTCCAATGTCTGATATTTTTCCTGCAAGAAACGCCGGAATGCGATCGTATCGCTCTCCGAATAGAACTCATTTATCTCACAGTTGATCTCGTTGTCAATCTGCCAGCCGACCACATTCGGATGCCTGGCATAATGGGATGCAAATTTCTCCACGATCCTTGCACAGAGTTCCTGATATTTGGGGGAATTATAATTGTAATGCCTGCGCATTCCGTGGCGGAACGGTACCCCGTCCATGCGGCAGTTTAAAACCTCCGGATATTTGTCCGTCAGCCATGCGGGCGGCGTTGCCGTTGGCGTACCGAAGATCACCTTCATACCGGTCTCTTTAACAGTTTCCAGGAAGGCATCGAAGAATTCAAAGGTAAATTCTCCCTCATGCGGTTCCACCTTGCTCCATGCGAATTCGGCGATACGGATCGTCTCAATTCCACAATCCAGCATTCGCTGCAGATCCTCTATCCAGAGCTTTTGATCCCAATGCTCCGGATAGTAGCAGGTACCCAGCGATAAATGCTCCCACCTATAATTTTGTTTCTTTCTCATACCATGTTTCCTCCGTTTTCAGTCGCTGCAACCAAAACAGACCAGCTCATCAAGCCGGTCCGCTTCAGATACAGCATATTCTACGCATGTTTAAATTCTTTCTCGTATCTCTCTTTCAATCTCTCGTATTCCTTATTGATCCGCTGGATCACTTCTTTGTCTCCCGCTACGTTATCCGGATGGAATATTTTGATCAAATCCTTATAGCGCTTCTTCAAAGACAGCGGATTGCGCACGCCCTGAAAGAAAACCGACACCTCCGAATGCCCGCCGTAAAGAAGATGCTCGTCCAGAAGCTCCTTCTCTGCCGAAAGACGCGCCCATTCCTTATCAAGTCTTCTGCGGTCAAGATCAAGCTGCTTGAATCCGTTCTGTAAAATCTCCATCTTTTTCTCAAAGAACTGGTTGTCCTCTTTCAAACGCTGACGCTCTCCCGCCGCCTTGCGGTTTAAGACTTTCATCTCTTCCTGAAACTGCACTTTCTCTTTCAGGAACTGTTCCTGCATGCTTTTTAACTCTTTCGACGCCGTCTCCAGACGGATATTTTCCCGAAAAAGCCATGACTTCAAGGCCTGCAGTTCCTCATCCGATCCCCGTGCAAGTATCTCTTCTACCTTCTTCATCGATATTACCCCAACCACCTGAGCGGAACAAATCCACTCATACCCATACATATATACCAGTTGCCGCATTCCCCTTAATCACAGCAAAAAAAATTGTACCCGATCAACAGCAGCAGGATGATAAGAACCAACCCGATAAACCGATTCGTTAAAAAAAGCATAAACAGCATACCCGCTGCAATACAAACCGCCACAAAACCTATCAACTTCTTCATACAATATCCCTGCTTATGCTCTTTGTATATTATATGAATGTTATGAGAAAATAGTGCTGCCCAAAATCAAATTACTCTTCTTCCGGGAAAGCAATATCTACCGCCTTATCATCCTCGATCATCTCTTCCTTAGGAGCGGTAAACTTATCCACAATATCCGGAATCATGTCAAGTACCTTCGTAACGGTATCCTGATTCTTGATATTTACCAGTTTCGTAGCGCCGTCCTTGATCACGAGCACCGCACTCGGTGTCATCTTGGCGGAAAATCCGCCGCCTCCGCCGTTTTTCTTATCGTTGGCGCTGGCTCCCGCACCCACGCCAAAACTGATATCCACCAGCGGCAGAATAATGGTATCGCCAATCTGCGTCGCGTCTCCCACCACTGTCTTCGTGCCGATCACCGCATTCATACCTTTCATCAAAGATTCAATTACACCGGAGAAATTATTTTCCGCCATTTATACAGCCTCCTTCTTAAATAACCTGATCAATGTTCGTATATCTTTATTTCTGTAAACTTTCCATGCCACACGCAGAAAAGTAAACGTTCGTATCTTACCCCGGATAAACACATAACCTTCCAGATGTGCCCGCTCAAAATCCCCTACGACCCGCACATGCGGTCCGATCAGCGGGTACAGCATACCATGCCATGCAAGGATGTCTCCCGTCGAAGCCGGATTCCCCGTCCCCACGATCAAATCCGCTTCAAACTTATCCGGCTTTAAAGCTTTCAGTACAACAGCCGCCTGCCCCCGGCACAATTCCCAGGAATGGCGAAAGGCATCGCTTTCCAGCACTTCTTTATAATATTGCACAGTATCCGATGTAGACTTTATTTTATCACACATACTACGGATTGTGTACCGTATTTTTTGAACCGCGCTCTTTATTTTTTCCAGAAATTGTCTGATTCTGTAGAACAGGCCACGGATCTTTCGTATAAGCTTCCGGATCGGTCCTTCAGGAGATGTAGAAGAACTCTCCTCCGAATCCGCTGCCTCTTCGGAATGTTCACTTTCTGCCGATACTTCCAGCTCCTCTGCAGCAGAATGATCTGCTGCGCTGTCCCTGTCTGTATGCTCTTTTGCTTCTGCTTCTTTTGGCGTCCCCGCCGATCCGGCATCCCGCTCAGAAACAGAGGGCTCACCTTCCTCCTTATCTCCTTTTCTCTTTTTCTTTTTTGATGTCCGGTTACGTTTCTTCTCCGTTTCCGGTATTTTGAACAGCGTGAACAGCATCAGCCGCACGCGCACGTATACATCGGCCGGATAACACAGAAGAACATTAACCAGATGCAGCAGCCAGGTAACCTTCGCTTTCACCACAAACGGCGGTTTGTCCTCCCCCTCTTCCCTGCATATTTCGATCCGGTAGCGTACCGGCACGAAAAGTACACAGCAGACCGCCAGAAGTATAACGCCCAGGATGCACAACAGGATAATGCCTGTGATTTTTAAAATAAGCAAAATTATATGTAACATATATTTAACGTCGATTCCCTCTTCTCAACTCATCACTTTTGCCCGGAATGCTTTTGTTTCACAGGACGCACTTTCCCTGCTGATCCGAAAAAAGATATGCAACCAGATCCGCCCGGCCGGTCTCACGGACAGACTCCTCCGCGATACGGCAGATGATCTCCACAGCTTCATCATGATTCCCGGCAATTCCAATCACATACGGCTGATGTTCTCTGTAATAACGCTGTTGGAACATCAGATTATGATAGATGGACAGTTGACCGCTTTCCGCCATATAAGCGATCACATATACATTCTGCAGCTTTGCATGTCTTTTCAGTTTTCTCCGCGTTTTCCCCGGATTTTTAATAGTATTCCCAATATAAAGATTTTTATAAAATTTCATGGATATTCCTGATAAAAATATGATCCTTCTTTCTTATTATTCCCCAATGGACAAAACTTAAGTTATTTTAACACACTTCCCCGCAATAAAACAGATAGAAACCATTAACTTTTCCTTAATTAGATGTTTTGTTATACCACAGTTCCCGCTTCTTCAGGTCCAGATAGATCCCGTAAGCCTGCTCCAGAATCTGCTTTTCATTGGGAAACTTCAGCAGATGGTACGCCTCATGGTATTTATAGTAACCGGAATCCGTAAAATATTCTTCCCGCTGAGGCCTGCTGTAGTAGCTGTCCGCAATCATCAGATACCAGTGTACCTCTTTGGACACCGTATCCTCGGGGACGAGGAAAGTATACTGGCTTTTGCCGATATATTTCATGATAGAAGCCTGCACGCCGGACTCTTCATAAACTTCCCGCAGCGCCGTCTGCGCCTGCGTTTCTCCCTCTTCTATCGTTCCCTTGGGCAGAACCCACCCTTCGTATTTGTTGTGCAGATGTTTATACAGCACAAGTATTTTCCCACGAAAGATAACAACACCGCCACTGCTCACAGCTTCAATCATAACTTACTCCATTTCACTCCACATTCCTGCATCCTGTTTCAAGATTTCCCGGGATCCTCCGCCTCATGCTCCAAAATACTCATCCAGGATCCGCCTGGCGATCGGAACCGCATAATCCCCGCCGCTTCCCGCACCTTCGATGATGATGGTCACGCATACTTCCGGTTCCTCAGCCGGCGCAAACCCCGTAAACCAGGCATGGGAATCCGTCTTCACATTATTGTATTCCGCAGAACCCGTCTTGCCGGCCGCAGTATAGGTCAGACCGGACAGCTTCGTGCCCGTTCCGCTCTCCACCACTGCCGTCATCAGCTGCGTAAGCACCGCCGCCTCCTGCTCGGAAAACAGCTTCTTATAAGCATCGGGCGAAAACTGCCTGATAATATTCCCCTCGTTATTCTGCACGTAATCCACCAGATAAGGTTTCATCACCGTGCCCTTGTTGGCGATGGCGCAGGTGATCATATTCAGATGCAGCGGTGTGATCTGCGTGGCCCCCTGTCCGATTGCCGCCTGCAGGATCTCCGAATCGGAAGTTTCGGCACCTACCTCGATCCTGCTTTTGTTATAGGCAAAAGATACCGGCAGTTCCTGACCGAACAGCAGATTTTTCAGGGTACTGCCCCATTTTGCCCGGTCTAACTGCATACCGATATTCGCAAAGGATGCATTGCATGATTTGGCAAAGGATTTGGTGAAATCCTCCTGCCCATGCACCGACCCGTGATAGCAGTTGATGGTATCCTGTCCATGGCTGTACCTGCCGCTGCACTGGTAAGAGTACTGTCCGTAACTGTCCGGATTCTCCCGGATATATTCCAGCGCCGTCACAATCTTGAAAGTGGATCCCGGCGGATACAGGCCCTGGGTCGCCCGGTTTAGAAGAACCGTGCTTTCTTTATCCTGGATCAGCTCGTCCCAGATCGCATCGATCGTATTCGGATCATAATCCGGTTTCGAGACCATGGCAAGAATTTTACCCGTGGCCGGCTCAGAGACTATGATCGCTCCTTTATAGGCGCCCAGTGAACGGGAAGCAATATCCTGCAGGCTCACATCCAGCGTGGTGACCACGCTGTCGCCCGGATATTTGGCGCCTGCCACTTCACTGGCCACCTTGTCCGACAGCCTGGCGTTGGAATTGATCAGGTAATAGTTGGCCGCCGCCTCTACGCCAAATCTGCCATTGGAAGCGTATCCGACAGCATGCGCAAAAAGATTCTCATAGGGATAGACCCTTTTTTCCTTCCCGTCCTCATCTGTCTGTGTCTCAGCCAGAACCTGTCCTCCGGCGGCATAAATGCTTCCACGCGTATTCTGTGCGGCGAAGATCTCCTGCCTGCCGTTGTAACTGTTATTGATCAACTCCTGTTTATTCGTGGCGGCATAATAACAGGTATATCCCATCATACCTAAAAAAACAGAGACGAAAAGCCAGGTAACTGCAAGAATCTGTCTGTTCCCCTTATTCTTCTTCCTGCTCTTCGGTCCGGGAGCGTTCCCGTTGAACCGGCCGCTTTCTTTTCTTCCTCTTGACACGCTTTGCTCCTTCTTCCTGTCGAATGATAAACAGTCCTTCTATGATAAAAAACATCACCAGCGTAGTAAGTACCGAGCTGCCGCCGTAACTGATAAACGGCAGCGTAACACCGGTCATGGGGATAAACTTCGTTCCGCCTCCAACCGTCAGGAAAACCTGGAAAATGTAGGTGACACCCAGTCCAAATGCGATCAGCCTGTAGAATCTGTCCTGCAGTCTGACGGAAATATCCATAAACATGATGAAACAGCTGATACATACCAGGATCATGCACATGGAAAACAGGATCCCCAGCTCCTCCGCCACCGCCGAAAAAACAAAATCCGCCTCCACAAAAGGGATCGATGTGGGGGTACCCCGAAACAGCCCAAGCCCAAACCAGCCGCCGCTGCTGATGGCAAACAAAGACTGCGTAATCTGATAACCGGCATCGTCAATGCAGCTGAAAGGATCTTTCCAGGCCTGGACACGCACCTGCACATGGGAAAAAAACTGGTAGGCCAGCACCGCCGCTCCACATCCTCCCGCACAGCCAAGAAGCAGATAGATCCACCTGGCCGTGGCGATAAAGACCATCATCACATAGACAATAAAGAAGATCAAAGCACTGCCCAGATCTCTGGACGCCACCAGGATCAGCACATGGATCCCTGCCAGCGCCGCCGTCAATATGACCCGTGGCAGGTCATGGGATTCATAAAGAGCACTGGCCAGAAAAAACACAAACACGATCTTCACAAACTCCGAAGGTTGAAAAGTCACTCCCGCTATGGAGTAGGAAATTTTCGAGCCGTAAGTCACGGCTCCCAGGATCAGCACGACACCCAGTGCCACAATCCCTGTTGCCGCATAGACCCATGTGAGACTTTTTAAAAATTTCAGTTTATGAATAAAGTAAGGGATCAGCATCCCCGCTACGATCGACACCGTCACGATAAAAAACTGCTTGATGGCCTTTTCAAAAGACAGCCTGGTAAGGATCACAAAACCGATACTCAACAGCAGGCACATATTATTGACGATCAGCCTGTTCCCTTTGGGATAGACCATCCGGAAAAGCATCACTGTGGCAAAAAGCAGGATCTGCTGCAGCACATAGAAAAAAAGATATTCTATGTTTCCCGTCTCGAAGCATATGACAAGAAAACATGAAAAATGTACCAGAAACATTAACAGATTCTGACGGATATAACAGCCGCTCCTGTCCTCTTCCTCCTGAAAGCGGAATACCAGGAAGCATTCTAATGTATACAAAGCCATAAATAATGTAATAAGATATTTGGACAGCTCAGTAATATATATTTCCATAGTAAACCCTCATCATGCTCAGCCTGCCGCATGGCGGCCCGCATGGCCATCCATGCCAAACTATTCCACGCCTCTTTTCAAATGTCCTGTGGTATAGGATCCGCCACGGGTCTTCCCATCCGTCAGGATCTGCCTGCACTCCCCGGCCGTCTCCGTGGTAAAATCATAACGTCTTACATCTGCCCCGATCTTTTCTAACACCTGCTCCTGTTGGTGTAAAGAAAAAGGAACCGAATTATAGATGATATTATAACAGTGCCTGCAATTTATTTCCACCGGAAAAATAACACCGTAACGATCCTTTAACTGAAAATGCGATCCGGACGCCGATTCCTTTGCCCGCTGTGCGCCCTGGCACTGGCCGGCGGTTCTGCGGATGCAGTTGGCGGTAACCATCATCGGGATTCTGCCATATACAATCATTGCAGTACGCATGCCGATCTGTGCTGCATGGCCGGCAAGATTTTCGGCTTCTTTCCGGTTCAATTCCCAGGGAAGCGTATACTCTTTACAATAGTGTGCCCAAAACCGCACGCTCTCAGCATTAAAACAGTACAATCCAGCATCCGGAACCATATCATAATTACCCGGAAGATTCTGCAGGAAGGCTGCCTCCTCATAATTGCGTACCAGAAACCCACAAATCCGGCACTCATACCCCCTGCCAGCCGGGCAACCTGTCTCTTTGGACAATAATGCGGTCAACCGCTCCATGTAAGTATCGTCGTCTGCCCGCAGGATATAGGGAAGCGCAAGATAGTAATCAGCTTCTGCCGACAGGCCTTTTGTTTTATGCTCCGCTATGCATTCCACGATACGCGCATGCTGCTCCAGATATAAATCACTGTCAATATAGATCCGGCGGCAGGGAAAACGCAGCGCCTGAGCAAACTGCTCACAGGTAGAGATCAAAATATCCACGGACGCAGCAGCTAAAGTATTACCAGATTTCTCATCGACCAGGCCAGTGCGATTGACCGACTCGGTCGGTATATGCCAATTCATATTTCTGCCGGCTGTCATACCGCGCTGTAAGATACATTGCCGCTCATACGCTTCTATGCCTGCCCGCCGCAGCTCATTTAACGCACCCACAGGCAGGAAGACCTCTCCCGGCATGACGATCTCACATTCCCGCACCGACAAACAGGAATTTCCTGTTTTCAGAAAACGTTTCCGTACATCTTCCGCCTGCAGAGGAGCCTTCCTGGCCGTTTCTACTATGGCTCCTTCCACCAGGACACGCATCTGCTCCCTGCCGCCTTCTTCTGTGCTGTGCGTTCCGGCAGTATTTTTCCCGGTATTTTCCGGCCTCTTTCGAGTATCGGACGGAATGCTTCCCGTAATCTGCAGACGGGCCGGTCTGCCCTCTTCCAGAGTTACCGTCATCGAAACCGCGGCTCTGTCCGGATCATGCAGGTACCGTTCCCGGATCCGGGTAAGCAGACGCTCGTCGCTTCCGGCATAACCTGGTTTGTGGAGCGTGATCATCTCCCGGCCATTATGCCGCTCATAATACCCTGTCTGTATCTCACTGCGTATATAGAGACTCCTGAGCCTGTCCATATCTTCTTTGCTGACCTGATATGCTGCCCGTCCCTTCTGATAATAGAGATCAATATATTTGCGATACAGAGCCGTAACTCCGGCAGCATATTCAGCCCGTTTCATGCGCCCTTCTATTTTAAAGGAATCGATTCCGGCTTCGATCAGCCGGGGCAGGTGAGAGATCGTACACAGATCTTTCAGGCTTAACGGATATTCAATATCGGAAGCCGCCTTTTTACCCATATCGTCACAGATGCGGTAAGGCAGTCTGCAGGACTGGGCACAGCGTCCCCTGTTGCCGCTTCTGCCGCCCAGCACGCTGCTGAAAAGGCACTGTCCCGAGTAACAATAACACATGGCTCCATGCACGAAACACTCTATCTCCAGACCGGTCTGTTCCTTGATCCTCTGCACTTCTGCCAGCGACAGTTCTCTGGCCGGCACGACACGTTCCACGCCCTGTTCCTGCAGAAAGCTGCAGCCGGCGGGTCCGGTGAGCGTCATCTGCGTACTGGCATGCAGCGCAAGTCCCGGAAAATGCGCCCGGATCTGCATCAATACACCGATATCCTGCACGATCACTCCGTCCAGGCCGGCTTCATAGAAAGGCTGCAGATATGGGATCAATTCACCAAATTCCGACTCTTTTATCAGGGTATTCACGGTAAGATAGATTTTACGTCCCATAAAGTGTGCTGTGTGAATAGCCCTGCAGATCTCTTCCGTTGTGAAGTTATCCGCATAGGCCCTGGCGCCAAATTTCTCACCACCCAGATATACGGCATCCGCGCCCGCGTTGACGGCCCCCAGGAAAGCCTCGTAATTTCCTGCCGGAGCCAGCAATTCTACCCGTGTTCCTGTTGTCTTCTTATTTTCCGTAGCCAATTCCATCGTCTCCCTGTATTCCCGCTGTATTTACCATTTTCCCTATGACAGCAAAAACCCTGCGGGTTTCCCCAACAGGGCTTTTTCTTCTATTTGTCCTTACTTCTTCTTCTCTTTCTCTTTCAGTTCTGTTTCCAGACGGACAATTTTTTTGGCTGTCTCGTTGGCCTCCGTCTGAAGGCTGCGGATATTTTTCTCCATATTCTCCAGCTTAATCTGGGAGGCAATCAACTCATGCTTCAGATCATACATCTCTTTCTCTTTATTCTGGATCTCTTCTTCCAGCCGTGTGATCTGATGCTTCGCCTTAAAATAGTCATCCGCTATGTTCAACTGCATCAAAACATTCTGGGTATCAAGAGACTGTCTTTTAAAGCTGTCAACTTTGCTGTATTCTGCGATCTTGTTATTTATGTAAGACGCGACTTTCTGCAGATACTCTTCACTCTCGTAACCGCTTAAGGTAAATACTTTACCGGCAATAATAACTTCTGTATCTGTTTTTGTTGACATAGGGTCCCCTCCCATACTAAATATGCCGTCCAATACATGATGCGATACAATATCTATTATATAATAGCTTAAGGCATAATTTCAAGTAAAAAAATCTTATCCCAAATGGACATCCATCTGCGGATACGGTATGGAAATACCGGCATCATCCAGCGCATATTTAACCTTCTCCGTGATCCGCCACTTACATTCCCAGTACTCATCATTATCCGCCCAGCAGCGTACATTTAAAATCACACTGCTGTCCGCCAGCTCCTCCACAAACACCCTGCGGTCTTTGGAACTGAGAACGGCAGGATCCTCCTCCAGCACCTTCATGATAACCTCCCTGGCCTGCCGGATATCCGCCTGATAGGAGATCCCCACCTTAATGTCCATCCTCCGCTCCGTCAGCGTGCTCATATTCAGGATGCTGGAATTGGACAAAGTTCCGTTGGGGATAATAACCACATGATTATTCGGCGTTGACAATTTTGTGTAAAAGAGCTGAATCTCCTTTACAGTACCTTCATGTTCGTTATCATCCACTTTAATATAATCGTCTACCCGGAATGGTTTCAAAAGCAGGATCAACACACCGCCGGCAAAGTTCGACAGGCTTCCCTGGATTGCGAGACCGATCGCCACACCGGCCGATCCAAGAAGCGCCACCACGCTTGTGGCATCCAGACCGAATCCCGAAGCGATCATGAACAACAGCAGGCTGTACATAACCGCCTTAATAAAGGAATCAAGAAACTGTGTGACGCCGATATCGGCATTTCCTCTCTGCAGGGAACGACGGACAATCCGGCGTATCAGTTTAATGACCTGCATACCGATCAAAAACACCACAAGCGCCAGCAAAACTCTCACCCCGAAGCGCAGTGCCTTATCGGGAAGCTGCTGTAAATAGCTCTGTATCAATCCCATATCGATCTCTTCCGGTGCGATCTGCTCTAACCCTTTCAAATCATCCATAGCACATTCCCTGTCTTCATAATTTTATGAATTTCTATTTCTGTGTTTTACGTGTTGTCCGGCCTGAACCGGTACTCTTCTTTTCCGGTGCCTTCTTCCTGGCAGTGGTTTCCTGCAGTTTCTGTTCCTTCTCCTGCGTCTCCAGAATCTTCTGCAGTCTCACCTCGGCGTCTTTCGCCTTCTTTAACATCTCTTCCGCCTCTTTGGCTCTCAGCCGGGCTTCCGCCGCCGCCAGCTTCGCCAGTCTTTTGGCTTCAGCCGCTTTGGCAGCGATAGCGTCTGCCTCTTCTTTGGCGATCCTTCTCTCTTCCGCTTCCCTGGCCCTGCGGCGTTCTTCTTCGCGTTCCTGCTCGATCTGTGCCTTCTCTTCCCTGGTATACGGTGTATAGGAGAAAATGCTGACCGACAGCGGTGCGCTCACCAGATCAATCGCATAAGGCTTACCATCCCACTCTGTTTCCTGTGTATTGCAGATCTCTTTATTGACTGCTCCGCTTCCGCCATAGATCCTGGCATCCGTGTTCAAAATCTCTTTATATTTGCCTTCATAAGGAACACCTACCCGGAATTCCTGTCTTACATTGGCGAAATTGGCCACGATCACCAGAGAATCCTCCGGTTTGTCCGCTTTCCGCAGATAAGATAACATGCAGGCATCCGGAGTAATACAGTTGATCCACTCAAATCCTTCCCAGGAAGTATCCTTCTCATGCAGAGCCGGCCTGGAAGCATACAATTTATTCATATCTGCCACCAGACGATTTAATTTTGCATGTTCTTCGTACTGCAGCAGATCCCACTCAACTTCTCTTGACTCGTTAAACTCCTTATACTCGCCGATATCCTGTCCCATAAAAAACAGTTTCTTGCCGGGATGAGTCATATAATAGGCATACGTCAGACGCATATTGGCAAACTGCTCGGAACGCTCACCCGGCATCTTACCGATCAATGTTGCCTTGCCGTGTACCACCTCATCATGGGAGAACACCAGCATGAATTTCTCACTGTAGGCATAGATCATACTGAAAGTCAGTTCGTTATGACGCCCGGAACGGAAATACGGATCGGTCTTGATGTAATCCAGATAGTCATTCATAAATCCCATATTCCACTTCAGATCAAATCCCAGGCCGTCCTCGTCAAGACTGCCCGTAATCTTCGGCCATGCCGTAGACTCTTCCGCGATCATAAGAACACCCTGGCTGCGTTTCTTCATAATCGAATTAAGATGCTTCAGAAACTCGACCGCTTCCAGATTCTCGTTACCGCCGTACATATTTGCCACCCATTCACCGTCATTCTTACCGTAATCAAGATACAGCATGGACGCAACGGCATCGATCCGGATACCGTCTGCATGATACTGTTCCACCCAGTACAGCGCATTGGCAATCAGATAGTTGCGCACTTCCGGTCTGCCGTAATTATAGATCAGCGTACCCCAGTGCGGATGACTGCCCTGCCGGGGATCCTGATGCTCGTACAGGCATGTCCCGTCAAAGTTGGAAAGTCCGTATGTGTCTCTTGGAAAATGCGCCGGCACCCAGTCCAGGATCACACCGATACCGGCCTTATGCATCTCATTCATGAAGAACATAAAATCTTCCGCATTGCCGTAACGCGATGTGGGGGCATAATAGCCGATCACCTGATATCCCCAGGAAGCATCCAGCGGATGCTCCATGACAGGCATCAGCTCAATATGCGTATAGCCCATCTTCTTTACATACTCTATAATCTTCGGTACGAGTTCCCGATAATTATAATATTCCCTTCCGTCGTCCGGTTTTGCAAAAGATGCCAGATAGATCTCGTATACATTGATCGGCTTGTCCTCTGACTGTATGCCGGCACGGTTTTTCATCCACTTGTCGTCGTCCCATTTAAAACCGTTGATCTCTCTGACGATCGAAGCGCTTTCAGGACGCAGCTGCTGTTCAAAGGCGTAGGGATCTGCCTTCAGGAAGGTAAGCCCGCCTTTTGCCTTGATCTCGAATTTGTAACACGCCCCCTGCTCTACACCCGGGATAAACAGTTCAAAAATACCGGAATCCCAGAGGCGCCGCATCTGGTGCGCCCGGCCGTCCCACCTGTTGAAATCTCCTACCACGCTGGCACGCAGGGCATTGGGAGCCCACACGGCAAATAATACACCCTCCACCCCATCGATCTTTACGGGATGCGCGCCCAGTTTCTCATAAATCATGTAATGAATCCCGGCATTGAATTTCTCGGTATCCTCCCGGGTGATCTGCGGCGCATGATTGTAGGCATCCCGCACCTTTTTCAGGGTTCCGTCTTCGTACTCGATAACATATTCATATTCCGGAATCTTCTTCCCGGGAATCAGAACCGCAAAGAAGCCTTCTTCATCGACCAGATCCATCTGATAGCTTTTGTCACCTTCCGGAAGCTGCAGCCGTATACTCTTCGCTCCCGGTTGAAATGTCTGTACCAGTATGGAACTCCCAGCCACATGCGCACCCAGGATCGCATGCGGATCATCCGATTCGGAATAAACGATTTCCTCAATCTGTGGCCAGTTCATCAATTTATACAGTTTTTTGTTCATAGTACCCCTCCCTGTTCTCCTTCTATCTTATGAATCAATATGCCGCTCCGCAGCTTTGGTTCAAACCAGGTAGACTTAGGCGGCATCAATCTGCCCGCATCAGCTACCGCAAACAACTCATGTATATCCGTCGGATACATGGCAAAAGCGACGGCCGCATCGGCATGTACCCGTTTGACAAGTTCTTCCAGACCTCTGATACCTCCCACAAAATCAATCCGGTTATCTGTCCTGGGATCTGAGATGCCAAGCAGCGGCTCCAGAATCTCGCGCTGCAGAATCGCCACGTCCAGATCTTCTACCGGATCACCGGTATAACAGTCCTCTCTGACCGTCAGACAGTACCATGTATCTTTCAGATACATGCCGATCTGGCCTTTGCACGCCGGGCGAAAGGGCTTTGATCCCATGACTGTGACAGTGCAGATACCACTGACCGCCTCGATAAATGCCGCTTCTGTATACCCGTTTAAATCTCTGACCACTCTGTTATAGTCCATGATCATCAACTGATCATCCGGAAACAGCACCGACAGAAAATAGTTAAATTCTTCTTTACCGGTACAGACAGGCCTCTTTGCCCTTCTCATCCCGGAAACCCTGACTGCCGAAGCACATCTGTGATGCCCGTCCGCGATATAGATCGCCTCCACCTGTGCAAACTCCTGTCGGATAAATTTTATCTGCTCTGTTCCGTCCATGATCCAGAGCCTGTGTATGACCCCGTCTTCTGCCGTAAAATCATATATCGGGCTTGTCTGCATGACTTCCCGCACCACCTGCTCTATCCGTTCCCGCCTTCGATAGGCCAGCAGGATCGGACCTGTCTGCGCATTACAGTGGTCTATATGCCTGATTCGGTCGGTTTCCTTCTCCGCTCTGGTATTTTCATGCTTCTTTACCACCTGCCGCTCATAATCATCCACCGATACGCATGCGCCTATTCCCACCTGTGAGTGTCCATTCATGACCAGCTCATAGATATAATAAGCTTCCGTCTCCTCCTGCAGCAGCAAGCCTGAACTTTGCATCTCCTGCAGCATGGAAGCCGCTTTCTCATAGACTTCGTATGCATACATATCATGCTCCTCAGGAAACTGTGTCTCCGGTCTGTCTATTCTCAGGAAGCTGCAGACATCTCCGCGTACTTTCTCATATGCTTCCTTCCTGCTGTACACATCATACGGCAGCGCCGCGATTTGGTCCACCATATCGGCTCTGGGCCTGATCGCCCGAAAAGGTTTAATATCTGCCATCTTGCCTCCTGTCTGAACAATCACAACTATATATCTTTTTTATTTTATCAAATTAGGCTATGCAGTACAAGCGCGAAGTGCTAAAATTATCCTATCAGAAACAGGAAAGGGTGACGCATAAATGACATCTGAAAATAAGGAAATTCTGGATCGAATCAATGCCTATGCAGAGAAGGCGCTGGCAGACATTGATCCACAGAAGACAAGGATCTCTTTTCAGCTGGAGGCATTGAAGCCTGTCATGCAGGAAATTGCCGACGAAAAGGGGGTGTCGGTGGAAGACATTTTCATTCTTTATATGGATCTTGCCAGTGAAGCCTCTGTGGAAGCTGAGAATCAGCTTCAGGCAACTTTGGAGGAGGACGGGAGCGCTGATTTCTCTCAGATCGCCAACCGTCTCAATTGACTTTGCCAGTCAAATAACCCCGGCATGATTGACCAGTATGGATCATCATGTCGGGGTTATTTTCTGCCGTACGGTCAATGTCCTGTCAGGATACAATCTGTAAACCGACACATAACATCAATCCGACAGTGCTATTTTACAACTCTCACTCTGAATACACCGTCTATGGACTGCAGCTTTTCAATAATCTGTGTGGAAGCCGGCGTCTCAATATCCAGCATCGTGTATGCGACCTCTCCTTTGGATTTGTTTGTCATATCAGAGATATTAATGCCGATATCACCAAAACAAGCCGTAAATTTGGTGATCATATTAGCCTTGTTCTCATGGAAGATGGCCACACGTCCCGCCTGCGCACAGATACCCATATCACACTTCGGATAATTAACGCTGTTAATGATATTTCCGTTTTCCAGGTAATTCTTCAACTCTTTTACCGCCATCACCGCACAGTTATCTTCCGATTCCTCCGTGGAAGCTCCCAGATGCGGGATCACAATGCAGCCATCCTGACCGGCAGTAACCGGATTGGGAAAATCAGATACATATTTGCGAATCTTACCAGCCTGAATACCCGCAAGCACCGCCTGCTCATCCACCAGAAGATCTCTCGCGAAATTAAGCAGGATCACGCCGTCCTTCATCTTATCGATGGCTGCCTGACCGATCATCCCCTTCGTGGATTCCAGCAATGGTACATGAACGGTGATATAATCACATTCCTCATAGATCTCCTCCACATTCAGCACATGCTTTACATCGCGGCTCAGATTCCACGCCGCGTCTACGGAGACATAGGGATCGTAGCCGTACACTTCCATTCCCAGATGCTTTGCCACATTGGCAACTCTGACACCGATTGCACCGAGACCTACGATTCCCAGCTTCTTCCCTTCGAGTTCCGTTCCTGCAAAATTTTTCTTGGCTTTCTCCGCATTCTTCCCGACATTCTCGTCACTCTGGTTCTCTTTCACCCACTCAATGCCGCCCACGACATCGCGGGAAGCAAGCAGCATACCGGCAATCACCAGTTCCTTGACACCGTTGGCATTGGCCCCTGGCGTATTGAAGACTACGATCCCCTGCTGCGCACATTTGTCCAGCGGAATGTTATTGACCCCGGCTCCGGCCCTTGCAATGGCAAGAAGGTTCTCCGGCAGTTCCATATCATGCATGGCGGCGCTTCTCACTAAAATACCGTCAGCCTCCTGCACCTGATCTGTCTTCAAATACTGCTCTGTAAATTTCTCCAGTCCCACTTCTGCAATGGGATTTAAACAATGATATTTAAACATTCATCCATCCTCTTTTCCTTCATGCTCTTTTGTCCGTCAGGCTTCTTTTTCAAAAGTCCTCATAAACGCCACAAGCTTCTCCACACCTTCCAGCGGCATCGCATTATAGATGCTTGCCCGCATACCGCCTACGCTTCGATGCCCCTTCAAATTTACAAATCCGGCTGCTGACGCCTCTTTGATAAATTTCGCATCCAGTTCATCGCTGCCTGTCACGAAAGGCACATTCATAAGCGATCTGTCCTCTTTTCTTACCGTCCCTTTAAACAGACTGCTCTCATCCAGAAAATCATATAATATGGCGGCTTTCTTCTCATTCAGCTCTTTCATGGCTTCCAGGCCTCCATTCTTAAGAAGCCACTTGAACACCTTGCCGCAGATATAGATCCCATAGCAGGGCGGCGTATTGTATAGAGAATCATTATCAGCATGGATCTTATATTTCATCATCGTCGGCGTTCCCGGCAACACATCATCCGTGAGAAGATCCTCCCGAATGATCACCACCTGTGTTCCCGCCGGGCCTACGTTCTTCTGTACACCGGCATATACCATACCGTATGCCGAGATGTCCATCGGTTCCGACAAAAAGCAGGAAGAGACATCGGAAACCAGAATTTTCCCCTTCGTATCAGGCAGTTTGTGGAATTTCGTGCCATAGATCGTATTGTTCTCACAGATATAGACATAGTCCATATCCTCCGTGATCGGCAGATCAGAGCAATCCGGAATATAAGAAAATGTCTTATCCGCCGAAGAAGCAAGTTCCACTGCCTCCCCATAGATTCTGGCTTCCGCAAACGCTTTCTTCGCCCACTGTCCTGTCAATATGTAACCCGCCCTGCGGTTCTTCATCAGGTTCATCGGCACAGAAGCAAACACCAGGCTGGCTCCTCCCTGTAAAAACAATACCTTATAATTCTCCGGAATCGCAAGCAGACTGCGCAGATCTGTCTCCGCCTCTTTGATAATCGTGTCGTAGGCTTTGGAACGGTGGCTCATCTCCATAACCGACATACCGGTTCCCCTGTAGTCCAACATCTCCTCTGCCGCCTCTTTCAGAACTTCCTCCGGCAGCACTGCAGGTCCCGCCGAAAAATTGTATACTCTGGCCATTTTCTCTCCTCTCACTTTCCTTGCATCTTTCTCTCCATACCTATAAAAACCAAAACTCATTGTACCTTCTCAAAACACTTTAGTCAATTACCACAGCAAATTTTTTAAAAATACTGTTGCAGACAACACACTTTAATAGAACATCACTACCGGTGTACCCACCTCCACACTGTCATAAAGTTCCACCATCACATCCCGGGGCGTATTGATGCAGCCATGAGAACCGTTGGTCTGATAGATTGTTCCGCCATACCTGTTTCTCCAGGATGCGTCATGTATCCCGATCCCGCCTTTGACAGGCATCCAGAAATCCACCGGTGAAGCATAGCCCGGCCCCCGCAGCACGCGGTTTTTCTGTTTCAGATAGACATAATTGACACCGGAAGGCGTTCCCATCCTGCGCGAAGTATTTCCCGTTACAACAGGTGTCTCAAGCTTCAAAATACCGTCCGCATAGTAATACATCATCTGCTCGCCCATATCTACTTCCACGTAAGTATCGCCGATATCATCTTTCCCCTGCTTCCACGCTTTCTGCGTATAAGCCGGTTCATGGACCTCTTTTCTGCCGCTTAAGAATGCATCGGTGAGATAGGTGATCTCCGCCTTTTTATCCAGCTTATTACCGTATATGCCGCCCTCTATCGTGACGGTTTCGCCTCTCGTGGCTTCGAACCGCCTGCTCACGCCTACCGTATCATATTCCTCCGCCAGCGTATCGATAAATTCCTCCACCGCGTTCTCCCGCAGCTTCAGATTCCCCTGCTCATCCTGTGCGAAGCTGCCGTCCTCCTGCAATTCAATCCATTCGCAGACCACCGATGCATCCACCGGAATCTGTTCTTCCCCCATCTGATAGATAATGCCGCACTGCTGGAACTTACTGACCTTCTCCCAAAGCTTTAAGGTATCTTCCATCTGCGCGGACAGTTCAAGATCGTGATAGCATCCTTCCTCTTCCAGAAAAACATCCGTTCTGGACTCTTCCACGGCACGTAAAATCGCCGCCTCCGCTTCCGCCAAAGACAAAACATCCGTTCTTTCATTCAGCAGTTCGTAGCCTTGTCTGGTTTTAATAATGGATATCCTTCGTTCATCATCCGTCTGTGCCCCGGCATCCGACAGGAACGGAATTCTGCTCAAAATATCCTCCAATGCCTGTCTGTCATAAGATACTACCGGCATCAGTTCCGTATTCTCCCCATGAAACAGGCTGTCGATCCATACCCATGCGTTCTGCTGCTGCAGATAGATCTCCAGCGCTCCTGCGAAATCATACCGATATCCGATATCCTGCGCGGAAATCTGCCACGAATTGCCGTCTATGTCATGAATAACTATCCCACTGTAGGAAAATCCTTTCGCCAGTTCTTCATTGACATCGTCAATACTTCTCCCCGTACAATATACGCCATTGATCCACGTACCATATGCAAAGGCATTATGGTAGTAAATGGCCAGTCCGATATAGGTTCCCATCAGACTGACCATAATGATACCCAAAATAATCAAAAAATGTTTTATAAATCTTTTCCTCATAAGACGTTTCCAGTCACCTTAAATTCAGTTTCTCTTCCGTTCTCTGCGCAGGACGCACCGAACCTTTCAGCGCTCATACAGTCTCCTGTGCCAGATCCAGTGCGTCAAAAGCTTCCGTGATCGGAGCTCCGGCCGGCACCATCGGAAATACTTTGTCGTCTTCCGGAATCAGACACTCGATCAGCACCGGTCGCTTTAAGGCAACCGCTTTCTCGATGGCGGCAGCAACCTCCTCTCTCTTCGTCACCCTGATGGCCTCACAGCCCAATCCTTCCGCAACCTTACAGAAATCTACGCTGTCATTCAATACGGTCTGAGAATATCTCTGCCCGTAGAAAAGAGTCTGCCACTGTCTGACCATACCCAGTACATGATTGTTAATCACAATTTGTATGATCGGAATATTGTAACGGCTTGCCGTCGCCAGCTCATTCATGTTCATTCTAAAGCAGCCATCGCCCGCAATGTTGATGCAGACCTTATCCGGCCGGCCCATCTTGGCTCCGAGACAGGCTCCCAGCCCGTATCCCATCGTGCCAAGCCCGCCTGATGTCAAAAGTGTACGCGGCATGGAATATTTGTAATACTGTGCCGCCCACATCTGATGCTGTCCCACATCCGTCGTGATCACCGCGTCTCCTCCGGTAATCCGATCCACTTCCTCTATAATATACGGACAGGATAATGCCGCCGGATCGTAATTCAACGGAAACCTTTCCTGAAGATCGGCAATATGCTGCATCCACGCCGAATGCTCCTGCTGCTCCAGTTCCCTGTTGATTCTGTCCAGAACTTCCTTCAGATCCCCTACCAGGGAAACATCCGTCTTGATATTTTTATTGATCTCCGCCGCATCTATGTCGATCTGCAGTACTTTCGCGTTCCGGGCAAATTTCTCCGGATTACCCACTACACGATCGGAAAACCTTGCACCCAGCGCAATCAGAACGTCACATTCACTGACGCCGAAATTGGAGCTCTTCGTGCCGTGCATTCCGATCATACCGGTATAACGCGGATCATGTCCGTCCATGACGCCTTTCCCCATAAGCGTATCGCAGACTGGCGTATCCATAATCCGTGCAAATTCCCTGACTTCCCTGTAAGCGCCGGAGATGACCGCACCGCCGCCCACATAGACGAAAGGCTTCTTCGCATTGCGCAGCAGAGTCAGTGCTTCCTGCATCTCTTCCTCGGTACAGCTGACCGGACGGTCCGGCACTTCCGGCTCTTTTCTCTCATATGTACAGCTGTTGGCGGTCACATCTTTTGTGATATCCACCAGCACCGGACCCGGCCGGCCGCTTCCTGCAATGGCAAACGCCCTGCGAAGCGTATCGGCCAGAATCGTCACGTCCTTTACAATATAATTATGCTTCGTGATGGGCATGGTGACGCCGGCAATATCTACCTCCTGAAAGGAATCTTTACCAAGAGACGGCAGCACC
The DNA here is from genome assembly GCA_910578115.1 of uncultured Lachnospiraceae bacterium. GTDB lineage: Bacteria > Bacillota > Clostridia > Lachnospirales > Lachnospiraceae > UBA3282. Next base: position 11,028 of record CAJTPO010000003.1, on the reverse strand, counting down.
ACATTACAGGTAATGGCTACCATCGGCACGGAATCCATATAGGCCGTTGCAATGCCTGTCACCAGATTCGTGGCGCCCGGTCCGCTTGTCGCCAGACATACGCCCACCTTACCTGTCGCTCTTGCATATCCGTCCGCGGCATGTGCCGCGCCCTGTTCATGAGACGTAAGGATATGGTTTATTTCATTACTATGTTTATATAAAGCGTCATATACATTAAGAATCGTTCCGCCAGGATACCCAAATACGGTATCTACTCCCTGTTCCTTCAAGCATTCTACAACGATTTCCGCTCCCGTCAGTATCATAATTTTCCTCCTGTCTGTTGTTCCTGTCCGTATCCGTTTATTCTTTCCTCCATTCCGAAGCGTCACAAACTCCTTGTTGAATAAATTGCTCATCAGAGAATTTATTCAACCTTATCCCACATAAAGGTTTATCGTGGAATCTCCAGAATCGCGCCTCTGTTGCCACTGGTCACCAACTCTCTGTACCTTGCCAGATAACCGCTCGTAACTTTCGGCTCTCTGGGCTGCCATCTCTCTCTTCTGGCTGCCATCTCTTCCTCGGATACCTTTACATCCAGTTTCATATTCGGAATATCTATGCAGATGATATCCCCCTCCTCAATCAGTGCGATGGGGCCTCCGACAGCCGCTTCCGGAGAAACATGCCCGATCGACGCACCACGGGATGCGCCGGAGAATCTACCGTCCGTGATCAACGCAACACTGGAACCCAGACCCATACCGGCAATGGCGGAAGTGGGGTTTAACATTTCCCGCATACCGGGGCCGCCCTTGGGTCCTTCATACCGGATGACTACCACGTCGCCGGCCACAATCCTGCCGCCCTTGATTGCCGCGATCGCATCTTCCTCACATTCAAATACACGAGCCGGCCCCTCATGCACCATCATTTCCTCCACCACGGCCGAGCGCTTCACCACACTGCCATCCGGCGCCAGATTCCCCTTGAGTACCGCCAGGCCGCCGGTTCTGCTGTACGGGTTCTCTACGGTTCTGATGACTTCCGTATTTTTGTTGACCGCATCCTTAATGTTCTCTCCCAGCGTATTGCCTGTCACCGTCATGCAGTCCGTATGTAAAAGACCGATGTCCGCCAGCTCTTTCATGACCGCATGGACGCCTCCCGCCTCATTCAGATCCTCCATATACGTTGGACCTGCCGGTGCAAGATGACATACATTCGGTGTTTTCTCACTGATCTCATTGGCAAAGGCAATATCAAAATCAAATCCGATCTCATGAGCAATTGCCGGAAGATGCAGCATGGAATTGGTTGAACATCCAAGAGCCATGTCTACCGTCAGCGCATTTAAGACAGCTTCCTTCGTCATGATATCCCGCGGTCGAATATTCTTCTTCCACAGTTCCATAACTGCCATGCCTGCATGTTTGGCCAGCTTAATTCTCTCCGAGTAGACTGCCGGGATCGTTCCGTTTCCGCGCAGGCCCATCCCCAGAACCTCCGTCAGGCAGTTCATGGAATTTGCAGTATACATCCCGGAACAGGAACCACAGGTGGGGCAGGTCTTCTCTTCAAATTCCCGCAGCTCTTCATCGCTCATGGTGCCTGCCGCATGGGAACCCACTGCCTCAAACATGGAGGAAAGGCTTCTCTTCTGTCCTTTCACGTGTCCTGCCAGCATGGGGCCGCCCGACACGAACACGGTAGGCACATTGATCCGCGCTGCCGCCATCAGAAGACCCGGCACATTCTTATCGCAGTTAGGAACCATCACCAGAGCATCAAACTGGTGGGCCAGTGCCATACATTCCGTAGAATCCGCGATCAGATCCCGCGTTACCAGTGAATATTTCATACCGATATGTCCCATGGCAATACCATCGCACACCGCAATCGCCGGAAATACCACCGGAACACCGCCTGCCTGTGCCACGCCAAGCTTTACGGCGTCAACGATCTTGTCAAGATTCATATGGCCTGGAACGATCTCGTTGTAAGAACTTACGATACCGACCATCGGTTTTGTCATCTCTTCTTCCGTGAATCCAAGTGCATTAAACAGACTTCTGTGAGGCGCCTGCTGTACGCCGGCTTTAACATTGTCGCTTCTCATATTCTTCTCCTTTATCTTTTATATTTATAGAGTGGTTTATACTGGTAAAACATCATTGGCTATAACGTTTGGCAGTATTTTCCGTTTTGTATTTACGCATAACGATAGTTCTTTTATATATGGAAACCTTTTGCGCTCAGCTGTGATCCGATTGTACTTTATCAATATCCAACCACCGGAAACACCGATAAAATTTCTGTCAAAAAGCTGATTTCTATTGAAAAGCATCCGTTATTGAAACAGGATAAATCTGTCATTTTCATAATACGCCGACAAACCGGATTCCTCCAGAAACCCTGCAAATTCAGGTTCTGACGAATACAGCTTCCATGTATCCCCGGCGGGATCAAAACCGGCATCACCACTTTCCATCCCAAGCAGAAGGTACTTGTCCGCCAGAACTGCATCCGCTTCTTCCGGCTGCTGCGCAATGCGCTCCTGCCCCATATCATATAAAAATAACAGCAGATATTCCTGGTCACAGTCTGTAACCGCCACCCGCTCAATCTGCTCCCAGTTTATCTGTGCATAGGCGTCTTCTATCGCCGCTTCCCTGTCGCTGTACTGCGCTCTGTAAGGAGCTGAAATCAACAATCCCACACACAGTATACCACACAAAACAGACACTGTACCGGGAAGATACTTCCACAGACGCCGGCCACTGTCTGTCAGCCCGGCATACCTGTGCCGCACATATTCCACCAGATTCCCGCACAGCCAGGCGGCAGCAAAGGCGAAAATAACTCCTGCAAAGGAAAAGACTCTGTAATAGGGCAGCGCACACTGCACAAAGAGCATTAATGGGATGCAGATGATATTCACTGCCAGAAAAATTTCCAGGATCCTTCCGCACTCCTGCTCTGAATTTTCCTGCCTGTATCTGCCATTTTTCAGATTTTGCCGGATCCGAACTGATAAGAAGAGTATGCCTGATAGTAAAAGTGCCGTGAGCAGTGCCGCGCCGCCCATATAATACTCATTCAACAGATTCCGCATCCATTCCAGGAATTTGTGCAGATATCCGTCTCTTCCGACACTCTGTATATAGGGTGTGGCCAGCATATACTCTATTCCGGTTCCAAGCGCGTCAAATGGGGCGTGCAGTATGACGGTGGCATGTCCCATGCCATAGCAGGCGCTTCCTTCTGTCTTGACCAGCAGATTGGAACCGATCGCCAGCCAAACAACCCCATAGAGACCGAGTGTGCAGACGGCGCTTGCCAGAGACGTAAGAATAAGCCGCACGAGCCTGTTGAATTTTCTCTGCATAAGCAGCACTGCACCGCCGGTCAGGCACATGGGCACAACTACATAAACGCTGCTCGGTATGGCATACAGCATCAGTATCAGACTACCCCCGAAGAGCAGGTGATCCCTGATCAGCTCCTGACGCCCCGCTGCAATGCGCAGCAGTGCATAGAACGATGTCAAACAGCAAAATGTTACCAGGGCATATCCCCGGCCCTGAACAGCCAGTTGATTGACTATCTTCATGCCGGCGTAGATAAATACAGGGATAAGCGCCGTCCCACGGCTCAGGCATTTCCTGCCAATCTCGAAAATCAACACCAGACTCCCCAGGGAAGACAGATAGGAAATCCCCCGCAGCGCAACCACCGGATTCCCGAAAAGACCAAGCAGTGCCGACAGCACGGAATAACCGATATGATTATTCGGCAGGGGCCAATGGATTGCTGCATAGACAGGTCCCCTGCTTATAAAGTAATAATAGGTATACAGCTCATCATACCATGGTGTCAGCGCAAACATCCGCCAGCCATAATAACATGCCATAAAAACGAGAAACAGAATAAACATCGTTCTCTCTTTATCAAATTTACGTCGCTTACAGCGTTGTTCCATAATACGATCAAATCCTCTCTGCAAGAAGATCTCCCATCTGTCTGCAGCCCACCGGCGTACACCCCTCTGACATAATATCCGATGTGCGGTAGCCTTCTTTCAGCACCTGCTTCACCGCCTGCTCGATGGCATCTGCTTCCGTATCCAGATCAAAGCTGTAACGCAGCATCATAGCTGCTGACAGCACTGTGGCGATGGGATTCGCAATATCTTTCCCAGCTATATCAGGAGCTGAACCGTGACTCGGCTCATAAAGCCCAAACTTCGTGTCGTTTAAAGATGCGGAAGCCAGCATGCCGATGGAACCGGTTACCATACTTGCCTCATCGGACAGGATATCGCCGAACATATTTTCCGTCAGAATCACATCAAACTGTGCCGGGTCCTTCACCAGCTGCATGGCGCAGTTATCCACCAGCATATGCTCCAACGTCACCTCCGGATAATCTCCGGCCACTTCCTCAACGACCTGCCGCCACAGACGGGAAGAATCCAGAACATTGGCCTTATCGACACTGGTTACCTTCCCACGCCGCTTCCTGGCGATCTCAAAGCCCTTAACGGCAATTCTTCTAATCTCATTTTCATTATAGACCAGCGTATCCACGGCCGTCTTCACCCCATCTGACTCTGTCGTCCGGCGCTCACCGAAATAAAGTCCTCCTGTCAGCTCCCTCATGATCATCATATCAAAACCGGCCGCAGCTATTTCTTCCTTCAACGGGCACGCTCCTGTCAGCTCATCATACAGTACGGCAGGACGCAGATTGGCAAACAGATTCAATGCTTTCCGTATCGCAAGAAGTCCAGCTTCCGGCCGCAGATTCGGAGGAAGCTTATACCACGGAGATGTAGAGGTATCACCCCCGATAGAACCCATAAGAACAGCATCCGCACTCTTTGCAGTGGCAATTGCTTCCTCAGTCAGAGGGACGCCGCAGGCGTCGATCGAAGCACCACCCATCAAAATGTCCGTATAATGTATCACATGTCCATATTTTGCGGCAACAGCATCTAATACCTTCCTGGCTTCCCCCACGATTTCCGGACCGATACCATCGCCAGGAATACAAGTAATCTTTAATTCCATTCTTATCTTTCCTTTCCCTTAAAGTTTTGATATATTTGCGATACGTTTATTTCAGCAGCAATTATTGTATAAAAATACAGAATCATCCTCTGTTCTATTTATAAATATTCATCTTATACATCTATTGCAAAAAACCAAAATATCACTTATTTATCATAGTCTATTCTCACTCAAATTTCAAGAGAAAGAACAAATAAGTAAAAGTGTAACAGTTCAGCCATGCACTATTCCGCGGGTAAAATCGCTCTGTATGCGATTTTGTGAGTTATGCAGGCGCCAAAATGCAAAGTTAATTCCGAAGGAATTTACTTTTTTGGATGCATTTTGTGTGCATTGTGGTTACATGGTAACCACGCGTGACAGTGAAGCCGAAGGCTGAACTGTTACGTAAAAGTGGACGTAACAGATCCGGTACAATTGGCGGTTAACCGGAAAAAGCAGGAAAACTGCCACAAAAAAGAGACAAACCATTTACGGTCTGTCTCTTCCTGTCTGTCTTATGTTCTTCTTCTGTCCTGCTGATCCCTGCCATCCAGCAAACTTACTATTTTGCTGTGAAAGATCTCTCTACAAGTACAGAACCGTCAGTATCAAGGTAGCGCACTGTGTATGTGCATGTACCCGCATCTGCTCCTACCGCCTGATCAAGAGATCCTGCCAATGTCTCAAAACTGGAAGCCACAGCATCCAGACCAGTCTCAAGCTGTTCTGCTGCACCGTCCTGTATCAGAGAACTGTCTGTAATCGTTAAGGACATGATTAACTCATTACCCGTAGCTTCAACTGCAACGGTCATCCCCTGCTCTTCGTATGACGCAAACGCCTCTTCATACTATTCCTTTACAGCAGGATCGTTCATCAGGCTTTCTACCGTCACATCAGAAGCATCCGCTGCATCTGTCCCAGCCTCATCTGCCTCTTCTGCTGTTTCTTCCTCAACCTCATCTGCCTCATCTGCTGCTTCAGTTTCTGCATCAGCTTCAGCCTCCGTATCCTCTGCCGGCTCTTCCTCAACTTCAGCCTCCACATCCGCAGCTTCGGTTGTTTCCTCTGTCTCTGCTGCAGGTGCTGCATCATCAGATCCACCACAGGCTGTAACAGACAATGTCATTGCCATGATCGCTGCACAAGCGATAACTTTTAAAGATTTCCTTTTCATAGTACTTCTCCTCCTTTTACTGATATGATATGAACAACATGCTCTGAACTAATGTACTCGGCATACTGCTCCTTCACACAATCTGTGATTATACAAGACCTCATTTTGCTTGTCAATATCCAAATATTTCGTTTAACATAATTTTAATGTTTTAACACATATTCTTTAAACCAACTCGAATTTATCTTTATTGCAATATGTGCATCCAGTCGTCTCTTTCCCTGCTTTTTTTATACATTTGTGATATTCCCGGCCGCAGAAACTGAATTAATTCACAAAAAAAAGAGCTTTGGCCTTCCAGTCAAGCTCTTTTGTACAAAACACATGTTCTTCTATTAATTTGCCTCAGCTTTCTCAATCTGTGCAACCGCTGACTTCTGCATCGGAATCCGGCAATTCTTATTATTCCCAAATTCGACAATGATCGTATCATCGGTAATATCAATTACGATCCCATAAAAACCGCCGGTCGTAAGGACACAGTCCCCAACGCTCATATCTGCCAGCATTGCCGCAACTCTCTTCTGTTCCTTCTTCTGCGGACGGATCATGATAAAATACATAAAAGCCACAATAACCACGATATACAAGATCATTACGATACCGCCACCCGCGGCAGCAACCGGTTCCGCTGTCATTAAAAGTTCCATATTGTTTCCTCCACTGTTATAAATATATTGTTGTAAGCAATCTACAGCATACTATACACTTTATAATCCTCAAAAACAAGCTTTTTTTATTTTTTCCTCCATTCCAAAGCGTTTTACGCCAGGGACTCAGGCAGAATTTCAGTTTCTACTCCGCGGTCAGTCTTCCGAATGACCGGACATGCGCTCCAACTTTCGGTTTTTGTAAGTGGAAAAAGCACCATCTTCCAACGCCTGCCGGATCTCTTCCATCATCGTATTATAGAAATACAGGTTATGCAGGACGCATAGCCGCATGCCAAGCATTTCTTTTGCTTTCAGCAGATGCCTGATATATGCCCTGGAATATCTGCTGCATGCCGGACAGGAGCACCCTTCCTCGATCGGTCTGGCATCCAGCTCATATTTTGCATTAAAGAGATTGATCTTTCCGTTATTGGTGTAAAGATGTCCATGTCTGCCGTTCCTGGTAGGATACACACAATCAAAGAAATCCACCCCGCGTTCTACTGCCTCCAGAATATTGGCCGGCGTACCTACTCCCATCAAGTATGTAGGCTTGTTCTGCGGCAGGAACGGAACGGTTTCTTCGATCACATGGTACATCTGTTCATGGCTCTCTCCTACGGCCAGGCCACCAAGCGCATATCCGTCACAGTCCATTTCCGTGATTCTTTTCGCATGGTCAATCCTGATATCATCATAAACAGCTCCCTGGTTAATGCCGAACAGAAGCTGATTCCTGTTAATCGTACTCTCCAGATTGTTTAACCGGACCATCTCTTTCCTGCATCGTTCCAGCCATCTGGCTGTACGCGCCACAGAGGCCTCCACATAACGTCTGTCTGCCACACTGGAAGGACATTCATCAAATGCCATGGCAATCGTCGATGCAAGATTGGACTGGATCTGCATACTTTCTTCCGGTCCCATGAAAATCTTCCTGCCGTCTATATGAGAATTAAAGTAAACGCCCTCTTCCTTGATCTTACGAAGTCCGGCCAGTGAAAAAACCTGAAAACCGCCCGAATCCGTCAAGATCGGCCTGTTCCATGACATAAACTTATGTAAACCACCCAACTGCTTTATAATCTGATCACCCGGTCGAACATGCAGGTGATAGGTATTGGATAACTCTACCTGTGTCTTAATGCCCTCCAGATCCTCTGTGGAAACGGCTCCCTTGATCGCAGCCGCAGTACCGACATTCATAAATACAGGGGTCTGAATCGTACCGTGCACCGTTGTAAGCTGCGCACGCTTAGCCCTGCCTTCCATTTTTAATATTTTATACATCTTTCCCTCCGTGCCGAAGCGCTTTGCGCTGAAGACGCGAGCAGAATTCAGGAGTTTTCCGAAGGAATACTCCGATTTTGCTCTGCGATCAACAGAGTAAGTTTGTATATATTAACGTGAAACGTCAACGCATCCATATACACTCCCGGCTTTTACAAATATTTGTCCCAGAATTCCTCCAGACAGATTTCCTCCTCCTGCATCACGGATGCAGCTTCTCTGCCGACATACCTGAAATGCCATGGCTCATATTCTATACTGGTAATATACTCTTTATCCTTGGGATAGCGCAGAGTAAACCCATACTCACTGCTGTGTGCTGCCAGCCATTTACCGGCCTCGGTCTCCCCAAACCCTTCATCAAGATATTTGTATGTATCGCAGAAGATATCAAGTGCCAGTCCGATCTGATGCTCACTGGCTCCCGGCACTGTCACTGTCTGAGACGCAATCTTATAGGCATCCATATAGGACATTCCCTGTCCCATATAAATCTTTATCTTCTTATTAAAAAGAAATTCCTGTCTGTTCAGATCTCTGTAAGGCGAACAGATTTCCAGATTGATTCCTTCTTCTTTTGCCGCCTGCATCATCAAAAGAAGATCATCGATAATACGCTCATCGCATTTCATATTGCCCTTGATTGTTCCGAAATCAAAACTGTATCCTTCCGGAATTGGATGCTGCTTGTTGATCAGCACGAGCCGCCAATCCGATTCGCTGAACTCATGATCCTCCGACAGTTCTTTCTGTTGTCCGCTTTCGGACGCATGGGTCTGGCTCTCCAAAATATCATCGATCGTATAAGTATCTATTCCTTCCGTATCGTCTTCTATGTCATATTCTACATCCAGATCCTCATCTTCCAGCAGGATCTGTTCTGTCGGAACCTCTTCCGCCTCTACCGCCAGCGAGATATCGGAGTCCCCCACGATCTCCCCGTACACATCCTGTGCTTTCGTAAAGCTTGTCCGCTCCGCAAATACTGCAAAAGAAAAACTGCAGCTGCTCATAAAAAAGCCGACAACAAACGCCACACTGGCATATCTCTTGGAATTCGTTGCAAAATGCCGGCCTGCATGATATATCCCTAAAATGACAGACAATAAGATCAGGCAGGGATAGTGCAGTTTTTTATATGTCTTTGCTATTGTAGTAAATTTAATAATTGCTCTTTCTCGGAATGTTTTTTTCATAGGGATCCTCAAGTCTGCTCAAATGTAAATTGTCCATCTGGTTTTGCCAAAAACAAGTGCTGTTTAATAATAATAACATATAAAATTTATTTGTACACCTTTTTTTATGTAAATCTACTTATATTTTTCAGGGAAATTTAACCAATGGGCTGGATGCGTTACAGTTTAGGGCCGGTCAGGCCATGAACTGTAGCAAAATAACAGCTGTGGCTGTCTCAATTACCTAAATTAGTCATGTACATTATGATACTGTCTGTGTTATTATAGTGCAGTAAAATATAGGAAAGACATTATGTTAACTCTTTTCGCCCCTGTTAATTTTTTGTTTTTCCTCCATTCCGAAGCGTTTTACGCTGAGGTTGAGAGCAGAATTTCAGATTTTGCTCTGCGATCAATACGACACGAGAATTTAATTAACATTGCCAATAACAGTTGATATTTTATTCGTGCAGGATATCCTGCAATCTTTTTGCTGACAATTGCATATTTCGACATTTATTTGCAAATTTTTAATTCTATTTACTGTATTTTATGTAAAATTCCAAAAATACATGCAAGAAAGGATTATTATCATGGCAGGTTCAATTTATGGAACACTCTTTCAAATCTCAACCTGGGGAGAATCCCACGGTGCGGCGCTGGGCGTCGTCGTGGACGGCTGTCCGGCAGGACTGCCCCTGGAGGAGGCGGATATTCAGGCTTATCTGGACAGGCGAAAACCCGGCAGCTCCGCCATCACCACCCAGCGTCGGGAAACGGATCAGGTGGAGCTTCTCTCCGGCATCTTTGAGGGTCGGACCACAGGCACGCCCATCTCCATGATGATCCGAAACACCTCCCAGCGTTCTGCGGATTACGGCAATCTGGCGGACTGTTACCGGCCCGGCCATGCAGACTACACCTTTGACGCCAAATACGGCTTCCGTGATTACCGCGGCGGCGGCCGCTCCTCCGGCCGGGAGACTGCCGGACGGGTGGCGGGCGGCGCGGTGGCCGCGAAGCTGCTGCGGGAATTCGGCATCACACTGGCCGCTTACACGACGGCCATCGGGCCGGTCGAGATCGACCGCAGCAGGTTTGACCTACAGACAGCCCGCATGACACCCACCGGTATGCCGGATCTGGATGCTTCCGCCGCGGCAGAAGCCTATCTGGCAGACTGTATGCGGCATTACGATTCCGCAGGCGGTGTCATCGAGTGTGTCATCGACGGTGTGCCCGCCGGTCTGGGTGATCCGGTATTCGAGAAACTGGACGCCAATTTAAGCAAAGCGCTCATGTCCATCGGCGCCGTGAAGGCCGTGGAGATCGGTGACGGCACGGCGGTCGCCACCAGGCAGGGTTCTCAGAACAACGACCCCTTCCATATGGAAGCCGGACAGGTGGTCAAAACAAGCAACCATGCAGGCGGTATCCTGGGCGGCATCAGCGATGCATCTCCCATCGTCCTGCGCGCCTACGTAAAACCCACGCCCTCCATCTTCTCGCCCCAGCGAACGGTCAACAGGCAGGGCGAAGACATCGAGCTTTCCATCAAGGGCCGGCACGATCCGGTGATCGTTCCCCGGGCTGTAGTCGTGGTGGAGACGATGGCGGCGCTCACGATAGCCGACGCCCTTCTGCTCAACGCTTCCGCCAGACTGGACAATCTCCAAAAAATATATGGCAGGGAA
>CAJTPO010000002.1 GCA_910578115.1 uncultured Lachnospiraceae bacterium | reverse complement strand
GATGATATAGAAGATATGATTACAAGTGCTATGAATGCTGAGGTCTCAGGGCTCTGCCCTAAGGACCCGCAAGGGACCAGTCCCTTGACCCGCTTGCCGGGCTCTGCCCAGACCCGTCCATGCCGGAAGCGCGGAAAAGGGAAGCCCCTTTTCCGAAGGATAAGGATGTTCTGAGAGCCTTATGTCAAGAGACTTTCGCGGCATAACAGGGCCCCTGCCCCATTATTCCACGGTTCTCTTGACAACGGTTTCCGGGATTGATCTAAAATGATATTTCACACAAAAATCAGCGGCTGTATACAACCGCTGATAAAAAATAAAAAAACTTACACATTTAACTTGACAAACCCTCAGTCACTATTCTATCTGCTCTTCCGAATCACTTTGAATCGCAAGCCGCACGACAGCATCATATCTGTCCTGGTAGCCGGGCGATGAATTATGTGCGATATGGATCACGATCCTTTCATTGTCCGCAAGGAGCAGATCCTCGATCAGTTCTGCATTCTGCGGGTCGAGTCCGGAAAGCACCTCATCATAAATGACAATACTCTTATGAAGCGTCAAACTTCTGGCCAGACCGATCCGGGCCTTTTCGCCTCCGGAAACCTGCAGGGTCTCGTTGCTGATCTGTGTATCAAGCGTATATCCGTTTGCGGCGAAAAACCTGTCGAGTTTTACTTTGCTGATTATCGCAAGCAGTTCTTCATCCGTACAGGTTCCCTTCAGATCAAGATTACGCCTGATCGTATCGTCGAAAATATAAACCTGCTGCGGCACCACCGCCGAATGATGGTAAATTTCAGAAGGGGAAAGCTCCTGTTGGTCAATCCTGTCATAATATATGTGACCGGAACCGGGATGCAGCGTCCCCAGCAAAAGTTTGATCAAGGTGGTCTTGCCGCTGCCGCTTTCTCCAATGATCAGATATTTCCTGCCCTGCTCAAAGCAATAATTAAAATGACTTAAAACACAGCGCTGCTTTTCAGGATAAACAAATGATACATCGTCAAGTTTTATACTGCACACCTTCTCCAGCCGGAAATCTTCCCGGTGTTTATGTCCTGCCAGGATCTTCTCCGTATTCTCAATATAGGGACGCGAAGAGCGGATGGAAATGACCGCATTGATCAAACTGACCACCGGATTACTGACTATCATCCCCAGCTGAAAGATCAATACGAATTGCTGGAAGTCAATCTTACCCAAACGCATGAGATAAAAGGCAACAAACAGCCCGGAAAACTGCGAAAGCGTTACACTGGCATTCGCGATAAGCCCGCTCAGGTTAGACAATTTCATGATCTGTTTCTCCGCATCCGCTGCCGCTGCAAAGTGCGTATGCATACTCTCGGAAACCTGCTTCTCCCCTTCCTGGAAACGGGCAGTAAAAAACCCGCTCAGCAGGTCTTTGATCTTAACCGTCATCCCCACCAGCGTGTTCATTGACCGTTCCTGGCAGGCAGCGATCTTCTGCGGCATCAGCAGATTGTTAACAGTCAAAGGCAGCAAAAAAATAAGGATGATCAGAAAACTCATCCAGTGGCAATATAGCAGCAGCACTGCTATCAGACCGATACTAAGGCCGTTCACGATCACTTTCAGCGTACCCTCAAAAAGTTCCCTGGACAGGATCTGCGTATCACGCCCGATCTGATTGTAATACGCCCCGCTGTCTTTTTTCTCAAACTCATCAATAGGCATGGCGTAAATACTGTCAAAGACCTGCCTGCGCAATTCAAACTCACTGTCCAGTAACAGATTTGCCTTGATATTATCTGCAAACCAGGCAATAAACAATGCGCATAACAGGATCAGTATATTTCTGAACAACGCCTCATAACTCAATTCACTGTCCAGAAATGCTCCTGAGAGTCCGGCCATGCTCCATGCGATCAGCGGCTGGGAAGATGCCGCAAACAATGCCGTCACCATGATCCGCACGGCGTTATCTCGATTTATAAAGACCGATAAAATTCTTTTCATCTCTTAAATTCACCCCTTGCCATACCACCAGATATATCATATAAAACACGGGTGCTAAAGTTACGAATAAAGGCATAATCGCCAATACAGTATAAGCATCATAGTTGTTCCAATGCTTCTCGTTCCAGCACTTATGACAGTTAATCCGAAAGAAAACCTGCAGCACTTTTTGTAACACACAATCCCATAGCTATGGATCATTCTCATCCCATCATCAAACAATGTCTCTGCATAATTCCTGTCTTTGACCTGCTGCAGTGTTTTGCGAAAAACGGGATAACATCAGCAGTCTGTTTTCCGGTATCTCGCCAGCCATCGCGAACTCTCCCACATCATCCAACTTTATCAGTTTTCTTCCTGCTGCCGCTCCGCACCTTTTAAGCTCAGGGAGCTAACAAAGAATCTTCCAGAGTATCTGTCGCAAAGTTCCGTATCACCGACAATTTCCAGACCATCAAAGATGGTACGAGCACTGGCCGCGTAAACAGGTTCACTTTTCCTTCCACAGTATACCCCTTCCTGAAGATCAGCGTCAAGTACCCAATCACTATTCTGATAACAATATTACAGTTTATTGCAATACAGTTCTTCGCCATCTGTTCGATTATGTAAAAAAGTCCTCCACCTTACGGCAAAGGACTATACTTTTGACCCAATCTTTTATACACCACATATCGGTCAGCGACAGACTTACTTTGTGCTTATATTCCAGCAAACACAAGGTGGAAAGTCAATAAAACTCTGGCAGCAAAAAGTTACACAGTGTCACCCTGACTAAACGCTGCAATTTACCTTTCTGCCAACATTATCAATTACCGCCTTCGCATTGGAAATTTTTGATGCGGCAGCATTGACATCCTCAAACAGCCATTGCGCTATACCACTACCAGCATTTGTACCTGCCACAGTATCATATACAGCCTTCATAAGCTTCCGATATTCTTTATATGTTTCACTCAAGGCATCCTCATCATACAGATCCACACCGGCAAACAGCTCTTTTACTTTTGATGTAACATTTCTATTCGTCGCCGAGCGCACCCCATGGCTGATAACTTCTCCGTTATCTATTCTCGCAAGCGTATCATCCAAACGCGCAAGCCACCCGGCGCCGACCACCGGACCCAATTCCCTTAAGAACATTTCTCTCAGTTCAGCATACATTCTCCTGTCGTCTATTTTTCTCACATTATAATACTGATTTCGTGCTCCCTGATCGCCATCTTCCGTATGATCTATAAAATACTTCTCACCACTGTACCTCTCCTTCTCCGCCTGCACCATACTGTCCAAATACTCTTCCATGAACTGGTTGATAACTCCGGCCTGCTCTTGTGTCAGGTTTTTTTGCGCATAGCTGCTTACCATGTTGGATGCAATTCCCATAGACGCATAATCCTTATAATCCAGCGAACTTCCTTTTGTCGGCAGCATGGATATGGCATTCTTCATAACTTCCCTGCTTGCACTCAACTCCGCAGCCGTAAAAGTAACACCGTCTATATTGTAAACCGTATTGCTGCTGCCACTGTTATTGGCAACGCTTGTGACTGCCTTAATACCAACACCGGGCGCATTCATGATCGCGCTGCGATCCATTTCGCAGATGTATGTAAACTGCTCTTTATTCTTACGTATAGTCTCTAATTCCTCCGCCGAGACAGCTTTCATCGTTCCGGATGACACCGCTTTTAACTCCTTCTCGGTACAGCCGATCACTTTCTTGTTTACTGCATTGATCACGGTATGATTCTGTCTCACCAAACCTGTATTTGCATAATGAATTCCAATAGACATAAGCTAATCTCCTAACTGCTAAGCAAGTGGCCCTTTTTCAAAATGATATACTATTTGCCTGGACGTCGCTTTTCCACACTTTTTCGTTTTAAGAATCTTATTGTTTAGCATAGTACTATTATATATAGTACACCGATTTTTGTCAACCGTTTGTTGGTGTCATCGTTACCCTACAACTTTATTCCACTGGTTTGGAACTCCTTTTTTCTGCGCTCCCCCTTTTCATCAATATTTCGAATGAGTGACCAAAGCATATCCGAAACATTGATATCTCATATTATCAGCCCCCAGAGTTCCTCGATTTCTTAAATAATTAAAAAACGCTTCGGAACTTCGGTATTATTTTGTATCTGCTCTTTGAATTCTTCGGGTATTCGATCAAGCCTTCCAGCAATGTACTATTTCTAAAAATATTTTCCGACTCATTTACAACTTTCCATCTACTCCTTATAAAAATTTTAATGCGGGCATTTAGGATACTTTAATTCATACGCCAAACTTTCATTTATCACATTTCCACATCTGCTGCACCTTCTCGCATTATAAACATATATGGTACAGCTATCCCCTCTCTTCTCATGTTCATGTTGTGTCCCATTCACATATGTATGGCTGCACGCCTTCTGCTCCTGCCGTCCCTCGCCGGTGTATATATTCCCCTGCAGATCCTGGAAATAACTTTCAGCCGGAAGCTCTTTTAGATCCGTTGCATCTACATCCACAAACAGACTGTTCATCTCTTCCTCACTTCCCTTGAACCCTTCCTCTACAAAAATCTCCTCCCATCGCGTACCATGCTTAATGTTCTCTCCGCTTTGATCCAACACTATAATCGGCTTCTCATATGCCAATACCGGAATCGAACCCACCAGACCGGTCAACGCCGTAAAGCATACCGCCAATACCCTCATTCCTGCTTTCAATTTCCTTGTCTTCATCATTAATGATATCCTTTCCTTAACATTTTCCCTACTGCTGCCAAAAGGCGCAGTATACTTAAAACCCTTTCCACTCTTTCCACGCTCTACTGTAACCATTTGCAGAATTAATTGAGCATACATCTTCCTCTGCTCTTCTCCGCAATTCAACGCAATCTGTTCATCGCAGACACTTTCACTCACCTTACCCAATTCACGGACCAGCCAGTAAACCAACGGATTATACCAGTTTAACCCGGTCACCAGCACTCCCAACAGTTTAAAGAGCGTGTCATAATTTTTGATATGCAGCAGCTCGTGCTCATAGATGAACCCGCCTTCCTCATCCGAATATCTCTGCTTCGGCAGCAACAGGATTGGTCGTATAACCCCGATGGACAACGGCACCTTCAGACCCGGATCCCATCTGTACCTTATGTTTCTTCTGATCCCCAATCCGGTTCTTGCCGCTTCCAGCGCTTCCAGCGTCTCCTTAACCGTAATATCCTCACTGGCCTCAAAGAGTCTTCTTCTTTCTTTGCCGTAACCGGACAGTTTGAGAAATATGATCGTAACGGCTACGATGCTCCACACGATAAACAATGTGATTTTTGCCGCCATAAAAGGAAAATAGATTTTCCCTTCCCACGTCACTTCAATGACATTCTGGGACATATCATACACTCGATTACCTTCCTGGTCCATAAACAGCGTGCGTTCCTGCGCGCGATCCTGTACGATATCCTGTGCTATATCCATATAATGTCCCAGTTGGACCGGCACCATATAAAAAAACAAAGCCATAATCAGAATTCGATATCGATGCTTCGCGCCGAAAGACTTTTTCAAAGCCGCCATGAAAATGAGATAAAGAAATAACACCATGCTGCCCGCGCACGTCATCGATCCCAGCAGTTTCATAATCTGTTCTCCTCTAACAGTTTCCTGATCTCTTCCGCTTCCTCCCTGCTTATCATCTCACCGCCGGACAAAGCACTTACAAAGTTCATGAATGAGCCGCTGTAGGAATCCCTGATAAACTGCTCCGCTCCTTTCTGCTTATATTCCATTCTTGTGACCAGGGGCACATACAGATATTTTCTGTCCTTTGAGATCCTGTCAATAAACCCGGCCTGCAGCAGTTTGGCCAGAAAAGTATTCAAAGTCTGCTTCTTCCAGTCCTTATCACAATGTTCGTTGAAATAATCCAGGATCTCCTTGGACGACATCTTTCTGTCTTTCTCCCACAGTAATTCCATGATCTCTTCTTCTGATTTCGTCAAACTATATCTTCCGTTCATTCTCTATACCCTTCCTTTCGCCTTTCATCCCGCTTTACAGATCCTATGCTTATACCCTTGTTTTCCGCAAGACTATATCTTATATTATTGTACTATAGGCGTTGGTATCGGCTGTTGATTGATGCAAATATTCTTTTGGATGTTCTTCAAAACCGGGAGCCGCATGTCCGGACTTCCACCGTTATCTGGAAACTATGTGAAACGGAGAAAGCAAGAGGCTGTGTTTCTGTTTTATCGTTTGCCAATTTGGTCTATGTTATGCGAAAGGAATTAGATGCAAAGAAAATTGAGGAGACTTTGAAGGCGCTGTCGTTGATCTTTGAATTTGCAGATTTCAATGTATCGGATAAGCCCGGTCAATGCATCCGTCAGATATGATACGGCAGCATCTTTTGGAATAAAGCGCCCTACCTCCCGGCCATTTTTCGTTACAATGATTTCCTGTCCGGACATGACAAGATTCAGATATCTCCCGAAATTATTCTGCATTTCTGTTGCAGTTGCGATTGCAGCGATCATAGAATTACCTCCTTTAGCTATTTTCAGTTTATCAGGTATTAGCTAATTTATCAATAAAGACAGGCAAAGAAAAGGACGCGTTCCCGCGTCCTTTCTCGTTACATCCACACTATGCATTTGTTTACTCGTCGTTTGGTTCCAAAAGCGCCTTTTCATAGCTGTCCAGAATAATGCTCTGTATTCTGTCCCGGGTCTCCGAGTTGATCGGATGTGCAATGTCGCGGTACTCGCCGTCGTTGGCTTTCTTGCTGGGCATTGCAATGAAAAGACCTTTCTCACCTTCAATTACTTTAATGTCATGAACTACGAATTCATCGTCTATGGTAATTGAGACGATTGCTTTCATCTTGCTGTCTTGAGTCATTTTACGCACGCGGACATCAGTAATTCTCATGAAGCTCAGCCTCCTTATCATATGATACCGGACAGTAACCTGCCGGTTTTCACAAGCTTTTCCACACAAGTCATACTCATCAAGCCACGTAGCTTGTAATAAAACATTTAATTAGTTACGCACATGCCTCTTACACAATATAATACATCTTTCAATCGCAACCGCCTTTCCATCATACCATTAAATTAC
The DNA here is from genome assembly GCA_910578115.1 of uncultured Lachnospiraceae bacterium. Lineage (GTDB taxonomy): Bacteria > Bacillota > Clostridia > Lachnospirales > Lachnospiraceae > UBA3282. Next base: position 201,437 of record CAJTPO010000002.1, on the reverse strand, counting down.
GAATCTGTCATTATGTTCTACCACAATTTCTATACCATTTTCCCCTTTATGGTAAGAATTGGCCCGTATCGTCCCCCTGCTCTCCACGATACAATTCTCAATATGTGTATTATCTCCAATATAGACATCATTCAGAATGATGGAATTCTTGATATAGCAGTTGTTGCCGATGTAAGTTTTCTTAAAGATCACAGAATCTTCTACCTTACCGTTCACAATACATCCGCTGGAGATCAAGCTGTTCCTGATGCTTGCTCCCACATTATACTTGGCAGGCGGCAGATCATCAACCCTGGAATAAATATCCGGATACTGCTTGAAGAAATAATTCCGGATCTCCGGATGAAGGAAATCCATGTTCGTCTTAAAGTAATCATCCACGGAAGCGATATTACTCCAGTATTCTTTGATCTTGTAACCGTAGATACCCTTCATATTCTTATAACGGATCAGAATATCTTTCACGAAATCGTATCTGTCTTCTTCTGCACATCTTTCGATCATCTCAATCAGCTGCCGTCTTCTGACTACATAGATACCGCAGGAGATCGTGTTGGATCTGGCCACCACCGGCTTCTCCTCGAATTCCTCTATGCGGCACTCCTCGTTCATCTTGACCGATCCGTACCTGTCCACATTGACGTCCGCAGGCATATCCTTACATACAACAGTGATGTCTGCCTTCTTCTCAATATGGTACTCCAGAAGCTTATTATAATCCATTTTGTAAACGCAGTCACCGGAAGATATTACCACGTATGGTTCATGGCTGTTTTTCAGGAAAGAAAGGTTCTGTGCAATGGCATCTGCTGTACCACGATACCATGCATTACTCTCTGCTGTCAATGCCGGAGTAAAAACCCTCAGCCCTCCCTGCTTACGACCGAAATCCCACCACTTGGAAGAACTTAAGTGCTCGTTCAGGCTTCCGGCATTGTACTGCGTAAACACAGCGACCTTATTAATGTGGGAATTGGACATATTGCTCAGCGCAAAATCAATCCCGCGATAGCTTCCCGCGATGGGCATGGCACAGACCGCCCGTTTCTGAGTCAGCTCCTTGATCCTGTGATTGTTGCCGCCTGCCAAGATTATTCCGATTGCTCTCACTGTTTATCACCTGCCTTAATCAAAGTTTTACCACTCGGAAGACTGCCCTCCGCATAGTCCTGTGCACTCGTCACGCCAAATACGACCGAATTCTTACCGACGGTGACGCCCTGCGGGATAAAGCTCTTCTCCCCTACCGCCACGATGCCGCTGTTGTAGATGTGAGGATCTGTCTCATTCGCTGCTTCCTCCCCAACACCCAGTCTGACATCATCTTCGATCACTGTATTCTCGGCGACAATAGCCTTGTGCAATTCACAGTGGCTGCCAATCCGCGTCTCATTCATGATGATGGAATCTCTGATGACCGTTCCCTCACCCACTGTGACGCCGCAGCCGATTACGGAATTATATACCTGGCCGTAGATCTCGGAACCTTCCCCGATGATACTCCGCTCCACAATACTGTCAGAAGACAGGTACTGCGGCGGCAATATCTCGCTCTTGGTGTAGATCTTCCAATACTCCTCGTAAAGGTTGAACTCCGGAACGATATCGATCAGTTCCATATTCGCTTCCCAATAGGAACTCAATGTGCCGACATCCTTCCAGTATCCGTTAAACTCATAAGCGTAAAGAGGCGCCCCCTTCCCATGGCAATAAGGAATGATATGCTTGCCGAAATCCAGTCCCGGCTGTGAAGCGTTCGTCAGCAGCGCTTCCTTCAACGTCTTCCAGTTGAATATGTAGATTCCCATGGAAGCGAGGTTGCTGCGCGGATTCTCCGGCTTCTCTTCAAAATCCGTGATCCTGCGGTCCTTGTCCGTGATCATAATCCCGAACCTCTTCGCCTCTTCCATCGGCACCGGCATGACTGCAATCGTCACCTCCGCTCCGTTCTGCTTATGGAAATCCAGCATCACTTCATAATCCATCTTGTAGATATGATCGCCCGACAGGATCAGCACATATTCCGGATTGTAACTCTCCATGTAGTCCAGATTCTGATAGATCGCATTCGCCGTCCCTGTATACCACTCGCTGTTAACGCTCTTCTCATACGGCGGAAGCACCGTCACACCGCCGATATTCCTGTCAAGATCCCAAGGAATACCGATTCCGATATGAGTATTGAGACGAAGCGGCTGATACTGCGTCAGCACACCCACGGTGTCAACACCAGAATTGATACAGTTACTGAGCGGAAAGTCGATGATCCGGTATTTGCCGCCAAACGCTACAGCAGGTTTTGCAACCTTCGACGTAAACACTCCCAATCGGCTTCCCTGACCGCCTGCTAAGAGCATGGCAATCATTTCCTTCTTAACCATGTTATCACCTCTTGTTTCCTAGTTTTTATAAAAAAACGAGCACAGCTCGTTTACGAGCTTCGCTTCTCGAACTCGGATTAACGAAGCAATTTCCCAATATCCTGATAATAAATTTGCTTCGCAGATCAAGCTTGTTTCAAACGGGTTCTTTTGCTTTGCATAATTATATCACACTCTGAATTGAAAGTGAATATAATTTACGAATTTATTCTCCCGATATTTCGCCTACCATGTTAATAATTTACAATAAGCACCTCCTGTTTTCCGGTTTATTTATTCATTTTATACATCTTCCTTTTTATGTGTTATAATTTTACCCCGCGCCCCTGTCAATTTTCCCCAAGCAGCCTTCCGCACTCTCTGTCACAGTTTTTTCAATATATATGCTGCCGGCCGGCTTCCCGAAACGTTCCCGCTTACTTTTTCCAAAAACATATTGGTTTTTTTTTGCCAAATGAGTATAATACTAGTAAAAAATGTAAATTTTTCAAGGAGACATCCATGTATCAGATTAATTTTAACAATCCCATTCATATATATTTCATTGGTATCGGCGGCATCAGCATGAGCGGCCTGGCAGAGATCCTGCTCTCCGAAGGTTTCCGGATATCCGGTTCCGACAGAGCACCCTCGCCGCTCACCCATACGCTGGAAGAGCGGGGCGCTGCCGTCTATTACGGCCAGAAAGAGGAGAATATCACGGCTGACATCGATCTGATCGTCTATACCAGCGCGATCCGTCCCGACAATCCGGAGTTGACTGCGGCAGGCCGACTGAATATTCCCACCCTGACCCGTGCGCAGCTTCTGGGACAGATGATGAAAAATTATCAGGTGCCCATTGCCATCAGCGGCACCCACGGCAAGACCACCACCACCTCCATGGTCTCTGAGATCCTTCTGGAGCACAAGGCCGATCCGACACTTTCCATCGGCGGTATCTATAAGCCCATCGGCGGCAATATCCGTGTAGGCTCCTCCGAATATTTTGTCACGGAAGCCTGCGAGTACACCAACAGCTTTCTGAGTTTTTTCCCGAAGATCGGCATCATCCTTAATATAGAAGAAGACCATCTTGATTTCTTTAAGGATATTCAGGACATCCGCAGCTCCTTCCATAAATTTGCCGAACTGCTTCCTGCCAACGGGACTCTTATCATAAACGGCGACATCGACCATTATGAAGAAATCACACAGGGGCTGGCCTGTCAGGTCATCACCTACGGTTCTTCGCCTGACCATGACTACCATCCGACGGATATCACCTACGATGCTTCAGGTTGTCCCTCTTTCCATCTTATGCAAAGAAACGGAAAAGATGACGTATTCTCCCTGCGGGTTCCCGGCGAACACAATGTATACAATGCCGTGGCCGCCATCGCACTGGCCGGCCTGCTTGACATTCCCACAGAGACCACAGCCAAAGCTCTGCTCTCCTACACCGGCACCGACAGGCGTTTCGAATATAAGGGTGAATGGAACGGCGTCACCATCGTCGACGACTATGCCCACCATCCTACTGAGATCACCGCAACCCTGCTGGCTGCACGAGAGCTCCCGCACAAGACTACCTGGTGTGTCTTCCAGCCCCATACTTACACGCGCACCAGGGCTTTCCTCACAGACTTTGCCAGGGCTTTGTCTCTGGCGGATGAGATTGTCCTGGCGGAAATCTATGCCGCCAGAGAGAAGGATACGCTGGGTATCAGTTCTCAGACGCTGCAGGCTGAGATCGAGAAGCTTGGACACCGCTGTTACTATTTCCCGAATTTTTCGGAGATAGAGACATTCCTCATGGAAAATTGCACAAAGGGCGATCTGTTGATAACTATGGGGGCCGGAGATATCGTAAAAGTCGGCGATGACCTGCTTCAGAAATAATTATTCACAATATCCACAGAAAATGCCAGGTATTTCTATTCACTTTCTGTGGATATTGCAGTGTAGATAACGCCCCTTTTACGGGACATCCTGCCGCACCATCCACATTATCCACATTTGGTAAACGTCTGTTCTTATTTTTTTCTTTGTTACTGTTTACCTATTTTATTTTGAGGAACGCTATGCTATAATGCGAGATGTGTCCTTCTGACACACATTGTGCTTTAGGGGTAAAGCGAAGGTGGTGTATTCATGAGTTGTTTCACGATTTATCAGGATAATCATACCGATTCTACGGTTATCTCGAATCGGTTTATAGACGAATATATGCAGGATGCCAACGATGCGCAGCTTAAGATTTATCTGTATCTGCTCCGGATGATGAGCGCCAGCCGCGCTACCAGCATTTCTGATATTGCGGATCTTTTCAATTACACGGAGAAGGATGTGATGCGCGCCCTGAAATACTGGGAGAAGCATCATCTGTTGACGCTGGATCTGGATGAGCATAAGAATGTGATCGGCATCCATCTGCGGGATTTCAACACGCCGTCACCGGCGGCTTCCGTACCGATAGCTGCCCAACCGGCTGCTCTTGCCTCCGTGGTGCCCATTGCTTCCAAGTTCAACTCTGTTGAAAGCGGGAAACAGGCGGCGGCTGAGCTTCCTCAGCAGTTTCTTACCGACAGTCCGGAACAGGCAGCTGAGGCGTCCATTGACAATATTTATGTAAAGCCCAACTATACACTGGATGAGCTGAAGGCTTTTAAATCCGATGAGTCCACTGCCCGGCTCCTGTTCGTAGCGGAGCAGTATTTGAAGAAGACGCTCAGCGCCACCGAAGTGAAGACGATCCTTTTTATTTCAGACAGGCTTGCTTTCTCAGAGGATCTGATCGATTATCTGATCCAGTACTGTGTGGACCGCGGTAAGAAGGAGCTGCGTTACATCGAGAAAGTCGCTGTCAGCTGGGCACAGCAGGGCGTGACCACTCCCGGACAGGCCGCAAAGCTGGCCGGCCGGTATGACAAGTCGGTCTATGAGATCATGAAAGCGTTGGGAAAGAACGGCACTCCTACGAAAACGGAGGTTGCCTATATCACACGCTGGACGAAAGAATACGGCTTCGATACCGATATTATTTTTACTGCCTGTGAGCGCACCGTTCTGGCAACGGACAAGCATCGTTTTGAGTATGCCGACCGAATACTTGCCAGCTGGCAGAAATCCGGTGTACATAGTGTCAATGATATCCAGTCTCTGGATGAACACTACCGCAGGACGAAGCCGTCCAGACCCGCTTCCGGCAACAAGTTCAACCAGTTTACACAGAACAGCTATGACTTCGAAGCTTTAGAGCAGGAGCTGATCAGTAATTAAGCAAAAGTATGCCTGCTTCTTAAATGAGCTTTGCAAACTTGAATATGCCGCACAATTTCCTGTTGGAATATAAGGAGTCTCAGAGTGTCCCTGACAAACGCGCAATATGATACGATTCTTCATCAATACGAGATAAAGCAGCTGAAAAGCCGCCGTGAGGCAGAACGCCGGCTTGCCTGTGTCTATGACCGCATTCCCGGATACCGGGATCTGGAAGACATGGTGGCGGCCGTCTCCGTAGCCCAGGGCAGGAAGCTGCTTGCCGGTGACGAGGAGGCCATGGAAGATCTGCGCGACTCGCTGGCCGAATTATCGGGCCGCAAAGCACAGCTTCTGGAGGATGCCGGCTTTGCCCCTGATTACCTGGAACCGGTCTATGAATGCCCGGACTGTCAGGATACGGGCTATATCGGCAGCGAAAAATGTCACTGTTTTAAGCAGGCCATGATCACCCTGCTCTATGAACAGTCCAACATACGCGAAATGCTCCGCACAGAGAATTTCGATACTCTGTCCTATGAGTATTATGAGGGCGAGGACCTGTCCCGTTTTAAGAATGCGGTGCGGACCTGCCGAAACTTTGTCAAAAATTTCAATTCCGACTACCATAATCTCTTCTTTTATGGTACAGTGGGGACGGGAAAATCTTTTCTCTCCGGTTGTGTCGCCAAGGAACTGATCGAGAGCGGTCATTCCGTGATCTATTTCAGCACCACCGGCCTGTTTGATTTATTATCCAAGAATTCCTTTGATTATAAGAATAGAGAAGAACTGCGTGAAACCTACGCAGACCTGTATCAGTGCGATCTGCTGATCATCGACGATCTGGGCACCGAACTGACCAACCAGTTTGTGACATCCCAGCTTTTTGCTCTTCTGAACGAGCGCCATATGGGGAAAAAGGCTACCATCATCTCCACCAACCTTTCTCTGGAAGAATTGCGGAACCGATACTCTGACCGTATCTTTTCCCGAATCACGAGCCACTATGAAATCTGTAAGCTGACCGGACAGGATATCCGTATGTACAGAAAACGCCTGATGAACAGAAAGTGAGGATCCTTTCATGACGAAACGCGAAGAAAAAAGAAACCTTGAGACCATCCCGGTAGGTTCCCTCGGCATAATCCCGCTGGCCGGATGCAAGCCGCTGGGCGAAAAGGTAGACTATTATCTGGTAAAATGGAGAACCGAGCGGGAGAGCGAGCACAAAGACTCTCTGGCATTCTCCGGCTACCAGCGGGATTCCTATATTCTGGAAGCAACAGTGCCCCGGTTCGGTTCCGGCGAAGCCAAAGGTGTGATCAAGGAATCGGTCCGCGGCTCAGACCTCTATCTTCTGGTGGACGTGGCCAACTACAGCCTGACTTATTCTCTCTGCGGCCATGAGAACCACATGTCACCGGACGATCATTATCAGGATTTAAAACGTATCATCGCCGCGGTGGGCGGCAAGGCGAGACGGATCACGGTCATCATGCCCTATCTCTATGAGAGCCGCCAGCACAAACGTTCCGCCAGAGAATCTCTGGACTGCGCCCTGGCCCTGCAGGAGATGGTCAATATGGGCGTGGACAATATCATCACCTTTGACGCCCACGATCCCCGCGTACAGAATGCCATCCCGCTGAACGGTTTCGAGACCGTACAGCCTGCTTACCAGTTTATCAAAGGACTTTTGGGCCATGTGAAGGGCCTGCAGATCGACAACGACCACATGATGGTGATCAGCCCCGATGAGGGCGGTATGACGAGAGCGATCTACATTGCCAACGTGCTTGGCCTGGATATGGGTATGTTCTACAAGAGACGGGACTACACCCGCATCGTCAACGGTCGCAACCCCATTGTGGCACATGAATTCCTCGGTTCCAGCATCGAAGGCAAGGATATGATCATCATAGATGATATGATCTCCTCCGGTGAGAGCGTTCTGGAAGTGGCAAGCGCCCTCAAGGAACGCAAAGCCAACAGAATCTTCGTGTTCGCCACCTTCGGCCTTTTTACCGCCGGTCTTGAAGGGTTCGATAAGGCATATGAAGACGGCCTGATCCACCGTGTGCTGACCACCAACCTGATCTACCAGACGCCGGAACTGCTTAGCCACGAGTGGTACATCGACTGCGATATGAGCAAATACATCGCCTATATCATCGACACCCTGAATCACGATACTTCCATCAGCGATCTGCTCAATCCTGTGGAGAGGATCCAGTCGGCGGTGGCACGGTATCATGAAGAGGAGCCGGAGGCATAACTGTCGTCAAAAAATAAGAGCCACTTGAAAATCAAGCGGCTCCGGTGTATAATCTACTTAGAAGTGATCGGAATTGAAATCTCCGATTGCCCTCAGTGAAGAATAACTATAAGAATGGCATCCAACTTTCTCAGGGCGGGATGCTATTTCTTTTTATGATTATCTATGTAAGACAGAGCCGCAAATAATACAAGCAATAATGTAAGAACTTCCATTATACTCATAGGGCATCCATCGGAAAATCGCATCCTGTTTTCTTTTCAATTATACAAGATGATTATAACATGCGATGAACAAATGCTCAAATAAAATAAAGCGCCAACGGATCAATTGATATTTTAAAAAGTCAAGCCAGGGCTTGACTTTTTTTTAATTCTCTGTATAATAGATCTTCGGAAAATCATATTAAATTATGGTTTTCCAAAATCACAACGTCAGTTCGAGACCTTCCTGACGAAAAACAAAACTTTAAATATGCAAATTTTATCATGTTTTATCAAGTGCTATGTACTGTTATTATCGTAACAGCCATAGCACTTTCATTTTATCTTGATGTATCCTTTTTTATCTTGTACGGGGTACAAATGGGGTATACCCCTAAAACGCACCTGCTATTAATTTCATTTCTTCTGCCTTAGTTGTTGGCAATACATGTGAATACAAATCCATTGTCATAGCAAGAGTACTGTGTCCCAATATAGTTTTAAGTGTCTGAGGCTTCATACCATTTTCAATCGCTCTTGTTGCAAAAGTGTGTCTAAAGCAATGCGGTGTAAAATATTCAAACTCTATCCCAGCATTGTGTATCTTTTTCAGAATACGGTTGATTTCAGTCTGTAATCTCTCTCTGCTGATCGGTCTTCCATCGCTCATCTGAAAAATATAGCCATTAATAAATATAATTTCCTGACTATTCTTCTTTGACTGATCTTCTATAATGTCAATCATATCCTGTGTAAGAGGAATATCCCGTTTTGATGTCTTAGTTTTGGGTGTATCCTCAAAAAAACCTTGATTTCCACCTTCATATTTCAATGTACGTACAATATGCATTACACCATTTTTCTTGTCAATATCAGAAAATTTCAATCCCCTTATCTCACCACTTCTCATACCTGTTCTGATTGCAAGTGCAAATAAATTATATAAATAGCTATCCTTTGCATACAACATGAATATTTCCTGCTCTTGTACAGAAAAAACTCTACGTGCCTTTGTCTCACCTTGGCGCGGTATTGTTGCCAGAATGACAGGATTTCTTTCTATTATGCCATTTTTAACTGCTTGTTTGAAGCATCCATTCATAACAGCAGAAATAATCTTTATAGTAGATACCGCGTGTCCATCCTTTAACATTTCATTGTATATACGCTGTATATGCTCCCCTCGTATATCTACCATTTTCTTTTTACCTATATACTTATCAATGTAAAAACTATAATAATTTGTATAAGCTATAATTGTTCCAGTTTTCACTTGATTCTTTTTATACTCTTCTATCCATGTTTCAAACCATTCTTTAACAGTCATTCTATTCTTTGCAACAAAACTTCCATGTTCCAGTCTGTATCGTAACTCTGTCATTTTGGTTTTTAATTCCGCCAGACTATCCGCATATACTGAATATCTTTCATTTTCATGCTGTACACGTCCTTCATACTTTCCGTTTCTCCTCTGTCTGATACCTGTTGGTAGTTCTTTACCTTTTAAATCCTTCGCCATAATAAATGCTCCTTTCTGAACTTGAAAACGCCTGCTTAATGCAGGCGTTTTGTTTAATTAGATAATACATTTAGATATCTTTGCACCTTATCAATATTCCAAAGTACTCTTTTGCCAATCTGTACCCTTGCTTCTGCTTCAATACCTATTTTAACAGCTGTAGACCTTCCGCAACTCAGCAATTCTCGCAAATCGCTCGTAGAGATTAATAGTCGCGAATTAAAATTAATTTTAGACTCTCCCGTCTTACGCATAGCTACCTCTTACCAAACGGTATCTAACGAATCATCTAAAATCTGTTGAAACTTGACTTTATGCACTCTGAGAAAATTCTGCTTCTTTCCTTTTCCGATGCTACCTCGAAAATAGTACGTCTGCTTACCATTCCCATTTGGCGATGTCTTAATTATTCCGTCATCATACAAAGCCACAACAACTTCTTTCAAATCCATTGCAAATTCAATGTTATTCGCTATGTAGAAACTGCGAACTTTCCTAAAAATGGTTGTCGGATTGAAATAGAGATAATTTTCATCCTCAAATCCGTCATAAGTTGCCAGATCTTGTTCTGTAATCTTCCTTGTGGCTAAGACAATACTTTTAATCTTCATCAACTCATTCAGTGTTTTAATGAACATCGTTGACGGGCTGTCCTCCGATGATACCGCTTGACTCATCAAAGCATTACTAATGATATCCTGCTCCATATTTCTCGTCCCCCATATTTTGCTTAAATCCCAAATATCGCAATATTCCCGTAGGAATCGGCATAGTATATGATTCACAATTTGAAGTGTGACAACTGAATCAATCAATCGTCTTTCAGACAAAATACCGTCTATTCTTTTTCGCATAAGAGAAAAATTTTCTTTTATGTAGCATATTATTGTCATCCAATTTTCTCCTACAAACTCTGCAAATTCATGTAACACAGTCGTGTAGGCCGTCGGATTATCTTGAAACCACGTGACAGCTTCAAGATTAGCCTTTTCGCGTACCATTCTGCAATATAGACACCGTAAATTCGAAGATAGCCCCTTGCCTCGTAATTCACCAGTTATAACAACCGTTCCCTGTACACCCTCGCCCCTGCAATCTTGGAGCTGTATATTACTTCGGCTTTTGGAACTCATATCACCGATATAACGTACGACAAATTCTAGTGCTTCTTCCATCTGAGCCTTCCGCTTTCTGGTCTTGGCCGGATTATAATCATCAATCAGAGTCACGGTATCATATCCTGATTCGACCAGAGCACGCTCAAGTGACACAACCGTGTCCGTATCAATTCGTCTTGGTGTATCTCGTGTTTTATCATCACACAGTTGTACGAACAAAATCTTTGCTATGGTTGTCTTCATACTGCCCGTCTTACCATTCAGAAACAACAAAAATCTGGGTGGATATCCTGCTTCTTTAAAGGGGCGAAACAGTACAGCTAGAAATGAACACATAATCATCGTGCTAATGGTCTCACTGTTATCATATAACTGAAAGGCATTTGACAAAATCTGTCCTACATCTTCTCTACTGCACTGGATATGTGGAAGATTCGCTGTAAGATCATATTCCATGCCCTTGAAATTTTTTGCACTTTGATTCACGTAAATCATCTTTCGATTTACCATCTGCCAGCCTTGTTCGAAATAGCAAAGAACAACTTGGCAATTTCGTGATTCATCCCGAAATTTATCCTCGATCTTTTTGTCTACATGCTTAACCTCAAAATCTATGCGCGCATTTACGAATTTGCGCTTTACTATCTTACATATATTTGAGACTTCTACCTTGCGTATGCAAAATATATCTTTTGAGCCGTCATCGAAAACTATTTCGGATACAATCTTTTCTTCTTCATCCTTTTTACTGCCATCCCTTTTCACATAAATGTAACGTATCTTTGGATATATAACGAAATTTGCGATATCATTCACATTCTGTTCTTTCGGTGCTATTGGCATTTTTGCGCGAACAATATCCGCTTGTGAAATTTGTTGCACGGCTGTTGGAGCTGTTTCCGATACGTTTTTTTCGGGTGCAAGGTTTAACTGCCTCTCCATCTGCTTGAGAAATTCTTGCGGATTTTCTACAGTATTTGGAAGATGTACCCCTGCAAGCCTCGAATCGTCAACCGGAATTTTTTTGATCTTTCCGTCTTTGGTCTCGCACTCCGCTAGAAATTGGATCGGATAGAACTCAATCGGGCTAACAACTTTTCTCTTCACCTATATCTATACCTCCTTTAAATTTTTTTGTATTTTTCCTCCTTTCTTCAAAAAGTATACAATACTAATCGCGCATACAAAAAAAGCGAACATAATTTCATTTTTTGTCCGCTTTCTCATTTTTTCTATTATCTTGATCTAACAAAATATAATTACATCACTCTCTCCAAATAGCTTCGAAAACTGATTTATGAATATATGCATACCATGTCCGGTTATTCATATCACCCTTTGGAATCCGTATTTTATTTGTATTCATATAATCTTTGGAGCTTTCAGTATCCGTATTTTCTTTGGAATTTTCAGCTTTTGTCATTTCTTCACTATTTGCTATATCATCCATATATATATACTCACCCCACGAGTTATCTTTCTCTATATTTTTACATACTTCTATGTAATCACTTACAGGACAACTTACTAAATAGCTAAAAACAGGTATGAGTATAGCCGCCTCAATTTCTTCATAATATTCGTTCCATACTTTAACTTTTTTCTTTAAGACTTCCTCCAATATACGTATTATTTTTTCGTCAAACTCCATAATACTTAAATATTCAAGAAGCACTTGCGCAACAGAATTTCTTCCAACAGAATATTGGCACTTCATCAATGGATTTATTATTCTTATTATATTATCCTGCATTTCTCTCTCTTTGATTTTCTTTGTTTTCCAATAGATAATATTTGTCAATGAAATACCTAATATCTTGTCTAATAATATATAGTCCTCACTTTTCTCTGTATACCCACCGCTACTATCTTCAGAATTTTCTGTAATCTCTTGATATTTATTATGCTTCAGAGCTTTTGTAACCTCATCAACAATTTTTTTTACTTCGTGAAAACCAAATCTCGTTATATCTAAAGACTTACTTACTTCAAATATTTTTCTATGTACCCCGAATAAGACTCGTTGCATATCTTGACAATATAGTGGCAATGTATCTCCTTGCTTCTCAAATGGATATATATCTTTTTCGTCCATTTCTTTCATAAATTTTCCATTGTTAAAACAGTCACATCTCTGCTCATCTGTCAAAGTATACTTTATAATCTCATGCATTCGTTTTTCTATGTCACTTCCCAACCTACAACTATATATATAGACTGTATTAAGAACCCTTTCTATATCATTACTTATTTCCACCTCTTGTTTATCATTCATTAATCTTTTATATTTTTCTTTAATCTCTGTCATAAATTCATACTGGCTTGAGTAAAGCGAATTTCTTACCTCCACTTCGTAATCACCACCTTGTTTTATAGTTGATATAAATAAAGGCATATGTTGTTTATCATTCTTTCCTTCAAAATATTCTTCTTTTATTTCTTCAATTATTTCAATCAATCTTTTCGTATGATCAATATGCAACTCTCTAATCGGATAATTTGCATTCTCCATCAGTTCCCTTTTAGTTTCTAAATAAGATTCCATAGTTAACAAGTCAATATGCTTCATATTTCCATCTATCCATCCTTTCCACCTAAATAATCCTCTCAATATACCCTATTTTATTATATCATACTTAGGTGGAATAGATGGAATGGTGTCTTATATGCCTTTATTATATTCTCGTTTCTTATATAATATATAATCTCAAAGTGAAACTATAACACAAAAAAGACGATGGATTAACACCGTCTTTTCTATTCCCTTTTATAAAATTACTATTTTAATGCTATACACATCTGTTGTTATTTTGATCTATATTCTTACGATTAAATTTAAATCATGATTGATTATATATCATAACAACCAGAAAAAGAAACTACTTCCTATCCATCCTCTTCAATTTCTCATAACACCTTACACATATTTTTCCATGACCATGCCCCGCCGGAACTTCCCTTGCACAACTCTTACAAAACCATTTACCGCAAAACTCACACGGCTCAACAAGATCACTCATAAAAAATTTCTTTCTACAACATCCGCAAAGAGCATACCCATGCTCATCTAAATCTTTTGAATTAACTCCCATATTTTTGTCTCCTTTCTTCTTTACAGTCTTCTCCTTTTTCTTTCATCTTCATATGCTCTCAGTTGAACATCAACAAGTTTATTTGTATTTATTCGTTTAAAATCTTCATCAGATAAAGATTTTAAAGTTTTCCTAAAATTTGAATATGCCGTACCCTCCATACTATCTTTCATATCATATATGGCATCTTCTAATCTCCCATCTTTTATTGTGTTTATCGTCTTAGAAACGTCTACTCCTGTCGTCTCTTTAACCATCTCTCCTGCCATATCTCCGATTACTCCAAAAACACTTCCTAAAAATCCCATTGGTTTGCCCCCTTATCCTTTTTATGTATTTTTATTTTTTAATCTCTGTAAGCACCCCTTATTAATTGGTCGCTCGCAGTATCTAATGTACACATTATATACTGTGCACATCATTTATGCAAGCATTAGATTTCGGATATAATAACTCATTGTGTGGGGGTAATTTATGATACGCTTGCGGATTTTAGAGATATTAGAAGAACAAAATCATACAAAATACTGGCTGTATAAACAAATGGATTTAAGCTACCAAAATTTCAATCGAATCGTGAACAACGAAACTTCTTCTATTCGTTTTGATAATCTCGAAAAGCTCAGCACTATTTTACATTGTTCTATTGATGATCTATTTGAGGTTACAAATGAAGAAAATACAGATGAAATGGGGTAAAAATGGGGTACAGCTTGCTTTTTCGCAAGCACAGTGATATACTAAGAAACGTTGAAATGCCGCAGACACGGTGTTTTCAATAAATATATACGGTGAGTTCGAGACCTTCCTCACCTAAAACAAAACTAAAGGAGACAAATGCATATGAAAAAACAAACCTACAGCGAGGCAATCCCCGCACGGATTTCCACGCCCATCTCACTGACCACCCTGGTTCAGGCGGCCATGATCGCCGCCATCTACGTTGTGCTGACCTTTATCGCCAACGCTTTCGGACTTGCCAACTATGCCGTGCAGGTTCGGTTCTCCGAGGCACTCACGATTCTGCCTTATTTCACCCCGGCTGCCATTCCCGGCCTCTTTATCGGCTGTCTGCTCAGCAATGTTCTGACAGGATGCGCGCTGCCCGACATTATTTTCGGCAGTCTGGCAACTCTGCTCGGTGCACTTGGTACTTATGCGCTCCGTAGATGGAAATGGTGCGCCCCGGTATGCCCGATCGCAGCCAACACGATCATCGTGCCGCTTGTGCTGATCTACGGCTATGGCCTGATGATAGACGGCATGTCCGTCCTGCAGTGTTTTGGCTACTACTGCCTGACGGTAGGCGCAGGTGAGATCATATCCTGCGGTATCCTCGGTATGATCCTTCTCCTGTCCCTGCAGAAATACCAGGGCAGAATCTTTAGCCGATAACATACAGAAGCTCCTGCGGGGCCGAAAGCGATATTTCCAATATCGTTGACCATAGAAACCACAAAAATACCGCACATACTGCAGCAGCGCTGTAAGGCCCTGTTACAGTGTGTGCGGCGTTTTACACTATACCACCATCCCCTTTACATCCATCCCTTACATCCCTGTCTGCCTGGTGTACCGACCACTTATAAATAACCCGCCTGTACCTGATACCCAATATCAGCACTACTCCTTTTCTGCTCGGTCTTTCACAGCTCCCGTCAGGAAATAGAAAATCGGAATCGTCAGAAAAATAACCCAGGCCGGATGCCACAAAGTGTGTACAATTCCGGCATACAGAAAAATTCCAAAAGCAAAAACCGGATACAGGAACAGACTGGCATCCCGCTTACACACTGCATCCACCAGAGAGCTGATAATCGGTATCAGGATAAAAAGCAGCCATCCCGGATGCCACAGGTCGAAGCAGAATCCGATCACGATATAGATGATAATCGCCAGAACACCCAGTGGAATTTCAACACTTCTCACCTTTTCTCCGTTTACAAAAACACCATTCCCGCCAATATGCACGTCGCTTTTCATGTCACGCACATGAATCCCTCTGCGGTCGATATGCACCTCTTCTCCACTGTGAGATTTCACGTGAATGCCCTTTAACCCGATATACACATCATCTTCACCGACCCCTGTACCTTCCTGACCACCTTCCCGGCTGCTCCCCGCAGCCTGCTCTGTAATGCTTTCCCCGACTTCCTGCGTACCGACAGGCAAAACTTCACCCTCAGCTCCCCGCATACCGACAGGCAAAACTTCACTCTCAGCTCCCCGCATGCCAGCAGACGCAGCACTGCCCCCGGCTATGCCATCCGTACCAACATCCACGCCGCCCGCGCTGTCCGTCTCTTCCTCCTCATTGATCTTCAACAACTCATCCAGAGAGACATGATACAGCTTCGCCAGCGCGATCAGATTATCCGTATCCGGTGAGGCTTCTGCCCGTTCCCATTTGCTGACCGCCTGTCTGCTGATCCCCAGCTTCTCCGCCAGCGCCTCCTGTGACAATTTGTTTGCCTTGCGCAGCCCTACCAGCCTGGTTGCGATCTCAAGATTCATTCCCTTTCCTCCATTCCGAAGCGCCATTCCTTCTTATGCCTCTGCCTGACAGCGGCCAGAACAATCCCTCCTGCTCAGCTTTTCTTCCATCCACTCTCTCACCCGCACCAGATCCTCCAGCACGGCCACGCTCTTCTCATACATCTCTTCCGTCGGCGGCAGCAGATCCGGTACCATAATCGGCATCATCCCTGCGCTGTAGGAAGAGCGGATCCCGTTATAGGAATCCTCCACAGCATAGGCATCCGACGGCTTCACACCCAGTTTCTCACAGGCCGCCAGATAAATGTCCGGTTCCGGTTTGCTGCGTTTCAACTGGTCTCCGCCGGTCACCGCCTGAAAATAATCATACAGGCCGGCCTGCTGCAGCTCCTCCGTCACCACCGCCAGCCTGGTAGACGAAGCCAGCCCCACCGGCACTTCCTGCTCCCGCAGATACACCAGCAGTTCCCGTACCCCCTTTTTCACCGGCAGCCCTTCCCGCCTGACCATCTCATGAAAAAGCTCTGACGCCTCCTGTCTAAAATCCGCGTACGGAAATGCTTCCCCGTAGAATGCCTCCATGATCTCCTTCATTCTGACATCGGTCACCCCTATACACGGAATATAAGCCTCCCGCATGCGTAACAGATGATATTTTTCCGCCAGCTTCTCCCAACAGACAAGCACCATCCGCTCGGTATCAAAAATAACTCCATCCATATCAAAGATCACCGCTCTGCCCTTTACCATAACTTTTCTCCATTCGTAATGTATTTTCACCGCACCTGTTATTCTTCTACGCTCGAATTTCCAACCCGTAACATTCAACAGTCTTTCTCAATTCTGATCACTTCCCATTTAAATATCACGTGCTGTAAAACTCCTGCGCTGTCATAACAACCAGCTTATTCCTTCCTCACATACGTGATAAACCGATTCCCGTTTTCACTCAGCCATTCTGTAGAATCATTCATCCCTTTCTTATAAAGCGTCCCTGTTATCGGATCCATCACAACAATATTCAACTCATTAAAGCCCACGATCAGTACCGCATTGTCATCTTCCAGAAGCGCAAGCACCGGAATATCTTTATTTACATAGTAAAGCACTGCATCCAGGCTGCATCCGGTCAGATCCAATATGGTCTCCTCCTGCAGATCCGTATCCAGAATCGAAAACACGGTGCTGCCGCTATCCAGCAAACGCTGTGTATTTCTGGAAATTCCTTCGAATTTAAGGATCGTATCCAGGCAGACCGCCAGGGAACTCCTCGTCTCCGACATCTCGTCCTCGGTAATGGCCATAATCTGATTCCTGGCGCTTCTGCTTTCTCTCCTCCAGACATATCCGCCATCGTCATCCACCACAACGCCCGCCGCCGAGTAAGCCAGTGCGACCGCTCTG
This sequence comes from uncultured Lachnospiraceae bacterium, assembly GCA_910578115.1. Classification (GTDB taxonomy): domain Bacteria; phylum Bacillota; class Clostridia; order Lachnospirales; family Lachnospiraceae; genus UBA3282. The sequence continues at coordinate 183,706 of CAJTPO010000002.1, read as the reverse complement.
CCGGGATTGGCATAGATGCCCTCGATGCCGTTCTTACCGTATACATAATACCGCGGCTCTGTCTCCTCCGGCTCCGTGATCGCCACATTATGGTTTCCTTCGAACAGAACCTCCCTGGGAGTCAGTCTTTTCAGTCCCTTTGCATCGATTTCATTCTTAACAGATATCTGCCGGATTGTCTCATAGTTTTCCGTCACCACTTTACCGATGGTATTTACTCCCTCTTTCACCTGTTGTGTGCTCATAATATGGTCGTCCGAAATCGCCTCGTACTCCTGCGTTTCCTCATTCCAGACCACTCTTGACAACATGATCTGATTCTCCTCGATCACACTGCCAGCCACATATATACCATCTTTCTGATAAGTTTTCAATACATCGCCGTTTTCACTTTGGATGCGCACACAGTACATGGGCATCATCACCGACCGGTTCTTTTCTTCGACAATATCCTCCCGCTTCGTCAGCCCGTAGATCATATCTTCATCCATGAATCCAAGGATGGAGATATATTCGCCTTCCTCGGCCTCGATGCCTGTCCTCGACTGCGTGTTCAAGTTCATCAGCACAAGCCGGCTGCCGGCATACAAATCTTCCCCTTCCTGCCAGACCAGCATTTTATTCGACTCGGACACATGATATCTGCCTTCCCGCAATCCGTGCGCTATAACCTGGCAGACTTCCGTTTCCAGATTGACGGCATATACACATCCGTTTAACATAAAATAGTAAACGTTCACTCTATTCACGTAGGACAGCCGGCTGATATCATTTTTCAGCAGTTCATAAGATTTCTGATACGGGATATAGATCTTTTCCTCCACCGTATTCGTCATACTGTTGTAATTATAAACGACCACTCCCATATTGCCTTCATGACGCCCTCTGTTCATGTATCCGTAAACCATGAAATTAACGTTCCCGGTCTCATCCACAGACAGTATTCGAATATCATGGCGGTCATACATATTCCTGAGATCCGTCAAACCTTCTATATTCTCATAAAAGCTGAACAGTCTGGCCAGCTTATTATCCGTCACGTTATAACTGTAAAGCTTATCCGCCACAACGAATGCAAACACATTGCCGCCGTCGCTCTCGTGAATCTTCACATCGTCCCCGGCAATCCCCAGCATAATCTTATCATTGACAAAGACTTCCGCCTCCTCATTAAAAATCTGATTCATTTCACGTTCATAATCCAGCAGATACATCCTGTCCGGCGTGTAGCGGATACGATAATATTCGCTGACCCGGTAGTGGTTCGTCTGCCTGCCATCCCTCACAGACGCCAGATACTCAATGCGGAAAGCTCCTGTCTGATCCGTCAACTCACGAATGGAGACGAGCGGCTCCGTAATTCTGTTGACCTTCAGATTGCCCCATGTCACCTGATCGAAACTGCTGTGTATCGTCACCTTCTGAAAAGTAGTATTGTCTCCTTCCGAGTTAGATTCCAGATATCTCGTCAGTTCGGCCGCCTCTTCCTTATCAAAAGTTCTCTCATGAAAATTCATGATGTAATCAAGCTTGTCCTGCATATGCATGGACTCACTTAATACGACCCTGGTATAATAGCGGATCGTGTTACCCCCTTCCGGCTCCACGAGAAATACCAGCATATATTCCGTATCATACTCGATCAGATCCTTCAGCGTGATATCAAAATGTATCTCGGAATCTTCCCCGGCCAGCTCCGTCACCTCCGTGCTCTCCACCAGACGCTCCCCGTCCAGGCTTCTGACTTCGAAACTGACCTGCGATATCTTCCTGCCGTAAGTATCCAGCTGCACCGCAATCTTCCTGTCACTCTCGACCGGCTGCAGTGTATCCCGCAGATAGGCACAATCCATACTTTGAGCGTAACCGCGCAGGTTATTGACCCGATAACCGCTCACCGACATGGATACCACCGGAAAAGTTGCCTCGCCCATCTCCGTCGTCATATCTGTATTTCCCTGATTCATGATCGTGCTGATCAGCATCAACGCCGCCATAAAAATGATTCCCAGCAGGCATCCCTTTATGATCGCTCTTCTCATTTTATTCCTCGTTTCCGTTTTGTTTTCGTGCGCTTTTCTCTGAACCGCTCAGAACAGGACCACTCCTGTGTCTGCAGCGCACACGATATGGCAGGTAACTGTTCTCTCATCCTTCTTCTTTTGCCAACAGTGACTGCAGCGTAGGTTTTATATGCAGAAACTCTGCCGTCTGTGCAATCTTCTCTCCCGTCTTCTCCTGCTTTCTTCTCCTGCTGCTCCCCGTATCCTGCTTTACGGCACGGATCAAAAGGTTCTTCGGCGTGTGTTCCATATCGATAAATTCCAGAATATCCACGTCATATCCTTCTGTTTCCAGCAGCTGCGCCCGAAAGGCATCCGTAACCAACGCAGCAATGCGTTCCTTGATGATCCCATACTTTAACACAGGTGCAAGCTCCTCACACCTGATCTGTCGGTTTACCTCGTGCTGACAGCAGGGCACAGATAAGATCACCGCCGCATTCCAGCGGACCGCTTTGGCCAGCGCATGGTCTGTAGCCGTATCACAGGCATGGAGCGTCACGACCATATCAACAGAACCCTGCCCCTCATACGCCGCGATATCCCCTTTCAGAAAATGCAGACTGTCATATCCATACTTCTCGCTCAATCGATTACAGTGATCGATCACATCCTCCTTCAGATCCAGCCCCGTAATCTGCACATCGTATTCTTTTAATTCATGCAGATAATAGTACATGGCAAAGGTCAGATAAGATTTTCCGCATCCGAAATCGATGATGCGCACTGTTCTCTCCTTTGAGAGTGTTGGCAGAATATCCTCGATAAATTCCAGAAAACGGTTGATCTGCCTGAATTTGTCATACTTGGCATGTACCACCCGCCCATCCTGTGTCTGTACCCCCAGATCAACCAGAAACGGGACCGGAATTCCTTCTTCCAGAATATATTTCTTCACCCTGTTATGCGCCATCCGAATCCGTGCGGATGTTTCCAGCCCTTTTCCGACATCCCCGGTCCTTTTCCGGTTGATCTTTATCCTGCCCTTTTTGCTGACCAGGACCGTTGCCCGACAATCCTGATGTTCCAGCTCACACTGCTTATAGTCCTGGATAAGCAGGTCTTCTATGCGGTCGATCATGATCCTGCCGTCCCGATTCTCATGAAACACTTTGGTTCCTTCATACAATGTTTCCTGAAAAAGGAGCGCACCCTTAACCATAACCGGCCGTATCTTTATCTTAAATGCTTTCTCTTTCCTTCTGGGATTACTGATCGTGATCCGGTAAAGCCCTTCATTCACAGTATCCTCCAAAAGCTTCTTCAGTTCTTCCCGCATTCCGCCTCCTGTCACCGCCGAATCATGAGCCCGGCATCTTGTCCGTCTTCCCCGGCAGTTCTAATGATACAGTCTGTTTCTATTGTAATAAGAATACCGTAAAACCTCAACTAAAATTTTAAGATTCCGTTGTTATTGGAGTGGCGTCTTCTGTAGATCTCATAGCATAAGAGTATCTGGACAAACTCCGTCGTTTTATTCCAGTCCTCCTCCACCGGCTCCCCTTCTCCCGAATTGCGGATCTTGTCTGTGATCATATGCGTAAGCCTGTAGATCTGCCATTTATCCGGATATTCGTCATAAATCATGCTTCCTTCATAATCGATGTGATCCAGCGTCTCTGCAATGGTTTTCTGGAATTTTCTCGCCTGGGACGGATACATCTGCTGCAGATATTCCAGATCACGTGTCACACTGTCCTCCTGCTGGTAATACATGGGCAGCGGATATGCCATATAGAAAGGTAATATTCTCGATTGATTCATATTGATCCCCCATTCTGGCCCAACTTAAGTGTCTTTTTACTCTATCATATGCAGCATGCAAAAGATGGCGCACAAAAAGTGCGGCCACCACCCTGAATATACTTTTATAATTGAATGGACATTTTTTTCATGCTATAGTTATAGTAAACGACATAACAAATTTCTAAAATATAAGAGAATTGGTCCATTATTTGTTGCAGTTCACACCTGCCTGGCTGTGACAAACAGTTTGAAAGGAGGTAAATGCATGAAACGTATGACTTACCATCGCTTTGGAATATGCCTGTCGGCGTTGCTCATCCTTTGTTTTTCCATTTTCCCGAGCCATGCTTCCGAGAGCGGCACAGGTACCGCCCCGGTCGAAGGCGGATTCGAGCGGGAGCGGGATGCGGCAGAGCGTGCAGGTGAAAACGGCTTGACGGCCGACAAGACACAGATCAGTTTCGGCTCCCTGGAACAGGGAATGCCTGCTGTGGGACAGGATATCGCTCTGGCGAATAACGGGGCGACGGATCTCGAACTTTTATGGTATGAATTCGATTATTACGACTTCATTTCCATCGATGCCCCGGATGATTGCATGATAAACCCGGGCGACTCCTGTATTTTCACCGTTGAGGCGGATACATCCCTGGCCCCCGGATCTTACAACAGTTTTCTTCTGTTCAGCGATACGACAGACCCTTATTTCGAACGTGGCATTCAGGTCAATATTACTCTGGAAATCAGAGATAAGGCTCCGGCACCTCCCATAATCACATCCGTCAGCATCTCTCCCGGAACATGTGTTGCTTCTAAAGGTTCAACCTGCTCCTTCACGGCTTCCGTGGCTGGAGAGAATGATTACAGTCGTGATGTAAACTGGAGCGTTTCCGGACAGAAGAGCCGCAGTACTTTGATTGACGAGAACGGTATCCTGACCGTCGCGTCGGACGAAACGGCATCCTCGCTGGTGATAAAAGCCGTTTCCAAACAGGACAACAGATTCAGTGCAACAGCACTGGTATCTCTGCAGAAATCCAGTTATTTCATACGGGTAGAGGCTTCCCCCGGCAATGGCGGTACCGTATACGGGAGCGGCATCGTAGAGGAGGGCGGGTATGCCGTGATCTCCGCTGCTCCGCATAACGGCTTTGTCTTCGACGGGTGGTCACTGGACGGTAACATCGTTTCCCACAATTCCCAGTTTGTCGTCAATAATATCCGCAGTGACAGAACCTATACGGCTGTCTTTAAACCTGTCAGCTGCCGGATCGATGTTCATGTCAACAACAGCAATGCCGGCACGGCCACCGAAAGCAGAACCATTGGTTATGGAGAAAGCATAACCCTGGAGGCCGCTGCGAAAGACGGTTACCAATTTGACTACTGGATGGAAAACGGAATTATTGTAAGTACTGACACAAAACTGCACTTGAATAAAGTTACGCAGGCCCGAGATCTCACCGCCATGTTCTCACAGAATAAATTCCATCTCACCCTCAACTGCACGCCGGCAGATACAGGCCTCCTGTCGGGACAGGGCACCTATGATAAAGGCAGCAACATTAAAATAACAGCTGATCCTTTTCAGGGATATCAGTTTATCGGCTGGGCGGAGAATGGCAATATCATCAGTACGGACCGGGAATATTTCGTGAATAACATAACGAGAGATATGTGTCTATCGGCTGCTTTCGAGAAGAAAACAACCGTTACTTATATTGTGGCCGCATCCGTCACGTCTCCCAACGGTGCAATCACACCGGAAGGCAGAACCAGCGTTGCGGAGGGATCCGGAATCTTATATTCTATCGTTCCCAGGAGCGGCTATCAAATCAGCTCCATATATGTTGACGGAAATCCAATAGGAGCAGTGTCCTCCTACAGTTTTACCAACATAAAAGATAATCATACGATTGTCGCAGATTTTGCACCGCTTCCCAAGGCGGAAAGCAATCATACAAAGCCGGCAGATACAGCCCCCTCCGGCAAAACAGATACAAATGCTTCCGTCTCCTCCGGTTCATCCGACAAAACGCCGGTCAATGACGCCAGGCCGATCCAGCCGCCTTCGTCCGTGGAAGCGGATACTTTGACGGGTACACTCCAGCGCCTTAATACTCCCGTGGAAGAAGCGCGAAGACTGATCTCTGAAAACAACGACAGAGAATTGATGCTCGGCGCCCTGGCAAACGGTGATCTACAGGTGACGATCCACAATGATTTTGCCGATGATGTTCAGGAAACAACCTCCGTCAGCTTCTATGAAGCTTCCAGCGTCTCTAACTTCGAGATCGTACTTGACCATCTTCTGAGCGCAGAAGATAAAATTGAGATGCTGCTTGGAAAAAATCCGGTCGCCCTGAACTTTCATATAGAGCGCATCGATGATGAAATGCCCGAGACTACACAGAAGTTATTTGAAGAACATAAGATGCCCGGTATGCAGATCGGTCAATATTTCGAAATCTCACTCCTGGAGTCAAATCAGAATGATACGAATATGATTACCGAGCTTCCTTCTATGCTCACAGTGAAACTCAATCTTCCGGAAGACTTAAAGTCGGAAAACCGCAGATTCTATATTTTACGACTTCACACCGCCGCGGATGGCACTCAGGAATATGCCGAACTTATAGATGAAGATAAGGACCCGGACACAATCACCTTTTCCACCGACAGATTCTCTCCTTACGCCATCGCCTATATTGACCTGCCGTCCGACAGATCTGCGCTTCCGGAAACCACGGAAACTTCGCAGACACACAGCGGCCCCAGTGTGGCAACAGGTATTATGATCGTTCTGGCCCTGCTGTTGGCTGTTACTGTGATCTGTATGCTGTCGTTATTTATTACAAGACGGAGCAGAGACTGACCGTATCGTCTGAAATATCTGATACAGACACTTCTCTACCATTATAAAAGGCGGGATTTCTCCCGCCTTAAAATTTTGTCCTTTTATTTCCGAACAGCTTCTATTCTGGCTACCGCACGCTTCAAAGACAACTCGGCTCTGTTCATATCCGTTCCCGGTGCATGTTCTCTGATTCGCTCTTCCGCGCGTGATCTGGAACTCTCGGCACGCGACAGATCGATCTCCGACGGCCACTCAATGATCTCGGCAAGAATGGTCACCTTCTCCTGCAGGACTTCTACAAAGCCCGCATGCAGAGCAGCTTCCAGGATCTCACCGTCTTTCGTGATCGTCAGGATGCCCGGTGCAATGATCATCGTCATCGGAATATGATCTTTATAGACGCCGACCTCTCCTTCCACCGTATTGAATTCCACCATGGAAACCTGTTCCTCATAGAAAACTCTGTCCGGTGTAATAATTTTTAATGTGAAATTTCTATCATCAGCCATACACTACCTGCTTTCATCTAACTTCAGACGCTGCCAAAGCCATCGAAAATGCATGTCTTCGCATTATTATTTCATGCGTGCGAGTACATCGTCGATGCTTCCTGCATTCAGGAAATAACTCTCCGGAACCTCGTCATGCTTACCTTCCAGGATCTCTTTAAAGCTGCGGATCGTCTCTGCGATCGGCACATACTTACCTTCCAGACCGGTAAACTGTCCTGCTACGAAGAACGGCTGAGACAGGAATCTCTGCACCTTTCTCGCACGGGAAACGACCAGCTTATCTTCCTCGGAAAGTTCGTCCATACCAAGGATCGCGATGATATCCTGCAGTTCTTTATACTTCTGCAGAATCTCCTGCACGCCTCTGGCAACCTCGTAATGCTCCTGACCGACAATTCTCGGATCCAGGATTCTGGAAGTGGACTCCAGCGGGTCAACTGCCGGATAGATACCAAGCTCTACGATCGATCTGGACAATACGGTAGTCGCATCCAGATGCGCGAACGTAGTAGCCGGAGCCGGGTCAGTCAAGTCATCCGCAGGCACGTATACGGCCTGAACGGAAGTGATGGAACCGCTCTTTGTGGATGTGATACGCTCCTGCAGAGCGCCCATCTCCGTCTGCAGCGTAGGCTGGTAACCAACCGCCGAGGGCATACGGCCAAGCAGCGCGGACACCTCGGAACCTGCCTGTGTAAAACGGAAAATATTGTCAATGAACAGCAGCACGTCCTTACCGCCCTTGTCACGGAAATACTCTGCCATCGTCAGACCGGTCAGTCCCACTCTCATTCTGGCTCCCGGCGGCTCGTTCATCTGTCCAAACACCATCGTTGTCTTATCAATAACGCCCGACTCTCTCATTTCATGGTACAGGTCGTTACCTTCTCTTGTACGCTCTCCAACACCGGTGAACACGGAATAACCGCCGTGCTCTGTCGCGATATTACGGATCAGCTCCTGGATCAATACGGTCTTACCTACACCCGCACCGCCGAAAAGTCCGATCTTACCACCCTTCTGGTAAGGGCACAGCAGGTCAACGACCTTGATACCCGTCTCCAGAAGTTCCGTCTCCGTAGCCTGCTCCTCGAATTTCGGTGCAGGTCTGTGGATCGGCTCATAGAATACGTCCGTGGGCGCCTCGATATTGTCGATCGGCTGTCCCAAAACGTTGAAGATACGTCCCAATGTATTTTCACCGACAGGAACCGTGATCGGAGCGCCTGTAGAAACCGCATCCATACCTCTCACGAGTCCGTCGGTAGAACCCATAGCGATACATCTTACCGTATCGTCACCCAGATGCTGTGATACCTCCACGACCAGTTCCTTACCGTCTTTCAGAGGAATTTTGATCGCGTCATTGATTTCCGGCATATTGCCTGCCGAAAATTTTATATCAAGTACGGCACCGATGATCTGAGTGATTTTTCCAAGATTTTCACTTGTCTTAACTTCTGCCATCTCTCTTTCCTTTCACTCATTTTTATTCATCAAACTCACAGTTGTGCATTCTTCCAATTTTTATGAGATTGCATTTGCACCTGCGATAATTTCTGTTAATTCCTGCGTAATAGATCCCTGACGTGCTCTGTTGTACATCAGTGATAGCTGATCTATCATTTCCTCAGCATTGCTTGTTGCGGAATCCATCGCCTGCATTCTCGCACCGTTCTCACTGGCCGCAGCCTCTACCAAGCCCCCGTAGATCAGGCTGGTAACATACTTCGGGATGATCATATTAAGCGCCTCTTCGTCTTCCGGCTCAAAATTCATCATCGCCCGGCTGCCTGTGCTCTGTGCACTCTCTCCCTCTTTCGCCGCTTCCACGGGAAGCAGCTTGAGCAGTGTCGGCTCATGCACGACCGTGTTCTTAAATCCGGTATAGGCCAGATAGATCTCGCCGACTTCGCCGTCCGCATAGGATTTCAGCAGCTGGTCGGTAATCGCCATCGCATCCACATAGGAAGGCTCCTCTATAATATCCGGATCGTCCGCCACAATGTGGTAGCCGCCCCTCTGCAATGCATCCTTCCCCTTCTTGCCGATCGCATAGATCTCCAGATCTTCCTTCCGGAAGTCCCCCTTCGTGATCAGCTTGATGATGTTGGAGTTATAGCCGCCCGCAAGACCTCTGTTGGAAGTGATCACGACCACTGCCTTCTTACCGGACTGTCCTGCTCTCAGATACGGATGATTCAAGCCTCCGGTCCGCGCAAGCATGGAAGTCACCGTCTCGTACATACAGTTGAAGTATGCCTTGGACTGCTCCGCACGCTGTTTTGCCCTCTGCAGCTTAACGGTAGAAACAAGTTTCATGGCTTTGGTAATCTGCTGAGTACTCTGAATACTGCCTTTACGCCTTTTAATGTCTCTCATTGAGGCCATAGCGTCACCTACTTCTTTCTTTATTAAAATTTAAACTGCGCCTTGAACTCTTCTACCGCTTTCTTAAGCTTCGCATCCGTCTCATCGGAGATCTGCTTCTCCTGTGCAATCGCATTCGGCACCTCAGGATATTTGGTATCCAGGAATTCGAACAGTTCCTGCTCAAATCTGGTAACATCCTCCACCGGAACATCGATCAGATACTTGTTCGTCACCACATAAATGATGATAACCTGATACTGTACCGGCATGGGCTGATACTGCGCCTGCTTCAATACTTCCTTGATCCGCTCACCCTGTGCCAGCTTCTCCTTCGTATCGGCATCCAATTCGGAACCGAACTGTGAGAATGCTGCCAGCTCACGGTACTGTGCAAGCTCTGTACGGATCGGCGCCGCGATCTTCTTCATCGCCTTGATCTGTGCGGATCCGCCTACACGGGACACGGAAAGACCCGCGTTAACTGCCGGTCTGAAACCGGAGTTGAACATTTCAGTTTCCAGATAGATCTGTCCATCGGTAATAGAGATAACGTTGGTCGGAATATAGGCTGAAACGTCGCCTGCCTGCGTCTCGATAATGGGAAGCGCCGTCAGGGAACCGCCGCCGTACTCTTCGTTCATTCTCGCTGCACGCTCCAGCAGTCTGGAATGCAGATAGAATACGTCACCAGGATATGCCTCACGTCCCGGCGGTCTCTTGAGCAGCAGGGAAAGTGTACGGTAAGCAGCGGCATGTTTGCTCAGGTCATCATATACCACCAGCACATCCTCGCCGTTCTCCATCCACTCTTCACCGATGGCACAGCCCGAATAAGGAGCTATGTACTGCAGCGGTGCAAGCTCACTGGCCGTAGCGGCAACTACAGTGGTGTAGCCCATCGCGCCGTACTCCGTCAAAGTCTTAACAATAGAAGCAACCGTGGATGCCTTCTGTCCTATGGCAACATAGATACATTTCACGCCCTGCCCCTTCTGATTGATAATGGTATCAATAGCGATCGCTGTCTTACCGGTCTGTCTGTCGCCGATGATCAGCTCACGCTGTCCTCTTCCGATCGGCACCATGGCGTCAATAGCCTTGATACCTGTCTGCAGCGGTGTATCTACGGATTTTCTTGTGATAACGCCGGATGCAACTCTCTCAATTTTACGATATTTATCAGTCTGGATCGGCCCTTTGCCGTCAATCGGCTGTCCAAGGGCATTCACAACACGCCCGAGCATGCAGTCACCTACAGGTACCTCAACCACTCGTCCTGTAGTCTTTACGATATCCCCCTCATTGATGTTGTGCTGGCTTCCGAGAAGAACCGCACCAACATTATCTTCTTCCAGGTTAAGTACCATACCGTAAACCTCGCCGGGGAACTCCAACAGCTCTCCCTGCATGGCATTCTCAAGTCCGTGCACACGAGCGATACCGTCGGCAACCTGAATAACAGTACCCACATCGGATACTTCCAGGTCTGCGGCATATCTCTTGATTTGATCCTTTATGACTGAACTGATCTCTTCTGGTCTTAAATTCATGGATCATACGCACCTTTCTTCTAGATTTTGGTTTATAACTGAACTTTCAGCAATTCCTTCTGCAGTTCGTTTAATTTTGTACTGATACTGCTGTCCACCACTCTGTCACCGATACGGATTACCATACCGCCGATCAGAGACTTATCCAGCAGATACTTCATTTCCATCTTCTTATAGGAAGTCGTGGCAAGCAGTCTCTGCTCAATCTTCCTGCGCTGTTCCAACCGCAGGGGAACAGCCGTAGTCACAGTGGCAACCCCGATTCCTTTATACTGCTTCACTTCCGCAATAAAATAGTCGAGAATTGCATCAATCTCCCTGTAACGATCTTTGGAAATGATGATGGTCAGAAATCCCAGCAGCTCATTTGACATCCTGCCTTCGAACACATTTCTGGCAACCTGGATCTTCTCCTCTTTGATGACCTTCGGATGATTCATCAGTCTGCCAAATTCCTCATTCTCTGAAAGCACCCGTTTCAACTGCTCTATTTCTTCCAATAACGCGTCCACTTTATCCTGCTCTACCGCAAGCTCAAAGAGCGCGTCGCCATACGTCTTTGAAATTAGCTTAGCCATGTGCTCTCACCCATTTCTTTCAAAGTTTCTTCGATCAAAGTGTCCTGAACAGTCGTATCAATGGCTGCATTCACAACCTTGCCTGCCATCAGGGATGCCAGTACTACCATCTCGCGCTTCACTTCATCTGCAGCTTTATTTCTCTCCAGTTCAGCTTCCACGCCGGCTCTCTCGATGATCCGGGCAGCTTCTTCCTTCGCTTCCGAAACGATCTTGTTCTCGTTCGCCAGAGCTTTCCTGCGCGCTTCACCAAGGATCTCTTCCGCTTCCTTGTTGATCTCTCTTAACTTGGTCTCATACTCTTCCTTCAACGCCTTCGCCTGCGCCATATCAGCCGCAGCCGTGTCGAGTTCGCTCTTGATCCGGTCCTGTCTGCTCTGCATCATATTCCGTACCGGATTAAACAGGGAGTGGGACGCGATCAAGAACAACGCAAACACAGCGATGATCATCAATACCGCATCGCTCAGCAGCTGCATATCCAGGTCAAAAAGCCTGGGCTCCATTTCCGCAGCTGCCATCACCATCTGTGTAGCTACTATATTCAAACCCTCGTACCTCCTTTCTGTGATGTTATGCTTTCCGCCTTAAGGTACTAAAGGTTTTACGAACAGGAGCAGCATCGCGATCAACAGACCGTACAGACCGGTCGTCTCTGCAACGGCCTGGCCCAGAAGCATGGTGGATGTAACATCAGACTTGGCGCCCGGATTTCTTCCCACTGCCGCTGCAGCATGACCAGCCGCGATACCCTGACCGACACCAGGTCCGATACCTGCGATAACCGCAAGACCTGCGCCGATTGCCGAACATCCTAAAATAAAGTTTGTGTTAAATTCTCCCATTTTTATTTTCCTCCTTTTAGTCTTATAATTTAAAAATGGTATGATCAACGAAAAAACTTCCTGCTATTCCGTGGTGCAGGCATCGGTAATGTATGTCATAGTCAACATACAGAACACATATGTCTGGATTGCTCCGGAAAACAGGTCAAAATAAACATGCAGCGCCGCGGGCCATACGATCGCGATCTTCGAGAGCAGACCGTAGACAAGCGCCAGCATAACCGTGCCGGACAGTACGTTTGCAAACAAACGCAAGGACAACGATATCGGCACAGCCACATCACCGATCACATTGATCGGCGCCCAAATCGGCCACGGATCGCATAAACCTGCGAGAACGCCTTTGACCTTCTGGTGCTTAAACTTGTTAAAGTGAATCAACGTAAATGTCATGATACCGAGCGCCAGCGTCACACCATAGTCAGCCGTGGGCGGACGCAGACCGAATAATCCCGAGATATTGCTGAGCAGAATAAAAATGAAGATCGTGCCGATGTAATTGCGGAATCTGGGGCTGAACTTACCCATAACGCCGCCGATCATCTTATCAAGCATCTCCACTACCATCTCTGCAATATTCTGGAAAGTACCCGGAACATCAGATGCATGTTTCGCGGCCCGCCCTGCAGCGATACTGAACCCGATGATCACAAGCATAACAATCAATACGCATACATGGGTGGTCGTTATCCATACCGTCTGTCCGAACAATTCATAGGAAAAGACCCCGTGAATCATAAAATCGATATCCTGGCTTGCAGATAACATAATTCCCTGTCCCATACTTTCACCCCCTTACACTAGATTTATTGGATATATTTTAAAAATAACCGCCGCACCGGAAATCCTCCTCCGGATAAACTGTTATATTTTAAACACCTTCACATTAATTCTATGCATCAGCGGATTCAGGTAGGCCGACACCTTCATGCCCATATAACCGCAGAATGCAAAGATCGGATTGGCAAAATCCGTATAGACCAGCCCGATCATGATCACCACCAGCACAAAATACCTGATCAGGCTGTTGGCTCCCACCGTCTTCTCGGCGCCTTTGGCCGCCAGGTCAAGTCCTCTGTTCAAAGACCACCACATATGTACAGCTCCCGCCACCGCCAGGGCGACACCGATCCACAATCCCACACTGTAGGATATCTTCCTCGCTGCCAGAAGTAAAACAAGCTGAAATACAATGCCATACAGGACAATACCCAGACACAACTCAAACAGCGTCGGGTCAATCTTCTTCTTCATGTCTCTCCCCGCTTCCGGTAACAGTTTTGCAGTCAGGCGTCTGCCGCCGTCTGCGCGTCACCGCCGGCGTCTCATAGATCCGCTTTGCGAACCGGAATACATTCGTGAATCCCGCCAGCGTACCGACAAAAAACAGCAGGATCATCCAGAAGGAAGTGCCGAACTTCCGATCCAGAAACATTCCTGCAAAAGAACACAGAAAAATAGGAACCAGCATATTAATACCGAACTGCGTTATCATCGTAAGCGCCTGATAAACATTTCTATTATATTTCACTGCTCTTCCCTTCTTCAAATCTCCATTCATACCGACCGGCATGAATCCAATTATAAAGTGGCCATAGACACCCACTTCTCAAATTATACTCATTTCCCCTGTTTATGTCCAGTATAATTGTGAAAAATGTGTCAAAAACAAGCCCTCCCTTAACAGCCCGTACCTGATTCTGTTCCTGCAAAAGTTTCCCATGTAAATGGCGCAAATTGCATTGACTTTTACCTGTCGTCCATGTCAAAATATCTTTAACCATACCGCAGAGAACCAACACCCAAAGGAGGTTTTATGGCAGACCCGATTTTATACCGCAAAAGACTGATACCCGACGAATGTGTGCTGCTCAAAGATGATGTCATCCTGCATCGGGACGACCAGATGATCGTGACCGGCTGGCACACCTTGAAGCCCCGCAGGGACCTGCACCATGGGTTCTCATGCTATTATCTGTCAGAAGGCTTTAAGATCAGCCGTTTCTACCGGGACGATGATTCCATGACCTTCTGGTACTGCGACATCGTCGATCATACCTGGGATGCCGCTGCCGATACTTATATATTCACAGATCTTCTTGTCGATGTGATCGTCTATCCTGACGGCTTCGTCAAAGTCGTGGATCTGGATGAACTCGTCACGGCCAGACGCTCCGGCATTCTCTCCGAAGCCATGCTGGATACAGCCCTGCTTCGTCTGGATCATCTGCTGCAGCTCATCTACCGCGGCGATTTCCCCAGACTGCAGAAGCCTACCGAAATCTACATGGACGCCATGATCTATTAATATTAAAGCGAAGGGCTAAGCTGTGTCCTTAATAGAAAATATGGCCGCCGATTCTGTACTTGGGTGTAACACCGTCTACCGGCGTCCTGAAGAAGACACAGTTTCCTACATTCGTACTGCCTTTCATGGCCTCGTCCGCCGCCTGATAACAGCTGGATGTGGCCCGTCCCTCCGCCAACGCCAGTGCCAGCCGTCCGCTGGCTACCGGTGAAAATTGTCTGGATTGATATATAACACCCGTTACTGTATTGGGGAAGACCTCGCTCAGCACTCTGTTTATCACAACTGCTCCCACGGCCACCTGCCCGCTGTAGGACTCGCCGCCCGCTTCGCAGTAAATCAGATTGGCCAGCAGATATCTGTCGCCTTCCGCAAAGTTCACTTCCGATATATCCCGCCAGCTCGACTGGGAAGCCAGCTGTGCCATACGGATTTCTTCCGCAAGTTTCGCCTTCAGTGCCGTGATATTCTCTTCCTGTTCCTTGATTCTCTGCTCATAGGCCAATGCTTCGGCCTCGGCTTCCGAAATCTGACTGGCAGTCGCACTGATGGAATTGGATGTCTTACTGACAAGCCCTGACACACGGCTCTGTTCCGCCACCACCTGCACTTTATATTCATCCAGTTCTTCTTTATCCTTTTCAAGCATTTCCATGGCAAGCCGAAGTTCCTCCTCCTTGGCTTCCATCGCCGCCTGAGCATCCTTGTATTCCTGCAGTACCTTCTCTTCGTAGGCCGACAACTGCTCAATATAATTGTTCTTATTCAGAAAATCAGAAAAGCTTCCCGCAGAAAAAAACAATTCCAGATACAGATTGTCACTTCTCTCATAGATGAACTTGATCTGATCCTTCATGGCCTTATACTGCTCTTCCTTTAGCTGGATCGCTATTGTCAGCTCTTCCTGCACCCGCTCAATCTCCTGGTCCAGCGATTCGATCTCGGCTTCTTTATCCGAGATCTTCACCTCCAGATCGCTCAGATTATTACTCACCTGTGACAATTCCGTATTCAGGGTTGACAATGCACCCTGCAAAGAGTCCTTCTGCTCATTCAGTTTATCAAGATTTTCCTCTGCCTCGTCCAGTTTGGACTCAGTCTCCTTCTTTTCCCGCTCCGCCTGATCGATCTTCTGTCTTGTCTCTTCCGTAGCCTGTACCGTCACAGGCAGCAAAACAAACAGCAGAAAAAACAGCGCACAGACGGCCGCACTCTGCCTGCCTCTCATAAGCCCCTCCGCATTCGGCTGTACTTACTGCCCCTCGATCAAGCCGATTCTTCTCTGATGTTTCTCTTCCTCAGAAAATTCCGTCTCCAGGAAAGCGTCTACAATACTCACCGCCAGATTCGGTCCCACAATGCCGCCGCCCAAAGCAAGCACGTTAGCATCGTTATGCAGTCTGGTCATCTGCGCAGTCAGCGTATCCGCACACAGTGCACAACGAACCCCTTTCACCTTATTCGCTGTGATCGAGATCCCGATACCCGTCGTACAGATTACGATACCCTTCTCGCATTCTCCTTTGGCCACTGCCTCCGCAACGGCCCGCCCGTAAACAGGGTAATCGCAGGATTTCTTATCATAACATCCGAAATCTTTACATGCGGTCCCTCTCTCCTTCAGATGCGCTATCACAGCCTCCTTCAATTCAAACCCACCGTGGTCACTCCCAATCGCGATCATTTTAAATCCCTCCTGTTATTTTATATACTGAAGCCGTCAGCCTCGTGACTGCCGGCCGTCTATCCCTCCGACACTGTATCTATACAAGATGCACCCTGTGCCCTGCCGCTTTGAGCAGCCTGTTCATAATTGCCCGCCCAATCCCGGAATCATCGAATGCTTCCGCATAAATAACTTCCACCGCCTCATCGTCAAATTCCCGCAGGATACGATACAGTTCCCTGGCAATTGCCTCTTCGTCATGCCTGCATCCCACGCTCCTGCAGACGTCAGCGCAGTAACCGGACAGCGTCTCGTCCGTCGCTATAACACCCGTTCTTCTTCCTGCATCCCGGCATTCGCGACAACGCTCATTGATATAGGACACCACCTGTTCTTCAACGCCCTTGACAACCGTCATCTCCCCCTTCGGCGCATAATGCCTGTACTTCATACCGGGAGCCTTGGGAGCCTGTCCGGCATCCGCTTCCATGAGAGTCCGGTCTTCTTCCACCTCGGATAATACATTCTCCAGATCCTGTCGGGTAATATAACCGGGACGCAGAACCATCGGCCTGTCCGATGTCAGATCAACTATCGTAGATTCCAGGCCTATCTCTACATCGCCTCCGTCTATGATCATCTCCACCCTGCCTGCCAGATCCTCAGCCACATATCTGGCCACCGTAGGGCTTGGCCGCCCGGAACGGTTCGCACTGGGTGCCGCCACATAACCGCCCGCCGCCCGGATCATCTCCTGCGCGATCCGATTGGCAGGCATCCGCACCGCCACCGTGTCCAATCCGCCCGTCGTCTCACGGGGAACCCTGTCCGATTTATGCAGGATCATCGTCAATGGTCCCGGCCAAAACCTTTCCGCCAGCTTCCATGCATTACCCGGTATCTCTCCAACAATTGACGAAAGCGCCTGCTGATCGGCGATATGGACAATCAGGGGATTATCGGATGGTCTCCCCTTCGCTGCATATATTTTCCTGGAAGACAGCGGGTTCAGTGCATCTCCACCCAGTCCGTATACGGTTTCCGTCGGAAACGCAACTAATCCCCCGTCCCTGATGATCTTCCCCGCTTCCCTGATCAGTTCCATGTCTATCTGTTCTTCCGTCATCCGGACTACTCTCGTCTCCACGCTCTATCCCTGACTCCTTTATCTGTTTTGGCATTCTTCGATCCTTCCGCCGCTGTTATGATAACGCCTGCAGCGCTGTTCGCTATTTCTCCTCATTCAGATACTGCATGACGGCCAGATGAATCGCCCAGGCCACTTTCTCCTGATACAGATCCGAAGACAGCTTCTGCGCCTCCTCATAATTGGACAAAAATCCGCACTCCACGATCACAATGGGTGTCGACGTTTTTTTCAGCAGATAATAACTGTCATTTGCCTTGGCCTGCCTTGCATTCTCCCTGTCCAGTTCGAACGCCATCACCTGCTGGATCCTTTCCGCCAGTTCCTTACTCTTATCACTGTTCGCATAGTAAAATACCTGCGCTCCATGTACATACTCTTCGTGATAACTGTTCTGGTGAATACTCACCGTCAGCGCCGGCTGCCGCTGTTCTATCAGTTCCACACGGTTCTTCATGTCCTGTACCTTCTTATTGGAGGCATCCGCATCATACAGACCGTCATCCGATTCCCTGGTCAATACGGCGTCCACATCCTGCATCTGCAGGAATTTCTGCAGCTTCTGCGCGATCACCAGGTTAATGTCTTTCTCCAGGCTCCCGTCAACACTGACTTTTCCCGGATCGGCTCCGCCATGTCCGGCGTCTATCACCACACATGGCCTCTCCTGCTCCGGCTTTATCCTGATCTGTCCCGAAGAGGCCATCCTTGCACCTCCCCGCACGATAAAACAGACCGATACAAGCATCAAAGCAAGCAGCATCGTTCTTACAAGCCGTTCATACGCTTCCGGTTCTCTCCTCTTCATACCCATTCCTAAACACAACTGCCTTTATAAATGCATATGAATGTTCTTCCGGAAAAATGCAGTCCATTACCGCATCATTGATTCATATATTCTTCGATCACATCCCAGACAGAATCCACAGCAAAGGCAAGCTGCCACTCTGCTACGCCTGCGATCTGATACTTGCTCATAATGTTTAATTTCACACGGATCGATTCCTCGTCCTCCATCCAGACCTGATAATAACTGTCACCGGACTGATATTCTCCATAATTCTGACACGTCTCTTCATCCCATGCCGTGACAATACCGTGATCCGCCAGATACTGTTTGGCCGTCTCGATCCCTACCGCCTGGCTGTCGATCGTAGTTCCCTTAGTCTCCCATATTCTCGTATAGAACGGGATCGCATTGATTACTTTATGCGCAGGCACCTGTGCCACGGTATCCGCAATCCCCTTTTCTACGAAATCAATAGACGCCACCGATCCCGCGGTATCGCTGCCCCTGTGGTGCTCGTCATAGCCCATGATAATGACATAATCTGCCACCACACCCTGCTCTTCCCTGTCATAATGATCCGTATAGCCCATCGGCACATAGTTATCCACCGAAAGCACGATCCCGTGCTCCCTGCAGGGAATCGACAATTCTCTTATAAATTCAACGAAAGGTTCTCCGGCATCCAGACTGATATTCTCGAAATCTATATTAATTCCGTCCAGCTTGTACTGCAGGGCCGTATCGATCAGACCATTGATCAGATGCTGTCTGGTGCTCAATCCCGCCAGCACTTCATAGGTATCGATGCCCTCATGACTGAAATTATCGATCAGTCCCCACACTTCCAGCCCCATATCATGCGCCGTTCCCACATAATTCTCCGACGCAAAGCTGGTAAAATTGCCGGCGTTATCGCTCAGCGCAAACCAGGTAGGCGACACCACATTGATGCTCTTCGTCCCCTGCATCAACGGCACCAGCGTATCATTGCCTGCCATTCCCGCCACTACATGCCAGGCCAGATTGATCTTATGGTCCCGGGTGTTTGACATGTACACGGGTTCCGTATAGTCCGTCACCGGTGTCGGCTCCACCGTAGTCTGCTCACTGAGCCTTTTATTCTCCACATATCCGATGAAAGCGCCTTCCGCCTTGACTTTACTCCAATTCTCCATCTCTTCCAGGACGATCACCTCTGTCCCCCTGGAGACATCTGTCAGGACATCGCTCTTGACGCCGCCCTGATAGCGCACCTGCGTATCCTTCAGGACCGTGGCCGTCCGGCGGGCATTCCACTCCGTATAGACCTGCATACGGTACGGTTCCGTATACAGCTCATAAGAAAAGTTGGAATACTCTTTCACATAATCTGCCGCCACATACAATTGCTCCCCCTCGTATCTGGCAATGACATAATCCCGGCCGCTCTCTTCTCCTCCTTTTGCCACCGTCTGCGTACCAATCACCGTGCTTACGATGGCATCCGGCAGCGTGTAAAGCAGCAGTCCTTCCTTCTTATCTTCATAAAATCTGTCGTTGAAATATTGATGCACCATGGCAAGATCAAAATAGCATACACCGTCGATCAGCCTGGCATGCTCTTCGATCCGTTCATCCTGCAAAATAACGGGCACGTCTCCCTCGCCCCTGACATCAAAATACGCCGTCAGATCCGCCCGTTCCTTAGAATAAGAATATTTCTCTATCAGCTTCGATCCTACTCCGACCACCGCGATCACGATAATAAGAAAGAGGGCGATCAATACCGGGATTATTTTCTTCATCTATCCTGCTCCTTTTAATAATTGATCCTGCTTACCCTCAGTAAGCAAAGGCACACACGGACGTGTATTCCTTTGTTTACTGAGGGTAACGTTATAATTATAACAAACTATTTCCTTACAGTCATTACTATTTTGACATTTTTCGCAAAGCTGGTCTATATTCTATATAAATAAGAAACAGCGCCGTACGGTGACGGCGCCGTCTGTGTTAAGACCAGCTTAAAATGACTTCCTGCGCTCTGTTCTATCCACCAACCGACTGCAGACTCTTTACAGCACACCTGAAAAGCGGGAACTTTTCTGCAGTAAGTGCAGAGTCCTGTCTATAGTCTCAGGTCACCTTACGTACCGCTGTCAACGCGGTCCGGCCAGTAACAGTCTTAACACTTTTCGTCGGTATCATCCTAAAATTTAATCTGCCAAAAAGAGCATCGTGATATACTAACAGCATAAGATATATAGAGCGCTGAATCATTTCCAAGATATCCCAGACATGCAAAAATATATTAAATAACTGTATAACCTACTCATTCCTTGTGAATTATAATTGTGAAATATAGAAAGAAACAAGATATGGTTCACGACCAGGCACATTGCCTATAAGACCTTCTCCTTCGATCAGATGATACAAACCGACAGGAGAAAAAGATGTTATTTATGAAATTTTGTTCTCTGCCTCCTTCCGCTGCCGACTATCCGGAGACATCTTGTAGTTCGATTATAGGCATAATCTGACAAAAAAGCAAGTAAATTCTAAAAATATTAAAAATTTTTAAACACTTTATGTACACTATTGACTAAAATTAGCGCAAAGTATAAGATACATGTAGCTGACGGGAAAGCAGGAAACGATGCCCGGCTGCACATTTTCGACCGTCATACAACAGATGATTTTTGTGAGAGAATTTATTCTATAGTGAGAAGGATGTGATCATCATATGAAAATAGAAAAAGTAAATGAACATCAGATTCGCTGTACCCTTACGAGGGAGGATCTGGCGACCCGGGAACTGAAGATCAGTGAACTCGCATACGGCACAGAGAAGGCCAAGACCCTGTTCCGTGATATGATGCGGCAGGCCGCTTACGAATGCGGTTTTGAGGCGGAGGATATCCCGCTTATGATTGAGGCGATCCCGTTAAACTCGGAATGTATCGTGCTGATCATCACCAAGGTTGAAGATCCGGAAGAGCTGGACACACGCTTCTCCAAGTTCGCACCTTCTATCCACGAGGGGGATGATTTCGATGACGATAACGAAGAATTGGCAGACGTTTTCTCCGAAGGCGCCGACGAAGTTCTGAACATGCTTCGCAAGATGAGTGGAAGTGACCTGTCGGAAGAATCCTCAGAATCCAAATCCGCACCCGCCGCAGACACTGGCAGCAGCCAGCACTCCGGCACTAAGAAATCGCCCGTTCAGCAGATTTCCTGCCAGCTCTTTACCTTCGGCACACTGAACAACGTCACAAGACTGGCTCACGTGGCTTCCGCTGTTTACCAGGGTTCCAACACGCTGTATAAGGATGAGAAGAGCGGTTCCTATCTCCTGCTGATCGATTCCGCAGGCCAGAATGCATCCGACTTCAACCGTATCTGTAACCTGATCTCAGAATACGGCAAACCCGAGAAGTCCGTGAATGCTGCCAGAGCTTATCTGGAAGAGCATTTCGAACCGCTGATCCGGGATAACGCGCTTAAGTCATTGGCGCAGATATGATCATGACATGACATCCCTGTGTTATCTTTTTATTCATGTGGATCTATATAGAACCCCCGCGCGGGATTCCGATCACGGAAACCGCACGGGGTTTTTTAATGCAGTACCTGTCTCAATATGTATCTTCTACTTTCTCCACCACCACAGGAATCCTTTTGCCTTGATGGTGAACCTGATCGTCTTCGTACCGCCGTAATTATCCACACCACGGATCGTTACACTGGCAGTGCCCTTCTTGACATTGTTCTTATAACTTCCTTCCACAATTTCAAACTGGCTTTCATCCACCTGCTTCCCTTTGATCCTGACAGTGATATCACTCTTATCCAATATAATCTCCTGCCCGGTATAAGTCTGCCTGCGGACTGTCACCGCCGTTTTGGAAATGCTCGCCTTTGTGATACGATATTCCCCTTCCAGTGTGCCTGTATAGTTACCGCCATTCTTAGCCGTAACCGCCACTTTCAACACCGTTCCGGCCGGGACGATATCATCCCTGTCAACGGCACTGCCGGCCGCACGCATTGTTCCGTTATCCAGCATTGTATCGCTCTTATAGGTATAGACCGGTTTCTTCTCATAGTCCTTACCTGCCGTCAGGACCCTGCCATCAATATCGGTAACGGTCACCTTCGACACACAGGCATTCTTCTTATTCTGGTAGACCGAATCCGAAACACCCAGCTCCAGCTCCCCGATATTGCGGGGTACTATCCTGTAAGAGAGTTTCGTGGCATAAGTACCGCTGAAATTCCCCTTTCCTTTGACCGTAACAGATGGCTGTTTCCCGCTGCTGCCGTCATAGAGAGCCTTATTGTTCTGACACGTCACCGTATAATCCCTGCCCTCCTGCAGCTTTTGTTCACTGCCATCGGGTCTTCTAAATGTCACGGTCATATCCGGCTTTGCACCGCCCTTGGCATACGGTACGGAATCGGCCGTCAACGCCACATTAAAGCAGTTTTCTTTATTCTCTGCAATGTTAAAGGCATTGATCTTAAAAGTTTTTTTCAGAGACCCTGAATAACCGCCCACACCGGTGAAAAGCACCGTCGCAGTGCCGGCATTCAGGTTTTTCTGCCACGTGATCTTATAATCACTGCCCAATGTCAATGTCTTCTCTTTTCCTCCGTCCTTGACCTTCAGAACCAGTGCCGGTTCATGCGCCGTGCCGTTGTACTGGAAAGTGGTACCCGTCAGCCCCGTCACTACGGCCCTGCCAATAGACGTGCCCGTAATCTTAAAGCTGATCCGCTTGGTACCGCTGTAACCCGCCTTCTCGATACCTGTCACCACGGCATAAGCAGTTCCGACTGCAGTATTGCGGCTGTAGGCTATCGTGTAATGCTCTCCTTCCTTTAATACGCTTTTACCGTCCTTCACCGTGAGTGCCGGCATGATCGCCGCTCCCGTATAGGGCTGGTTCTTTACTTTGGTCACAGTCACTTTACTCATCAGTCTCAGCTTATCCGTGACCGTCAGTCTGACAGTACGCTCACCAGTAAAGTTGCCTTTTCCGGCAAGGCGAATATAATAACTTCCGTTATCCTTGACGGATGCCAGTTTCTTTTCTCCTGTACTGTCATAATAGGTGATTGTATAGTCCGTGTTATTTTTCAGTTTCTTTTCATTCCAATAGAGAGTCGGCAGAGGCTTCTGTGCTTTACCGCTGTAAGCGATCGTCATATCATCCGCCGCAAACGCGTCTTCTTCCTCCCCGCCGGTCAGTGTGCCGTCCCCGGATGTCTCCTGGCCTTCTGTTCCTGCTGCCTGAGGGCTGATGTCCACCGGCATAATCTTGAAGGTCTGTGTCTCCTTCCCCTCATAATTGCCTTTTCCCGTAACGGTGATCGTAGACAACGTCCGCTCATCCGTGGTGATATTTGCCAGGATATTATTCTGATAGACAATTGTGTAATCCGTCTTTTCCTCGAGAAGCGTCTTATTGTCGTAGACTCTGACCTCAGGCCTGATCGCTTTGCCTGTATATGTATAACCGTCTTCCGAAATACCCGCAATCCAGAGTCCTGCGGGAATGATACCGTCCGCAGGAATATCTTCCTCCCGCACATCACCGTATTCCGAATCATCACCGCCCGGATTATCGCCATCATCCGGATTGTCGCCATCATCTGGATTGTCGCCGCCCTCTTTTACATGGAAGGTCACTTCCTTCTCACCACTGTATAGTCCTGTTCCTCTGACCACTATCTTATATTCGCCCTGTTCTTTGACAATACAGTCACCGTAGAGGTCATATTGTTCGCCCTCTACCAGCGTCCGGCCATTCAAAACGACCTGTGGTTCCACCAGATGCTCTTCTCCGTCATAAATAATATCCGCAAGCGTGATCTCCGCAGCCGTCAGGTCCGTCCTTGTCATACCTACGCAGAACACTACCGGCGTCTCAAAGGCTTCCTTCATCTCATACGTTACAGTTAAACGCCCCTCTGCATCAGAAACCGACTGTCCGATATAAAGCAGGTTGTCGGAACCAAGAACATCATCCGCCTCCCTTGACCGCATAACATAGATGTTATGGATGTCGTTGAGTGTAAGTCCTGTAAAACCTGCCGTCTGCTTCACGGGATTAGCGGGATCCGGCGTGATCTGCGGGCTGTCATCTGCCGTGTAGGCTTCCGCTTCATAAGCACGGCTGTCCTTATCTTCTGGAATTGTGACCATGCCAATACCACGGTCCGTAATATACTTTCCTCTGCCAAGCTGACCAGCGCTGTTGCAGCCCCACGTCCACAGACTGCCGTCTTCTTTAACTGCAACACAAAAACCGCCTCCGACATTGAGGTTATTATTGCCACCATGTGTATCGCTATAGCATCCGCCCAGACTGACTTGCTTTACCTTGTCTAACACCATGACCGGAGGACTCACTGAATACCCAACTTCTTCATGTTTACCAATACATTCGCATCTGTTATCCCCCCAAAGATACAGGCTGCCATCCTCTGTGAGCGCCGCATTACAGGGTCCCCCTGAAGTTTCAGAATCTACCGCCTTAACATTTTCCATTATTTTCTGCGGTATAGTAAAAACCTTGGCAGTGTCGGAAGGAGTTCCCTTTCCGATTATCCCAGAGTCATTTACTCCCCACGCATACAAATCGCCTGCCTCAGTAATCGCCATACTATAACATTGTGCAAGATGAACCTGTCTTACTTTCTGGTCATCCAACGAAATTTCCACCGGTACATATTGGACTTGCTTACCTCCATTTCCAATCTGCCCAAAGCTATTATCCCCCCATAAATAGAGTCGTCCATCCTCTGTAACCGCTGCACTATGCCCATCCCCTAAACTGACCTGCTTCACCTTCTCTTCCAGCAGAATCTGCACCGGAGATAACACGTTGCTCTCATTCTTTCCATTTCCGATCTGGCCAGACTGATTATCACCCCATAAATACAAGTCTCCACTCTCGGTTACCGCCGCAATATGACCTTCCCGTGAATACTGATTCGTCGCAACCTGTTTTATTTTCTGACCAGGCAAGACCTTCGTTGGAGTTGTCATAGTCTGTCCACTAATGGAACCGCATAGATAGAGTTCACCGGTTTCTTTGATCACCGCAGTGAGCCTGTTTCCAAGGCAGACCTCCCGCACACCATCCATCAACGGTTTATCCGGAGGTACATTAACATTATTCTTTGTATCATTTCCCAGTTGTCCATATTCATTTCTTCCCCACATATACAAAGCATTGCCCAAAGTACCATTCTGCACGACAGCTGCACTGCTGCCGTTGTTCTCCATGAACATAACTACTTTGCCAGGGAGCGGAATAAGGACCGGTTCGTATCGATTCTCCAAGGTGGCATCTCCTATCTGTCCATAACAATTATCCCCCCATCGATATAGTCTGCCATCCCGCGTGATAACCGCACAACTCCTGGCCTGATCGCCTGCGCATACCTGTTCCACTGCACTACCTTCCACCACTCCTGCTTCACCTGTTCTCAGATAAATTGTTATCATCTGACCCGGTTTGATTATTTTGACCCTTTTATTCCCTATTATTCCATCCTTCACCGCATAGAACAGTTTGACACCGGGTGATTCCCAGCGTTCTACACACCCGTTCTTGCTCGTATCGCTTTCATCGTTTACTCTTGCGCCGCTTACAGGGACTTCATTTTTTTTCACTTTAACTGTTACTTTATATTTCTCATGTGGGCATTTCCCTTTTCCAAAATCTCCAAAAGCAAAACTACAATAAAAGTCTATCTTATTATTCTCCCCTATTTTCTCCTCAAGTTCGTCAAAGAAATCTTCTGCAATGTTAAATTCAAATCCCACAAAATCTATTTCAGCTTCAATACCCAAAAGTGGTACAAGCTCCCCTGATATGCAGTAAAATTTCCCCGAATCCCCGTCATTATTATGTTTTTCTCTACATTCATGCTGTTTGTTGCTAGACACTTCTATATCCGGCTTCCGCAGCGTTATCGTTGCACCAGCTTCTATTTCTCCAGCTATCCCTGCCGCTCTATTTCCCGGAACATTTTCTCCCCATTTTAAAAATGAAGCATCTATACCGAAAACTAATTTGGGTTCGAACTCAAGTTCAGCTCCAATCTTCACCTCCCAATTCGGTGAACCGCCAATCTTTTCAACACTCCTCTTTTCCAAATCAACCGTTAAGCCTGCCGAACCATCAACATTTGCCAGTATGTACAGTGAGCCACCTATATCCATTTCAAAATGGATTTGTGCTGTTACAGAAAGAAACTCTTTAGGAAGCGACGGAATCAAGGGCAATTCTACTTTTAAACTTGGTGTCTTTAAAATTTCCTCGCCGCTGTTCTTGTCATCGTCTCCGTTTCCGCCTACCGTTTCACTGTTACCATAATCTATCTCTATATCCGCCTGATATTTGACCACCAGCTGCGCACCTCTGGGCTTCTCCTCCTTCACAAAATGCACATATCCATCTGTGTATGCAGAAACCGTAAGATCCGCACTTAAACCCATGCTTTTCAGTGTCTTTAAGCTATCCTTTAAATCGTCTCCAAATATTCCTGGAAACAAATTCTCCAAGTTATTAATTGTTTGCTCAAGCCCCTCCCACTTTACTGGTTGCGTCTCCACTTCCCCATCATCTGTTGTTCTGACTCCCAGCTCTATTTTTTCGTCATCGAAACTGAACTTCAGAACCTCCTTAAGTTCCCCCTCAAGGGCGCTTTCCCTTGCCATCCGCATCATTGTATTCCGCGGATTACATGCTCCTATTTTAATAAACTCAAACACATCATTGAGATTTTCTCCGCTTCCATGAATCTCAACCAGATTGTTTTGTTCATTTATGATAATCTCAACAATTGTTGTGATGATTGCCCCATTGTCATCACACAAATATGCAAATGTCTCACCGGCTTTAAGTCCTGTGACAGTCTCATCAGGATTTTCTATCATATAAACCAGATTTTCCTCGTCGCATGCCACCACCTTATTGGTCGTCCCATCACTCCCCGCACGGATTACCTTAACATAATCGCTGAATACCACAAAATTATTGTCTTCACTCTCATCCAGATTAATGATCTGCTCCGCCGCAAAATCTGCTGTAGTCTTATTATAAAACTCCTGCATTGTACGTGTATAATCATTAGATTCATAACGTCCGCACAGTGGCCTGTATGTATCATTTTCTACTAAAAATGCTCTGACTATAAAATACTGCGGCAAAGTGTCTTCGAATGAAACCGAAACAACTGTTTCACCTATTGAAACCTCTACATTAGCTGTCGCAATCTGCCGCTCACTGATTTCATCGTATATGCCTACTACGAGCATACAATTTTCTGCCGCAGGTCCATATAAATGAACTTCGGCACCCATACCGTCTATTATAACTTTATCAATCTCACTACCGCTTCCTGCCGCAGTCATTTCGATCGGAACCGTACTGGTTAGTGCACGCCCGAAAGAACTTTTCGCATTGACCGTTATAAGACTATTCTCTGAAATGCTGTTCTCTGAAATACTGTTCTCCGCTACACTGTTCTCTGAAACACTATTCTCAGAGACACTGTCATCTTCTTCCGTCTTTCCGGAATCATCCGTCGAACCGTCTTCCTCATTCCCGTCGTTACCGTCTGTTACGTCGCTGTCTTCTTCCTCTTCAACAGTTCCATCCGAATCCTCTGTCTGGTCTGATTCACTTGGATCCTCTTTATCAGGATCATTACTCTCCTGATGCTCTCCCTCCGGCTCTTCTCCGTCTGCAGCATCGCCTTCCTGCTCCGGGTTTCCGGGTTCTTTCCCCGTATCGATTTCATCCTCCGGTGTCTGCTCTCCGGTTCCGTCTTCCTCCGAACCGCCTGTTCCATCCACATCTTCCTCCGTGTCGGAATCCTCGGTTCCGTCTTCCTCTTCTGTCACTTCGTTTTCGCCCGTTGTGCCGCTCTCATCTCCCGGCTGCAGCGTTTCCATTCCAGGCTCAGTTGCGAATGCAGTCAGCTCCACACTCGAAAAGAGCATTGCACATGCCAACAACATGCTCAATGCTCTTTTCCTTACCCATCTTCCTGTCGTTCTCATCTTCCTTCTCCTCATGAATAGTTTGTAATGATACATGCACAAATTGTCCCCCCCCCGGTATGATTTTGTCAATGTTTGAAATAATATCTGACCACTCTTCTTTGCGCATAACAGCTTTTCATAAACAAATAGACAGGAAACTTTATGTATCTCCTACGATCATAAAAATACAAAAGAGGGACCTTCAACCGGTCCCTCTAAAATAACTTCAATCATAAATAATCCTATGAACAATAAACCAATTACACTATACCGCCGCGATCTTCGCCATCAGGTCATCCACTGCGATGCCATGCACCATAGCCGCCTCTGCCAGTGTCTCTCCCTGCGCGGAAGGGCATCCGAGACAATGCATGCCAATCTCCATAAGCACCGGTGCGATATTCGGATTAGTCCTCAGCGCTTCTCCTATTGTTGTGTCTTTCGTGATATCTGCCATGATCATTTACCTCCATTTCCTTGTTCTCAGTCGATGTACCCCTTCGCGCTGTTCCGTGCTTTGGAGTATATCAACAGAATCTTCTAATATTTAATGAGTATTTACAGTATGTATTAATTTATTTACTGTCTTACATACCTTTATGTTCTAACAGTATAATCCAAGAATAGAATTCACGCAAGTCATTTTCTACCCGTTACTATTAGCAGGGTTATTAATTCCTCTGTAATGACCCAGGCTCACTGAATGATGCCTGTCACAGTTCGCCCTTTTGGCAGATTGCCTTCTTCGCGATATCGAACTTTACCGCAGCGCTGCCTCCATATCTGCCCGCTCCGCTGTAAAAATGTCAAGGTTATCTATAACACAAAAACAGCCTCATGGTAACGGTTCAGCCTTCGACTTTACTGTCACGCCTCATGTTTCCCTTTAGTTGTGTTTATTCATTCTTTCCCGGTCAGGGAACTATCCTCCGGCAATGCACGCCCCATCTTCGAGATCATGACATTCACCGGCATCTTTTTTGTATAAAAGAAATCCACCGTTTCTGCTTCCTGTCCCAGAATATACCAGTTCATTTCTCCACCCTGATCAAAACACTGCAATACTGCCTGCCATCATGGCGCTCAGTGCGCTGACCTTCGTTGTGGAAATATTTTTCCATGTTTGCATAGATAAGGTCGGCTTTATGTGGTAAAATTAATAGGTAAAGAGGTGCTGATATGATTAACGTAGTAATAGATGCATTTACTCCCTGTCTCAAAGATGCACGGACAGGAGAACTTATCCAAACAGAAGTAATCCGCATCAAGAGAAAATCATTCCTGAAGAAATACAACAAAAAGAATGGATGGTACACAAACTGGGAATCCCTCGCAGATGAAAATGAAATTTATGCCCTGGTAGTAGAAGGTTCCGTTGATATTCAGGGTTTAGTTGCTGTAACCCGCAATGATGATATGCAGGCGCTATATATCAGTTGGATGTGCGCAAGTCCTGACAATAATAAGCAGATTACCGACCACGTAAAATACCTTGGTGTCGGAGGACATTTATTTGCAATCGCCGCCCAAAAATCAATAAGTTTTGGATATGACGGTTATATGTATGGTTTCGCCGCCGATAAGGAATTACTGGAACATAATGTCAGGACATTTCGCGGAGAAATAATCGCCATCCTGCACCCATACCAGTTTGCAATCGGTGAGCAGGCTGCAAGAGAAATCATGGAGGTGTATGATTATGAATGGACAGATGAGGAGATATAAAGAAAGCCTCGCAAAAATGTCTGATCCGATCCTATTGAGCCAATGCCCGAAGGTTAAGCTTGATCTGAAAGGGCTGATGCAATACGCAAAGGAAAAGGGAATAAAAGTAATAGAATTAACCGAAAAAGAAAAAGCGGCGTTCATCAAAGAATAAATAGCACCATATTACATTTAACCATTTGTTATACGCTATATATTGTGATAAGATATCCTCGTGATTGATTTTTTGCTTCCTGAAGAGATATTCTGAACGCATAGATGCACACGCTGTTTAAGATTAAATTAAGTGTCAGAAGAATCATGCTGATAAGCTGCAGTTCTTTTGGCACTTTTTTAAATGCTTTTAAACCATACCACCAGAAGTCTCCGAGGGCATTCATTGTGTGGAACATCCTCCCGGTTTAGATTATGCTGGACTCATCTATCCTGCGGAGGGTAAATATCTGATCACTAAGCGCAGATACAGCGCGATTTTCGGAACTGATCTGTAAATTCTCTTAAAGGGATTTCATATGGATACCCTCTATCTTAACGGCAATCTTATCAGTTATCTTAAATGTATCGCTCCTTATCCGATTCCTCAAACACGGTCTGAGAAATTTAGTCTGCATATATGTTCCCACAGAAAAAGCAGTGCGCAAAACCGGCTGTCAGCCAGTCTGCACACTGTCTCAAAACCACGGTTCAAATGCCGTTCCGATTCCTCTGTAACGACACAGGCTCATTGAATGATCCCTGTCATAGCCCGCCTTTTTGGCAGATCGCCTTCTTCACGATATCGAATTTTACCGTAACGCTGCCTCCATATCTGCTTTATTTTCGCCACCACCACAAAAATCCCTTCGCTCGAATGGCGAACTTCACTGTCCTGGTCCCTCCATATCTGTCCAGGCCGCGGATCGTCACACGGGCATTGCCTTTCTCAATATTATTCTCATAGCTGCCCTCCACGATCTCCCACTGACCGTCATCCACTGTCTTGCCTTTCACCTTGACACTGATCTGACCTTTATCCAATGTAATCTCCTGTCCCGTATAAACCTGCTTCTGAACAGACACGGAGGCAGACGAAACAGTCTCCAGTACGGTGCGGTACTGCCCCTCCAATTCACCTCTGTAATTCCCGTTCTCTTTGGCCGTCACCTTCACACCGAGAACAGTGCCTGCCGGGATGATATCATTCCCGTCCACTTTCTCTCCGGCAGATCGGATCACTGTTTCATCATTGCCCGATCTCACATTACGCACCTCGGTCTTTTCTGAGTAAGTGTACGCCAAAGTCCTGTCATAATCCGTTCCCGCCTGCAGAGGCTTGCCGTTTATATCAGTTACAACGACTTTCGTCGCATAGATATTCTTCTTATTCCGATAAACCTTGTCCTGCGCTGTCAGTGTAAGTTCCCCGATATCCTGTGGAACGATCTCATAGAGAATCTGATCACTGTATGTCCCGGCAAAATTTCCCTTGCCTTTAACAAGGACAGACGGCCGGGCTTCACTCTCACCGGTTACCTTGCCGCTGTTCTTGTAAGATACTGTATAATCCTTTCCTTCTGCTAATGTTCGTATCCTTCCGTCACCGGTCAGGAACGTGACTGTCGGTTTCGGTCTTGCGCCTCCTCTGGTAAACACGACAGATCTGTCTTCTAACGCTGCTTCAATCCTCCCACCCTCATTAGCCGCAATATCAAATCTCCTAATCTGAAAGGATTTCTTCAATGTTCCGGTATATCTGCCTTTACCCGTAAAGATGACCGCAGCAGTGCCGGCATTCTGATTCTTCTGCCATGTTATCGTATAATCTCTGTCCTGCTCCAGGATATCTACAGTTTCCGTTCCATTATTTTTTCTCTTAACAGTCAGCTGCAGTTCCGGTTCAACATCTGTTCCCTCATAGATAAAAGTTTTATCTGCCAGCCCTTCTACCGTAGCTTTTTTGATCGGCATCCCCGAAATTTTGAAAGCCACTCGCTTCGTTCCGCTATAGCCTTCCTCCTCAATTCCCGTAACAATGGCGTATGCTGTCCCTGCCGCATTATTTCTGCTGTAGCATACCTCATAGTGGATTCCTTCTTTCAAAACAGTCCTTCCGTCTTTCACCGTAAGAATCGGCTTCCACTCGACACCTGTACCATTCTGATCCGGTCTGCCATCCTCATAGGTC
The DNA here is from genome assembly GCA_910578115.1 of uncultured Lachnospiraceae bacterium. Taxonomy (GTDB): domain Bacteria; phylum Bacillota; class Clostridia; order Lachnospirales; family Lachnospiraceae; genus UBA3282. Next base: position 151,337 of record CAJTPO010000002.1, on the reverse strand, counting down.
TGTTTCGGGATCTTCGCCACGGTCAGCTTACTGACCGGCGTCAATCCGTCAGCCTCCGGATCAATTACCGTCAAAGCAATCTCTCTTATACCCGTAAAGTTCCCCTTTCCGCTAAATTGAATTTGATACCGTCCGGGTTCTTTTACAAAATCAAGCTTTTTACTGCCTGCATCCGCCCCATAGGGGATGATCTCACAGCTGCCTGGCACATCGGTGAAGATTTCCTCCATGCCATACCGAAAAGACGGGACGGTGGCAAGATGCTCTCCCTCCAGCAGTCCGCTCACTTTATAGTCTTTTATCGCCGACAGATCTGGCAGCCCGTTTCCCGTCCTGATCACGCGATCCGGTGCGGTGATCGTCACTTTCTTCTGCCTGATGCAAAAATCATAGACGGCATTGCGCAGTACATACCGGTTCGCGCCTTCTCCTTTCATTTCAAAAGACAAAGTATAATTTCCTGCTTCTTTCGGCGCCTGCCCGGCATCTGCATAAATACTGCCGTCTTCGAGGGCTCCTGCATATACTCCCTCCAGCATGATATCGCTGACCGCATTGCCCGAGGCATCCAGCATGACCACCTCACCTGTATAGGCATTTGGCACGCCGTCATAGATCTTATCTGCTATCATGATCCCCGAAAGATATACCGATTTCTTTGCATCCTCCGGCCAACGGTCCCTGTAAAGTTCAATGCTGTATGGCAGTCCCTGGGGAAGACGGGTACAGGTAACGCCAATATCCTGATACCATGTGCCACTATTTGGCAGGGTCACGCTTCCGCCACAATTTTTCGGTGTCACTATGTGCGTCAATTTATCACTGGCGTAAAGCATACTGCTGTCTGTCCGTTCTACCGCCCCCATATCAAAACAGCTCAGATCCAGGCTTGTCAATACATAACAATGCTGAAACATGCCAGACATATTTGTCACTCCTGCCGTATTGATCTTTAATTTCAGGTTTTTCAGCCTGCTGCATAAGCGAAACATGTTCGACATATTTTTCACATTGGCAGTATCAAGATCGAATTCCAGATCCTCCAGTCCCACACGTTCAAACATATATGACATATCCTCAACCTTGCCTGTATCCAGACCCTTAAGACCCGGGTCCTGCAGTTCGGTACAATAAGAAAACATATATGACATATCCGTGACCTGGCTGGTATCTGTCTTTGACAGATCAACCGTCTGCAGATATCTGCATCCGGAGAACATACGCCTCATGGAAGTCATCCCGGACACTTCTACTTCCGCCGTTACGACTCTCAGGTTATCGGCCCATGGCGGCTCGCCATCCTCCTCATAATCCCCGTTCCCCGTTATGCTCAGCTTTCCGTTTCTGTCGATCTTCCAGGAAATATGATTGACCGTACCGCTTTGGACGATAAAATTTTCAATGGTCAGTTTGCCGTTTATATATACGATCCGATAATTGTTTCCCGCATCTGCTCCATAAGGAATGATCTCATAACTGCCTTCCGTCTCAGTGGACAGTTCTTCCACACTATAGCGAAACGAAGGCTTCACCATCAGTTCCTCCCCTTCGGGCAGGCCCTCAACCGTATACTGCAATTCCGATACTTCCGGCAGCGGATCCCCCATATTGATCCTGAGTGATCCGGCCGTGACCGTGGCCACCTTTTGCCAGATAGAAAACGTATAGGTATTTTGATCCAATCTGTATTCCTGCGCATCCGTTCCCGTAGCTTCAAACGATAGTGTATATCTCCCTGCCTGCATCGGAGCTGCCGTTGTCTTCTCATAGATACTGCCGTCCGCAAGTGTTCCCGTATAAAACGCTGTCAACATGACATCGGTAACTTCTCTCCCGGCAGAATCCGTCAGTACCGGTACTCCCGTATAGGCTGCAGCCTCGCCATCATAACTTTTCCCGTCCATGGAGATGCCGGACACTGTCAGTTTCTTCTGCAGTTCAAAGAAAGTGACAGTGTATTCCATATAGGTTTCACCGTTCTTAAGGATCTCTACCTCAAACTGTTCATCAGCTTCATAACGATCACCGTAAAGATTAGGTTTGAAAATAATACATCCCCGCTCTCCATAACTTTCATTATTGACATAAAACTGCCCCTCGTCAGGATCGCTTGGAAAATTCCACACTTTCCCGTTTTTCTTACGGGTCATCCTTACCTGTATTTCGGAGGCGTCCACGCTCTCTCCGAGAGAGACTGACCACGGGCTGCGCTGTTCAAAATATTCCAGCGGCATATTCTGCGCCGGCCATGCGATTCCGAATACGTTCCGTGCACTGGAATTACTCTTGTCAAATGCATACATGGCGCATTGCGAAGTGCTGGTATTGCTCCCTTTCCCCTCGACAAAGCCAAAACCTGTCTTGCCCATAGGCGGATTCAGAATCCATCTACGATGTCCGACCTTTGAAATATTGCTGGTATCGCCGTCATCCATCCAGCCTTCAAGAATCGCCTCATTCAAATTCCCGTAACTCATCCCAAGATTAGAACTTCCGGCCCCCTGATATCCCAGCTGATACAATATATCTTCCATATCAGCTGGCTTTTGAGGATTATGATCCATCTTCCTGTTAACGTAATTTACTATACTTGCCGCCTGACACTTCTCACTATAGGATCTGTCCAGCTGAACGTCATAAGTGAGTCCAGCGATATAACGAACCTGATTTAACATGGCAACCGCAGACTGCAGGGTCTCCTCCGATAGTCTTCCCGCCGAATAAGGTACCGTGACACCCGGTTCCTCTGCATATGTAATGGCATCATCCAGGCCGGCTCCGCTCTGTCTTACAAATACTCTGATCTCCTCCTGCGTGCGATATGCAACCTCAAGCTCCCTGGCAGTGCTTGAAATCCGTCCTTCACCTGCAGAGGCTATCGCATTGTCCGAGACCGTTTCCGACATAAGATCGTCCTCTTCAATATCCTCCGCATCCGTTTCCTGCCCTTCTGTATTACTGTCGTTTTCTTCGCCGGATTCTTCTTCCCCTGTCTGTTCCGTATTCTCCGGCCTGCCTGTTTCCGCCCCTGTTTCCGAATCACCCGGCCTGCCTGTTTCCTCCTCCGTTTCCGAATCACCCGGCCTGTCTGCTTCCTCCCCTATTTCCGTCTCTTCTGCATACCCGTCTTCATATTCTGTACGCTCAGACTGCTCTGCCCCAGACTCATCTTGTTCTGTTTCCAAGCCACATTCTTCCGTCTGCGTTATTTCCGTTGTACCAACTGTTAACGCGGCATAGGCCTTCAGTTCTGTCTCTGCGCAAAATATTACTCCTGCCGTCAACAGACACAGCAACCTGTTTCTGAATTGCCTTCTCTTCGGACACATATAATTCTATAACTCATTGAAGTTTCAATCTTCACCATTGTTCAAACAAAATCTTTTTTACATACAATTTTCACAAATTTTTCATAAAAACCTCCTATTTGTATGAGAAAAAGTACAAAGCCCGACTTGACGTTGCAGCTTGATTTAACATATAATGTTGGTACTGGATAAGCATGTTTTCCGGCGCTTCACAGCATTGTCGGAAAATTAACAACTTACACAAATATTGATAGGAGGCTATTCAAAATGAGACCAGAATGGACAGATTTTGTAGGCGGCAAGTGGGACAAAGAAGTCAATGTTCGCGACTTCATCCAGAGAAACTATCATCCTTATGACGGTGATGAGTCCTTCTTAGCCGAGGCTACACAGAACACTAAAGACTTATGGGCACAGGTTCTTGAATTACAGAAGCAGGAACGTGAAGCAGGCGGCGTGCTGGATATGGATACCAAAGTTGTATCTACCATCACATCCCATGGCCCGGGTTATTTGGACAAGAGCAAAGAGACAATCGTAGGTTTCCAGACTGATAAGCCTTTTAAGCGCTCCTTACAGCCTTACGGCGGTATCAGAATGGCAGAGAAGGCATGCTCCGATAACGGCTACGAAGTAGATCCCGAGATCAGTGAGTTCTTCTCCACACACAGAAAGACACATAACGCAGGCTGCTTCGATGCTTACAACGCAGAGATGAGAGCATGCCGTTCTTCCCACATCATCACAGGTCTTCCGGATGCATACGGCCGCGGACGTATCATCGGCGACTACAGACGTGTGGCTCTGTACGGTATCGACAGACTGATCGAAGACAAACAGGCTCAGAAAGATTCCACAGGACGTGTTATGACAGATGACGTAATCCGTCTTCGTGAAGAGTTGTCCGAGCAGATGGTTGCTCTGAAACTGATGAAGGAAATGGCTGCTTCTTACGGCTGCGATATTTCCAAGCCCGCTTCCAACGTACAGGAAGCTATCCAGGCTACTTACTTCGGATATCTTTGCTCCGTGAAAGAGCAGAACGGTGCTGCTATGTCCCTTGGACGTACATCCACCTTCCTTGACATCTACGCTGAGAGAGACCTGGCTAACGGTACCTTCACAGAGCAGCAGATCCAGGAGTTCGTTGACCACTTCATCATGAAGCTGCGTCTGATCAAATTCGCACGTACACCTGAGTACAACCAGATCTTCGCTGGTGACCCGGTATGGGTAACAGAGTCCCTCGGCGGTGTTGGCGTTGACGGACGTCCGATGGTAACGAAGATGAGCTTCCGTTATCTGCACACACTGACCAACTTAGGGCCTTCTCCGGAGCCGAACCTGACAGTTCTGTGGTCCACAAGACTGCCTGAGAACTGGAAGAAATACTGCGCTAAGATGTCCATCCAGACTTCTTCCATCCAGTATGAGAACGATGATCTGATGAGAGTGACACACGGCGATGACTACGGTATCGCATGCTGCGTATCCTCCATGGTAATCGGTAAGGAAATGCAGTTCTTCGGTGCCCGCGCTAACCTTGCTAAATGTCTGCTGTACGCTTTGAACGGCGGTGTTGACGAAGTAACCAAGAAGCAGGTTGGCCCGAAATATCGTCCGGTTGCAGGCGATGTTCTGGAGTACAATGATGTTCTCGATAAGTTCCTTGATATGATGGAGTGGCAGGCAGACGTGTATGTAAATACACTGAACATCATCCACTACATGCATGACAAATACTGCTATGAGAGAGCAGAAATGGCTCTTCATGACAGAGACGTTAAGCGTTATTTCGCAACAGGTGTTGCAGGTCTGTCTATCGTGGCTGACTCCTTATCTGCTATCAAGTATGCTAAGGTTGAGCCGATCAGAGACGAAGACGGTATCATCGTTGACTTCAAGACAACCGGCGACTTCCCGAAATATGGTAACGATGACGACCGCGTAGATGAGATTGCTCAGGAGATCGTTCACAAGTTCATGACAGCGATCAGAAGACATCACACCTACAGAAACGGTGTTCCGACAACATCCATCCTTACCATTACTTCCAATGTAACTTACGGTAAGGCTACAGGTAACACACCTGACGGACGTAAGAAAGGCCAGCCTTTCGCTCCGGGCGCTAACCCGATGCACGGCCGTGATACTCATGGTGCAGTAGCTTCCCTGTCTTCCGTTTCCAAGCTTCCGTTCAATGATGCACAGGATGGTATCTCCAATACCTTCACCATCATTCCGGGCGCTCTTGGTAAAGAGGATCAGGTATTTGCAGGTGATCTTGAATTAGACCTGAACAAATAATCCTCCATATATGAAAGGAAGATGAATATATGGATAACAAGCAGATGATCGACGACTTTATCAAGATGATGGATTCCGGGATGGCACAGGGTGTCGGACACGTGAATGTCGATGTCGATGATACGGCCGTAGATGCAAAGAATGTTCAGACAATGGGCTGTACAGATTGTTCTCGTACACCTCTTGCCTGCAGCGTTCCGACTCTCCAGGAAGATCTGGACGATTATAAATAGGCATTGAGTCAGGAGAAATCCTGCTCAATACCGCATAAAATAATATTACAGGAGGACACAACAATGGCAGCAAATGCTCAGGTAGATAACTTAGTATCATTATTAGATGGTTATGCAACAAAAGGTGGCCATCACCTTAACGTTAACGTACTCAACAGAGATACCTTACTGGACGCTCAGAAGCATCCCGAGAACTATCCTCAGTTGACAATCCGCGTATCCGGTTATGCAGTTAACTTCATCAAGTTGACACCGGAACAGCAGGCAGACGTTATTTCCCGTACTTTCCATGAGTCAGTTTAATCCGGCGCATAGTATCGGCAGATAACGAAATCATTCTATACAGAATGTGCATATTGCATATAATGAAAGCCAGGGAATAATTTCCCTGGTTTTCTTATCGTACAGGAACTCATGTCACTTCTCCTGTGCCCTAATTAAGTCTGGTTTTTTTAATGGATACGGGTTATACTATATCTATCAAACGTGCTGTGCAGTTCTCATATACCGCTGCAGATACAGCTCCTAATCTTGAAGAGAAAGAAGGTTTATACTAATGCAGGGAAGAATACACTCCTTAGAAAGTTTCGGTACTGTAGACGGACCGGGCGTCAGATTTGTCGTTTTCGTGCAGGGCTGTCCCATGCGCTGCGCTTATTGTCACAACCCCGATACCTGGGAAATGAACGGCGGCACAATGATGGAACCGGCATCCATCATCGAACAGTACGAGCGCAATATCAGCTTCTATAAAGGCGGCGGCATCACCGTAACCGGTGGAGAGCCTCTGATGCAGGTCGATTTCCTGCTGGATCTGTTCCGCCTCGCGAAGCAGAAGAACATCCATACCTGTATCGATTCCTCTGGTATCGCCTATAAGAAAAATGCCAATCCGGAATGGCTTGCAAAGCTGGATGAGCTGATGACAATGACCGACCTGGTGATGCTGGATATCAAGCATATCGATCCCGAGAAACATAAAGAGCTGACTTCACAGCCCAACGACGGCATTCTCGCTTTCGCAGAATATCTGAACGAAAAGCATGTGGACATGTGGATCCGTCACGTTATCGTTCCCGGCATCACTGACGATGACAAATATCTGTACCAGCTGGGCTATTTTATCGGTGCCTTCACCAACCTCAAAGCCCTTGATGCCCTTCCCTATCACACGATGGGCAAGCCGAAATATGAGAAACTGGGTATGGCCTATAAGCTGGAAGGTATTGAACCCATGGACAAGAACAAACTGATCGAGAAGAAACAGGTGATCCTGGACGGGATCCGCAAACGCCGCGAGGAATTAAATCTGAGCAGGTAAATTCACAGACGCAATCAAAGCCCCCGCTGCAGGCAGCCACCCGGCTCGTTGCCCGCGGGAATAAACGTTGAGCTGCTCCCTGTGTTTTTCAATAATTGCCACTTGTATATTGTGTTCTTTTATATTAAAATAGAAGTTGATAAATTTATATCAATCTCACATAGTTTTATAACATAAGGAGGATATCAATATGGCATTCGTAATTAATGACGGTTGTGTATCTTGCGGCGCTTGTGAAGCGCAGTGCCCGGTAGGCGCGATCAGCATGGGCGACGGTAAATTCGAGATCGATCCGGCTAAATGCATTGACTGCGGTTCCTGCGCAGGCGCTTGCCCTACAGGTTCTATTGAACAGGGTTAATTAAAACACGAGTCCGGAACGGCTCACGTCCCTCACCGCAGGCGACACGGTCATGACTTGACCGCATCGTCCGTGATGAGGGATTTCTTTTTTCCCCTGCCAAGTCTTTCCTTCGGCCTGTGACGCTCCCTGATCATCTCATCTATTCTTCGGTAATGCTCTTCCTCCTTCTTCCATCGTTCTTCATCCCGCTCCTCCTGCATCCGGAATTGATAATCGAGTTCCTTCAATATGCTTTCCTTAACATCCGTACACAGCTCTCTATTGGCCGATCTCACTGCTTCCGTGATCATGTGCTGCAGCAGGTACTGCAGTCTTGCCGCCTTTCTGCTCTTTTCCGCATCAACAAATTCCTGCTCTGTTCCTGCCGCCTCTTCTTTCTCCCTCGACAAAGCCACCATAAACCGCTGCGGGTGTGTGATATCCATTTCCGTCGCTCCCGGTTCCACCTTCTTCTCTGTCCCGTTTTCCGGCTTCTTCTCCGCCTGCATCTTCTCAACCTGTCCTGCTTCCGCTTCCTGTTCCGTTACACTTGCCATGATACTCTCTGCCATCTCTCTTTCTCCTGTCATTTCCTCGTTTCTCTCCGCTGCCTTCGCCTGTGCCGGTTCTGTCTCTTTGTCCACGATCCGGTCCGCCTGTCTCAACAGAATATCCTCCGCGTTGCTTCCTGCCTGCCCCGGCAGCCGAAGCAGGATCGTTCTGATGGCCTTAAGCTGAAGCCCCTGTTCCTTCAGTTCTTTAATCTCTTTCAACTGTCTGATATTCTGCTCCGTATAACAGCGATGGCCCATTTCATTGCGCATGATCGGCAGCTCCAGTTCTTCCTCCCAATAGCGCAGCACATGGCTCTCTACCTGCACTTTCTTAGCCGCTTCCGATATGTAGTAGACTGTTTTTTGCTCCATACTGTTGCTCCTTTCCACTGTACCTCTTTCCCTGTCTGTTCCCTTACCATTGTACCCTTACTTTCTTTCCCTTTCCCGAAGTTCAAACGCAAAAAAAAGAGACTCCCCCTTACGGTTTGTCTCTTTCGTATCTTATCTGCATTTTTACCTCCATGCCGAAGCAGTTTTTGCGGAGGCTGCGAGCCAGATTTCAAATTTGGCTCTGCAATTTCTCTCTTGTAGTCGTTCGTTCTTACGCTTCACAGTGGGAGCGTCTTCTATCTCTGCAAATTCGCAAATTTGGTAAAATCAGGCAGCCATACCAGTTCCACCGTACCGATCGGACCGTTTCTCTGCTTCGCAATAATGATCTCCGCAATCCCCTTCTTCTCGGTGTCTTTATTGTAATAATCATCCCGGTATATGAACATGACCACATCGGCATCCTGCTCGATGGCTCCCGATTCCCGCAGATCCGAGAGCATCGGTCTGTGATCCGGCCGCTGCTCTACCGCACGGCTTAACTGAGAAAGCGCGATCACCGGGACATGCAGCTCTCTGGCCAGCGCCTTGAGGGAACGGGAGATATCCGATATCTCCTGCTGTCTGGAATCCGTAGACCGGCCGCTGCCCGACATCAGCTGCAGGTAGTCGATAATGATCATCTCCAGATTATGCTCCAACTTGTATTTACGGCACTTGGAGCGTAACTCCGAAATACTGATACCTGGCGTGTCATCAATGATCAGATTCGACTTACCGATAACCCCCGCACTCTCGATCAGCTTCTCCCACTCCACATCCGAAAGGTTGCCGGTACGCAGATGTTGAGAGTCCACTTTAGACTCCATGGAGAACAAACGGTTCACCAGCTGCTCCTTGGACATCTCCAGACTGAAAATAGCTACTGTTTTTGCCTGTTTAAAAGCCACATATTGGGCTATATTCAGGACAAAGGCAGTTTTACCCATGGAAGGTCTTGCAGCCACCAGAATAAGGTCTGAGGGCTGCATACCGGCCGTTCTGTAATCCAGATCCAGAAACCCCGTCGCCACACCCGTCACATTCCCCTTATTATGAGACGCCTTCTCGATATTGTCCATGGCATTCATAACAATCTGCCTGATCGATACAAACTCTCCTGTATTTCTTCGCTGCACCAGATCAAAAACCCGCTTCTCCGTATCGGCCAGAATATCTTCCAGACTATCCTTGCCCACATAACAGGTATTGGCAATCTCCTCATTGATCCTGATCAGTCTCCGTAACGTAGATTTCTCCGCCACAATATTGGCATAATGCTTGATATTAGCCGACGTAGGCACTGCCGTAATCAGATCCCGGATAAATTCCAGGCTGCTCACCTCCGGCGGCACATCCTTCTCCCGCAGTCTGTCCTGCAGCGTGACCAGATCCACCGGCCTGCCTTCGTCATTTAATTCTACCATGGTATCAAAGAGCGCCCCATACTGCTTATTATAAAAGTCTTCTCCCAGAACGATCTCGGAAGCAACAATGATCGCCTCTCTGTCCATAATCATAGAGCCGATGACTGACTGCTCCGCTTCCATACTGTGCGGTAATATTCTCTTCAGTAATGTTTCTTCCAACGTCTGCCACCTGCCATCTTATATTCCGGTATCCCGTACTTAAAGTTCCTGTGTAAATTTTCGAAGATATTCTGCGAGTGTTACGCTTAATTCTCTTCCACAACCTTAACCTTAAGCTTTCCGGTCACTTTCGTGTGCAGCTTGACATTCACCTCATATACACCCAGCGCTTTGATCGCCTCCGGAAGCTGGATCTTCTTCTTATCCAGCTCCAGCCCGCACTGTGTCTTCGCAGCCGCTGCAATCTCCTTGGAAGATATGGAGCCAAAAGCTCTGCCGCCTTCTCCGGACTTCATTTGCAGCACAACTTCCTTTTTCTCCAGAAGAGCCGCAAGCTCTTTCGCCGCCTCCAGCTGCTCCTGCGCAACCTTATCAGCATTTGCCTTCTGCAGCTTCAGATCATTCATGTTTGAAGAATTGGCCTCCACACCCAATTTCTTAGGCAAAACAAAATTTCTGGCATAACCGTCGCTCACATTGACGATCTCACCTTTTTTCCCGAGTGACTTTACATCCTGCAGTAAAATAACCTTCATATACGTTTCCTCACTTATCCGTCTAATTCACCTTCCGCGATCATCGCGTCAAGCGTTCTCTTGATCGAAGCAATTCCTTCTTCGACCGTACCGTTCTCCATCTGAGCCCCGGCGATATTCAAATGTCCGCCGCCGCCCATTCTCTCCATAATAACCTGCACGTTCACCTCATCTATGGAACGTGCGCTGATATAAATCATTCCATTATACGGGGTCAATATAAAGCTGGCCTTAATCCCTTTCACGTTCAGCAGCTCATTGGCAGCCTGCGCACCGATCACTGTAGGGCTGGCCAGATCATCCCCGTGAAAGATCGAGATGGCATAGCAGTTCCTGTAGATCTCCGCATGACTGACAGCATACGCCTTCGCCTTATATTCCGCCGCATCATCCCGGAAAAGCTTCCTCACCCGAGTGACATCAGCACCGTTTCTTCGCAGGAATGCCGCCGCCTCAAAGGTCCTGACACCCGTCTTCGTCATGAAATTATTGGTATCTATCATAATACCGGAGTACATGCAATCTGCCTCCTCCGGGCGAAGGCGCAGCGTATCACTGGTATACTGCAGAATCTCCGATACCATCTCGCAGGCCGACGAGGCGTACGATTCAATATAGGACAGTGTCGCATTCTCAATGATTTCCGCTCCCTGCCTGTGATGATCCAGCACCACCACCGACTTACAGCGTTTCAGCAGTTCCGGACATTCCGTAATGCTGGGCTTGCTCACATCCACTACTACCAATACCGCATTGTTCCCCACCATCTCCAGCGCCTGCGCATTGTTCACGATCATATCTTCTTCATAGCCGTCGCTGTTCCGAAACATATCGATCATAGGCTGCATAGACGCCCCGATATCATTCAGCACAATATGGGCCGGCTTATCCAGTGTCCTGGCAATCCTGTAGATTCCTACCGAGGCGCCAAAGCTGTCGGCATCCCCCATCCGGTGTCCCATAACATATACTTCATCTTTAACCGATACGATCTCCTTAAATGCGTGTGCCTTCACTCTGGCCTTAACACGGGTGCTCTTCTCCATCTGCTGGCTCTTACCGCCATAATAGGTAACATTCTCCGGTATCTTCACCACCGCCTGGTCACCGCCGCGTCCCAGCGCAATATCAATCGCATTACGGGCAAACTCATAATTCTGCGAATAGCTGAGTCCGTTAAGTCCCATACCGATGCTGATCGTCACAGCCATCTCATTACCGATATTGACCGTCTTGACATCTTCCAACAGATCAAAGCGGCTTTCCTGCAGCTGCATGGCTGCCTCCTTGCGCATGATCACAAAATACTTGTCCTTCTCCAGCTTCCTGCAGATTCCGTCAAATGCAGCAATATACTTATTCACCTTACGATCGATCAGGGCGATCAACAGGGAGCGCCTCACTTCTTCCACGCTCTCCAACGCTTCATCATAATTATCCAGATAGATCAGACCTACGGCCAACGACTGGTTGTCCACTTCACGAAGCGCGATCTTCAACGCTGTCTCATCAAACATGTAAAGGGCAATCAGGTAACCGTCATACCCCTGTGCTTCTATGATATCACTGTTCTCCGCCATCTCGCGCAGTGAGATCTTCTTTAGCTTTGCAATATAGTTTCCCGACTCGTATTCCACATCAAATTCTACTTCGTCTTCCTCATTCTCACCCGGAAGCTTCTCTTTCGTAATGCAGGGGAACAGAGATGTGATCGACTTACGATATCCCTTATCCTGATGTACCATCCTCTCAAACGCGATATTCGTCCAAATCACTTTACCCGCTTCGTCCAAAAGCGCATGGGGAAGTTCCAGATCCCGCAGAAGCCTCTTCTGTATCTGTCCGTACTGCGTGGCAAAGCTGACCAGCTCATTCATGATCACCGGCTTATTATAAAGCATCATATATAGAATGATGGCAATATAAAATACGATAAAACCGCTCAGTACTATTCCTGCCCTGTAATCAATAAAGTAGATCAGAACATCCACTGCGATCAACAAAAATCCCAGGTATAAAGAAGACTGCAGGTAATTCTTCATTCTTCCTTTTAATTTAATGCTGTTCTTCATCCATTTTCATCCATTCCGAAAAAATATGTATCCATTTATAATAAACTTACATCATGCTTAGCCTGCCGTCGGGCGGGCCGCATGGCCATCCATGCTGTGAAAGTCGAAGACTTTCATAGTTAACGACATTGGAAATTTCATTTTCGGCCTTGCAGGAGCTGCCGTATATGGCTTCTGCAAGAGATGGAAACAGAAATTTGTTATGTCGTTTACTATACACACCATCATAAGTATAGCATTTTTTGAAGATTCCCGCTACTCCAATATATAGACTTTTTTCTCTATAAAATGACAGCCGCCGTCCGGGACTTTCATAATAAAAAAGAGGCTTCGCATTGATTTCATGCGAAAACCTCTTCCTGATCCTTAATCCTGAACGTAAGGCATAAGCGCCACGTGTCTTGCACGCTTGATCGCTACTGTCAATGCGCGCTGATGCTTAGCGCAGTTACCGGTAATCCTTCTGGGAAGGATCTTACCTCTCTCGGATACATATCTTCTCAGCTTGTTGGTATCCTTGTAATCAATTACATTATCTTTTCCACAGAATACGCATACTTTCTTTCTTCTGCGCATTCCGCCTTTTTTCTTTGCAGGATAATCCGGCCTGTCTGTTTTATTAAATGCCATGGTTTTGCCTCCTTCTAAAATCAGTAACAGATAAGGTCACTTCTCTGTCACCAAATCATATGATCAGTTGAACGGCAGTTCCTCGTCGATTCCGTCGGGAATATTCATGAAACCATCTCCGGCCGCTGCCGGTGCAGGTCTTCCTGCAGGAGCAAATCCACTGTCGCCGACGCTGCCGGCGCTGTTCTTGCTCTCAGCAAATTCCTGATCCTCTACTACAACGTCTGTTGTATACACTTTAACGCCATCCTTATTGGTATAGCTGCCTGTCTGGATGCGTCCCGTAATCGCAATCTTAGTCCCTTTGTGGAGATACTTCTCGGCAAATTCACCTGATCTGCCAAAAGCAACACAGCTGATAAAATCTGCGGTCTGATCATCGTTATTACGATTGAATCTGCGGTCCACGGCCAATGTATATCTCGCAACTGCCATAGCGTTATCTCCCTGGGAATATCTCACCTCAGGATCTCTTGTCAAACGCCCCATTAGTATTACTTTGTTCATAGATTCCTCTTTCTATTTCTCGTCCTGTCTTACGCACAGATATCTGATGACGTTATCCATGATACGGATACGGCTCTCAATCTCAGCCGGAACATTGCTCTCTGCATCAAACTGGATGAAATAGTAAAAAGCCTCTTTCATTTTCTGCACTTCATAGGCTAATCTCTTCTTACCCCAGTCGTCAACATTGGTAATCTGTCCGCCGAATCTTTCTACCAGAGCCTTCGCTTTCTCTAAAGTAGCGGCTCTCTCTTCGTCTTCGATCTTCGCACTGACAACAACGGCTAATTCGTATTTGTTCATGCTTCGTTTCCTCCTTTTGGTCTCTGGCCCCTTCTAACAGAAAGGAGCAAGGATGATGACTTAAAGTCAAATTAGTATATCACGAGTACTAATGATACCACAAGAAAGGGGATTGCGCAAGCGGATTTTATGGAATCTCCTGATCTCGCCCGTCACCCTGTATGATCTCCTTCACATTCTTCTCAGCCTGTCTGCGTGCAATCATGATCTGATGCCCGCAGCCCCTGCATTTTAAACGGAAATCCGCGCCGATCCGCAGCACCTCCCACTCCCTGGAACCGCAGGGATGCTGCTTCTTCAATTTCAGGATGTCACCCACCTGAATATCCATTAACACAACACCTCCCCACATCTGTCGTTGTCCGGAACAGAATGCGTAAATTACGATATCACATCCTGTACTCTATGAATGCCTGCGGGAACCTGTAAATCAATCAAGCTGTGAAAAGATCTCTCCGATGCTTCCCTGCACCACCAGATTGGCAGCGGAATCCCGCGGCGTAGGCGTCTTATTCACCAGAACAAGCTTATTTCCCCTGTAGTAATCCAGAAGGCCGGCGGCCGGATACACCGCCAGAGACGTACCGCCTACAATCAGGACATCCGCCTCACTGATATAACGTACCGCGTCCGTAAGCGTCTTCTGATCCAGCCCTTCCTCATATAACACCACATCGGGCTTAATGCTTCCACCGCACTCACATACCGGCACCCCCTCAGAAGTGACAATATGCTCCACGCCATAAAACCTGCCGCAGCGTTCACAGTAATTACGCAGCACCGAACCATGCAGCTCCAATACCACCTTACTGCCCGCAGCCTGATGCAGCCCGTCAATATTCTGCGTCACCACCGCTTTCAGCTTTCCTTCCTGCTCCCACTGCGCCAGTTTCCTGTGTGCCGCGTTCGGCTTCGCATCCAGGCACAGCATCCTGGCCCGGTAGAACCGGTAGAATTCTTCCGTCTTCTGCCTGTAAAATGTATGACTCAGGATTGTCTCCGACGGATAATCATACTGCTGGTGATACAGCCCGTCCACACTCCTGAAATCCGGAATGCCGCTCTCCGTGGATACCCCCGCTCCACCGAAGAAAACAATATTATCACTCTCGCGTACCCATTCCCTCAGTTGTTCTATCTGCGTCATATACCTTCTCCTCTCCGGACGTTAACGTTCTCCCAGCCCTAATCTGTTGATTGCCGAGAAAATGGCTCTCACCGACGCCCTTGTAATATTTGAGCTTACACCCACGCCGTACGTAACGCGTCCGCTCTCCACGTCAAGCAGATGAATATAAGCCGCCGCCTGCGAGTTAGATCCGCTCTGCAGCGCATGCTCCTCGTAATCCAGAATCTTGATATCAAGTTCCAGCTCCTCCTGCAATCCGCGTTTTACAGCGTCAATCGGGCCGTTGCCCACCGCCTCAAACCGCTTCTCCGCACCGGCATCCGTGTATATTACAACCACCCTTGTATCAAATTCCGATGTCGTCTCTTCGCTTAAGTCATCCACGCGCAGCCTGCGGAAATGAATCGGCTCTTTCTGGTCAAGATACTGCTCCCGGAAATTCTCCATAATCTGATCAGGCGACACTTCCCCCTGCTTCTCGGATATCTTCTGGATGACTCCCGCAAATTCCTTATGCATCCCCTTAGGCAGCTTGAATCCGAAATACGTATCCATGATAAAAGCCACGCCGCCCTTTCCGGACTGGGAGTTGATGCGCACGATCGGCTCATATTCTCTGCCGATATCCGAAGGATCTATGGGCAGATAGGGCACCTGCCAGATCTCGCTTCCACGCTCCTTCAAGGCCTGCACGCCTTTGTTGATCGCGTCCTGATGGGAGCCGGAGAAAGCTGTAAATACCAGCTTGCCGGCATAGGGATGTCGCGGATGTATCTGCATCTTACAGCATCTCTCGTAGATCTCTATGCTCTCATTGACATGCTCGATGGCCAGATCGGGATCAATTCCCTGTGAAAACATATTATAAGCGATATTCATGATATCCACATTGCCGGTCCGCTCACCATTGCCGAACAGTGTACCTTCCACACGCTCTGCTCCCGCTAACAGCGCCAGCTCCGCACTGGCCACTCCCGTGCCTCTGTCATTATGCGGATGAACGCTGAGGATGATGCTCTCCCTGTTCTTAAAATGCGTATTCATCCACTCGATCTGATCTGCATATACATTCGGAGTGTTCGTCTCCACCGTGGACGGCAGATTGATGATCATCGGCTCCTCTTTCGTCGGCCCCCACTCCTCCTGCACCGCAGTACAGATCTCCAGTGCATAATCCAGTTCCGTTCCGGTAAAGCTCTCCGGCGAATATTCCAGTATGATCTTACCAGGGAATCTTGCGGCATGCCGCTTCACCATCTTCGTGCCTTCCACTGCAATCCTGGTGATCTCCTCCTTATCCATATGGAATACCACGTCCCGCTGCAGTGTAGAGGTCGAATTGTAAATATGCACGATGGCCTGCTTACATCCCTCGATTGCCTCGAAAGTCCTCTCCACCAATTCCTCTCTGCACTGAGTCAATACCTGTACGACTACGTCATCCGGAATCAGTTTACGGTCAACCAGCTGACGCAGAAAGTCAAATTCTATCTGGCTGGCAGCCGGAAAACCGACCTCGATCTCCTTAAAGCCCAGCTTAATCAGATAATTGAAGAATTCTATCTTCTCAGACACCACCATGGGATCGATCAGCGCCTGGTTTCCATCACGCAGATCTACGCTGCACCAGATGGGCGCTTTCTCGATCTCCTTCCCCGGCCATTTTCTTTCCGGATAGCTTACCACCGGATTTTTACGATAATGTTTGTAATTTAACACTTTCCTTCCTCCCATTTGCGCTAAATATTTAATTCATGAAACAACAGCAATGCGTTTTTCTTTGAAACAAAGAAAAGCCCGTTGTATACAACGGGCTAAACAGACAGTATTATTCACCGAGTCCACTTTCAATCGCATTTATTAATGTCTTCAATGCTTCTTCTTCGTCTTCACCATCACAAACAAACTCGACCTCGTCACCGCACTTAACACATGCACCAAGCACACTCAATACACTTTTGGCATTTGCTGTATTGTCCCGAAATGTAAAAGTTATTAAAGATTTAAATTGCATCGCTTCCTTACATAGGATGCCTGCCGGTCTTAGATGCAGCCCTGTCGGGTTTTTGATGACTACCTTTTGGCTTACCATACCCTTATCCTCCAAATTCAATTCCGGTTGAAGCCTCCCCCTCTGCACTGCATTCCATTAATTTCCTTCATAATTAATGCAATACACTGCTAACCGCAACCTAGTTTTACTATAGCATTTTTTACCAGAAATAACAAGTGTTACAGCATAATATTCTGTATAAGTTCCGCCAGTTTCTTAGCCTCGGTGTCGATCATTTTCTGATCCTTGCCTTCGATCATTACTCTTACAAGCGGCTCCGTTCCGGAGGGTCTGATCAGCACTCTTCCTTCACCTGCAAACTTCCTGTTAAGCTCCGTGATCGCATCTGCAATCTCGGAATAATCCATATACTTTTCTTTCTTATGATTCGGTACCTTCGCATTAACCAGCGCCTGCGGCATCACTTCCATAACCTTCGTCAATTCTGAAAGCGGCTTCCCTGTCTCCACGATCACCTGCAGCAGATGCAGTGCGCTCAGGAGGCCATCTCCGGTTGTATTTTCATCCAGGAAGATAATATGGCCCGACTGTTCTCCGCCAAGACTTGCCCCGATCTCCTTCATTCTTTCCAGGACATACCTGTCGCCCACCTTGGTCTGCTCTATATGAATATCGTTCCTCTCTCCCATCAGGAAGAATCCCAGATTACTCATTACCGTGGCAACAATCGTATTCTTATTCAACTGGCCGCCCTGCTTCATATGCAGGCCCACCATTGCCATGATCTGGTCGCCGTCAACAATATCGCCCGTCTCATCTACTGCCAGGAGTCTGTCTGCGTCACCGTCAAAAGCCAGGCCGAGGTTCGCTTTCTCATATACCACTCTCGCCTGCAGCTCCTCCATATGCGTGGAACCGCAGTTGGCATTAATATTCGTGCCGTCCGGATTGTTATGGATCGCAACCACATCGGCTCCCAATTCCTTCATCGTCTCCACAGAAGTGTAGAAAGCCGCCCCCTCCGCACAATCCAATACGATCTTCATACCATGCAGATCGACATTTACTGCTTTCATTGCATGGTTGATGTATTCTTCCCGGGCATCCGTGCGGTACTTGATCTTTCCGACTCCCGCTCCGATCGGGAACTTAACGCCCTGCATGCCGTTTCTGATCAGTTCTTCTATCTCATCTTCCAACGCATCCGGCAGTTTATATCCGTTACCGTCAAAAAACTTTATTCCGTTAAATTCCACCGAGTTGTGCGATGCAGAGATCACCACCCCGGCATCCACCTTGTACTTTCTTGTGAGATAGGCCACTGCCGGTGTCGGCAGTACTCCCACATACACCGCATTCGCACCGACGGAACACGCTCCTGCCATAAGCGCATTTGCCAGCATATCTCCGGAAATTCTCGTATCACATCCCACCATGATCGTCGGTTTATGCGCATTCTCTTTCGAGAGCACATAGGCTCCTGCCTGACCAAGCTGCATCGCCAGCTGAGGCGTCAATTCCTCATTTGCAATACCTCTGACACCATCTGTACCAAATAATCTGCTCATACTATAGATACTTCCTTTCCTTCGCTTACTCTGCTATGACTCATGTTGCATCCTGTTCTGTAACATGCACGTTTATCCAGTTCTCTTCCAATGTCACTGTCGAATCCTCCGGCAGCCTTACCGCCAATGGCATCCTGTAATACCCGTCCTCCACCTCGGTACGCTCCTCGGCAGCCATCCATGCCGCCATATCCACATAGGCCTCCAGCGCCGTCATATCGATCTGCTCCAGCTCAGAACTCAACCCAATCAGCACAATACCGTAATTCTCTTCCGGTTCCGTTATCGTCGCATGAAATCCAAGTGGAACACCGTCAATATTTATGCTGTCCACCGGTATGGAAACATTCAGTCTCTGTACCTGTTCCACCCCTGCGGCTATCGTGATCTGACCGTTGAAATCTTCCTCCGCCAGAATTGCACCCTCCGGCAGATAATCGTTGATGTCGATTGTCGTCTGTACAGTTTCCCGTGCACCGCTGACATCGAGTACCCCTTCCGGGATCTCAATAGAATTCGTCTCCCGCATCAGTTTGGACTTTCCGGCAATCATGATACTGTTCCGGCTGCTCGTGATCTCTCCGGTAGCCTTATAACCGTCTGCCGGTACACCGCTGACCTTATATGTGATAGGAACGGTCTTCTTCTCAAGTATCTCAACATTGACACGCACCTTCGTGATATTCTTCTCGATACTCTCAGACCTGATCTCCACGCCTTCTTCATTATACAGCCGTATGTCCGAATCTGTTCCGATATTACTCGTAAATCCGGACACATCTACCTCCGCCTGCGCTTTGGCGATCTGAGAAACCACGGACTGCGGACCGGAAACTCTGATCAGATTCTGCTCCGTACTTACATTGCCAACCATGTATCCTTCCTGAATATCCCCCGTCACATTCGGACGAATCGGGAACGATCTGGCCTGCTTGTCTTCAATATTCAACTTAACACTTTCTATGCTGCCTTTAATACTGTCCAGCTTATCATTATACTTATTGGTATACAATTTAATGCTGATGGTATTCAGACTTGTCAGGTCATTCATATCCGCCTCGGCGACTACGTTGGAGGCCTGCAGCGTATCTATAATGGAACGCGGCGCCCATATGGTGACCGAATCAATCATATCCGTACCATCCAACACCTCGAAAACCTGCCCTCTGTCCGTGATCAGATTCTCATTCTTAATAATCACCGGTATATTGTTCACTTTCAGGGGAGATGACGGATCATTGATGTTCGTTACGATGATCCAAAGCATGACAGCAAACAGAAAAGATACCAGTTTCAGTCCCCAGTTCTTGGTGATCCTATGCTTCATTCCTGGTCCTTCCTTTCCACAACTTCCGCTTCTTCTCCTCCACCGGCTTATCCTGGATCTCCGCCAGCCTGCCCTTTAATCTTTCCGCATCCAGTGCACGCTCCAGTCTTCCGTTATAAGCGACGCTGATCTTGCCTGTCTCTTCGGACACAATCACCGTCAGAGAGTCCGTAACTTCCGAGATGCCGACGCCGGCCCTGTGTCTCGTTCCAAGATCTTTACTGAGCGCCATATTATCTGACAGAGGCAGATAACAGGTCGCGGAAACGATCCGGTTCCCCCGCACAATTATCGCTCCGTCATGCAGCGGTGTGTTGTGTTCGAAAATATTGATCAGTAATTGACTGGACACGATTCCGTCCACGTCAATTCCGGTCCTCTCATACTCCTTCAATGACTGGTGCTGCTCGATCACGATCAGGGCACCCGTCTTCACTTTCCCCATCTCAACACACGCTTTCGTGATCTCGTTGATCGTCCGGTCGGAAAAGAGCCCTCCCTCATATTTGCCGGAATCAAATGACGCAAGGGACGAGAAGATATTCTTCTGTCCCAGTTCCTCCAATGCCTTGCGCAGCTCCGGCTGCAATACTACCACCATCGCTATCGCTGCAATACTGAATACATTTGTTACGATCCAAAGGATCGTGTTCATATGAAAGAAAGCCGCCACCAGTATAAAAATTGCGATCGTAATGACGCCTTTGAGAAGCGACCATGCTTTCGTATTCTTGATCCATGCCAGAATATAATAAGAAATAACGGTCAAGATGATGATCTCAACGATATCAGTCTTATGAATAGTGGGCATATGCAGTTTCGTCAAGTAGGTATCGATCAGCTTATTCAGTTGTTGCATATTCTAACACCACCTTTACGTTCTAAACATCTCAACGGTTCAGTTTTCATTCCTCTGCTGCCTGTATTCGTCCATTTCGGATCGCTTTGCATTTCCCGGATACTTTTCTTTACCTGTTTTATTCCGGCTCCGTCAATGTGTCGTCCTTGTTCTGGGTGCCGCCTTTGTCTTCTGGCTGTTGATCTGCTTCACCTTCTTCTCGGGCCTGGCTACTACGATCTTCGGAACAGCCTTAACGTAATAATAGTATTCATCATCTTCAAACTGTACCTTCTCCGTTCTGCTGTAGTCCACATTAAACACAAAAAACTGCAGCACCACCGCCAACAGCAGTGACAATACATTGCCCAGAACTACTTCCAGCAGCGCCACATTCGTATCAAACATCAGGTCGCCCACCAGGAGCACCGTAATATTCACCACGGCCCCTGCCACCATGGCGATCGTCCATGCATAATCTATGCTCAATCTCCTGATAAAATACACCAGAATCACAGTGACCGCAAATGCTGCGATCGTGATGACCATATCCCGATTGTTCAGGAGACCATCTACGATGAACTTAAATCTGGCAGTTCTCTCTTCATCTGCCATTGCCAATATCGCCGACACGTTCTGCGTCACAAAATGCAGCATATAATATACAATAACACCACAGGCAATGGATATTGCCGAAACAGGCGTTCCGATCAGCCCCATCGCCAGCGGAATCACGTAAGGGATTCTGAGCAGGAAACAGATCGGCATCAACAGAACCACCAGCGTATCCCTCGGTGAAAAGCGCAGATACACCAAAAACATGAGCAGAAATCCTGCTCCCAGTACAATAGCACATTCCAGATTAAACGTGTACAGATGCAGCATGATAAAAACGGCCGCCATAAGCAGGATGAAATTCGTGGGCATAAAAGAGCACATTAAAGCCACGATCAACACCACCGTCGTCTTATCGATACTGTCCATATAGCCGATTCTGGAATTGATGAGGAGCAACGCCGCCAGCGCCAGAAGAAATTTCAACAGCGGCGTGATATATACTTCATATTTACTATACAGAGTCATTAAGATCTGCTTTGCAACAAGTAAGCCGGTCATCTTTTATCCTTACCTTTTCATACATCTTGCAGAACCTGTCTGCAGGATGCTTTAATTTATGCCTGGAAGCTTACCCGCCAGGCTTTCAACTTTCGTACATTTATCCCGGGAGCTGCAGTCCCGTTTATTGTTTATACATCCCTGCCAGTTTACGCAGATTCATATAATACAGCTTAAGGCTCTTCATTGCTTTCATATACCGTATCATATAAACCACATAGGCGATCACGGCATAGATGCCTGTCGTCCAGAGATACATGGACAGGATATGCCTCGCAAATTCTATCAGATCCATCTTGTAGATGTCTGTCATAAATGCTTCAAAATCATAATAAATGTACACGCCAAAGACCACTACAAATGCAATCGTTGCACTTATAATGGACTTCAACACCTGCCATCCTATATAATCACCACGAAAATAGCTTCCGATGGCAACATTCTTCTTCCCTTCGTTTGCCTCGTATGACGCCATTTTCGTCATCAGGATTATTCTCTCTTCATTCAACATAGATGTCTCCTAACCCAGGAAACGCATCTTAGGGTTATCTTTCGGATCCTTCTTCTTAGACTGGGGCTTCGGTGCTTCCGGCTTATGGATGCTGCTGTTTAATTTATCTGCCATACTGTTCTTACATTTCTCGCAAAAACGTCCGGTAACGATAGCCGCGTTACAGTTCTCACAGAAAAGTGTGATTCCCGAGCCTTCTCCAAGCTGCAGGCGTTCCTCCCTCAGCCATTGCTGGATCTGATTGGTCGTCACATCACATGCCTCCGAAACCTGCGGAATGGTCGCATGTCTGTTATCCTGAATATATTTCTTTACCTCCTGGAACTTCGCTTCCAGCGCTTCTCTACACGCCATACAGATCGGCGGTCCTGCCACATAGTTAAAAAGTCTTCCGCATTTTCTGCAGTTTCTTGCATTCATGGTATCATCCTCCTGTAGTTATTGATGTAAATATATAGCAATTCAGCTGTATTTGACTGACTCTATATGCCGTTCCCCACCGCAAGCGTTACAAAATAAATCCGCTTCACTCCTGCCCTGCGCAGTTCATAACTCATCGCATCAATGGTACTGCCCGTCGTATAGATATCGTCAATAATGATAACCGTATCTAATTTTACATCATTCCGGCAGATTTTGAAAGCCCTTTTCAAATTATTTTGTCTCTCGGCCAATGGTAAATCTTTCATGGGAACAGTCCTGCGGACTCTTTTGACCAGCTGATCCTCCACCGGAATACCCATGCGCCTGCCAAGCTCCCTGGCCAGCACCTGCGCCTGATCATATCCTCTTGTCCGCCGCTTCGCCGCATGGATCGGCACCGGAATGAGTGCATCCGGCCTGCGCTGCGCAATCCAGCCGCCCAGCTGCTTTTTCATGCATGATGCATAGTATGCTCCATATTCCTGCCTGCCCCTGTATTTAAAGCGGTAAATGGAATCCGACACGCTTTTATAGACATATAGTGCACGGCCACAGTCGAACAGATGTCTGCGGCGTAAACAGTCTCCACAGTACTCTTCTGTTTCTTCCGCAAGCTCCTTCCCGCACTTTAAACAACAGGGCTGCTTTACATATACAAATTTTGATGTACAGGTCTCACAGATTAGACCTCCAAAGGGCCTGACCGCCCTGTCACAGACGGGACATCTGCGCGGATAGAAGATATCCGTCAATATCCCCGGAAATGTTTTTATCATTGTTTTATCCATTCCTTTCGCTTCGCTCAAGGCAGAAACGTAATGAAAATGATTTCTCATTTTCAACCTTCTCGTTGTTTTTACATGATCAACTCTCGAATGCGGTCCGACAAACCGGTATAACGCCTGTTCTGGTGATCGTTATCGATCATTTCCTGTATGGTACGACTGCTGCCCAGAATCGTGACACAGTTTTTAGCCCGGGTCACTCCCGTGTAGAGCAGGTTCCTGTTAAACAGCATCCTTGGTCCCGACAGAATCGGCATGACTACCGCCGGATACTCGCTGCCCTGGGATTTATGAATGGTCACCGCATAAGCCAGTTCGATCTCATCCAGCTGTGCATAAGGATAAGTCACTCTTCTGTGCTCATCATATTCCACCACGATCTCATGCGCGTACTCATTAATCTGCTGTATGATCCCGATATCACCATTAAAGATACCAGTCCCTTTGTCAACCGGTATTCCGTATTTGCTGACGACCTCCCATTCCAGCTGATAATTGTTCTTGATCTGCATCACCTTATCATGCTCTCTGAAAACGGTCTCCCCCGCCGTACATTCCTTCTTATCTTCCGAAGCCGGATTTAAGTATCTCTGCAGAATACCGTTAAGCGTCTCCACTCCGAGCTGTCCCTTTCGCATCGGGGTCAGTACCTGTATATCGTAAGGCTGTGCTCCTACGTAGCCCGGAAGTTTTTCCGTGATCAACTGTATCATATGCTTATAAATAACATTGGTGTCACTTCTTTCCAGAAAAAAGAAATCCCGGCTTTTATTATCCAGGGACAGCCGCTCTCCCGCATGGATACGATGCGCATTCCAGACGATATCGCTCTCCCCCGCCTGCCGGAATATTTTCTCCAGCACCACCATGGGAAATCTCTCACTGTTCATGATATCCTGCAATACCTGTCCCGGCCCTACTGATGGGAGCTGATTGACGTCTCCCACCAGGATCAGCCTGGTCCCCACCAGCACCGCCTTCAAAAGCGCCTGAAAAAGGAAGATATCCACCATCGACATCTCATCGACGATAATCACATCCGCCTCCAGCGGATTGCTCTCATTCCGCTCAAATCTGGCCGCCCTGGTCTCGCCGGAGGCTTCTCCGTTCAATTCCAGCATCCTGTGGATCGTTCTTGACTCATATCCGGTCGCTTCCGTCATACGCTTCACCGCCCTGCCCGTCGGAGCCGCCAGATAGATATCCATTCCTTCCGCCAGAAAATAACGTATAATCACATTGATTGTAGTTGTTTTGCCCGTTCCCGGGCCGCCGGACAGAATGAAAATACCGTTCCTCACGCTTTCCAGTACCGATCTTCTCTGCAGATCATCCAGCTCCAGATTCAGTTCTCCGGCCAGCCGGTCGATCTTCACCGCCAGGCTTTGTTCCTCTGCCGGCAGAAGCTGCTCCTCCGTTGCCGATATATTCAGGTCGTGCAGCATCCTGGCACAGTTAAGCTCCGCATAATAGTAGGCGGATGCATAGACCTTACATTCCGCTTCATTTTCTCCCGCCGCCGGCATTTTCATGACCAGCTTCTTATCCATAGTCAGATTGGCCAGATGCGGTTCCATCACACTAGGCTCCAGCCCCAGCAGCTCACCCGTCTTCCGCAGAAGCATGCTCTTCGGCAGATAGCAGTGTCCTTCCGTACCTGCCAGCATCAAAGTATAGAGGATCCCGCTCCTGATCCGATAATCCGAATCCGTATGGATCCCGATCCTGGCAGCGATCTCATCTGCAATCTTAAATCCTATCCCCTGAATATCCTCTGCAAGCTGATATGGATTTTCCTTAAGGATCCCGTAAAGTCTCGTACCATAGGTCTCATAAATACGAAAAGCAAGTGTATTGGATATACCGTACTTCTGCAGATAAGACATCGCTTCCCTGGCATCCCGCTTCTCATATACCGCAGCAGCGATCTCCCTTGCCTTGCGTTCACTGATCCCTTTGATCTCTGCCAGCCGTTCCGGCTCTTCCTCGATGATCCTGTATGTATCTGCCCCAAACCGTTTCACAATTCTGGCTGCCAGCGCCTCTCCCACGCCCTTGATGGCCCCGGATCCCAGATACCGCTCTATGCTGACCACATCGTCCGGCGGCACGATCTTATAGTGTTCTATCTTAAACTGTTCACCGTATACATTATGAGTGGTAAAATTACCCTCCGCCTCTATCGTCTCTCCCTGGTCCATTGTCCCGAAGAAACCGACGCAGGTGATTTCATCCTCTCCAACAATCAGGTTCAGGACCGTATAACCGTTTTCTGCATTACGGTATATAATATGTTCCACAAATCCCTTGATTACATCCATCTGCTGTAAATTTCCCCTAAACAAACAGGCTGCCTTATCGGCAGCCCGTTACCTCTTACATTCTATTACATATTATAGTTGCGTTTCGCCTGTTCATATAACATATGTGCCAGAGAATTGGACTGCTCTGCGGCAGTCTGCGAAGAAATCTGCTGAACAACCGTTTCACTGAAATAATCCACCATATTGGATGCATAGCCGTCCTCATCCTCGTCGTCGCTGAATACCTTCGTCGACTTTTCCATCTCCTTATAGATCTGCTCCCAGAGATATGCCTCGAACTGCTTACAGGCGTCCAGCAGCGCTTCATTCTCTGTCTCTTCCACCTGCGCGGTATTGGCGGTATTCTCCAACTTCTTCTGCAGATTCTCCGTATTCACCCTGTTCGCATCGGTCATGTAATCGGTATACACTCCAAGCCCAGTTAAATCCATCGCCATATATCATTCCTTCTCTCTGTATACGCTCCCTGATTTCCGTCGGATGCGCAAATTATTTTGTTCTCTATCCTTTAAAACGTAGTCTGAAGGCATCTGTTCAAACCGCTGCGCAGGCTCTTTGTGCTGACCGCAAATCAGACGATCCGGCTAACGCTCAAACCAGATTAACGCTTCAGATTGTTAGCCACTTCCATCATGGAATCGGATGTCGTGATCGCCTTGGAGTTCATCTCATAGGCACGCTGCGCCACGATCAGATTAACCATCTCGTTGGCCACCTGCACATTGGAGCCCTCCAGATAACCCTGTACGATCCTGCTCTTGTTCACATCCGGATTGGTGTCCTCATTGATCGCCCGGCCGCTTGCATCCGTAACTCCAAACAATGTGCTTCCCACTCTGTTTAATCCGCCCGGATTACTGAACTGGAAGGTTCCGATCTGTACCCCAATAGGCTGCGGATTATTCCTGTCATCAGGATAACAGATCTGTCCATCCTCCGTAATGGACAGCTTATTCGCTATGTAAGTACGCGGCAGGGAAATCGCACGGCCTCTTGAATCCATAACCGGAAGTCCATCCGCATTCGTAAGCATCATACCGCCGTTAGTCCCCAGCGCCCATGTAAAATCACCATTTCTGGTATAATAGGTCTCACCGTCTTCACCACGCACTCCAAAGAAACCGTCACCGTCTATCGCAAATGCAGTATTGCTCTGTGCATCCAGCAGGCTTCCCTGTGTAAAAATAGAATTGAGAGAGGCAACCCGCACCCCCAGACCGACCTGTGAGCTGGTAGGCTTCGGATCTCCGTTCGCCGTCGTCGTAACGGAACGCAGATTCTGATATAAAAGTGACTTAAACTGCGCCACCTGCGCTCTATAACCCGCTGAATTGACGTTCGCCAGATTATTGGCAATCGTATCTACATTCGTCTGCTGTGCATTCATTCCGGTCGCTGCCGACCACAAACTCCTAACCATAATTTAAGCCTCCTATAATCTACCTAACTGATTCACTGCTATATCAAGAGATTCATCATACGTCGTGATGACCTTCTGATTACTCTCATACTGCCTCTGAATTGCGATCATATTCACCATCTCAGACACGATCGATATATTGGACAATTCCAGAACACCGTTTCTCACCTGCGCAGTGGACTCCTGCTCCAGTCTCCTCGCCGCCGTCGTATCGCCTTCGAGTGCTGCTTCCAGATCCTGCTGTGCCGCTTCCTCACGCTGCTGTGCCGCACGCACCGCCGCCTCCAGATCCCCAAGGTCTTCCGCCCCACCGGCTCTGGCCGTGTTCAGGGCCCTCTCAGCCAGTGCAGTGTTAGTCCTCGCTCTGTTATAGGCCGCCTCGGCGCTCTTCACTTCATCGCTGGGTGCGATCTGGTAAAGGTTCTCTCCGAAATGCTCCAGCCTGTCATAGTCCTCAAAGTCCACCACACCGATCGTCGCCATCAGATTACCATCCTGATAAATATCGCCGTTGGTGTTGGCTCCGATCTGGCTGTCATTGGGATCCAGCTTGATGCGTCGTCTGTTCTCGTCCAGCACAAAATCTCCGTCCTGCGTCACAAGATACCCCTGCGCATCCATGGTAAAATTACCATCCCGCGTATATTTCACAGAAGTTACATCCGCCTTGTTCGTGTACTCTACCAGGAAAAATCCCGGCCCCGCCAGGGCAAAATCAAACTTATTGTCAGTTACCTTCATCGGCCCCTCGGAGTAATCCGTATAGTTTTCTCCGACCTTCACACCCATACTCATCCCGGTTCTGGACGACCATTTATTCGGATCATCCACCAGGCCTTCATCATAAACCCTGCTGGTGGAAAGATTTCTCGGCAGATTCCCCGGCTCCGACATATCTTTAATCTTATAAGCCAGCACCGTGTCAAAAGCCTGGCTGGTAGATCCTTCTTTCTTATAAGCATTGGTATTGGCATTCGCCAGGTTATTGGTCATAACATCCATTCTGTGCTGTTCATTGATCATCCCTGTGTATGCCGTGTACAACCCTTTAAGCATAGCTGTTCTGCCTCTCTTTCAGTTATATATTCACCCGCTGCAGGATCCCTGCGTCTTAATCTTCGCGATACCCTGCAAGGAACTCTACATATTTACCAGTGCCGACGGCAACCGCTGTCATCGGATCCTCCGCCGTCATCGTATTGATGCCGGTATGAGACGCGATCAGATCCTCCAGACCGCGCAGCAGGCTTCCGCCTCCTGTTAACACAATTCCTCTGTCTGCAATATCAGCAGCCAATTCAGGCGGGGTCTTCTCCAATACGCTGTGGATCGTCTCCACGATCTGCACGGTAGTCTCGTGTAAGGCTTCCTCCGTCTCTTCCGAGGATACCTTCACGGTACGTGGCAGCCCGGTCACAAGATTACGTCCTCTGACATCCATATAGTCTACTTCCGGCCGCTTGAAAGCGGAGCCGATCTTTATCTTCAAATCCTCTGCCGTCCGTTCACCGATCAGCAGATTATGTTTCTTACGCATGTAACGCACGATAGCTTCATCAAAATCATCTCCCGCAATCTTAATGGAAGCGCTGACAACCGTGCCGCCCAGTGAGATCACCGCGATATCGGAAGTACCGCCGCCGATATCCACGATCATGTTGCCGCAGGGCTTGGAGATATCAATTCCCGCTCCGATCGCCGCTGCAATGGGCTCTTCAATGATGGAAACCTCTCTGGCACCTGCCTGATAGGTAGCATCCTCAACCGCCTTCTTCTCCACTTCCGTGACACCGCTGGGTACACACACGGCGATACGCGGCTTGCGGAAAGTCTTCTTACCCAGAGCCTTCTGGATGAAATACTTCATCATCTTCTCTGTTACCTGATAATCCGAAATAACACCCTGACGCAGTGGCCTTACCGCTACGATATTGCCCGGTGTCCTCCCCAACATCAATCTTGCATCTTCACCGATGGCCTTGATCTTGTTCGTATCTCTATCAAAAGCTACAACAGAGGGCTCCTTTAATACAACGCCCTTGCCCCTGATGTAGACCAGTATGCTGGCTGTTCCCAAATCGATTCCGATATCTGTATACTGCATTCCCTTTGATCCCCTTTCTCGTGATCTCTCTATAATAATTTCCAATTGCTGTCAAAATAAACCATCCAAACGGTCTTCCATCGTCCTTCAACCGCATGTTTTCATGAAAAAGCGCAATATGCTGGATATATTATAACCTAAAGAAATGGTTTTTCAAAGGCTTTTATAGATTTTTTAAAAAATTTTAAAAATTAAAAAGAACACCAAAAACAGAACGGCTCCTTCCGTCCTGTTTTCAGCATCCGTGCTCCATAATATTATTATCGGCGGATTATCCCAATTGCTTAACTGTCGTATCCTGGAAAAACATACCAAAAATAATCTCCAAGTCGTTCCCGAAACAGCTCATACCTTAATATCAAATGGCCGATAAAGCATCGAAGCCTCCTGCAGTTCTTCCGCATTGATCCCGGCTTCCGTCTGCAAAGCTTCCAGCCCATCGACAGCCTCCGGCAATTCTTCCGCCACTTTCTGCAGCTCATCCGGCGTCATTTCCTCAGTAAGGACATCCTGCATCTCTTCCTGCAGCTCCAGCGCTTCTTCCATCACTTCATCCAGCTCATCGAGAATGCCGCCACTCTCCGTACCGGTAACCTCTTCCACAAGATCTTCCATTCTCTCTTCCGGTGTCTTGGGTTTACTCTTCTCCACTGCTTCGGCGATCTTCTCCCCGATCTCCTGCGACTCGTCCATCATATGCATCATCTGCTCATTGTTGTAAGCCGCCTTCGCCGCTTTGATCTGATCTTCATAGGAGCGGAACATCTCCAGCTTCCTGGCAATTTCCTCCACCGTCTCACACTCTATATTCTTCAGATTCTCTTTCTGGTTCTCGAAAAATGCAACCTGTCTGTCCCGCTCTTCCTGCCGTTCCATCTTCTGCTGCGTGCTTTTCAGGCCACGTCCCATACCCAAAAAACCGCTGCCAAAAACAGAACTGCCGAACCCATGCATACCGATATTCATAGAGATACCTCCCGCTTTCTTCCGACTTTCCAATGTCACCCGCTCATGCGGCCTGCCAGTTGATCGCCCTGCCGCACACCACATCGTTCATATTTATTATATCGTCGGTCTGCCTGCTGCCGTGAAGACGGTCAGTATACAATTCGTGTCATATTTGCGCCATTTCACGGCATTGGCAGCTGTTTCCGGGCGTTCGCGGAATAGTGCAAGGCTGAACTGTTACCGCAGAATTTCTATATGCATAACGTCTGCAGCTTATTTCCTTCTCTTTGCTTTCTCTAACATCTTCTTAATATAAATGCCGGTATAGGATACCGGATTCTCCGCCACCTTCTCGGGCGTGCCCTCAGCGATCACGGTACCACCGCCCTCGCCGCCTTCCGGACCCATGTCAATGATATAGTCCGCCGTCTTGATCACATCCAGATTGTGCTCAATGACCACCACCGTATTGCCGCCTTCCGCCAGCTTGTGCAGAATATCCACCAGCTTGTGCACGTCTGCAAAGTGCAGTCCCGTGGTAGGCTCGTCCAGAATATAGATGGTCTTACCCGTACTGCGCTTGCTCAGCTCCGTGGCCAGCTTGATCCGCTGCGCCTCACCGCCGGACAGCGTCGTAGAAGGCTGGCCCAGCTTCACGTAGGACAATCCCACATCATAAAGCGTCTCGATCTTCCTGCGGATGGACGGCAGATTCTCGAAAAAGGGCATCGCCTCCTCCACGGTCATGTCCAGCACATCATAAATATTCTTGCCTTTATATTTTACTTCCAGCGTCTCACGGTTATAGCGCCTGCCACCGCAGACCTCACAGGGCACATAGACATCCGGCAGGAAATGCATCTCGATCTTGATGATGCCGTCGCCGCCGCAGGCTTCGCATCTGCCGCCCTTCACATTAAAACTGAACCTGCCCTTGCTGTAGCCTCTGGCCTTGGCATCCTGGGTGGAGGCAAACAAATCTCTGATCTGGTCGAACACTCCCGTATAGGTGGCCGGATTCGAACGGGGTGTCCTGCCGATGGGCGACTGATCGATGTCGATCACCTTGTCCAGCTGGTCGATGCCTTCAATTCCCGTATGTCTGCCGGGCACGCACCGCGCCCTGTTCAAGTCCCGTGCCAGATGCTTGTAAAGGATCTCGTTGACCAGCGAACTCTTGCCGGAACCCGAAACACCCGTCACACAGGTCATGATCCCCAGCGGGATTTTAACGTCTACCTTCTTTAAATTGTTCTCCTGCGCGCCTTTTATCTTCAAATAGCCGGTAGCTTTTCTTCGCTTCTCCGGTACGGGAATCCGCAGTCTGCCGCTCAGATACTGTCCTGTGACGGACTCTTCCACCTGCATGATCTCCTCAGCCGTGCCCTGCGCCACAACCATGCCGCCGTGGGAGCCGGCCCCCGGTCCGATGTCCACGATATGATCCGCCGCAAACATGGTGTCTTCGTCATGCTCCACCACCAGCAGCGTGTTGCCCATATCTTTGAGATTCTTCAGGGCGGCGATCAGCTTGTCATTGTCCCGCTGGTGCAGGCCGATACTGGGCTCATCCAGAATATAGCACACCCCCACCAGACCGGAACCGATCTGGGTCGCCAGACGGATCCGCTGCGCCTCACCACCGGAGAGCGATCCTGTGGCCCTTGACAAAGACAGGTAATCCAGCCCCACCTCCATCAGGAACCCGACTCTGGCCCTGATCTCTTTCAGGATCCTTCTGCCGATCAGCTGTTGCTGCTGTGTCAGCTCCATATCCCCGATAAAAGCATGCAGCTTCGTGATGGACATGGAAGTGATCTCATAAATATTCTTATCACAGACGGTCACTGCCAGCGATTCCTTTTTCAGACGCATACCGCCGCATTCCTTACAGGGAGTGATGCGCATGAAGGACTCATACTCCTGTTTGATCATGTCCGACCCCGTCTCCCGGTATTTCCGTTCCATATTTTTGATCAGACCCTCGAAGGCGATGGGATAGACCCCCTTCCCCCGCTGCCCTTCGTAGTAAACGTCCACCTTCTTACCATCCGTACCGTAACAGATCGCATCCTGCGCTTTCTGCGGCAGTTCCTCAAAAGGCGTATCCATGCTGAACTTGTACTCTTTAGCCAGCGCCTGCAGAAGCGCATTGGTGAAGCTGCCCTTGTCCTTGCTGGACTGCCACCCCATCACGGCAATGGCTCCCTCATTCAGGCTAAGGCTCCTGTCCGGTATCATCAGCTCCAGATCAAATTCCATCTTATAGCCCAGCCCGAAACATTCCGGGCAGGCCCCGAAAGGATTATTGAAGGAAAAACTTCTCGGCTCAATCTCACTGATGCTGATCCCGCAATCCGGGCAGGCGAAGCTCTGGCTGAAATTAATCGGCTCACCGTCGATCACATCCAGAATCATCAAACCTTCCGCCAATGCAAACACACTCTCAACGGAATCGGTCAGACGTCTCTCAATCCCCTCCTTGACTACCAGACGGTCCACCACGATCTCTATATTATGCTTGATATTCTTCTCCAGTTTGATCTCTTCCGACAGCTCATACAGGTTCCCGTCTACGCGCACGCGCACATAGCCGCTGCGCTTGGCCCGTTCGAACACCTTGACATGTTCGCCCTTTCTCCCCCGCACCACCGGCGCCAGAAGCTGTATCCTCGTCCCCTGCGGAAGCCCCATCACCTGATCCACAATCTGATCCACCGTCTGCCGTCTGATCTCCCTGCCGCACTTCGGACAGTGCGGAATGCCGATCCTGGCATACAACAGTCTGAAATAGTCATAAATCTCTGTCACCGTTCCCACAGTGGAGCGCGGATTCCTGTTGGTCGATTTCTGATCGATGGAGATTGCCGGGGACAACCCTTCGATCCGCTCCACATTCGGCTTTTCCATCTGTCCCAAAAACTGCCTTGCATAAGAAGACAGAGATTCCATATATCTTCTCTGTCCCTCCGCATAGATGGTGTCAAAGGCAAGCGAAGACTTTCCCGAACCAGACAGTCCCGTAAGCACCACAAACTCATTGCGCGGAATATCCACATCCAGTGATTTCAGATTATGTTCATTCGCACCCCGAATCTTAATGTATTCCCGAGGACGCATCTTTACCGTATCTGACATAGTTCCCTCCATGTATCTTTGCTTTTTTATATCTTTGCTTTTTGTATCTTTACTTCTCTATATCTTTATTTCTCTATATTTTTGATTCCCTTTCTAATTCCATTATCATCCTGCGGGCACACTCACTCTAACCTCCTTGATTCCGCTCTGCGGAATTTCAAATCCAAAGACAGGCAGGCTTGTCTGGAAGAATGCCGTATTTTTGGCATTCTCTTAAAATTTAGCAACTCTTAGGCTGCGTTCTTTGCTGCTTTAGAGTTGGCTAATGTTTTTCTCACACTAACTCCCATCTGCCTGCTTCAGCAGGCATACAAATCAGGATCGGGAAATTTTTAATTTCACGCTATTCTTTGTCAAAATCCCGCAGCTTCCCTTTCAGTTCCACCATCCTGTCACGCAGCTCCGCAGCAGCCTCGAAATTCAAATCCGCGGCAGCCTTCTTCATCTGCTTCTCCACATCCTTGATCAGCTTCTCCAGCTCCTGCCTGCTCATGGATTCCGGATCCTTCTCAAACTTCCGTTCCTCTTTGGCGATCGTCCGCGAAATACTGATCAGATCGCGTACCGCTTTCTTGATCGTCTGCGGTGTAATGCCATGTTCCTGATTATAGCGCTGCTGAATCTCCCGCCTGCGGTTCGTCTCCGTGATCGCCGCACGCATGGAATCCGTCATATTATCTGCATACATGATAACATGTCCTTCCGAATTACGCGCTGCACGTCCAATCGTCTGGATCAGGGATGTCTCGGAACGCAGGAAGCCTTCCTTATCCGCATCCAGGATCGCCACCAGTGAAATCTCCGGAATATCCAGCCCCTCACGCAGCAGGTTGATTCCCACCAGCACATCGAACACATCCAGGCGCATGTCCCGGATGATCTCCGCCCGCTCCAGCGTATCGATATCAGAGTGCAGATACTTCACACGGATTCCCACATCGCTCATATAAGCTGTCAGGTCTTCCGCCATCCGCTTGGTCAGTGTCGTCACCAGAATCTTATGATGGTTCGCCACTTCCCTGTTGACCTCAGAGATCAGATCATCGATCTGTCCCTCCACCGGACGCACGTCCACTTCCGGATCCAGCAGGCCGGTAGGCCGGATGATCTGCTCCGTGCGGAACAGCTCATGGGCCGCCTCATAATCTGAGGGCGTTGCGGACACAAACAGCATCTGATCAATGTGCTGTTCAAACTCCCCAAAGTTCAAGGGCCTGTTATCCAGTGCCGAAGGCAGCCGGAACCCATAGTCCACCAGCGTGTTCTTCCGCGACCTGTCTCCCGCATACATTCCCCTGATCTGGGGAATCGTCATATGAGACTCGTCTATAATAATAAGGAAGTCATCCTTAAAATAATCCATCAGGGTAAAAGGCGGCTCACCTTCCGCCATGCCGTTGAGATGACGGGAATAGTTCTCGATACCAGAACAGAACCCGGTCTCCCGCAGCATCTCTATATCGAAGTTCGTCCGCTCCGAAATGCGCTGCGCCTCCAGCAGCTTGTCCTCACCTTTAAAGTATTTCACCCGCTCCGTCAGTTCCTTCTCAATCTCTACACAGGCAACATTGATCTTCTCCTGTGGTACGACATAGTGAGAAGCCGGATAGATCATCACATGCTCCAACGTGGCATGTACCTGACCCGTCAACGGATCCGTCTGCGCGATCCGGTCTATCTCATCCCCGAAGAACTCAATGCGGATCAGATGATCACCGCCCTGTGCCGGATAGACTTCCACCACATCACCGCGCACCCGGAAGCAGCACCGGTCCAGATCCATGTCATTGCGGTCGTACTGCATCTCGATCAGTCCCCGGATCACATCATCACGATCCCGCTGCATACCGGGCCGCAGAGACATACTCATACCCGCATACTCTTCCGGACTTCCCAGACCATAGATGCAGGACACACTGGCCACCACCACCACATCCCGCCGCTCTGTCAAAGATGCCGTGGCCGAAAGGCGCAGCTTGTCGATTTCGTCATTGATGGAAGAATCCTTTGCGATATAGGTATCGGTAGACGGCACGTAAGCCTCCGGCTGGTAATAGTCGTAGTAGGAGACAAAGTATTCTACCGCATTTTCAGGGAAAAATTCCTTGAACTCGCCGTACAGCTGTCCAGCCAGTGTCTTGTTATGTGCTATGACCAAAGTGGGCTTCTGCAGCTGCTGAATGATATTGGCCATGGTAAAGGTCTTGCCGGAACCGGTCACGCCCAACAGGGTCTGAAACTGGTTGCCCTCCTTAAAACCTTTGACCAGGGCTTCTATAGCCTGAGGCTGGTCACCGGTGGGAGCGTATTGTGATACTAATTCAAAATGATCCATGATACTATACCTTTCTATAACTATGGCTTTCCTCTTAAGACTAAGCCTAAACCAATCCTATACAATTTAGGGATTTCAAATGAATTATCTGCAAATGCCTTACCCTTTTTTGCTTCCAGCATTCCTGTTTCATAAAGTTCTTGAAGCATATCGTCTCCTTGGGGTTCCAATCCATCCATAAGTACGAATATTTCTTCTCTACTATATCGAGCCGTATCTTTTCCCCTAAATCTATCAAAATGTTGTCTTAATTTTGGAAACTCACTTAAATATGTATTGCATTTAACTTCTGATACTTTAGAAAAAGCCTTTTTCACTGCCATACCAGAAATCAAGCAGTTTTCTTCAAAATTTTCTAATTCTTCTTGTGCTTCTTTAGAATAATTAGCAAAATTGATAAATTCTCTCGGATATTCCCCCTAACCCATCTGTTATTCGTTGTAACAGCCAATCAATCATATTTGCTTCTTTTTCCCTAAATGTAAAACGTTTTTGCCTGGATTCAAATAGATATCCTTTTCCCATTTCCAACAAAAATTTCTGCAATTTATCAATAATTGCTGTTTCTAAATCCGTTTCTGAATATTTAGTTTTTTCTTCCATTCCTAAAAATTCTAATACTGTTGGCTGTTTTACAATATCTTCCGGTTTTGTAATAATGTTGCCTTTCTTTGCCAACTGTAAAACAGCCTCTTTATCTCAGCTAAGCGCCAACCTTTCATAAAGACTGGAATTATACTGTCTTTGCAGAGTGCGTACACTCCATCCTGATTTTGCTGATTCAATTTCATAGAAACTTCTTTCATCTTCATTTTCTATTCGCATTAATTGCAAGTAGTGTGACCATGATACTATGAATGGTGGTTTCTCTTCAAAAAAGCTAAACACTGTTTCACTTTTTTCAACCGCAAATAAATTAAACACTGTTTCATCAATTCTATCCTTATAGGTCAGATAAAACTTCCGCGCATTTTTCAAACTATCCTCCGAAAATCCTCTTTCAAAATTCTTTTTCATTTCTTCAGACAGGCTTTTAATAACTTGACTACCATATCTTGCTCTTGTTTCACCTTTTTGCTGCACTTCTATAATCCATTTCCCAATAGTATAATAAGTAAGCAATGAATCATATTCACTTGTTGAACAGCAATATTTCTTGCATGCTTTACTAAAGCCACTGTATTGGCACATAGCCTTTCGATAGCGGCGTCCTCGTTAGCTAATACGTCTGTTTTTTGACTGTGATTCATGTTTGACCGCCTCCTTGCATGCTTCGATTTCCGCTTCCCATATTTCTTCTCAAATGCCATCATCTTTGCTGTTTTGTACTATCTTATGCTATCCGGTCCATTACACGAAGCCAGGCCAAAAACTCCACCCGTCCGCCTGATGTTATTTCGTCCATATCCCTCTATTTCATCCACAAAATACGGTACAACCAACACCAAGTAACACTAAATAATACGGTTTATTATTTCCAAGTGAACCAGGACACAAAGTATTCTACCGCATTTTCAGGGAAAAATTCCTTGAACTCGCCGTACAGCTGTCCAGCCAGGGTCTTATTGTGCGCTATGACCAAAGTGGGCTTCTGCAGCTGCTGAATGATATTGGCCATGGTAAAGGTCTTGCCGGAACCGGTCACGCCCAACAGAGTCTGAAACTGGTTGCTCTCCTTAAAACTTTTGACCAGGGCTTCTATGGCCTGAGGCTGGTCACCGGTGGACTGGTATTCTGAATGAAGTTTGAATATACTTTGTTCAGTTTGCACAAAGGTTACCTCCGAAATTCATATTAAAAAAGTTCGCCTATTGGTACGAAATTCATTCTCCTGGGATCATGTAAAAGCAGATTTGATTATATCATACTGAATCAGATTTGTACAGTGATTTGCAGAACATTTGTTCTGTTCTCCTGGCTTTTTGTGAATGAGCTTTTTTATCTCTAAAATCTTTCAGTCCAATTTTCCTGACAAAGTCCTTTTATAAAATTATGTGTGATACCACCGTTGCTGTCAGTGTAAGAATCCCCTATGCCAATTCGCGTGTGAAGGGCATCGGTCTTTAAGTGGAGTATTCGAGAAAAATATATTCTATAAAGATTGCAAAATTGAAGTCGATTTCAAGTGGTTCTACCAATTATCCTGAGACAAGGGAATCTCCCCACCTGTAAAACAGGTGAGGAGGAACAAGGGCTCCAGGCCTTTCTTACCGGTAACTTACACACTTTATATTACGCCCCGTCAGAGAGAATATCATTTTGTAACGCTGACAATCAACCATTACTTAAACTGCCGCTGTTTTCCTGCTTCTCTTTTTTGTTTTCTCAGCTAATTTTTTTATTTGTAAATCATACCTGTCAATAATCAGCAAATTATTCGGAATATCATTATAATCAAAGACGTCTATATAATCATAGTGGGTTCGAATCACCACCATATAAGAACACTTTTTACTTCTTGCTGCTTTTATCAATTTACCCACCGTGTCAGATAAAGCTTCATCTCCACGTTGAATGCGTATTGCTACAGTTCCTTCATCTATATGCTCTCTTAAAAATCCATCAATTCCACCATTTCGTTGAACGGGTACAGCATCGATACTTTTTATAATTGCCATGCAGTCATCATCTAAGTTCTGGTATGCTTGTTTCCCCTTTTTAAGTAGAAATGAATCCGTTTTTATAATGCTTTCCAATCTTTCGAGTGTAAGTTCAACGGCTTCATTTGTAATGTCAAAGCCTAAATACTTTCTATTTAACAACTTACTTGCAACTAACGTAGTTCCGGAACCCATAAATGGATCCAATACTATATCATCCTCATCAGTCACTAACTTAATTATCTGTTCTAATAGAATTATAGGTTTTTGTGTAGGATATCCAACTCTTTCTTTTGCCTTTGGATTTAAATACGGAATTTCCCAAACATCAGACAACGGAACTCCTTTTTTTGCATGTCCCATCACAACCTGACCATTTTCGTCTACTTTATACTTTGATTTGCCCTTCTCGTCTCTTACTCGATCTTGTAAAATTTGATCAACATTCGTTGTTTCTGAATAATCCGTATACATTGTATTAAATTTAAAATCTTTTGTTTTACTATAGAAAAAAATAATCTGATGATTATTCAATAATCCCTTTTTTGAATTCGACCACCTTTTATACGACCACACAATTTCACTTTGAAAATTAGTCACTCCAAATATTTCATCCAGTGCAATTTTCAAGTAATGTGAGGCGTTTCTATCACAATGGACAAAGATACTTCCTGTTCTTTTCAACACTCTTTTACATTCTTGGAAACGAATCTTTGTATATGCTATATAGTCATCCATATTCTCCCACGAATCCGTAAATGAGTATTCAACACCCTCTTTGCTGGATAGCTTTTGAGTTTCTTGTGTAAAAAAAGGTGGATCCATATAAATTGCATCTATTGTATCAGAATCTAATTGTCTCATTAATTCATAACAATCTCCGCAATATACATTATTCAGCTCCATTCAATCACTTTCCATTTCTCTCTAATATTGATTTCAAATCTATTCCCGTGTCATTCTTCAAATACTCCCATGCCTTTTCTCCAGAGTAATACTCACCACCCAGATTACTATACAATTCTTTCAATTTTGCTTGAATACGAATTGCCTGACCACGATTAGGTTCAAAGAACATAATTCTAACAGGAGTGTATCCAGCCTTTTGAATAATTCTAACTCGCTTATGTTCCTTTTTTATGTGATCCCCATCTGTAGTCGCATCTTTCCACTTTAATTCAATAGCGCGTTTTCCAATCAAGCAGTCAATCTCAACTGTTTTAGGGCTTTGATCAATCGTATTTGGTAATTTAACTTTCTCTTGTGCATCAGGATACGCGAGTTTGAAGCACTTTATTGCAAGTTCCTCTACTAATGAACCAGCATATTTGTATAAAAACCTACCTACATTTTGCTGAAAATCAATCTGATATCCTTCTTCATTTGTAAATCCCAATGCATTATATAACATATAGTGATCATTGTTATCAGACTCCATTTCAATCTTTCTTTCTCTAATTTTCTTTTGTAATTCTTCTCTGTACCTTAAAATAACCTTTACTAATCTTTCGTCTCTGCTATCCATAGTGATCTCCTTATTATAGTTCCTTTGTTACTCATAGTCAACACTACATATTTTTGAAAAATACCTCAAAAGACACATCTAATGCAATCAATATTTTTTCTAAGCTTTTTATTGATAAATTTCTTTTCCCACTTTCAACACCCGCAACATACGTCCTGTCCAGTTCTGCTTTGAATGCCAATTTTTCTTGACTTATACCTTCTTCTTTTCGAAGTTCCTTTATTCTATTTCCAACCTTATCAGTTATCATAAACTAAGCCTCCTTATAAATTTTCCAACGCAGTTACTTATAAGTCTACGGACTATATGTAACACCATCATTAAAAATGATGAAAAAACCACAATCGCAGTAGTTCTACTACCATCAATTATGGCTTTTTCACCGCAATTCATTTAAAGTACAG
Organism: uncultured Lachnospiraceae bacterium; assembly: GCA_910578115.1. GTDB lineage: Bacteria > Bacillota > Clostridia > Lachnospirales > Lachnospiraceae > UBA3282. Next base: position 110,753 of record CAJTPO010000002.1, on the reverse strand, counting down.
CAATTTAACTCTTATAACTTAGTTTTCCTCTTGATAACTCTCTCTGGCATACGCCATCAACCGCTCTTTCTTTCAGCGTCGTCATAATATTCCTTCTTTCTTTTCGCATTTCTCCGTTATTATATCAAAAAATCGAATCATTCACACCACTATTTTTCCGCAGATTACCCTCAGTGAACAAAGGAATACACGCCCTGAACCATGATATTTGAGCGGTTTTCTGCGTTGTCCTCAATCGTCCGCCTTGGAAATCACTCAAATATTCATGGTCAGGGTCGAATTCTGTTCCCCATTATGCCTGTTCCATACAGTCCATTTCAGTGCTAAGAGTCTGCTTGTATCTCATACACTGTATTTCACCAATTATTTTTGCGCTATATTTAGTGTCATCAAAATATCTGCATGCCAGAAGACAAAATATTCTACCGCTTTTTCAGGGAAAAATTTCTTGAACTTGCCGGACCCTGTCCCACCCAACAGGGCCTGGAACCGGTTACCTTTCTTAAAATCTTCTTGACCAGTAGTCTCTTCGTTGCTATAATGCATATATGCAACAAGTTACCAATACAGAGGGGATCTCATGCATATAGACGATCTGATCACAAAATTTTCCGGCACCACCGAAAATCAAATGAAAGCTGTTTTCAGCACATTATTTATTGCCGGCAACAGATTACAGACACTTTTTGACAAAAACATCCCTCAGATATCTCTAAAGCAGTTTATGTTGTTGTCAATCGTCCGGCAGTCAGAAGAACCGTTAACTTTTACGCATCTGGGAAATTTACTGGGCTGCTCCCGGCAGAATATTAAGAAGCTGGCTGATGTCCTGCAAAAAAAGGGCTTCATTACCATACGGCAGAGTCCTCTGGATCCGCGTGCCATGTGCATTTATCCCACGGAAAAGGTAACTGCTTATTTTCAGAACGATTTCTCTGAATATCAGGACCAGTTAAAGTATCTCTTCGAGGTCTATACAGACCAGGAGATCGAAACACTTTTTGCCCTTATGTCAAAACTGTATACCGGAATAGAGAATCTGGAGCAAAAGACCGCCAGATGTAAAACCGTCTGACATACCTTCCTTTGACCGGAGAACGCGCAAAGCGTTATGACATGAAGGAAAAACGGAGAGAAAAAGGAGCTCACACGCATGAAAACAGTGGTTATATTCAATTCGAAAACAGGATTTACAAAGCGGTATGCCGAATGGATTTCGACGGCAGCCGAAACCGATCTCATGGAATTATCGGTGGCCAAAAAGAAAGACTTAACCGTCTATGATGCGATTATCTTCGGAGGCTGGGCCTGTGCAGGCAGCATCAGCAGGCTGAATTGGTTCAAGGATAATATGGACCGATGGGCGAATAAGAAGCTGATCATATTCTGCGTCGGAGCGAGTCCGCTCGAAAATCCGGAAATCGGACCGGCTCTCAGGCAGAACTTTACAGAAGAACAGTTCAAGAAGGTCAACGTATTCTACTGCCCCGGCGGATTAAATTACGAAAAAATGTCCACGTCGTCAAAGCTTATGATGAAACTGTTCTTAAAAACCCTGCATTTAAAAAAGAACAAAACCGAATCGGATCTGGAGATGATCCGCATGATCTCTGCGTCCTACGATATTTCGGATCAGAAATATATCGAACCGATCCTGAAATGCCTTGGGCAATAATTCACCGTCTTATTCTGGCACACACACCTGTAACGTACCGCAAGATTCGAAATCTGCAGTTCCACCCTATAGCAAAACAGAAGCACTCCCACCGCGGAATGCTTCTGCTGCTTCTGCTCATGAACTCACGGCAGCTCCGCCACCACGGCGATCGCCTGCTCAATGATATTCTGAAATGTCTCGATCAGTACCCCTTTCTTACTGTCATCGATATCCATCTTGTCGATAATATCGCTGTACACTCCGGCCGTCCCCACCAGGGAATCCTGAACCGTCTGCACATAGGTGCGGTTTCTCTCCACTGCAGTTTCGATCGCCTGCCGTACCTCCTCTGTGCCGGCCGCACTTCTCTTCACATCATCAAAATATTTTCCTGTCTGTTCTATACTCTCGATATTGCGGAGCATCGCTTCATCGGATGCCTGAATAAACTTGTTCAGCTCGTTGCTCTGACGCTCCACCTCCACGATACTCGCATGAATTCCTTCGACCATGTCCCGGCTCGTCTTCGCAAGATTGCCCACTTCTTCTGCTACAACCGCGAAACCTCTGCCCTGTTCGCCGGCTCTGGCCGCCTCGATGCTGGCGTTCAATGCCAGAAGATTCGTCTGGTCGGCAACGGCCCTGATCCCGGTCAGGCTGTTCCTGATCTTATCCAGCGCATCCTGCAGCATATCAAACGTCTTGGACATATTCCTGAAATTGTCCTGCAGCGAATTGGAATCCTCTTTCAACCGCTCCATTTGCTGCTGCGCCTCAGAGACAGACGCATCAATCTCCATCTCCACATCACTGAAATGATCCGCCGCTGCTGTGATATCCCGAAATCCGTCCTCCAGTGCGCTCACCTCGCCCTGCGGCCCGACCATATCTTCCTTCAATCCCGAAAGACGTTCCGTTGCATAACGCATCTTCTGCGTAGTCAGAAACACATCCTCCGCCAGCTCATTCACAACCCTGTACACACTTGACAACGCATAATCCAGCGGATGCTTGTCAAATTCCTCCCTTTTCTCCGCCGCCGTGACAGATGCGGAAGCCTTTTCTTTCTCTATGTTTCCAGTATTACCAAACCATCTAAACACGCCTGCCACCCCCTATTCAAATGCCAGACAGCACATTGTCTGGTTAACGAACTGTGTATTGTAGTGTTCCCCGACACCAACCATACCCGCATGAGAAAAGCTGCGGCACATCTCCGCCAGATAACTGTCCCAGTAATGTTCATCATTAAACATGATATACCGGAACAGGCAGTTGACAGACAGAACCGCTGAAGCACGGCCGAGATCGCTCTTGATCCTGGATATCGTATCCTGTACCACCTCTCTGTAATCACCCATACTTAAGATCGTCAGAAAATCCATCTTGTTCGCAGGCCGGAAAGTGATAATGCTCCCATCCGATTCCACATCTTTGATGGACACAATATAAGTGTCGGAACCACAGACATGGCCAAACGGATTCTTGAACGTCTGCGTTGTGATCTTATCTCTGCTGATCCCCAGCTCGGAGGTGTACACTTTCTCGGCAGACTTGTTCTCCAGTGTACGAATCTTATACTTCTTCGGATCCGCCTCTGTCACCATAAACTGCTTTTCACTGCCCTGTGGATGTATGTAAATATTTTCCTTATATGACTTTATCTTTCCATGCAGATTTTTAAAGATGAAAAAGGCACAGGCGTCCTGATAAACCTTTCCGTTACAGGCAACCGATGAAGAATTGCTCGTACCACCTGCAAGGTCATATCCCAGACGGCACAGATAGTCGGACAGCGTAGTGACGGCACGGACGTCCGCTCCCGCAGAACAGATGTCAAAACATGCCGTTTTCCCTTTTTCTCCTCCTACTGCTCTTACCGCATTCTCCAGTCGTCTGATATATTTGATCGGCATAACAGATGCATGCTCCAGAACATCCGCCACCACCTTAATATTTTCTTTCATCGCAATAACCGTAATGCCCGCATCAAAAAATTCCTTGTCAATATATGCCTGCCCGACTCCGCCTATCGATGCCACACCGGGAAACGCCTTCTCGATCTCAGCGGCCGCGCGCTCAAGCATTTCTTCCTTCGCAACAGAAAAAAGCAGGGCCGCAGGCTCTGTTATAGTTCTTAAGGCTTCTGATACATCGCCTTTCTTACTGCTGCCGTACGCTAACTTCATATCAGTGTCCTCCATTCTTCCTGGTTCTACTACATATCCCGAGTATATATCCCCTTTAATGCTCAAACACATGTAATCATACCATAAAACATACCATTTTCCTACTGTTTTCTTTTAATATTCTTACCGAACGACCAAAAAAGGCAGGGGCTAACCCCCGCCTTCTCGTTACGCTTCGCATTATACTCACAACAAAATCCCATACAGTAAGATCAAATTCCTGCCTTCGACTTACGTGCCTCAAGTTCTTTGATATATTGCGGATTCTTTGTCTCCACGTCCAGAAACCAGGTATCGATCAGTAAAATGACTGCGATCACCAGCGGACCATATTTAAAGAATCCGTTGATACCGGAAACTGCCTGCGCCGTCTGCACGGCTGCCTGCCCGTCATAGCCGATGGCAGTGAGAATGAATCCGAACAACGCTGTCATCGCACCCTGACCCACCTTGGCCCCTACAGAACTTGCCGAGAACAGAACCGACTGCACACGAGTGCCGGTCTTCCATTCACCATAGTCGATCGTATCTCCGATCAAAGCTCCCGCCATACCCATGGCAAATCCCATACCGATACCGCGCAGGAGCGCCGTGCCAAATAGTATCGGCACCGTAGCAGGCGCCACGATGAACACTACCTGGGCAATGATCATACAGGCGGCACCGAAGAGCACCATCTGACGTTTCGTAAACTTCTTTAACAGGAACGGGCAGACAATACACAGAAATACAGCCGGCATATTGGAGCACGCAACGAAGGTGCCCATCAATCCCATATTCCCCATGACCGTGTTCAGATAATATACGGAAACGGACAGGTTAAAAGTCAAGATAAAGTTTGCGCAAAGATTGATCACAAACGCCATCCACCAATACTTATTGACGAAAGCACATTTGACACCCTGCACGATGTTTTCCGGCGGCGCATCATTGTCGATCCGCTCCTTGACAAACAGGATATTAAGCGCCAAAGGAATGATTCCAGCAATACCAAATACCAGAATAGATTTTATCCAGGCACTCTGCATCTGCTGGCCGCCGAAGAAGTTGACCATCGGCATCATAACGCTCGCCATGATCGTCTGCGTCAGCGCAGCAAAGAGCATCTTGAAGATCAGCATCTGGGAACGATCTTCGGAATTATTGGTGACATAGGTAGCCAAAGAACCATGCGCCATGCCGACATAAGTATACAGAACCGTATTGAACAGATTATAAGTAACAAAAATATAAGCTACACGGACTGCAACGGTAGAATCCGGCACAAGAAAGACCAACACTACGGATGCAACCATCGGCAGCGTCCATTTCAAGAGGACCGGAATACAATGGCCTCTTTTGGATCTGTGCGTGTCGATCAGCTGCCCTGCGATCAGATCGGAGAAGCCGTCAAAAATCTTGGAGACCATGATCACGGCTCCGATCAGGGCAGCATTCATAAAAATAACATCTGTATAGAAAAAGAGCACATAAGAACTGAACAGCGTATACATCGCGTTCAGACCGACGTCTCCGGATCCATACAGAACCTTCTCAACTAAACTTATCTTGTTTGTTTCTTTTGACATATTCTTTCCCTCACTTTATTGTATAATTCCATAGAATCTGCGTATCCGTCCCTGATCCGCTGCAGTTCCATGCATTTTGCTGCAAAATTAGATTCTACCATGTATATCAGATACGCATCTCCTTTACTGGTGCCTGCTGCTAAATGCAGCTGCGGATAAATCTGTCAACAATATCAAGCGTTTCTGTAGTCCAGAACTCCGCACCGCCGTGGTCAGCGCCCTTGATCAGATACAGCTGTACATCTTTGCCACATTCTTTCAGCTGGCGGTACAAGATCACGCTGCCTTCGCAGTTAACCACACGGTCTTTGGTCCCATGAAGAATGATGACCGGTGGAATCACGGTATCTTCCGTAATGTTACACTCCACGGACAATCTCCGCTTCAGTTCCAGATTGTTCCGCAGATCTACATGCCCCATCACCATACCTTCCGGACTGTCCGGCTGACAATGCAGAACCTGAACAGGATTGGAGTCTTCCGCCATCACGCTGGTACTGCCATAGAAATTGACGATTCCTTTTACATCCGCAGAAACACCTGGATAGAGATTATTCTCTGTATCATCATGTATCATACCGGCAAACATCGCCGTGTGACCGCCCGATGAATCGCCAGAGACAACAATTCTGTCCGGATCGATGTGATACTGCTCCGCATTGGCCCGCAGGAACCGTACTGCATTCCTGGTATCCATGATCTGTGCCGGAAAAGCTGCAATTCCGGAATGGCGGTACTCCACGACCGCCGTTACGTAACCCCGCTCAGCGAGCCTCGATACTCTGGGAAGCTGTGCATAGACATCTTGAGGCATCCATGCCGATCCCTGAACGAAAACTACACAAGGGCTGACCATCTCCGGCTGATTGCGGGTAAATGGCTGTAAGATCTGCAAATGCAGCTTGATGTCGTCTATCTCGGCATACACTACATTTGGAATATAAGTGACACCTATCTCATCTCCCGTAGTGGAAATGACATGCGCCCCTTCCACTTCCTCCGTAAATTCCGGTAGTTCTTCGTAAGTCCATTCCTTTACTTCCATGTAAAACCTCCTTCTTTCTTTATATTTACTTCCATTCCGAAGCGTTTTACGCTGAGGACGCGAGCAGAATTTAGGAGTTTTCCGAAGGAATACTCCGATTTTGCTCTGCGATCAATAGAATTTGTGACGCCTCGGCACAAATTCCAACTGAACTTGTTCAGTTTGTTGAACTAAATTGCTCATCAGAGAATTTATTCAACCTTACTCTCCATGTAACCACTGGATTTTCATTTCTCCGTTACATGTATCTCTATCCCGAACCGATTCCCGATCCGGAATCCGCATATCTTTATGTAGATCATTATACCGAAACTGTCCTCTCCCGCCTATCCGCCCGGGCAGACAGTGTATACCAAATGATTTCTAATGTACACAGAAACACGATCTGCATCGCCAAACTGCGAAACAAATCGTGATTTTTACGTAGTAAAATCGTGATGATCATTTCCTGTCGATCAAGATCAACCTTACTTCATGTTCATCCAATACTGCAGAAAAAATCCATTCTCCGGAATCAGTGATGCGCAGCGGTTCGTAATGAATCTGAAAGCTGCTTATGTTGTTCAGATAATCCGTCTGCTGCCGTCCCCGGAACTCCGGTGCCCCCAGATGCATCCAGACGTCGTAGCTGCTCCCATGTTCCCGGTTGATGGTAAAAGTCCGTTTCATATATGCGCCCTCCGGCAGATCCGTCAACGTAAACCGAAAGCTCTTTGCCCCTTTTTGTTCAAATCCATAATAACGATCCACCGAATGCTGTTCTTCCACCGAGAGCATCCTGTCTATGTGATTTGTACTGTCATAATGGCAGTAGTGATAGAGAACGATCTGAATTCTCTTGTAATCTTCCGAGCGGGTAACAAGATACCCTTCTCCTCTGGCCGACACGATCCCCATTTCCTTCTGCAGCATGGTCAACAGCTGATAGGCGAAATAACCGGCTTTGGGAATGCCATTGTAGGTGAGCAGGCCATAGCCGCCGTGATAGAGGCTTGAGTTGATGACACGGCGATCGGAAAGATCCGTCAAATGGGTATAGGAGATACCCGTCACGTCTTCACAGTTTTCCAGGATATTTTTCATGATAAAAGCAGCTTTGAAGCAAGTATCGTTTCCAAGGTCATTCTGCCAGATGGTAGAATTCCATTCACATACGTGAATCGGGCATTTTAAAAGCCCCTGCCTCTGCATGATTTCCCTGCACCCTGCAATCTCATGCTTTAAGATATCCGGATCCGCGCTGACAGCAGCCGGCTCCCCGGTCATTCTGTCGGCCTCGGAGGAAATACTGTCTTCGGTCCTGCTCCGGGGAACTTTGGAATAATCGCATCCAAAGCACTGGAACGTAAATGCATCCGGCAGACAGTCATGCCTGCGGCAATGATCTAACAGATGCTCGAAAAGCACCGGCCCGTCCAACACAATAAAGCCGGTATCCAGCCCGAAACCATATATGGAGGCCTCCGGCAGGCAGCCGCGGATACCGCGATAGGTTTTTTCGTAATAAGCAAGGTATTTGTCTGCCGTAAACACCCCATAAGAAATATAGAGGGCATTAATCGGTGCAAAGCGCCATTGCCGCACCTCCTCATACCCGTACCGTTCCAGCAGATGGTTCATTACCGTCTCTACCAAAAACCCCCATTTCTCCAAAGCCTCAGGCGTTCCGGGCAATGCAATACAGGAGGCTCCGAAAATATTGTTCGTATGCTCCGCCAGTCTGCGAGGCATATAACTAAATTCAAAGAAAGGTTTCAAACCAAGATCCACGATCTCGTCCAGCGCAATGTCCATATAAGTAAAACTCAACCAGGGCCTACCGTCTTCCCGCTCATGATATAGATCCATAACGTCATCCAAAATACCGTGAAAACGGATATAGCGGAAACCGATCTCCCTGACGGCCCGCTGCAATACTGTGTGAATGGACTTGCTCATCAGGGAATTAGCCCAACCAATGCTTATCGTGTCATTATGCCGCAGACAGAGCTTCCCGCCATCTTCACGAAGGCTCACCTGTACGGAAACGTTTTCCTGCTGTTTCTTATCCAAAGGCCGCATCACTTCTTCCGCTGCCGCATGTTTCAGCAGATTCATACACGAGATGATATCTGCAGGATGTTCTTCCTGTCTGTTATCAGGCCGGGGCACATCAAATGCACCGGCACTCTTTCGATAATGCCGCTTGTGATAGACGCCCGGTGTTTCGCCATACTCTTCATGAAAATTGATGATCATGGTATTGATGTTGGAAAACCCACAGTCCAATGCAATCTCCGTAATCGTTTTTTCGCTGTGTGACAGAAGATATGCGACACGGTTTAAACGAAGCCGACGCAGATAATCGGAAAAGGAAATGCCCATATGTTTCTGGAATTCCCGCGAAAGATGGCTCTTGGAGATGTAGACGCGGTCGGCCACCTCCTGCATGGTAATGTTTTCATGAAAATGCATGCTCAGATAGGTCAGCACTTCCTGCATCCGATCCGCGTCCCTGCCGGATGCCTGAAAGTGATCGCCGGACACTTCAAACTGCGCTTTCAATATGGCAAGCAGCCCGAAAAGCTGGCTTAAAACATAAAGCTTCCTGGAAGGGGAAGGTTCTCCCAGATGATATTTAAAAAGCATGGCCAGCCTGACACGGATCAGCGCAGCATACTCTGACTGACCGGAAACATCCCTGCTGCAGCAGACAACACGTCCCAACCGGGATTGTTGAAACAGATCCGGAGAAACATAACCGGATATGGTGTGACATCCCGCCTCCGCATACAATTCATGATGCTCATAAGGATTCAGAACAATAAAGTCCTCCGGCTCAAGAACGTAATTGTAACCGGAGCCGATAATGGCGATTCGGCCGGATAGAACATATAAGATCTCCATCTCACTGTGAAAATGAGGAATAGATGTATTGCAATCGGGTTCAAAACGAATCTCTTCCATAACGCCCCTCTTTCTCCGATCTATCTGCTCAAGCCAGCCTTCGACTGGCATTAAGCGCGGCACTTGACTCATTGATCACAAAATAAAACTATTTAAATTATATAAGAAGAGATCTCGATAAGTCAACGAGTGCAACACGAAGCAGACAGACCATTCCTTCAACCGAAACCGTAAAGTTATTGACGAGTACTACGCACTCAATACCCTTGCAGCGGAATGCAGGGCACCGTGACTGATAACCTTCAACTCCATGTAATCACGATTTATTTCTTCAGCAATCCAGTTCTGTTTCACAATCCTTTTCCGACATCCAAAACAGCAATCACAAGTGGATACAGCATAAGCAAAAGATGTTTTTAAAAATGATACATCCTGAAACTTTTCTGTTAAAATAACCTTATGATGTCAGGCGCAGCCCCGGCATCATCTCACAGACACAATAACAGTGATTGGCGCAAAGGAGAGGTTTGACTTATGAAAAAATGGACGGTACAGCAGGTAATTGACAAGATACTCGCAGATATGTGCGGCGGGGCGAAGATCGAGCCCACCTGTGACATCATTTCCATCGGCAGCCCAGATCAGGAAGTCACAGGGGTGGCTACTACCTTCATGGCAACCTTCGACGTGATCCAGGAAGCAGTAAGGCAGGGCAGGAACTTCATCATCACCCATGAGCCCACCTGGTTTAACGGACTGGATAAGACCGACTGGTGCGAAAATGACAGCATCTATCTGGCAAAGAAAAAATATCTGGAAGATCACGGCATCACGATCTGGCGGCTCCACGATCATATGCACATGGGCTCCGAGATCGATTACATCTACGAAGGACTGATAGAAGCGTTGGGCTGGCGCGAATATCTGCAAAAAGACGAGCCGCAGCCCTGGATCTATGAAATCCCTGAGACGACACTGCGAAAACTTGCCGAAGAATTTAAAGATATCTTTCATATGGATACGATTCAGATCATCGGTTCTCCGGACATGAAGGTGCGCAGAGTCGGCATTCTGGTCGGCGGCGGAAGCCTGGGTCTGGGCGTGGAAGTGATGCCGATGCAGGTGATGGAGCGCGACAGACTGGATCTGATGGTGGTGGGCGATATCACGGAGTGGACCATCTGCGCTTATCTGAATGACGCTTACCAGATGGGCTTCAACAAGGGAATGCTCACTCTCGGACACGAGAGAAGCGAGGAATTTGGCATGAAATATATGGAAAAATGGCTGCAGGAAAGATTTTCGGACTTCCCGATCACCTTTATCGACGCGAAGGAACCTTTCGGTTACCTCTAAGAAAGTAAATCTGCTTCGCAAAAAGAACAGCAGTTTACGCCTGACCGCACAAACCGCTGTTCTTTTCTTTCTCTCTCAATTACCTTTGCATCCGTCCATCGGGCTGTAGCGCATCCGCACCCGGATGCCCTGCCCGTAGTTGCCGAATCCGCTTCCAAACAGGGTCATCCCGCCCACATGCACCGCGTCTTCCCGCACTTCCATTTTCAATCGGATCGTACTCTTATAATCCAGCCCGAAATGTTCCAATGAGACATCCGATATTTTCAATCCGTCTATAAACGTTCCCTGTCTGTTGATGACCAGCATCTTTAACAGTCCGTATTGGTTCCAGTTCGGAAACCACCAGTCCGGTGTAAAGATGCCGCGCACATCCCCAAAGTCCCCAGGCGAAGTCCAAATCCCGATGGGCTCATCGTTCAGGCAGAAAGAGATATCCGACGGCCAGTTACTGTTGACACCGGGAGCTTCACTGGAAAGTTCCATAGAAAAAGTGATTTCGTCGATCTTCTGTGCCACCGGCAGTACATTGGGAATCAGATACTCCACATATCCTTTGGTAAACCATAAGATACCAGCATTGATTCGGTCGGGATGGGCAAAATAGCGGGAATCATCCACCTCTCCGATCAATGACGAAGTTGTGGCAATACCGCAGGTCGGGTACACACTGTAATTGCTGTACTGCCCCACAGGCACCTCCGCCTCATAAAAGCCCACATTACTCTCTTCCTCCGCGGGTACAATGTCCACCAACAGCCGCTCCTGCGCCACCCGAAAGACCTTCTGGTTGCCGTGTCCGCCGACATCAACGCGCACCTGGATTAATCCTACATCCTCCAGCTTCTTGATATGGCTGGTAAGTGCACCGCTGGTAATGTTCAGGCTGGTGGCAATTTCATTCATATTCATCTCTCTATTTTTAAGCAGAAAACGGATAATGTTCACCCGCAGTTCAGACCCCAGAGCCTTGAACAACTCCACCCCGTCTTCCAGATTCTTGATATACATCATCTTGGAATTCCCCCCCCCCATGTTTTAGATACATCTAAAGTACTATTCATTTACCTCCCCCTCCATATCCGGCGGGCAATCCATCGCTGTATCACTTTCAGGCCCTCTTCTCACATCCCGTCCTACTCAAAGGAAAATACCGGCCTTCCCTTAGCATCCCATTTCACTTTCATCAGCATGGCATGCCGGTTCGGATTATAGAGCGGATTTCCTACGATCTCACTCTCCGTTCTGGCATGGTACACCATCACCGTATTGCCGTCTTCATCCGTGGTAAAAGAATTATGGCCAGGCCCGTAGATTCCCTTCCGTTCCTCACTGGTCAGCACCGGATGGCGCTCCTTCTTCCAGGAAAGCGGGTCAAGAAGATCGGTATCCTCATCCGCCGTCAACATTCCCATGCAATACGCTGTCCCCGTCTCACTGGCAGAATAGGTAAGGAAGATCTTCCCGTCCCGTTTCACCACTGCAGGCCCCTCATTCACCCAGAATCCCACTCGCTCCCAATCATAGTCCGGCGTCGTCAGAAGCACCTGCACGGTCTGCAATTTCCAAGGGCTCTCCATCCGGGCAATATACAGGTTGGAAATCTGCTTACCGACACCGACCTTTTCCGCCCATACATAGTAATATTCGCCCTTATTCTCAAAGACCGTTGCATCCAGAGAGAATCCCCGGAAGGAAAACGGATCCTCATCGGCACACTGCATCTTCCCCTTCTCGCTCCATCGTCCCGTAATCGGATCCACGTCCCCGCATTCCAGCACATAAGGCCTGATCTCCCAGATATCTTCCGCCTCACCGGCCGCAAAATAAAGATACCACTTCCCGTCCAGAAAATGCAGTTCCGGTGCCCAGACATGCTCGCTCATAGGACCGCTTTTATGTTTTCTCCATACCACCGTCTCTTCCGCCTCTGCCAGCCCCGCCAGCGTATCCGCATGGCGCAGCACGATACTGTCATAAGCCGGAACGGAAGCGGTAAAATAGTATGTTCCGTCCGTATGGCGGTATACATATGGGTCGGCACGCTGCACGATCCAGGGTTCGTTCCATTTTAATCCACTCTCACTCATACTGTTCTCCTATCTCTTTTCTATCATAACACCCTTTTTTACATATTTCCAAAGTTTTTTTTATAAAAGTATACATTAGTTGAAATTGAGGGAGAGGAAACTCCCCTCCTCTCTTACAGGGTGCACATCCGTTGTGCCTATATTATTTCTCTTACCTGCATCTCATCTCTTTCCAGACACAAACTTTCTTTGAAAAGTACTGTGCCTGTATAAGATGCACACACTTTATTCCGCCGCCGTCAGTCCTGCATCGGACATTGCCTGTCTGTTGTACTCTTTCGCCTTCTTCGTCAGCTCCCTGTTGCAGCTCGATCGCCAGCAGTCCGGAATGCCCGTGGCTGGCATCCATAACATACCTCGTCTACCATTTCGCAACATTATTCGGCATCGGCACGATCTGATTACCATACCGGCCATAACCCTTTTCCTTCTCATTCATAACCTCCGTCTGAATCATATACACATAACACCGTAAGTCCACGTACTTGTTCCCAAAGATGGACTGTCTCCATTTATCTTTTTATATTACCAAATAAATTTAGGTTTTTCTAAATATTATAGGTAATAAGTATGCGGGCCTGATAATTGTCCCGCATGATCTTCATCAGATATTTTTACAGCAAATTATCTTTATTCTTATGATCCTTTTTCTATTTTTAACATTTTATACACATTTAATATGTTTTATCAGACTTTATAAGGTGCTTCATCCATCATTTTTAACAAATCACTATATTATTCATTATAACATTCCTTTTGCCTTTTTCAACACTATTTTGCATGCTTAAACTCTTTTTGTTACATAATCCTAAATTAAATATGTCTTTTTGTGGATAATATCAATAAAAATAAACTAGTTTAGCATCTTCTAAATATTAAATATTGTTCCGTCGCAGTGCGATAATTGCTTTTGTCATATAGGAAATCCGTAGAAATTTCCTATATGACAAAAAAGCAAGGCATTATATCCCTGCTTTTTTCGTAAATCCACTGTATATTTCTGCCCTGGTCTATCCTTGATAAACAAACCAGTCAAAATCTCCGTATCCTTCTGTTGCCGCGCCGTTGGACGTACCATACATCCCCAGATAAGCACCCGTGAATCCTTCATTCACATCCGAACTGAGCAGCGAAGCTTCCTGTTCCTCTCCGAAGGACTCCATCTGGTCTTCACGCAATCCGTAATAAAACCGATAGGTTTCTCCCGTGCAGAACACCGTCAGATAAATACGCCCGGACTCGATCTTTCGTTCTTCAACAAGCTGCCTGCCGTTGCCTTCGCACCGATACAGCCGCAGCATCCGTCCGTCCCGTGTTCCCTTCTCTGTTCCTCCACACAGGAAGAGGTAATGATATCTGTCATCCTGCACCAGCGCAAGACCGCATTCTTCCTTCTCGTTCTCCGGAGCAAAATCCATCGCCGTCTTTGCCAGAAAGCTCTTATGCTGCTGCCGTCTTCCCACAAAAGCAGGACAGCAGATCTCCTCCATCGTCTGCGGAAGCAGGTGCAGGCGCAGACAGCTCTCCCTTTCCGTCAGAGAATAGAAGGGTTCCACGGGCGGATGAATGGTATTCCAGCACCAGGCTAACTGTTCTCCCTCAAACTGATCCGCGCCACATACCGGGAGCACTTTGTTCTCCTGCAGGTCTGGCCGACGTTCCCAGACCCTCACCCGGCCTTCCTCGTTATCCACCATAGGCCAGCCGTCTTCTTCCCAGCGCATCGGCACCAGGAAAGTTTCTCTTCCTGTATTGAAATGCGTTTTCTGATACGTACGGATACCCAGAACCACCATCCACCATTCTCCGTTCTGCGTCTCGAACAGATCTCCATGCCCGACCACGGAAACAGGCGCTTCCATAGACATATGCCTGTGCGTCAAGATCGGGTTGCGCGGGCAGGGTTCATACGGCCCTTCCACGGATTCGGCTCTGGCCATCATCACGCTGTGATCGACAAAAGTCCCGCCCTCCGCCACCATCAGATAATAATATCCGCCCTTCTTATACAAATGCGGCGCCTCAATCCAATGGCTGCGAGTCAGCGCACCGTCCCAGATCACGCGGCGTTCCCCGATGATCTGGAAGGAAACCGGATCCAGTTCACAAAGATAAATGCCATGGTGTCCCTCATACAGAGGCTCTTGCACGATAAAGTTCCCCGTGTACCACATTCTGCCGTCCTCATCGAAGAAAAGACTGGGATCAATGCCGTCCGCACCCTCGATGAAGACCGGATCGCTCCAGGGCCCCTCCGGCCGCCTGGCCGTCAGAACGAAGTTCTCCCGCTTTGCTTCGCGCCCTCCGGAAACAAAAGTATTGATGAGATACCAGACCCCCTGATGATAACGAATCGTAGGCGCCCATAATCCCAGCGACGTCTCACAATTCTTATAGTCCAGCTGATCCGGCCGTGAGATCCCATGCCCGATCTGTTCCCAGTTCACCAGATCTTTGCTGTGAAAGATCGGCAAACCCGGGTAATACACGAAAGAAGATGTTGCTAAATAGTAATCCTCTCCCACCCTGCATATCGATGGATCCGGATAAAATCCCGGCAGGATCGGGTTCTTAAAATATTTTTCCATTTTCTCCTCCATTCCGAAGCGCCCTCTTATTCTTTCACTGCCCCCATAGTAATTCCGCTGATAAACGTCTTTGCCGTCAGCAGGAACAAGATTAATAACGGAATGATCCCTATAGAAAGCGCCGTGATCTTAGCCGCCAGGTCATTCCGGTACGCGGAATTCAAATTGATGATGCCGATCGGTACCGTATATGTCTCCGATTTGTTCAGGACAATGAGCGGAACCAGGAAAGAATTCCAGTTGGTCACGAAGTTCATCAATCCCAGAGACGCGATCGCCGGTTTGATACAGGGCACTGCAATAGAAAATAAGATCCCCGGTTCACTGGCCCCGTCAATTCTCGCACTGTCCATCAGTTCCTTCGGGAAATTACTCCCGATAAAGTTTTTCATCCAGTACACGCCGAATCCCGTGGCTGCCGGCGGAACGATCAGCGGCAAAAGGGTATTCATCCATCCGATCGCCTTCATCTCTACAACGAAAGCTACCAGACCAAGCTGCGTAGGGATCATCATCGTCACCAGGACGAATGCGAACAGGAACTTCGATCCCTTGAAATTATACATGGCAAAAGAAAATCCGCACATTGTACTGACGATCAGGGAAAGCGCCGTCGCCGATGCAGCCACGATCAGGCTGTTCTTGTAATACACCTCAAAATGGGCATTCATCACCGTCTTCAGATTCTCCAACAGATAACGGCCCGGCAGAAATGTGATCCCCTTATAAATATCCTCCGTATACTGAGTACTCATGATGAGCATAAAATAAAAAGGAAGCAGGCAGATCAATGCGATCAGTATCATGATCAGAAATAAAACAATCTTATAAAATTTTTTCTTCGTCATATTAACCCCTCATTCTTGCTCAGTCTGCAAATTTGGGCGCAAGCACAAATTTGTGTGTGAAAAATCTGTCGCATATGGATTTTTCACACTAACCCCTTGCATATCACAAGCCTGCTTGTGATACTGCTTAAATAGAAAGCTGTAAAATCTTTGATTTTTCAGCCTAATCTTCCCCACTCTTTCTTCCAATGATCTTCATGACTATAAATGCTGCCAAAGAAAAGATCAGGATAAACAGGAACGTCCCGTAGGCTGCTGCCGCTCCCTTACCGTACCGCATCTGGGAACCGAAGGAAGTGTCATAGATATACCAGATAGCTGTCAGGCAGGATTTCAGCGGCCCGCCCATCAGTCCGCTCCCTCCGGAAGAAGAAGTCCAAGAACTGAACAGCACTTTCGGTTCATCAAACAACTGGAAGCCCCAGATGATGTTCATGATGATCAGATATTCTATGATCGGTTTAAGCAGCGGAATCGTGATCTTTGTGAATTTCACAAACGCACTGGCTCCGTCCACATCCGCCGCCTCGTACAATTCCATGGATATCCCGGAGATTCCTGCATTGAAGAATATCATATGATATCCGATGTACTTCCAGCAGATCATCATAACCACGATCATCCGTGCCAGCCTGGGCACGCCCAGGAAGTTGATGTGTTCCTCGATCAGCCCGAGTCTGGCCAGGATCAGATTGACCGTTCCGGAATTCCAGTCAAACAACAGGCAGAACAGAACACCTATCGCCACCGGGATCGTTATGTAAGGCAGGAAGACCGCTGTCCGGAAGAAGCCGGCTCCTTTTAATTTCCTGCTGTTGAATACCGATGCCAGGATCAGGCCGCATATGATCACGATCGGGATATCAAAAGCCATGAAGAACAGTGTATTTCCGATCGACTTCAGGAAGTAGGGATCCTCCGTAAAGATATTCTTATAGTTGGCCAATCCCACACTGACCGGCTGAGAAAATCCGTCCCAGTCATTCAGGCTGATGATAAAGGTATAGATGAGCGGATAACAATTAAAAGCAATATAGATAATGAAAAAGGGAAGAATGAATAAATACGGCCAGATCATACGCCCTTTCAGCTTTCGCTTCAACCCCTTTCCGCCTTGTGTCTGTGATCTTATTTTCGACATATACACTCCTATCTGCACGGTGTCTGCTGCACCATCCGGCCAGCAGACACCTTACTGAAACTTCCTGTTATTTTCTTAACTCCGGCGCCAGCGTGTACATCTCTTCTTCAAACATGCTGCATGCACTTTCAAAGTCAATACTCTTATCACTGTTGACAGCCTCTGTCACCATCGACCAGACTTCCGTGATCGTTGCATCATAGGTGCTCACGGGTCTTACTTCAATATTCTCCATAGCTTTCTGGAACAACATTTCGCCGATATTCTGGTCGCCAAACCAGTCATCGTAGAGCGCCGCAAATTCTGCGTCCTTGTACGGTTCCACATTGGAAATACTATAGCCGACCACATCACGCTGGGTTCTGGTGCCTTCTTCCGAATCCAACCAGGAAATAAAATCATAAGCTGCCTTTTTATGTTTGGCATCCCTGGGGATCATGAATGCAGAGCCGCCCCAGCTGAAGCACCCCTGCGGCGGAACCATCAAGCCCCATTTTCCCTGTCCTTCCGGGTCATTGGGCTGGATCACGTAAGTGGGTGACCATCCTGCGCAGGGATAGAAGATATGAAGATCATCTGCATAAGAGGCACTGTAAGCCGTTGATGTCTCCAGGATATTATCTACGATTCCCGCATCTCTGAATTTGATCATCCAGCCGAGAGTCTCTTTGATCGAAGTCATATCCAGTGTGCCATCCTGCACGATCGGCTGCGGATTCTGACCATCCATAATCTGCTTAACATTGGTCAGACTGGCAAACATGAAGATCCTGCCGCCGCTCGCTTCCTTGACCTCAATTCCCTTTTCCATGAAAGTTTCCCAGTCCGGAAACATAGCGCTAAGCTCGTCCGGATCTTCCGTTCCCAGATATTCCAGCGCAAGCGGTCTCTTATAAGCAAGCGCCGCCGTACTTACATCCCAGGGAAGCGCTACCAGTTCACCCCGCTCATTGCTGCACAGCGGTACCTGATAAGGGAAGATCCAGCTTGTATCGAAATTATAAGGATCCTTACTTAAATCTTCCCAGATATCCAGCGACAGCATCGTTCCCCTCTGTCCCACTTCACTGGGCACAATATCAGGCAGATCCAGGCCTGCACTGATCGTGGTCTGCAGCTTCTGAAACGACTCTTCCTGCTGCACCGTCACATATTCCAGTTCCACATCAGCCCCTGTCTTCTCCTTATATGCCGCAAAGATCTTATCTATATCACCCGCATTCCAGCCCCACATGGTGATCGTTTCCGCATCTCCATCTGCACTGTCAGATGCATCTGTTGCTTCCTGTGCGTCCTGCACTTCCTCAGTATTTCCTTCTGTCGCTTCCGGCTTCGTACCGGAATCACCGCCGCAGCCTGCCAGCAATGACAGCACAAATACCGTCATAACTCCCAAAGATAACAATCTTTTCGCTTTTTTGTACTTCATAGCTTCCTCCATTTCTGCGCTGCTTTTGTCTCAACTATGTTGAGACGTCGCATTAAACGAGTTTGTGGCAAGCAACGCGCAGACACAAATCCCGCGATTGAAAATTTTAATTTTCAATCTTTCCTCCTCTTCCTTTTGCTTTGTTTTCGGTTACATTTACTCAGCAATAACAATTCAGCCTCCGGCTTTGTTGTTACGTTTATCATCATAAAGCATTGGCAGATACAAGACAATTATGCAAACTATATATTTTGTGCAATATTTATATTCTTTTTACAAAATACACTATTTTTATAGTTTTTACGCACATTAATTCTGCCGTTAATATAAGTAGACATCCGGATTTCTATAAAAGATGCACAAAAACTATACTCTGTTCCATTGCCTTACCATCCGCAGAGATAGATAATGACATTATTATGAAATCCAGAGGCTTTCATAGCATGGATAGCCATGCGGCCCGCCAGGCAGCAGGCTGTGCATGATGGAGTTTAGTGTGAAAAATCCATATGCGACAGATTTTTCACACACAAATTTGTGCTTGCGCCCAAATTTGCAGACTGAGCAAGAATGGGGGATTACTATGGATAATACGGTTATCCGCAAAAATTGAAAGAGAGGTACACAATATGAACAGCCATATTCCTGAAAATCTACGTTGCGAATATGAGAAAAATCCTTTGGGAGTACAGAAAAGCCAGCCGCTCCTCAGCTGGCAGGTCCGGGAAGAAGCCGCCCCGGAAAGCGGCTGGCAGCAAGCCTGGCAGATCGTGGCTTCCTCCGAAGAGTCCCTTCTATCGGAAGGAATCTATGACCGATGGGATTCGGGCATAGTAAAAAGCCGCCGTTCTTATGCGATTCCCTATCAGGGCACTGCTCTAAAAAGCGGTGAACGGATCTACTGGATGGTCCGCATTCAGGATCAGTCGGGAGAATTCTCTCCCTTCAGCGAACCAGCTTGGTTTGAAATGGGCCTGCTTAATGATCGTGACTGGAAAGGAAACTGGATGAGCTTTCTGGGCGGCCTGATCGGCAACGGTCTCCTGATGCGCTACTCCTTCTCCTGTCAGCAGAAGAAAATCGTCCGGGCAAGAGCTTACGTTTGCTGTCTGGGATACCATGAACTGCGCCTGAACGGCCACCGGATCGGCGACCATCTCTTAGATCCGGCTCCCACCGACTGCGCGAAGACAGTCCTCTATACCACCTATGACGTGACCGAAGATCTGCTGCCCGAAGACAACGTGATCGGTCTCGTGCTGGGCGCCGGATGGGCCGGACAGCCCAAGGTACTGGTACAGCTCAATATCGAGTATGAAGATGGCAGCCGTCAGGAAGAATTTACCGACTGGGGAATCGGCTGGTGCGTTGCCAGGGGCCCCATCCTGTATAACAGTATCTATGACGGAGAAGACTACGATGCCCGGCTGGAAAAAGACGGCTGGGACACACCCGCCTATGAGCCCCGCTTCCTGCAGGAGCACCAACGGCCAAACGGCTGGATCCTGGCCACCGTGGTGGAAAACCCGGGCGGTGTCAAGACAGGCGCACTGCTTCCTCCGATCCGGATCGTAGAGCGCTCAACGCCATCCTGTATCGGAAAACTGGAAGACGGCAGCCTGCTCTATGACGTCGGACGTAACCAGACCGGCTGGATCCGCATTAAAGTCTCCGGAAATGCCGGCGCTAAGGTTACGCTGACCTTCGCAGAAGAATTGACGAAGGAAGGCACCCTGGACCGTACTGCTCTTCGTCTGGCCCGCTGTCAGGACAGCTATATCCTGCGCGGCGACCGGGATATGGAGGAATATGCACCCAGATTCACTTATCACGGGTTCCGTTACTTCACCGTTCAGACACAGGGAGAGGCAGCGCTGCACGACTTGTCGGCCGAGTTCATACATACGGATCTGCATGAGAATGCATGGTTTCAATCCGACAACGCCTTCTTCAATCAGCTGGCTCAGGTCATGAGACATACCGATGCCTGCAACCTGATGGGAATCCCTACGGACTGCGCCCAGAGAGACGAACGACATGGCTGGACCACAGACATGACCTCCCGCGCGGAAGGCTGCACGTATCATTATGACATGGCAAGCTTCTTCGAGAAATGGGCGAGAGACATCCAGGATACCCAGAATCAGGACGGATACTTCGCAGACACCGCTCCTTTCCGCTGGGGGCGCCGTCCCTGCGACCCTCAGGTCAACACACCTGTCAGCCTGGTCCTGTTGATGTACAGGACTTACGGCAACAGGCGGCTTATAGAAGAATCCTACGACAACCTTATGAAATATATCCATGTCCTGCTGCAGGAGACAGAAGACCTTATCATCTCCCGTACCGGATTCGGTGAGTGGGCTTGTCCGCAGGAAGAATGTTATCCGGATCCTTACGGCGCAGGCGCCGTATCCATGCACGTGACCGCCGCACTGGTCTCCACGGCATACCTCTATCTTTCCCTTTCCCAGCTTCGGGAAATGGCCGGGATACTGGGCAGAAAGGATGTTTCCTATCTCACTTCTCTTATGGAAGAGGTGCGCAGGAAATACAACACCCGCTTCTTCCACCCGGATACAAGACAGTATGATCAGGGCAGCCAGAGCGCCAATGCCCTTTCCATAGATCTTGGACTGGCATCCGCAGAAGACATCGCGGGCATCGTGGAAAATATCGTGGCAAACGTTCGCGACCACGGCCACCACATGACCACCGGAAATATGGGCACTAAAGCCCTGGTGGAAGTGCTCTGCCGCAATGGACAGGAAGACACCGTCTACGAACTCATGATGCAGAAGACTTCTCCCAGCTTCGGATACATGCTGGACAAGGGAGCCACCACCATCTGGGAGCGCTGGGAAGCGGACAGGGACAACAACATCATGAATTCAAGAAACCAGCCTATGCTGGCAGCAGCCTGCGTCTGGTTCTACAAATATCTGGGCGGAATCCGCATCTCCATGGATGAGGAGGGTATTCAGAAACTGCTGATCGCTCCCTGCGTCCCAGACAAAATGGAACACGCAAAAGCCGGCATGGATATCTTAAACGGAGCCGTTTCTGTTTCCTGGACAAAGACGGAGACAGCATTCAGTCTGGAAGTAGAGATTCCCTTCAACACGCAGGCAGAAGTACAGATACCCGAAAAATGCGGCAGCTTAAAAGAGATCCACAGAAACGGCGCAGCGTATCACACCGATCAGGAAAAGGCTGCAGGCATCGGTACCGTCCTGCATCTTGGAAGCGGCTCCTACCGCATAACGACACAAAGATAAGTCGTCATCCGACGGCAGAAAGAGAGGAACTTACCTATGACAAAGATACTGCAAGATCATCACATCAGACTGGAAGCCCTCACGGATCAGGAAACCTATCAGGAGAAGATCTATCTCACCTCCGGCGGCTCTGAGACGCTGGTCCTGGAGTCCTTCCCCCATGTGACCGCACTGCAGGATGAGCGGCTTTACGCCGTCTACTATCAGGAAGCTGAAGTCGTGGAGGAAGCTACCGTGGAGAACGGCATCCTCCGTGTCCGCATAGAGCATCCTGATTATACCCGCATTCGGGAGATCAGTCTGACAGACTGCATGCAGACAGGCGGAACCGTTATGAAAGATTCCTGTCCTCACACACTGCATTTCCGTGTGACCACGACCGCCAAAAAGAAGCTGAACTTCCGCGCCATCGAGGATAAGTGGGACTACAAGATAACCAAACGGGAGGCGGATACTCCCCTGGACGGACCCTTAGACTTCGTGTGGAGTCAGCGGATCAAGACCATACCCATGGATATCGTATCCCATTACAACTTCCGCACGCCTGTTGTCATGTTCCAGCAGGGCAGCGTGTTCGCCGGCCTGATCGCCGGTCTGGAAGGCGTCACGGCACAGGATCTTGACCGTCTACCTCTGGGCATGGATCTGAATGTAACGGAGAATACACACCCCTGGTTTTCTTTCGGCGGAATCGGCATCAAAGGGGTTGATCCGGACCAGCCCTGCGAGGCAGGCCATACCCATATCGTACGCGGAAGCGACCGCGCCTTCGTACAGATCCATCTGAATGAAGGAGAAAGCTGCAGCTACTGCTATTCCCTTCTGGTCAAAGAATCGCCGGAGCGTCTTGGGTACCGGGATGCCCTGCGTTACCTCTGGCAAAGGTACCATACTTACCGGGAAAACACCTGCCACGACCTCTATGAAAACGTACGATTCCCCGGCGTCTTCACGTTGCAGCAGTGGGAAAAGGAAATCTGGGACAAACAGACGCGGGCAGACTTCTATACCTATGAAAAGGACGGAAAGACCGTGGGCGCCGTCACGGGACGAAGACAGGGAGAATGGTTCAGCCGTACAGATTACAAACATGATGCCTGGTTCGCCTGCTGGCTGCAGGAACTGGTCACCGGCTATGGCATGTACCGCTATGGCAGGAAAAACAACGATCCGGAATGGCTCCTGCGGGCAGAACAGATCCTGGATCTGATCCTGTCGGCTCCCCGCACCAAAGGTATGTTTCCCGTTATCTGCTATCTGGAAGAAGACGGCAACGAAACGTGGCTGCGCGATGACGGCTGGGCCGGGTATTATAAAGAATTCCATACCCTGCAGATGTCCTATACCGCCTGGCTCCTGACCCTCTGGGCACAGCGCGTGTTCCCGGAAAGAAAGACCGACATCCTGGAACTCTGTATCCCTTATGCGGAATTTCTTACGGGCGTGCAGCATAAAGACGGATGTATCCCTTCCTGGTTCAACACCGAAGGCGAACCCAGCCGGCTGCAGTTCCGTGACTTCAATGCAGAGACCGCTGCCAGCGCCATCTTCCTTCTGGAATTGGGCGAGCTGACCGGCAGAAAAGATTTCGTCGAAAGCGGTATGCTGGCCATAGACTTTATCGAAACGCAGGTACGGCCCAGACAGCGTTGGTATGACCTGGAGACTTTCCTCTCCTGTGCGAAGAAATCCTTCGCTTTCTACGACGGGATCACCGCCCAGTATCCGCAATGTAATCTGTCCCAGATCTTTGCGGCCTTCGCCTACCTGAAGCGTTATCGGATGACCCGTAAGCCGGAACATCTCGTCGGGGCAGAGGAAGTACTCGATTACCTGCTCCTCACCCAGCAGATCTGGAACCATCCGGGCATCCGGATCGACACCTTCGGCGGATTCACCGTTCAAAACACGGACAACGAATGGAACGACGCCAGAGAGGCGCTATGCGCTATCCTTCTCTATGAAGCTTATATGGATACAGGCAGATGGGAATACCTGGAGCGCTCCGTAGCTGCCATGCACGGCGGTTTCCAGAATCTTCCTTATGAAAACTGGGCACATTGCGGGTATGAGGGTATGCAGTATGATTCCAGTCTGCTCTGGGGCGGAGGGATCATCCTCACCGCCGCGGAATATCTGGAGGCCAGACTGGGACTGATCAACGTGGATGTGAAAGAGAAAAAGGCCCTTGGTCTCTGGGGAATCCAGGTCACACAGATGCAGATCGACGGCAATGAGATCCGGCTGCAGGCCCAGATCCCTGACCGCCTGAAGCAGACGCCGCTCTGCGTGCAGGTATACGGCGCACCGGCATCCGCTCACTCCATCTCCGTGAACGGTTCCTCGGTTTCCGTCCGGGAGACCAACGGAATCTGAATCGTTATCCGGGTTCCGGCTCCCGGGCTGCTCTGAATATGAAATGCATGCCGATCATGGAACAGATATTCTAATCGTTCTGCGATATTATTGATTCCGATCGGACGGACGCGGGCTCTTCGGTCCGCGTCCTTTACCGTTGACGAATCCAGAAGCCGGCATGCGTAATCCTGTTCCATGCCCACCCCATCATCCTCCAGCAGGACGATCAGGCAATCCTCTTCCTTCTTCATCTCCAACCGTATCGTGCCCTTTTTATCATCTGTACAGATTCCATGTATCAAAGAATTCTCCACCAGCGGCTGCAGAATATTGCGCGGGATATAGCATTCCTCTAATCCTTCGTCGCAGGAAAGGACGAAATCAAACCGCTCCCTGTAGCGGTATTTCTGGATGATGATATATTGCCGGATCACTTCCAATTCGTTGCCGACCCTGGCGTACAGCGTAGATTCTCCCAGATGGATACTGTCCTGTAACAGCCATATGAAAGCACTCGTCATCTGGACAATATCCTCATGCTGCCGTTTCCTTGCCAGATAGATGATGGAATTTAAAGTATTATAGATGAAATGCGGGTTGATCTTCGCCAGCAGCAGTTCAAATGCCAGCTGCTGAGAACGCTCTGTTTCCTCCACGGATTTCCTGATATGTTCCTTTATGGATTTCGTCATCAGGTTGAACCCGTCGGAAATATTCTTCAGCTCCTTCGCCTCATCCAGATCGATAACAGTATCAAGATTCCCCTGCCTCACCTGATCGATGGCACCGCTTAAGTCCTGAATCTGCCTGGTGATCTTGTTCAGCAGCGGATACAGGCATCCCAGCAGAATGATCACCGACGCGATCACCAGAAATCCCAGCAGCAGATAACTGGGCTGCATGAAATCATACATATGTGAAATATCCGCCGTGGCCAGCAGATACCAGCCCGCTGAAAACAGGCGGTAAGAGAAATAATAATTCCCCTCGTTCCTGCCGAAGGAGCCTGTCATCTGCGCAAACTCCTCCTTATATTCATCGATCTCCCCTGCTGAAAGCCAGATCAGGTCTCTGTCGAAATTCAAAATCGCTATCTGATTGAAAAAGTCAGTCTTATTCTTTACACTGGTGATCAGTTGGTCAAAATTCAGGTTGATCACCAGATATGCCGTAACGATCCTGTCATTGGACACGATCACATTCATCGGACATACATAACTGATCAGCCGCACCGGCTTTGCGCTGTGGATCGACGCCGGGAAGACATAGATATCCGTAAATCCCCGGAAGTCCTCCACTGTTGACCCATCCAGGACTTCTCCCTCAAACCATTCCAGGAAATCATCGCTGTTGGGACTGATACTCCAATATCCCTGATGTGATGCAGATACGATACAGAAACTCTGTACGTAATCCTGGAGCAGCACACTCTTCTCAATACTGTTTATGATGGCCCGTATGGCAAATGCATCCTCCGGCTCGTCCCGGTTATACTCCTGTTTCAGCAGCTCCTGTACTTCCGGATGGATCGCCAGCGTCTTTCCCGCCGCTATGGCATTATCCAATGCATCATTCAAAAGGTACGCAAGAAACTGAATATCATCCTTGCCCCTGCTCTCCAGCGAAAACCGCAGCACACTGGTGATCACCACAAACAAAGCCATAGACAGGATCAGCAGGATGAGAGAGACCACGATCACCAGACGGCTGAAGATCCGGAATTTCAATCCATGTGACAGAGAGTTCTTTCTTCCCGCCGCACATTTCCTTTGCAAAAACCGCCTCATAATTTCCTCCTGGATACCGCATAAGATGTCGTCTTATATTCATTCGGCGTAAGCCCCGTGATCTCCTTAAATATCTTGCTGAAATACTGACTGTTGCCGATCCCCACCTTCTCCGAGATCTCAAAAATACGCAGGTTTGTAGTATCAAGCAGCTGCCTTGCCCTGTCGATACGATATTCATTCAATGCGTTATGAAATGTCTTTCCGGTATCCTTCTTGAACTTCTGTCCCAGATACATGGAATTGCTCTGCAGATGCTCCGCCGCTTCCGCCAGGGACGGGGAACCGGAATAGTTATCCCTGATATATTGAAGCATATAATTCGTGGACGGCGCATATTGCTGCCGCTGCCTGCAGGCCGCATGACACGCCCCGCTCCTGCGCAGCACTTCCGCCGCGATCTGCCCTGCATAACATCCCAGGGTATTCTCTTCCTGATCCCATTCCGGGAATCCGGACAATAATTCCAGCGTTTTCCTGCAGCAGTTCAGGAAACCCGTCACATCCTCCTCATCGGCCAGTCTCTTCATACAATCGGTAAGTTTCTCCTGAAACTCCTCATAATGTTCCAGAAAATACTCTCTGTCAATAAAATGAAGATCCTGCGGGTTCTCACATGATTTCCTCATCTGTCCTGCAAAACGCAGATCCGGATCCCCCGCCCCCGATTCGTCACCTCCCGGCGCTTTGCCGTTCCTGATGCACAACAGCGTCTCTCCCTCACGAAACCGATACATCTCCCTGGCATTTTCCAGAAGGAGCTGATCCGCATACAGATTAGATAAGACCGTCTCATGATCCAGATAGACAGCCACAAAAGTCTGCCTGGTCTGTCTCTCCAGTTCCTCTCTAAGCGCCCGCACGGCGCCGTTCAAACTGCCCAGATAGCGCTTGCCGGGCCTGGCGGACGGCCGAGGTCCTAGGAACACCAGAATGTCCGCATGATAGATCAGGATATCCAGAATCCGGAAATCCTCTGTTTGAATCTGTAATAGAGGAGACATATGCGCCTGCAATACCAGGCTTTCCTTCTCCTCTGCCCGCACACCATACCAGGGCGCTACCGGAGTCAGACGCAGCAGCAGAAACGGATCCTGATAAACGGACAGCGCCTCCTCCATTCCGTCATGACAGGTGATTCCCTGTTCCAGAACACTGCGCAGGAAAAACCTGCTCTCTATCAGCCGGGAGAATTTCTTCTTCTCGATCGTCTCCCGGGCGTCCGACAACGTAGACAGAAGGCTTTCGGGCGTAACCTGATGCTTTACGATATAGGAAAGCGCCCCGATCTCCACTGCCCCCTGTGCATACTTAAAATCCATATATCCGCTCAGGATTATAATGACCACCTCCGGCAGCCGCTCCTGCAGCTTCCGGGACAGAGAAATCCCGTCCAGATCCGGAAGAGACACATCCATAAATATGATATCCGGCTGCACTTCTTCCACCAGCCGCTGTGCCTGCCTGCCATTATAAGCAAAGCCCACGACCCGAAAACCATGTGCTTCCCAATCAATCAACGACTGGATATCATCTATCACCAGATCTTCATCATCTACCAGCATCACCTTCAGATATTCCATAAATTTCTCCACTTCAAAACGTTTTATACTATTACTTTTCCCTGCTGAAATTATATCATTCCCTGCAATATCATTACAATATCTTTTACTGTGCAGCCGCAGCCGCCTGCAGATTTCTACTCACCATGCCCTGCACCCCGCTGCAGCGCACGTTGAACCGATAATAAATTCTCTGATGAGCAATTCAGCTCAACAAACTGAGGAAAATATGGCAGGAAAACGGGCGATATTGTACAGAATGATTGGTGTATTTCTGTCCGGTTATCCTTTATACTGTACCTACAGACAACACCTCCGCAGCGATTTTCTATCGCCAGAGAGACGGAGGACTGTCAAATATACAGAGACGAAGGAGGCAGCAGACATGAGTTTAGGAAACAGCTTATTCAACGCCCGCAGGAAAAGCGGTCTATCGCAGGAAGAGGTGGCCGAAAAGCTCGGCGTCAGCCGGCAGACCATCTCCAAATGGGAGCTTGACGAAACACTCCCGGACATCCGCCAGTCCAGGAAATTATCCGTCTTATACCACGTGACCCTGGATGAATTGGTAGACTTTGATATCAAGGTGAAGGAGATCGAGGAAGTCATCGAACGCACGAGTGAAGAGACCCGGCAGAAGATTGACTGGACTCAGATGTGGGCAAAAAAATACCCCGTCCTGGCCTCCTACAAACAGGAAGTCAGCACCGGGGTATATACCACAAAACTGCAGGAAATGCTTGCCGATCTGAGACGAACATACGGATATGGCGAGGAAGATGCCTTTCTGGTATTGAAAGATATTCTGGCGCAGATCTACAATGCCAAAAAGGCATAACCCCATAGCAGCGCAGGTTTATTTTACATTCCCGCTGCTGACCCCTTCCGTGGCTGTCTCCAACGGCAGCCACGAAAGCAGCTTAAGTATGTATCTGTCCCAGAAATCCCACTCATGGCTTCCCGGGCCTTCCTCATAGCTTACGTCCACACCGTTCTCTTCCAGGAACGCATGATAATCGCGATTTGTTTCCAACAGGAAATCTTCCAAACCACATGCCATATAGATTCTGGGAATCTCCGCCTTCTGCTCTTTCAAACGCAGGATCAGGGCCTTATAATCCATGTCACTTCCGACCAGCTCCGCCAGATTTCCAAAAATATGGCTGTAGAAGCTTCTACGATGAGTCGGCATGGGATCATCCTCTGTCGAATTGATCACTCTGTCCAGAATATAACCGGCAGACAACGCTCCGATATGACTGAAAGTCTCCCAGTACTTCAAACCGTTGCGCACGGCTCCATAACCTCCCATCGACAGGCCGGCGATATAAGTGTCTTCCCTCTTACGGGACAGGGGAAACATGTCCCTCGTCACTTCAACCAGCTCTTTGCCGATAAATTCGCCGTACATTTCCCCGGTGTCCTTACAGTCCACATAGAAATGATTGTCACCGGAAGGCATGATCACAACAAGATTGCGGTCCTGCGCCCATCGGGCAATCCGCGTGCCATCCACCCAATCCGTATAGTTCCCGAAAATCCCATGCAGCAGATACAAAGTCTTAAAGGGCTTCTTTTCCCGCACGGGCATCCCCGGAAACGTTATCTTATCCACCGGCACCACTGCATTTATGGTTACCGTGCGCATTAAACATTTTGAAAAAAAGTTGATTGTTGCCAAAGCCATATTCCCTGTCCTCCTACTCTTTCTTCTGATCTCCGTGCCCGGTCTTTTCCCCGGCACAATTATCTTCCTTTTCCAAAGTCCGCTCCGTGTCAAAACATTTCTTGAACTTATTCCTGTATTCGATGGGAATAAACCCACTGTGACGCTTAAAGAGTCTGGAAAAATATGAAAAATTATCATAACCTACCTGCTGTGCGATGCTTCCTATACTTTCGTCAGTCAGACACAACAGTTCCTCCGCCTTTTTCATGCGTACACTCAGCAGATATCCACCGACGGACTGCCCTGTCTCCCGCTTAAACAGCCTTGCCATATAATCCGAATTCAGGAAAGCAATCTCCGCCAGATTATCCCGCGTAATGTCCTCGCTGTAATGCTGTTCAATATAGACCTTCAGCTCCTCCACCACCGACCTGGATTTCTGCGTTGCTTCCATCGCCTTGTGCACTTTCCCGGATACATACTGAATATACTCCGTAAATGCCCTGCGGGATTTGGAAGAGTGCAGCCTTAAATAGTCATATTCTTCGTCATAGAACAGGCGGTGCGCTTCGATCTGGTTTTTATTCAGAACATTGTAAACACTCTGCATAAAGTCCAGCTCCAACGCTTTCATCGTGTGCACTCCCAGCTCTTTTCGCTGTTCCAGGTCATCCAGATACCGCATAAGCTCCCTCTCGAGTTCCTGTGTCTTGCCCGAGCAGAGCAGTGTCTCCCATCTGCCGATCTTTGGAGATGCGTAGCACACCTTCTTTTCTTTATAATCCTCCTCGAAAATAAACATGTCCGCCGCCATCATATTTTCGCGCGAAATCTTTTCCAGACGTTCCAGGCCGCTGCGCATCTGCAGCATCGTCCGCCTTCTGATGCAGAACATGCTCACCTGGCATTTCAGATGCTGTTTCCCGGCATCTCTGATCCGTTGTGACAACTGCAGAATATCCCTTTTATCCTGGTGCTGTGCTGTCACGGCGACAGCCATGTTCTCCTGATACCAGATCGTACACTCTGTGGACAATCCCCCTTCCGTAAATATCTCCTCACATATATTTTTAAAAACAAACTCCCGCATTGTCAAGGACATATGAGAAAAAACACCGGAAATATCCAGAAAGGAAAACAAGTAAATATCAAACAGCGAATCCTCAAAATAATTCAACTGCTGCTGTGTAAGAAGCTCCTGAATCTCCTCCTGGTCAGGAACCAGAATGCTGTGCATGATGCGCCGCCAGAAGAAATCTTTTCTGTTTTTCTGATGATCCAGCCAATATTGTCCGTACTCATAATACTTCTGCTGCTCATCCATTTCCCGCACCTTTGCCACCGCCCGTTCCAGTCGTTTCGCAAGGTCGTCGAATGCGATCGGCTTCAGATAATAATCAAAGCTGTGTAATTCTATCGCCTTCTGCGCATAATTAAAACTGGCATAACTGGTGCAGAACATCGTCAGAACCCGCAGTCCTTTCTCATTCACCCACTGCAGAAGTTCTATCCCCGACTCGCATGGCATCTCAATATCCGTCAGCATAATGTGTATTGGAACTTTGAGCAGGATATCCTTCGCTACCTTACTGCTTAAAGCCGCGTAGACCTTATCAATTCCCAATGCCTTATAATCAATGCCATATTGCAGGCTTTCCAGCACATTAATATTGTCGTCCACAAGCAGTATATTCATCTTTTCCTCCATGCCGAAGCAGTTTTTTGCGGAGGCTGCGAGCCAAATTTCAAATTTGGCTCTGCAATTTCGAGTTTGTGGCTCCGGCACAAACTCGCAGTTGAAAAATCAGCACATCAGTGTGATTTTTCAACCTTTCCTCCATTCCGAAGCAGTTTTTGCGAAGTCTGCGAACCAAATTTCAAATTTGGCTCTGCGGGCATGTAAATATCTACGTGCGCTCCGCCGTCCTCTCCATTGGAGAACAGCACTTTGGCCTCCTGTGCATAAAGCATGCGCAGACGGACCACCGCGTTGTGCAGGCCAATCTGAAAGCGGCTGTCCTTTCTGTCAGCCAGGCACTCTTCCATCCTCCCCAGCAGTTCTTCAGGGAATCCCGGACCGTTATCATAGATTCCAATGTGCAGTTTATCCCCCGCCTGTACGGCGCGGATGCAAAGATCGATCTCCTCATCAGAAGCCATCGTATGCTTTATACTGTTTTCTACAAACACCTGGATCAAAAGGGGCGGTATCCTGCACCCTCGGACAGTCTCTTCGACAGACAGGCTGTACGCAAATCCATTGCGATACAGTATTTTATGAATTTCCAGATAATTTTGGATACTTTCTATTTCTTCCTGCAGGGGAACCGGCACCATTCCTTTACGAAATATCCCTCTTAAATAGTTGGATACATAGATTGACAGATCCTCGATCTCATAATAACGCTTCATCTGTGCCAGACTATAGATATTGTTCATACAATTGATGTAGAAATGCGGCCTGATCTGCAACTGCGCATAATCCAATTCTACCTTCTGTTTCTCGATTCTTTCTTCATAAATACTGACTTCCAGCTTCCGGATCTTATCTTCCAGTTCCTTCAACAGCCGGCCCGCATCCTCAAACTCCTCATACAGGTTGTCCGAATCAAAACTGCCAGTATTCTTAAATCGCTCAATACTCTTTGAAAAAAACAGCAGAGGCTGTAACACGGCCCGTTTGATGAAATGAATCATCCACAACATGAAAAGTACGGAAATAACACCCAGGGATACCATAACGCTCTGGTAAAGAAAAACCTGTTTCTGAAGAACATCCGTGCCGATGACGCCAATCTCAAAATCCGCATACTGCAGCTTTAAAGCACTCAGCTCTATGCCTGCTAATGCATCCATCTCCACATCATCTTTCATCGTCCTGTCCTTGTGGTACAACTGGAAAAGCTCCTGCCCGGCATCATAGACATAAATACCGCCGCTGTCAATCATATCCAATCTCATAAGCGGCTCCACCAGATCCCAGAGCTTGATCCAGCACCCTACATAATCCAGCCCCATCCGATACGCGCTGACTGCATAAACACTGCTGCCGGTATCTACCAAAAACCAGTGCTGCTGTCTGGTAAGGGCCTCCTGCTCCGTCTGACACATGTCGGTAATATAATTCCTGAAATCTCTTTTCCAAGCATAGTCTCCGTTTCCGGATTCGCAGTAAATATCATATTGTTTATTGTAATACCATAGATTGTAACCGTCTCCGTAATTCATCGCCAGTTCATACAGATTCTGATTCAGTTTATTCTGCGCATTGATCAGTTCCAGAGTCCCATGCCCCGATGTAACGTCCTGGATCGCGGGCAGTTCCTTCTGTATGATCCCATTCCGCAGCAGAAGGTTTAAGATCTGCGTATTGATCTTTTCAAAATCCGAATTGATACTGTTCGTATAAAATTCCAACATTCTTATGACATTCTGATCTACCTGCCGATGATAATTGTCCAGTACGATCCAGCCATAAACAAATACTGTAAAGAGGGCTCCGACCAGCAAAGAGAAAACAAAAATAATATTTCTTCTCAAAAATTTTTTCTGCCTCACCTTCATTGTCAAAGCCCCTTTATTTTTTCTTTCATTTTATCCTTTTACTGCTCCCAGAGCAATTCCCTTCTGGAAATACTTCTGTACAAAGGGGAACAGGATAAGGATCGGGAGCATCGCCACCACTGCGATGGCCATCCTGATGCCAACCGCCGGCAGTTTGGAAACTTCTGCGGCTGCCTGAGATGATATATTACTGTCCGAAGTCAGCACCTGAATATCCGTGATCATCTTATTCAGCAGATTCTGAATGCTGTACAGTTTGGAATCCGTGATATAGTACAATCCGTTGGTCCAGTCATTCCAGTAAGCCAGGCCCGCAAACAATCCCATCGTGACCAGAATCGGCTTCGAAAGCGGTATCACGATCTTAAAGAAGATCGTAAATTCACTGGCTCCGTCCACCTGCGCCGCCTCGAACAGGGCGTCCGGCACGCTGGTCGATATATAAGTGCGGATCAGGAGCACGTTCATCGCCGAGAGCAGGAATGCCGGAATGATCAATGCAAACAGCGTATTTTTGATATGAAAAAAATTCGCATACATCAAATAGGTTGGTACCAGCCCGCCGTTAAATAACATCGTAAAAAACAAATAGAATGTAATGATCCTCCGGCACGGAAAGTTTTTCAGTGACAGCGGATAGGCTATCATCGACGACATCAGAATATTGATAAAGGTTCCGACAGCCGTCACCAGAATGGTAACAGCATATGCCCGGAAAATCTTAGGGGCATTCTTAAATATGTAACTGTAGGATTCCAGACTCAGTTTCTCAGGAAAATAGGAGTATCCATTTACCATCAGTGTCGCTTCTTCCGTAAAAGAAGAGATGAACAACAGAAGAAACGGCAGGAGCACAAACAGTGAGAAAATAAGCAGTACAGAATGTGCCAAAATCTGAAAACGCCTGTTTGATCTTGAATGAACCATACTTTTCTCCTCCTAAAACAATGCATTTTCTTTGCTGATCTTCCGCACGGCCATATTGGCTGTCAGTACAAGAATGAAACCGACGATGGACTGATAGACGCCTGCTGCCGAAGACATCCCCGTATTTCCCAGCTTCAATAATCCCCGATACACATAGGTATCAATCACGTTCGTCGTCGAATATAATGCGCCTGAGTCCAGCGGTACCTGGTAAAACAATCCAAAATCCGAATAGAAAATACGCCCCACGGACAATAATGTCAGAGTAATAATCGATGGTACCAGCGAGGGCAGTGTAATATACCGAATCTGCTGCCATTTGCTGGCCCCATCCAGCCCGGCCGCCTCAAAAAACGATCTGTCAATGCCATTGATCGAAGAAATATAGATCAGGCAGCCATACCCTATCCCTTTCCATATGTGAACCAGAATCAGGATAAACGGCCAATATTTCGGCTCGGAGTACCAGGAAACCGGTTCTTTTCCAAGCATGGGCAGAATACTGTTGTTAAGCATCCCGTTTTCCGTTGCCAAAAAGGCATACACAATGTAGCTGATGATAACAATGGACATCAGATAGGGAAGCAGTACCGCACTCTGGTAAAGCTTTTTG
The DNA here is from genome assembly GCA_910578115.1 of uncultured Lachnospiraceae bacterium. Taxonomy (GTDB): domain Bacteria; phylum Bacillota; class Clostridia; order Lachnospirales; family Lachnospiraceae; genus UBA3282. The sequence goes on along the minus strand of CAJTPO010000002.1, from coordinate 76,198 downwards.
GCCCATTTACAGGTTATGTCGCAGATAAAGATCGCCATGACAATACCGATCACGGTATTCAATACAATAAATACCAGATTGTACAAAATCGTATTTCTTGTAATGATCCACGCATCGTCTGTGGTAAACAGGAACTTAAAATTTTCCAGCCCTACCCAGTCACTTGCAAAAATACCTTTCTGAAAGTTTACCTTTTTAAATGCAATGACAATGCCAAACATGGGGATATAGTTATTGATAAATACATAGATCAATCCCGGGGCCATCATCAGAAACAACGGAAGCCACCGCTTGATCTGTCTTTTTCTTTTAGCCGCTTTCATTGCATCACTCCCTATTCCTGGGCAGCCAGCCATTCATCAAACTGCCGTTGTTTTTCATCAATGACCTTCTGCAGGCCTGCTTTATATAACTTCTCATTCAATTCCGGAATGATCTCATCCGGATCCGTAACACCGCAGACGATGGAATTCAAATATTCTTCCTGCACATTGCTCAAAGCGGTCAGTTCATTGCTGAGACTGCTGTAATCATACATAAAGCCCAGTCCATTGGATTTCATGGAGGTTTTGTTCATCTCCGCCTGCGCTTTCATATTCTCCGGCGTATTGCCCTCCCAGATATGCAGGTTAAACTGATTCGGCAGCTCCCATCCCAAATTCAGATTGTAGGCTGTATTGGATGCATCGACGCCATCCGGAAAGCCGATGATATCCTTCTCCGCATCCTTCACCACATAATGCTCTCCTTCGATACCCCAGTTATACAAATTCATAAATTCAGCACTGCCGTACATAAAGTCCAAAACCTGCATGGTAATCTCAGGATCCGTACAGTTCTGGGCGATTCCCCACGATACAAAGCTGACACCGTTGTTCGTGCAGTAAGGTTCGCAGGGCTGGATCATAGCCGCTACAAGTTCATACCCGCTGGCAAGGGAATCCTGCTCCACAACGCCCGGTTTATAAGGTGATGCGTAACAGAATGCATTTCCGGCTTTCATGATCACCTGTGCCGAGTCCGTTGTCGTCGGCATATCCTTGTCAATATATCCTTTCTCATAAAAATCATGAGTTGTGCGTGCCAGATCCAGATACGTTTCCGTTTCAAACATGTTCTTTACTGTCGTGGACTGGCCGCCGTTTTCAAGAACCCCGAATCCGTCCAGCAGAACGTCACTGTGACCGATCCTTCCCAAAAGGCCGCTTCCCTTACTGCCTACAATGATCTTCATATTGGGTTCATTCTGCTTTACTGTCTCGAAGATCTCCTCGCAGTCCGCCAGGGTGCTGACTTTTGACACATCCAGACCGTATTTGTCAACGATATCTTTTCTCATTAAAATGCAGCTGTCCGTATACCATTCCTTTTCCACCGGAACACCGAAAACATAGCCGCCCACATTGGAGATCTTCGCCATATCTTCTCCCAGGCTTGCCTTGATATTGGTTCCATACTGATCGATCAATTCACTCATATCAATAACCTGTCCGCTGGATACGTAACTGTTGGCATTATTCAAAAGTACCGGAACAATATCCAGCTTCTCACCGCCGGAAAGCATGAGCTGAAGCTGCTGCTGATAACTTCCCCATCCCAATGGTATGATGTGAATCTGCGCTCCCACCTCTTTTGCCAGCATCTCGTTCATCGCCGCTTCCACCTTGGCCATATCGGCCTGTTCGTTACCGATGTACGCCATAGTCACCGTATACATTTCACTCACATCGGTTTCCTTTTCAGTGCTGACATTCTCACTGCCGGACGTCCCGGATGTACTCTCAACACTCTCCTGACCGCCGCCTCCACATGCTGTCAACAGAGACGCACAGATACCAAGCGCCGCTAAAACTTTCATCGCTTTCTTCATTTTCTTTCCCTCCATTCCGAAGTGCCGCAGACCCTGACCGCACCTGTTCATACTGACACTTCCTGTATTTTCAGCAGATTGTTACCTCATTATATAGGCAAACTTACGAATTATCTTGCACGATTCAGACTTTTGCTTAGTACAATTTGGTAGAATCTTACAGTTTTATGTTCTGTTTTGTGTCGCTTTCTATGTATTTTTATGTGGATTAAAGCACAATAAATCCCCCGGTTACGGGGGATTTATTGTTGTCCTGCTCTTCTGAAAATTTTATAGCCGTCATCGCCTGCTCTGCCGTCATTTACCAATCGACACCGCACCGGTCGTAATCTTCTTAATCCACTTGCCGCCGCGAAGCCGGAACACACACCATACCGCCTTCGCGATCTGGTCAAATTTTAACGCCGTATAGATCCAGAAGGCCGGTACATGAAACACAAAGCCCGCCAGCAGCCCCAGGGGGATTGATAGCACCCAGAGAAAAATATTGTCGGCCAGCATAAGCATCTTCGTGTCGCCGCCGCCCCGCAGCACCCCTTTGGTCATAATACTGTTGGCAGACTGGAAGATCATGATAAAGCTGATGGCATTCATCAGCTGCTGCGCGATCACAGCCGTCTCTGCTGATACATTGTAGGCGCCGATGATCGGCCGGCTGATCAACAGAATCACACTGCCCGCAAACAATCCGAGACAGATACCCAGCCCGAGAAATGCATAGCCCTGCTGCTGCGCTTTCCCGCGGTTGCCTTCTCCTAAAGTCTGGCCCGTCACGATGGCTCCCGACTGCGATACCCCCTGCGTCAGCACATTACTCATCTGCTGGGTAACGCTGGTGATCGCGTTGGCTGCCACGAAGGCTACTCCCAGACGCCCGATGACCATAGCCACCGTGTTATTGCCAATGGCCAGAATACCGTCACTGATCAACACCGGAATACTGATGCGTATGTACTCTCCCAACAGGTCTTTAGTCTGTATGAAAAGGTCTCCCAGCCGGAAGTGTATCTTCTGATCTCTGAAAAAGAGATAACCGCAGATCATCCCCGCCTCAAACAGCCGGGCAATCAGCGTTCCAATAGCCGCACCGGCAATCTCCATTCTCGGCATCCCGAATTTACCAAATATAAAAGCATAGTTGGCTCCCAGGTTCACGAAAAAGGCTCCCATCGATACATACAGCGGCATCTTCACCTGTCCCACACTGCGCAGCGCGATCGTACAGACCAGAGAAAGACCCAGAAAGAAATAAGTAATGACCGAATATCGGAAATAGACCGCTCCCATGGCGATGATCGTCGTATCCGTCGTATACATCCGCATGATCACGGAGGGAATCGTCAGGGTCGCCACTGCAAACAACAGTGCAAGCCCTACGGTCAACCGCACCATAAGACAGATCGTCTTTTTCAGCGCAAGGGCGGATTTCTCCGGTTCGCTCTCCTTCATACCCCAATAACGCGACACCAGCACCGATGCCCCCATCCCCAGCCCCATGCAGAAAATATGATAGATATTGATAAACTGATTGGCCAGCGACGTTGCCGACAATTCCTGCTCTCCCAGCGTCCCCACCATGATCGTGTCCAACATGTTGACGCCAATCGTGATCAGGCTCTGGAGAGAGATCGGCAGCGCCAGCAAAAGCACCCTTTTATAGAATTTGTTGTCGGGAATAAAAATAGTTCGCAATAATTTCATGAGTCGTTCCGCAACAGTATGTCTGTCTGATTCCTTTCTCTGGTATTGGTGTTTTAAGTCTGCTCACGGCATCTTAAGCTTCCTCTTATCATGCACGCTGATCTCCGTCCCCACCTGTACTTCAATCACATGCAGCTTCGTCTCCGCCAGGATCGTATGCGCCACACCTGCGGGCATTCTGATCACATCACCCGGACCCACCTGGCGCTCCTCACCGTCCACGATCGTCTTCCCTTTCCCCTCAGTCACAGTCCACACTTCATCCCGCAGTTCATGGCTGTGATAGTTCATGCCGTGCCCGGGATTCAGCGTTACCTTGATGGTCATACTCTCTTCCTCGATATCGATCACCTGAAAGCTGCCCCAGGATTTCTCCGCAAACATGATCTGCTGATCGATCTTATCCACAAAGGGCTTGATATAACTGGACTGGTTTTTATCCGATACAAGAATCCCTTCCGGACTGGCCGCCACCACAACATCCCGGACTCCCATACAGAGTACCGGTACGTTCAGCTCATTCACTACATGCACGTTCTCGCACTGCCCGTTCAGAATTGCCTTGCCGATACTGTTGCTCTCCATCGCTTCCGTCAGGGTATTCCACGTCCCCATATCCTTCCACATACCCGCAAATCGCATCACCTCAATCTGCTTTTCATGCTCCACAACCGCATAGTCGAAGCTGATCTTCGTCAAGGCATCATATTTATCGAACAGATCCTGATAGCCGTTAAATGCGATCAGTTCATGTGCACGCTGCATCACATAGCCCAGCCGAAAGGCAAATACGCCTCCATTCCAGAGTGCTCCTTTGGCAATATATTCCTTCGCCACCTCTTCCGTCGGTTTTTCTTTAAACACTGAAACCCTGCTGACAATATTCTTGTCCTCCGGGATGATATAACCATATTTTGCACTGGGATAGGTAGGCTCTATTCCCATCAGGACCAGATTGGCCCCGCTCACCAGAGCACGTTCGCCAAGCTGCTGCAGGGCCTCGAAATAATCCTTTTCCACATAGGGATCCACCGGACATACCACTACTGCTTCTTCCTCCTGCACACCCCTCACATCATGCAGATAGGCCGCCGCCAGCGCAATGGCCGGAAATGTATCTCTGCGGCAGGGCTCCACACTGATCCCCACATGTTCTCCCAACTGGTTATGGATCGCAGAAACCTGAGACTTAGACGTGGCGATCGTCACTTCCGCCTGCTTGTCCACAGACAGGATCTGACGGTAGACCCGCTGCACCATGGATTCATATTCATCCTCTTCCGTCTTAAATATTTTAATAAACTGCTTAGATCTGGTATCATTGGAAAGCGGCCATAAACGCTTCCCGGAACCTCCTGACAATAATACGATATTCATACACTCTTCCTCCTCTTGTTTTGTCTTATCAAAATCCCTGGTATACCAAAAATACCCTGCAGTAAACTGTCTGCGCATCTATCTGCCATACAGTAATTCTGCAGGGTATTCTTCTTTCATTCAACTCATAAACCAAATACCGCCGCATTTGGGTGCCGGCAAAAGCACAGTCCACGCGGTCACATCATAACCCGTACGGTCTAACCAATCAGTTACCTGATCATCTTCTCAATCTCTTCCTTCGCACGCTCCAGCTGATTATCCACGCCGTCTTCATAATACCTGTCACCGTCAAGTTCACATTCTATATCCGGCGCGATACCTGTACCATGAATATTATTTCCTTTCGGCGTGAAATAGGAACTGACCGTCAGTTTCAGAGCCGTGCCGTCCGTCAGCGGAAGCACTCTCTGTACAATTCCCTTTCCAAACGTTGTCGTGCCGATCAACGTTCCGATACCGTAATCCTTGATCGCTCCCGCAAGAATCTCCGACGCACTGGCCGAATTACCGTTTACCAGCACAACAAGCGGTATCTTCAACTCTTTCTTTCCGTCACAGCTGTACTCTTCGCGCTCTCCATATTTATCTTCCGTGTACACGATCAGACCTTTCGGAAGGATCGCTCTGGCGATATCCACCACCACCGGAAGACTGCCGCCCGGATTCCCGCGCAGATCCAGGATCAAACCCCTGGCTTTCGAGCCCTTGATCACTGCCAATGCCTCTGTAAACTGATCTGTCGTCACCTCATCAAACTCTCTGATCTGAATATAGCCTATACCGTTTTCATATATCTCATAATTGACTGTCGGTGACTCTATCTTTTTCCTGGTAACATCAATTTCCAGATAATCTGACTCACCGTCTCTGTAAATAGTCAGATGTACCTTCGTACCTTCTTCTCCCTTAACTTTCGCCACAATCTCCGTAAGCTCCAGCCCCTGTATCTGCTCTTCATCCACCATATAGATAATGTCGTTCTCCCGCAGCCCTGCCTCCTCCGCAGGTGTACCCGGAATAACGCCGGCAATCCGTGCAAGTCCCGTCGCCAGATCCAGACTTAAATAAGCCCCTATTCCATAATATATCCCTTCTGTTGACTCCATCAGATCCTGCCATTCTTCCTCATTATAATATACGGAATAAGGATCCCCCAAAGAATCCACAAGGCCGGAGTACAATCCCTCGATCATGCTGTCGGTATTGATATCCTCCTCTTTGTAGTAGTATTCCTCAATTACCTCCTCAAGCGTCCCCAGCTTCTTGATCGTCTCGTCGTTGACCAGACTGTCCGCCGTACTGCCAGAACCTGCCGTGATCCTGGCCGCTTTACCGGTCGTCAGCAGGTAGACTCTGACGCCCACATACGTACAGCCGCCCACCATTGCCGTAATCAGAACCCCCGCCAGCAGGCCCAGCAGAAAATTTCCACTGCCCCTGTTGTCCGATCCTGCGGGCGGTGTATACCGCGGCGGGACCGGTGGATACGGCTGCTGACAGGAATCTTTTCCCTGATCATGATCGTAATAATTATTGTCTCCGTTTTGATTCAAAATACTTCATCTCCGTTCCTGATCTATCTCTGTAACAAACGACAGGTCAAATTTCCCGCCCGTCATACTATTTCAAATAATTCCAGGGATTTACGTAGCTTCCGTTCTGGCGCACACTGAAATGGAGATGGTTCCCTGTGGAACGCCCCGTGCTCCCCACCGCAGCGATCTTCTGGCCTTTGGTAACCGACTGTCCCTTTGACACATACAAAGCCGAGCAATGCATATAGATCGTGTACAGCCCACTTCCATGATCGATCATAATATAATTCCCCATGGAATTATTGTATGCCGCACCGACTACATCCCCATCATAAGCAGCCAGGATTGCCGTTCCTCCCGGCGCCGCCATATCCAGCCCGTTATGAAACTTCTCTATTCCCAGAATCGGATGCATCCGATTGCCGTATTCATCCGATATTCTCTGATATCCCGGACAGGGCCATGCAAACATGCCGCCATTATATACCCTGGCCTTTGCATTCTCGGCCTCCAGCCTGGCTTTCTCCTCAGCCACCGCTTTCTCCAAAGCCGCTATCTCCGCATTCTCCTGGGCGATCATTTCTTCATACTCTTTGATGGCCGCTTCTTTTGTCGAGATATCAGAGGTTACAGACAGAATCTGATCCTCCTTCTGTTTGATCAGCGCATTGATATTGGCTTCCTCTTCCTCAACTGCCAGCCTGGCCTCGTCCAGCACTTCCTTCTCGGTTTCCAGTTCCTCCTTGCACAGTTTAACCAATTCTATGGTATTAATATACTCTTCCAGTTTATTCCTGTCATACCGCGACAGCGCTTCTATATAATCTGCTTTATTCGTCATATCGGCAAAGCCGCCGGATGTCAGAAGAAGTTCAAGATAGAAGGTATCTCCCTTCTCATACATGAACTTAATCCGTTTCTTCATGGCCTCATACTGCGCTTCCTGTATTCTTACGGCTTCTTCCAATTCCGCGGATGTTATCTCGATCTCTTCTTCTTTTTCCGTGATCATTGTATTATATTGCCGTATCTTCTCCTGTATGCCGCTTAATTGTCCGTCAAGCTGCGCCACATAAGTCGTCAGATCATTTTTGGACTGCTCGAGTTCCTTCTTGAGACGCTCGATATCCGTCTTACTGGATTTCAGTCCGGAGACCTCTTTCTTCGCCGCCTCGATCTCCGCCTCTTTCTCACGAATACTGGCATTGGTCAGCGCAGCCTGCGCCGGTCTCGAATACGCAGCTATCATAATTCCACAGAGCAACAGGCATACTGCCTTCTTCCAATTCTTCATATTGTCTTATGCCTCATATAGGAAACCCACTAACAGATCAGACTCTCAGGTGCTTTCTTACCGTAACGATACTGCCAAGAAAACCAATCCCGACACCGATACCCAAAGATACCGGAATCAGCACATTAAAGATTTCCTCCACAGTTAAAAAACTGAGCAGATCAGCCAGCATGGGGAACCTGATCAGCACATATTCCAGTACAATATTATACAGTGTATAGATAACCCCTAACGGAATCGAAGCACCGATCGCACCGATCATCATACCTTCGATCACAAAAGGCGACCTGACGAAGAAATCCGTCGCCCCTATGTATTTCATAATGTTGATTTCTTCCTTACGCACGGAAATACCGATCGTAACCGTATTACTGATCAGGAATACGGAAACAGCAAACAGGATGGCAATGATTCCCACCGACACATAAGCGATCAGGGCATTGACCCCCGTCAGTGTCGTAGCCGCCAGCTCCGAGCGATTGACCAGTCTCACACCATCCGTAGCCTCCAGATAGGTAACCAGGGCCGACTGCATCGATACGTCGTTCAGATAAATCTCATAGTTAGCGGAATCAGCCAACGGATTCTCTGTAAAACCGTCCGCATATTCACCCAGATATTCCTTCTTGAAAGACTCCCACGCCTCCTCTGCAGAGATAAAGATTACGTTAGTCACTTCCGGCCGTTTGCGAATCGATTCCCCGATCTCCTGAATTCGGATATCGTCAAGTCCCTCGTCAAAGAATACCGTCACCGAGACGCCCTCCTCTGCCGACCGCACAATATGCTGAAAGTTCACAACGATCGCATAGAATAATCCGAACAGAAACAGGCAGGCGCTGATCGTAGCAATGGATGCCAGTGTAAACCACTTATTACGGAAAAGATTACGGACGCCCTGTCTGAGTGTATAGAAAAAGCTGCTAATCCTCATCAATGTATCCTCCCTTTTCCTCGTCGCTTACAATAACACCTTTCTTTAAAGTAACCACCCGCTTCTGCATCGCATTGACAATCTCCCTGTTATGGGTTACTACAATGACAGTAGTTCCTCCCTCATTAATCTGTTCCAGCAGCTTCATGATTTCCCAGGAATTCTTCGGGTCCAGATTTCCTGTCGGCTCGTCAGCCAGCAGGACAGTCGGCTTATTGACCAACGCTCTCGCCAGCGCAACTCTCTGCTGTTCGCCGCCTGACAGCTGCCTGGGCTTCGCCTTGTACTTACCCGCCAACCCCACAATCGCCAGAATACTGGGCACATTCTTCTTGATCTCCTTGTTGGATTTCTGAATGATCCGCTGTGCAAAAGCCACGTTATCATATACATTTCTGTCTTTCAGAAGTCTGAAATCCTGGAATACGACTCCCAGATTCCTCCTGAATTTCGGTATCTTCCTGTGCCTGATTTTGGCCAGATCATATCCCATGACATTGATATACCCGCTGGTTATCGTCAATTCACGCAGGAGCAGTTTGATCAGGGTAGATTTCCCGGACCCACTGTCACCGACAATAAATACAAACTCTCCTCTGTTGATACGCAGGTTCACATCCTTAAGCGCCGGTGCCCCCGTAGAATATGCCTTACACACATTCATCAGGGTAATGATCTCGTTCGCTGGCGCCGCACTTTTCTTTCTCCGTCTCTCTGCCACTCTGTTCACCACTTCCGTTTTCTTTAAAATAATATTTATCAATCGCCACGCGATCAGTTTATTTAGATGATCCTCATCCCTTGCAGGCTGCTGTTTTAGTACTCGAAGCTCTCCATATACTTCATATATTTAACGACCATAAGCGCGATCTTGAAAGTGATCGCATCCTCGAACACCCGCAGATCAAGCCCCGTACTCTTTTGCAGCTTATCAAGGCGGTATACAAGTGTATTCCTGTGAATAAACAGCTGTCTGGACGTCTCGGAGACATTCAGTGAGTTCTCAAAGAACTTATTGATCGTAGTCAATGTCTCCTCATCGAAATCATCCGGACTCTTGCCGTCAAATATTTCCTTGATGAACATCCTGCACAGCGGAATGGGAAGCTGATAGATCAATCGTCCGATTCCCAGCTCACTGTACGCGATTACATCTCTCTCCCCAAAGAAGATCTTGCCCACATCAAGCGCCATCTTCGCTTCCTTGAAGGAGCGGCTCACATCCTTGATCTCTCCCACGGTTGTCCCGTATGCGATTCTGACATTCTGGTAGTTCTCTTTCTCCAAAAAAGTGGCGATCGCCGTTGCCGTCCTGTCGATCTCCTTCGCGCTGTCTCCCTCCGACAGATCCTTGACCACGATCACATTGCTCTCATCCACTGCCGTAACGAAATCTCTGCTGTTACTGCCGGAAAAAGCCCTCATCGTCTCCAGCACGTTACTGTCTCTGGCGTTATCCGTCTCTATGATCAGCGCTACGCGCTTTGCCTCCGTCTGAATATGTAACTTCTTTGCACGGCTGTAAATATCCACCAGAAGCAGATTATCCAGAAGCAGATTCTTGATAAAATTATCCTTATCAAACCGCTCCTTATATGCCACCAGCAGATTCTGAATCTGGAAGGCAACCATCTTGCCCACCATATAGACATCCTCACCGATCCCCCCGGCGATCAGGACGTATTCCAACTGCTGCTCATCAAATATCTTAAAATACTGATATCCCTGTATCTCCTGCGAATCAGCGGGAGATCTGGCAAAATCTGCCGCCGATCTGCCGCACTTCTCCATCTCTTCCGTCGTCATGGCAACCGCCTTCCCATCGATATCCACAACGCATAAATCTACCCTCGCAATCGATTTCAGCCCTTCGATCGTACTCTGTAAAATCTGATTTGAGATCATACCCCACCCCTTGTCATTCCTATAGCAAATTACACAAAATTGAACCTGCTAAATTCACCAAAATACAACATCCAGTTTCCATTTTAATCTATATCTACAAAAAAATCCAGCTCCATTCATGAATTTTTTGTGTATTTTTTTCCAAAAAGAAACCCGGAAAATTTCTCGCTATTTTGCTGCCGGTGTGCTATACTGAATTATAAATATTGTCTGCCCGGAATCGATCCCTGCAGGAGCAGGTGCAAACCCGCATACCGGGCAAGAACGGAGGATCATTATGGATATCGCAGGATTATCGATGGCCATGTCCGCCATCAATGTGCAGAACGCATATGGTGTTGCCATGTTGAGTAAATCACTGGACCAGGTTTCTTCCATGGGCGAACAGATTACCGGCATGATGGATACGGCAGGCATGGAATTATCCGTAAACCCCGATGTCGGTGCCAATATCGATATCAGAATATAAGGAATCACCGCAAAGACAAATCCCATTCGTGACTGATACCGGCCGCGAATGGGATTTTCTGTTTTCTTCATTCCGTTCTGTTTAAACGGATCGCCCGCTCCGTGATCTGTATCCGCCCTGCTTTCAGCAGATGACCTACCGCCCGCTTGAATTCGTTCTTACTCATCTGCGTCTCCCGTTTGATCACTTCCGGCGACGCCTTGTCCGTGAAAGGAAGCGCCCCGTCAAAACTGTCTATAATCTCCAGCACCCGCTGCGCATCCTTCTCAATCTGCAGATATGCCTTCTCCCGTATACTCAGATCAAGCTTACCATCCTCCTTGACCTCTGTAACGCGCGCCGTGACCGTATCTCCGATCTGTATCGGCCCATACAGTTCCCGCTGTGGAATAAGCCCGGAATACTGGTCATCCACCGCAACAAAAGCACCGAAATTCCTGCTGATCTCGTAGACGGTTCCTTTTACTCTGTCCTCTTTCCGATAGGGACTCTCCGTCGAAAGATAGGGATATACGTTCATGGTAGCGCACAGCCGGTTGCTCTTATCGATATACAATGCCGCCAGGCATTCTTCTCCTGCCGATACTTTTCTCGTCTGTTCCCTGTAAGGCAAAAGCAGTTCCTTCTCCAGTCCCCAGTCCAGAAAAGCACCCACCTTCCCCACCTGCGCCACTTTCAGCCTTGCCACATGGTGAAGTGTCAGCTTCGGTCTGGCGGTCGTCGTGATCAGGCGGTCCTTGGAATCACGATAAAGGAACACTTCCACTTCATCTCCCACCTGTGCCTGCATTGGCACCTGCTTTATGGGAAGCAGAACCCGCTCCGCCTCATCCTCCCCATCATAAAGGTATACACCAAAATCTACTTTCTTTATTATCCGTAAAGTCTGGATCTCTCCCAGCCGAATCATAAGCTCCTCCATTCCTGTCACGCAGGCTTTCCCATTTTCTTTCGTCCCGCTGTTGCAGCGGTCTGTTCTCTGATTCCAGTTCCCGGTCAGGCCGTCACCTCAGTTCTACAATGCTGTAAGGCCTGCCATCTTCCCTGTTCAGAGAAACAATATACGATCCGGTTTCCTCGTCTCCGGCCACAACGGGACAGATCCTGTCCCCGAGAACTGCCTGACTCTTATACTCCACCCGCAGCTGTTTTACGGGGAAATCTTTCGGGATATATTCCGCCGCCATCCGCACATACTGTCCGTTATTTACATGATTGTTTGTGTCCAGATGATGCGCTTTCACCGCAAAAGGCTCCACATTCCGGCCTTCCGCCGGCACATCAATCCTGCGCGGCGCATATTCCATAGGATACTTTTCTTCCAGCACGTATCCCGCCAGCATCTGCTCACTGGGCTTTGCCGGCGTCATCTTTCCCAGATCCATCAGACTCCAGACAGAGTTGGCGTAGGCAAGTACCTCCCCCGCCTGTGTCTTCATCTCAAAATTACGATAACCGACAAAACCCTTAAATCCATAGGGAGCCGTGCCGATCACGATCCTTTCACACAGGTGCGGATACCTGTTGACGCAGATCTGCCACGCAGACAGCATCCATACCTGATTCAGGCTTTTAAGATAATCCGTACCCAGACCGAGATCTTCTGAATGGAACGTAGAAGAATCCTGAAAATAATCCAGAAGCGCGATCAATGTCATATTGCCGTCCGTGCCCACCTCACTGTAACGCACTCTGCTGTCAAATGTATACATAATAACCATGCCTCCTTCTCAACACGCCAAACTGTTCCCACCGCCCGAAAGACTGAGAACGCACTTTTCTGTAAAACAAGGAAAAACGCCAGTTAATCTCTCAACTGACGTTTGCAAGCTGGGCTACAAGGATTCGAACCTTGAAATGACGGAGTCAGAGTCCGTTGCCTTACCGTTTGGCGATAGCCCATCAACAATTAATGATTATAAGACATATTGTTTCTTTTTGCAAGCCTTTTTATTAATTTTTTTCAATTTTTTTGTTTTTTGTAATTATCGTCCCCGCACGGACAGTCTTCCTCGCAGCACGCTGCAGGATATTAATCCTGCAGCGGCTTTCGCTCCCCGATCAGATTTCAAACATCAACTCACCGTATGTAGGAATCGGCCACATCTTTCTGTCAACAATCATCTCCAGCTCATCTGCCGGCGTACGCAGCTCTTCCATAACAGTCTTGACGACATCCTTATAGAAAAATGCCTGCTCTTTCGCATCCGTCATGGCGGAAGCCTCTTCTTCCACCTTTTTCAGACTGGTCAGAGCAGCCTGCATGGCTGACAGTCTGACAGTCACTCTCTTTAACAGATCCATCTGCACGGAAGCGTCCGCTCCTGCCTCTTTCACCGCATTCACCGTATCCGCAAGTGTCCTCGAATATTTCACCACCGCAGGGATGATCTGCTTGCCGGCCATATCGATCATCGCCAGCGCCTCAATGTTGATCGTCTTCGCATACGTCTCATAGATGATCTCCTCGCGGGATTCCAGTTCCACCCGCGTAAAGATGCGAAATTTTTCAAACAATCTAACAGCCTTATCCGTCGTCAGAGTGCTTGCCGCCTCAATCATCGACTTAATATTGGGCAATCCTCTCTCTCTGGCTTCCTCTACCCATTCCGGCGCATACCCGTTACCGTTAAAGATGATCCTCTGATGCTCCGACATATATTCTTTAATCAGATCATGAATGGCCAGCTCCAGATCGTCCGCCTTCTCCAGCCTGTCTGCCGCCTCGCAGAAAGCCTCCGCTACAATGGCATTCAGCGTCGTATTCGGGCTGGCGATGGAATCCGCGGATCCGACCATGCGGAATTCGAATTTATTCCCTGTGAACGCAAACGGTGACGTTCTGTTTCTGTCTGTCGCATCCTTTTTAAAATCAGGCAGCGTCTTGACTCCGGTCCGCAGCCTGCCTCCCTCCTTTACACTGGTAGCCTCGCCGGTCTCGATCAGCTGTTTCACCACATCCTCCAGCTGTTCGCCCAGGAAGATGGAAATAATCGCCGGAGGCGCCTCGTTGGCGCCCAGTCTGTGGTCATTGCCCACATCGGATGCCGACTGGCGCAGCAGATCTGCATGGGTATCCACCGCCTTCATAATGCAGGCAAGCACCAGCAGGAACTGGATATTTTCATTGGGCGTGTCGCCCGGATCAAGCAGATTGACCCCATTGTCGGTGGTGATAGACCAGTTGTCGTGTTTGCCGGAACCATTAACGCCCGCATAAGGCTTCTCGTGAAGCAGACATCTCATGCCGTGGCGGATCGCAACTCTTTTCATGGCCTCCATGACAAGCTGGTTATGGTCCACCGCAATGTTTGCCGTCTCATAGATCGGCGCCAGCTCATGCTGCGCCGGTGCCACCTCATTGTGCTGTGTCTTGGCCGTAACGCCAAGCTTCCAAAGCTCCTCGTTCAGGTCCTTCATATAGGCGCCGACGCGCTCCCTGATTACACCAAAATAATGATCTTCCATTTCCTGACCCTTGGGAGCCGGTGCACCGAACAGCGTGCGGCCCGCAAACATCAGATCAGTCCTCTGCATATATAAGTCTTTATCCACTAAGAAGTATTCCTGTTCCGGTCCAACGGATGCGGTAACTTTCGTGGCCCCCGTATTACCAAACAGACGCACGATCCTGAGAGCCTGTTCGCTCAGCGCCTGCATGGAACGCAGCAGCGGTGTCTTCTTGTCCAGCGCTTCCCCCGTATAGGAACAGAATGCCGTAGGAATACACAGTATCATGCCGCAGCCGGATTCCTTTAAAAAAGCGGGGGACGTGATATCCCATGCCGTATATCCTCTTGCCTCGAAAGTCGCCCGCAGACCACCGGACGGGAAAGAAGACGCGTCCGGCTCTCCTTTGATCAGCTCTTTACCCGAGAAATCCGTCAGCATTCTGCCTTCTCCATCGGGATGTGCAACAAAGGCGTCATGTTTCTCCGCCGTGATACCCGTAAGCGGCTGGAACCAATGCGTATAGTGTGTCGCCCCATTTTCCACCGCCCAGTCCTTCATTTCCTTGGCGACTACGTTCGCCGCCGCCTTGGACAGCTCGCCGCCTTCATTCATCACCTTCAGAACTTCCTCATACACATTCTTCGGCAGGCGTGCCTTCATCTTCCCCAGCGTAAACACGTTTTTAGCAAAAATCTCTTCCACATTAAACACTTCACTCATTTTCCTACCCATTCCTTTCCTTCGGAATAAAAAAATGTTCCAAAAAAAAACCTTTTTGGAACACCTTCGCTCACGATACCTCTATATGACCTGCAACCCTTTTATAAAATAACTTACTTTTTTTAAAAATGCAATACTGCAATGCAAATTTTGTAATATCTGACGGATTTTGCAATCACAAAAAACACCATCCTGTCAGTTTCCCACAAAACCTGCAGTCAATCTTCACCCATTGCTAACCCGCAGAATATCATAACGCTCCGGCAGCACCGACAATTCCACATCAATCACCTGCTTCGAATGGGGACAGGATTCCACACTCTCCCCCGCCTCATTGTACATGGCAAGTACCTTTGCCGCCGTGTTGGTACCGTCCGGTTTCATGATCTCGATCAAATCCCCCGTACAGAATTTATTCCGCTGTTCGATACGTACACAGGTTTTTCCCGCAGTCTTCACAAGCTCCCCTGCAATTCCCAGATAAATATATTCATTCACGTACGTATTGTTATCATAGATCTGGGTCGTCTCGTCCGGTTTGCCGAAATAGAATCCCGTCGTAAACTGGCGGTAAGTACATTTGGCAATCTCTTCCAGATACCAGTTCATATTCGCCCGATACTTCTCCTCAGATTCCAGACAGTCGTCAATGGCACGGCGGTAAGTGCGCGCCACCGCCGCCACATACAGCGCCGTCTTCATCCGCCCCTCGATCTTGAAACTGTCTATACCGGCCTCGATCATCTCCGGAATATGACCGATCATACACAGATCTTTGGAATTGAAAATATAGGTTCCTCTTTCATTCTCGTAGACGGGCAGATACTCTCCCGGTCTTGTTTCCTCCATCACCGCATATTTCCAGCGGCAGGGATGGGTGCACGCTCCATGATTGGCATCCCGCCCCGTGAAATAACTGCTCAGCAGGCACCGTCCCGAATAGGAAATACACATGGCTCCATGAATAAAGCTTTCGATCTCCAGATCGTCGGGTATCTTCTCCCGTATCTCCCGAATTTCCGTTAAGGACAGCTCTCTTGCCGACACCACGCGTCTGGCACCCTGTTCATACCAGAACCGATACGTCATATAATTGGTATTGTTGGCCTGCGTCGATACGTGAATATCTATTTCCGGACAGATCTGCCGCGCCAGCATAAACATTCCCGGATCGGCGATGATCAACGCGTCCGGCTTCATCTCCTTAAGTTCCTTGAAATAAGCTTTCGCTCCTTCCAGATCATAATTATGTGCCAGAATATTGGCTGTCACGTGCACCCGTACCCCATGGGCATGGGCAAAAGCAATCCCTTCCGCCATCTCCGCCGGCGTGAAATTCTTCGCCTTCGCCCGCAGCCCGAACGCCTCACCGCCGATATAAACAGCATCCGCCCCGAATATGACCGCTGTTTTCAGCACTTCCAGACTGCTCGCCGGCACCAGTAACTCAGGCTTTCTGATATTGTCCTTCATAACTTCTCCTCACGCCGGTTCTCATTGGCCTGCTTTCGCAGGCGACCGTTTCATACCGGTAAATTTGTCTTTGCTCCGTCTTTCCTCACACTGACCGTTATGCCATCCCCCACCGGCAGGATCACTGTTTCCAGGTCCGGATGGTGTTTCAACTCATACAGATATTCCCGCATTCGGCTGTGTATTGTCCGGTTCCTTCTGGTCACTGCAAAGCGTGATTCCAGAATATCCCCGTCCTGCAGCACATTATCAGACAGCAGGATGCCGCCCGGAGCCAGCAGCCGCAGGACATCCGGCAGAAAATGAATATACTGCCCCTTCGCCGCGTCCATAAATATCATCTCATAGGATCCCTGCATTTTACGTAAAATATCGGCTGCGTCTCCTTCCAGAAGGGTAATCTGCCCTTCCTTTCCCGCCCGCCTGAAATTCTCTCTGGCGACAGGAATCCTTTTCTCATATTTCTCAATGGTCGTTATATGGCAGTCCTCCGGCCCGTACTCACTCATCAAAAGCGCAGAGAAACCAACAGCACAGCCAACCTCCAGAATCGATGCTGGCTTTCGCATCGCGAGCAGCAGCTTTAACAGACTCTGCACCGGCGTGCGTATAACAGGTACATTGGTTTCTCTGGCCTCTTTCTCTATTTCATTTAAAAAAGGAGTGTTTCCGGTATCCAACGAATCAATAAACGCATTGAGGCGCTCGTCGCCTGTCATCGTATTATACCCTCTCTTCTCTACTCTTTGTTTTCTTCTTCCTCATCCGGTTTCGCCGCAATCACTTCCAGCATTTCCTGTGCAGTCATCGCTGTAGTCAGATCATAGATACCCGGCCGGATCTTGCCATGATTCTCCGAAAGCAGCTCCTGGATCCTGAAAAGCGTCGCATCCCGGATCAGTCCTCTTTCCTGCAGCATTTCGCCTACTTCCTTAGCGGAATCCGCATTTCCAATAGAAACACTGATAGTCCTGCCCTCTCCAACATCCATCGGCTTCTCCGCAAACACACGGAACCCATAATCATAGGCCGCCGTCGCCGTTCTGATAACAAACATGGCAATAAAAATAAATACCACGATCTTAATGACCATCTCAACTATTGAACCTATGATGTACTTAATATTCATCTCCGCTATCCTCCGCAAGTTCATCTCACTCTTGCAATAGTCCCATTCAAGTTACCTGCAGGCTGTTCTTACGCATAAGCGGAATCACAAATTCCTGCCGAAAGCCGCATAATCTCTTATTCGAAATCAATCTCCGCCGTGAGCAGCACATTCATTTCCTGCATCATACGGCAGAACGCCAGCTCGGCCCTCAGAAATTCATCCACAGCCGGATTCTCCCGAAACTCTCTGTATTCCCGCTCAAATATTTCCATTCTGTCAAACAGCTCCATGCCGTCCGACTCATTCTGTATGGCAAAATTCTTCTGTCTGTACTCATTGACCTGGGCATACAGCTCGGGCTGCGCTTTCAGGCTTTCCCGCTGATGCAGATACTCTTTGTATACATCAGTCTCACGGATGATCCCTGCAAGCTGCTTCGCACTTTCCATAACATCATTTTCCGTCATACCTGCGCCCCCATCTCTTCTTCGTCACATATGCTCCATAAAAAGCCGGGTACTTTATCTCCTCCACGCCGTCATCAACGGCACGAACTAAACTTCCATAATGATCGGCAGGATCATCGGCCGTCTCTTCGTCTTCTTCCACACGAATTCACTGAGCACGTCTTTGATGGACGACTTGATCTTTCCCCAGTCAGTCTGACCTTTGCTCAGGCACCCATGCACAGCCTCATCCACCAACAGTCTCGCCTCATCCAAAAGCTCGTCCGACTCACGGACATACACGAAACCTCTGGACACGATGTCAGGCCCCGACACCAGTCGGTCACTGTAGGAATCCAACGCCAGCACCACGATCAGAATACCGTCCTCAGCCAGATGCTGCCTGTCACGCAGAACGACATTGCCCACATCTCCTACGCCCAGACCGTCTACCAGAATTGCACCCACAGGCACCTTTCCGGTCACTTCCGCCTTCTCATTGTTCATCTCCAGCACGTCGCCGGACTGGATCATGAAGATATTCTCTTTCGGAATGCCCAGATCCGCCGCTACCTTTGCCTGTGCCTTCCTGTGTTTGTACTCTCCATGGATGGGCACCGCATACCGCGGCTTTACAAGGCTGTAGATCAGCTTGATCTCTTCCTGGCAGGCATGTCCGGAAACATGCACATCCTGAAAGATAACATCCGCCCCTTTCATCTGCAGCTCATTGATCACATTGGTAACTGCTTTCTCATTACCCGGTATCGGATGGGACGAGAAAATAACCGTATCTCCGGGAAGGATCGATATCTTCCGGTGATTATTACTGGCCATCCGGCTCAAAGCCGCCATGCTCTCCCCCTGACTGCCGGTGGTGATGATCACCGTCTTATCATTAGGATAATTCTTCAGCTGCTCTATGTCAATCAAAGTGTTCTCCGGAATGTGCAGACATTCCAGCGCGGAAGCGGTCTCTATGATGTTGACCATGCTTCTGCCTTCCACCACGACTTTTCTTCCATGCTTATACGCTGAATTAATGATCTGCTGTACCCTGTCCACATTGGATGCAAAAGTTGCAATAATAATCCGCGTATCTTTATGGTCTGCAAACAACGTATCAAACGTTCTGCCCACTGTTCTCTCAGAAGCCGTAAATCCCAGCCGCTCCGCATTCGTAGAATCACACATCAGCGCAAGCACGCCTTTCTTTCCGATCTCTGCAAAACGCTGCAGATCAATGGCGTCACCAAACACAGGCGTATAGTCTACCTTGAAATCTCCCGTATGCACCACCACACCTGCCGGCGAATAGATCGCCAGGGCCGCTGCATCCACAATACTGTGATTCGTCCTGATAAATTCCACTCTGAACTGGCCCAGATTAATAGACTGTCCGAATTTTACTACTTTGCGCCTCGTCTTATTCGTCAGATCATGTTCCGTCAGCTTGTTCTCTATGATCCCCATGGTAAGCCTGGTGGCATAGATGGGGATGTTCAACTCCTTAAGGACATACGGCAGCGCACCGATATGATCCTCATGTCCATGTGTGATCACAAAACCCTTTACCTTATCGGCATGTTCTTTCAGGTAGCTGATATCCGGGATCACCAGATCGATCCCCAGCATCTCGTCCTCCGGAAATGACAAACCGCAGTCTACCACAATAATACTGTCCTCATACTCGAAAGCAGTCATATTAAGTCCAATCTGCTCTAAGCCTCCAAGCGGAATCACTTTCAGCCTGGAAGCACCTCTTCCCTGTTCAATTTTCTTCAAATATATTTCCTCCATTCTCTCATATATGTATCCGTATCGGCTTCAGCGCATATATTCCGCACAATAACAAAACAGGCAAAACCTGTCTGCACGTTCTTCTCGCTTTCCTCTAAGCCGGCAGTCTGCGAATAGTTTTCCCTTATGACATTCTCTGCACCGCACCGATACTTTCCGGTAACAGTTCAGTCTTCGGCTTCCCTGTTACGGAATCTGCCGTTGCTCTCTTCGGCCTGCCGCTTCCCTGTTACCTCTTTCTGCATACATCCGCAGAAACCTCTGTACTGCAATTATGCACATCCTCCGCATATAGAGCAGGCGTCGATCAATCGGACACACACTGTATATTCGGAATTCCTGCGCATTTGCCGAAAACACTACGTTAACTCAATGTCTTCCAGCATATTTTCAAACACAGCCGCCACTGCGTTTAATTCCTCATCCTCTGTCACAATCTCATAGACGGCTTCTTTCTCGTCCGCCCCGGACACATCCCGAAGAATAAGAGCCTCACCGTCTCCCTCCTCGGAATCCGTCACCAGAATATAGTCGATACCGCCCAGTCTGGTCTGCTCCAAAATACAGAACTGTACCGGTTCCTCACCTTCCGGTGTAAAAACAATCTTCTCCACTTACGCATTCTCCTTGTTAGCACGATAATCCAGATATCCCTGCAGGATAAAAACTGCCGCGATCTTGTCCACATATTCCTTACGGTGCTCTCTGCGTATCCCTGCTTCCATCATCGCCCTGTCCGCTGCTACGGTAGTGAGCCGTTCATCCCACATCGTCACGGGAAGGCCTGTCCTTCTCTCCAGCTTATCCTGAAACGCCAGTGACAGTTCTGCTCTGTCACCCATCGTATCATTCATATTCTTCGGCAGTCCCAGCACAATCTCCGACACCTCATACTCCGTGATCAGCTGCTCTATCCGCGCCAATGTCTGCCGCAGCTTATTCTCATCTTTCCTTCTGATGATCTCCAGTCCCTGTGCCGTGATCAGAAGCGGATCGCTTACCGCCACTCCCACCGTCCTGGAACCCAGATCCAACCCCATGATTCTCATCCTGTATCCCTGTCTCTATTCACGGCCGGGCCGTTTATAGTAACGCATTCTCCCTTCCGCTATTGCCGCATTTCCTTTAAGTACTTTTCTCCGCCGCCACCGGCACATCCTTACACACCGCACGCCCGGCAGACATTCCTGCCTCGACGGATCTGTCTATTTCCCCAGTGAATTTTTGATGTATTCCACCAGCATCTCCTCCACCAGTTCATCGCGCTCCACTTTCATGATCAAACTGCGCGCACTCTTATGGCTGGTAATATAAGTAGGATCCCCGGACATAATATATCCTACGATCTGATTCACTGGATTATATCCCTTCTCTGTCAGTGCCTCATACACCGTGGAAAGTACAATCTTTACTCCCGTTTCCGGCTCTGTTTCTACTTTAAAAAATTGTGTGTTCTCTAAATCCCGCATGTTCTTACGCCCTTATCCATTGTCATTTTTGAAATTGCCCGTACAATATATACTACCATAATACTCTATAGTCACTTAAAATTCAATCACTTTAACAGCATAATGTCGTCATCGAGAAACTCCGTAAGCCTTCCCGTTACGATCTGATTCCCCAGATTCTGTGATTCTCCATCTGCTCTGGCCGCTTTTATATACTGCGGCGTATGTCCGATCCAGTACGTTTGCCCGTTTATCGCCTTCTTCTCTTCCATAAGAACTTCCGTCTCACAGTTCAGATAACCGGCCCTGTAATCATGCGACATCTGCGCTTCCGCACGCATAAGGATCTCGCTTCTCCTGCTCTTATCCGCTTCCGTAAGCTGGAAATTCATCTGTGCCGCCCTGGTCCCCTGTCTCCTGGAATATTTGAAAATGTGCATTTCATAGAACCGGATCCTGCGCACGAATTCCTCCGTCGTATGAAATTCTTCTTCCGTCTCTCCCGGAAACCCTACGATCACGTCCGTGGTGATCGCCGGATCCCGATAATATCTCCGAAGCGCTTCTGTTGTCTGAAAGTATTCCCCGGCTGTATAATGTCTATTCATTCTGCGCAGGACCGAATCACAGCCGCTCTGCAAAGACAGATGAAAATGCGGACATATCCTGGGCATGGCGCTGATCTGCGCGGCAAAATCTTCCGTCACGATGCGCGGCTCCAGTGATCCCAGACGGATACGCTCCAGTCCGTCTATCATGTGGAGCTTCCCCAAAAGCTGCAGCAATTCCGATGCTCCCCTGTCAATGCCGTAAGAACTGATATGAATCCCGGTCAGCACGATCTCCTTATATCCGGCATCCACGATCCCCCGCACCTCCCGCAGAATATCCTCCTCTCTGCGGCTTCTGACCCGGCCTCGGGCATAGGGGATAATGCAGTAGGAACAAAACTGGTTACAGCCGTCCTGAATCTTAATATAAGCCCTGGTATGCTCGGCCGTGCGTGACAACTGCATTTCTTCATATTCTCTCGTATCACCGATATTGATCACATTTACCGCCGTCTCTTCTTTACCCTTCCAGTATTCTTCCAATATGGTGACGATATCCTTCTTCCGGTTATTTCCCACGGCAATATCGATCGTACCGTCCTGCAAAGCCGTCTCCCCCGCGGTCTGCACATAACATCCTGCCGCCACCACTACGGCATCAGGATTCCTTTTCCTTGCGCGATGGATCATCTGCCTGCTCTTCCTGTCCGCAATATTGGTCACAGTGCACGTATTTATGATATAAACATCCGCCGCTTCATCAAAAGGCACAATGACATATCCGCTTTCCTGCAGCCTTTGTTGCATTACATCTATTTCATAGCTGTTCACCTTGCATCCCAAATTATGTAGTGCTACACTTTTCATTATATTCTCCACGTTTTTTGTATTGTTTTATCATTGACTTTTACACTTCCAACATTTAGTATTAGAGCAGAAGGTATGAACAATCAAAGGAGGTAGATTTCACATGAAAACCGTACAGATTTCTTTAAATTCGATTGATAAGGTTAAGTCTTTTGTAAATGACATTACAAAATTTGATTACGACTTCGATTTGGTATCCGGCAGGTACGTCATTGATGCAAAGTCCATCATGGGTATCTTCAGTCTGGATCTGTCCAAGCCCATCGACTTGAACATCCACGCCGAAGACGCGATCGACGAAGTCCTGGCAGCTTTAAAACCATACATCATTTAATAACACTTATCTTTAAATTCCGGAATCACCTTCGCAGGTGATCGTAACATTCTTGCTGTTACGTGTATCCGGCCATCTTGAACGCTTTGTGATGGGCCGGATACTTTTAACCACTATTCTTATGCGGGCTTTGCTCGCTCTTTTATTCTATAGCAAATTATTCCGGATATTCGAGGCTGCGAAGCAGATCTCGTAAACGAGCTTTGCTCGTTTTTTTATTTTACTATAATCACTTCTTTCGTATCCAGTGCTGTCTGCACCAGCTCATCAATCTTCTCATCCAAATTATGTTCATGTCTGCGGATTATGTTCAGATTCGGCTTCGTCACCGGATGTTTGGCTACGAAAATTGTACAGCAGTCTTCATAGGGCTGGATCGAAGTCTCATAAGTATCAATCTTCTCCGATATATCCACGATCTCCATTTTATCAAAACCGATCAACGGCCTGTACACCGGCAGTTCACACACTTCATTGGTCGCCATCAGACTGTGCATCGTCTGGGAAGCCACCTGACCGATACTTTCACCCGTAATCAGTCCCAAGCACTCCGTATCTTTGGCGATCCGCTCCGCAATGCGCATCATATAACGGCGCATAATGATCGTCAGCTCATCATGCGGACACTTGTCATAGATATACAACTGTATGTCCGTAAAGTTGATAACATGTAAATAGATCGGTCCCGTATAAGCCGCCACCCTGGCCGCCAGATCCACCACCTTCTGTTTCGCCCGTTCACTGGTATAAGGCGGCGCATGAAAATATACCGCATCGATCTTAACTCCGCGCTTCGCGATCATCCAGCCAGCCACGGGGGAATCGATTCCGCCGGACAAAAGCAGCATGGCCTTGCCGCCTGTGCCTACCGGCATACCGCCCGGACCGGGAATGATCCTGGAATAAATATAGACTTTGTCCCTGATCTCCACATTCAACAGGATGTCCGGCTTATGTACATCAACAGACATCTCCGGAAATGCATCCAGAATGGCTCCTCCCAATTCCATATTGATCTCCATGGAATTGAGAGGATAATTCTTCCTGGCACGTCTGGCCGCAACCTTAAAGCTCTTATGCCTATCCGGATAAACCGTGCCAATATAGTCCACGATTGTTTCCTTCAGCTTCTCGAACCCTTCATCCTCCACGTAAACCATCGGGCAGATGCCGGATATCCCAAAAACCTTCTGCAAATGTACTACGGTTTCTTCATAATCGAAATCCGAAACCGCATCCACATAGATGCGTCCATCCGTCCTGCGAACGGCAAATTCCCCTTCACATCTCTTCAAAGCGTATTTAATCTGCTGTACCAGTGCATTCTCAAACAGATACCTGTTCTTTCCTTTCACACCGATCTCGGCATATTTTATCAAAAAAGCTGTAAACATATTTCCTCCTGATTCGGTACTCCATACGAAAAATTTCCGTACGAAGTATCAGTGACGCGAATATTTTCTAAGCATCGGAACCATTTCCTCCAGTGCCTGTATAGTATACTCGATTTCCTCCGCCGTTGTAAAGACAGAAAGACTGAAACGTATGGTGGAACTCAGCAGATCCCGTTCCACGCCGATGGCCTTTAAAGTATCCGATATCTGCGGTTTATTGGAAGCGCAGGCACTTCCTGCCGACACGTATATCTCCTTCTCTTCCAGTGCGTGCAGAAGAACCTCGCTGCGCACGCCCCGCACGGAAAGACTGACAATATGCGGTGCACCATCCCGCCCCGGACATCCGTTGACTTTCACATCCTCAATGCGGCTGACCCCTTCGATCAGCATCCGGCGCAGCTCATACATTCTTTCCACATCCCGGTCAAGCTCAGCATACACCAGCTCTGCCGCCCTGGCAAGCCCTGCAATTCCCGGCACATTTTCAGTACCAGAACGCATTCCCTTCTGCTGCCCGCCTCCATATATGACAGGATTCACTCTGACGCCGTCTTTTATATACAGAAATCCGACACCTTTCGGGCCATGTATCTTATGAGCGCTGACCGACAGCAGATCCACATCCATTCTGGAAGGATAGATCCTGAACTTGCCGAATCCCTGCACGGCGTCCACATGGAACAATGTCTGCGGGTTACAGCGCTTGATCAGCGCACCGGCTTCCGCCACAGGCTGTACACTTCCGATCTCGTTATTTACATGCATGATCGATACCAGGATCGTGTCCTTCCTCACCGCCCGCTCCAGTTCCTGCAGGGAGATCCTCCCCTCACGGTCCACCGGGAGATAAGTCACCTCAAATCCCTGTCTCTCCAGATACGCCATGGTCTGCAGAACAGCCGGATGCTCCATCCTTGTCGTGATCAGATGCCGTCCTCTTCTGTGATGAGCCATCGCCGTACCGATCAACGCAATATTATCAGACTCCGTACCGCCGGAAGTAAACAGAATCTCTTTCTCATTCACTTTCATCAATCTGGCCAGCGTTTCTCTGGCATACCTTAAGTATTGTTCCGCCTCTACACCTTTATGATGCATGCTGGAAGGATTTCCATAGTCCTTACACATAATCCTGCATACTAATTCCGCAACCTCATCATAGCATTTGGTGGTCGCGGAATTATCCAAATACACTTGCATTCTTATATTTCCTTTCTTTTGCTTGTTTCCCTATACCTTATCATATGTCAGCAGGATTCCAGGTGATACATCAACCAGGACAGTACGGTCAATCCCGCCGTCTCCGTCCGCAGGATGCGTTTCCCCAGCGTCACTGGCTCTATGCCTGCTTCCTTCGCCATACGCACCTCACTCTCTTCAAATCCGCCCTCCGGTCCGATGAACACCGCAATATCTTTCCCCGGTTCCGCCGCCTCAATTACAGCCCTCGTATGCTGCATATCTTCGGCAAGCTCATACGGGATCAATCTGATATCCATGCTGCGGGCACACTCAACCGCCTCCTGCATCCGCATCACCGAGTGTACCTGCGGAATGACGGCTCTTTTGCTCTGCTTGGCCGCCGCCTCGGCGATCCCCTGCCATCTGGCCACCTTCCCTGCCGCTTTCTTCTCGTCCAGTTTCACCACACAGCGCCTGGCCGCCACCGGGATGATCTCATATACCCCCAGCTCCACCGCCTTCTGTACGACCAGCTCCATCTTATCCGCCTTCGGCAGCCCCTGAAAAAGAAAAATCCGGGAAGGCAGTTCCACGCCGTCCTCTTTGACAAACCGCAGCGTGCAGATCACCTCGTCCTGCGTAAAAGCTTCTATACCACAGCGATACTCTCTGCCGTCAATCCCATTGCTGACCGCAATCTCCTCTCCCGGCTTCATGCGCAGCACATTCCGTATATGGTTGACATCACTGCCCGTGATGATTATTTTCCTGTCCTGTATCTGCTGTGGTTCAACAAAAAACTGATACATATTCCCTCCATGATCCGCGCACTGACCTTCATTATTTCATAAACGCCGTCCTGCCCGCATTATTTTCATCACGCAAAACGACATCAGGATAAAAAGGGCCAGCCCCAGTGCCGCACCCGTCCCATCCACCAGCACATCACTCACCAATCCTGCCCGGCCTTCCACAAAAAGCTGGTGGAATTCGTCACTGCCGGCATACAGAACAGCCAGCAAAACCGCAATCCCATATCGCCGCAGCCGTTGCATCTGCCATCTGCCGATCCAAAGATACAAAAGAACAGCCAAAACCGCGAATTCTGTCATATGCGCTCCCTTGCGGACGAAACGCTCCAGTGCTCTGATTACCTCATGCACTCTCTCCTCGTCAATATTCAAACGAAAGAACCATCCGGTCACGTTAAGCAGGCTCTCGCTGACTTCCTCGCTTACCATACCGGATTCTTCCTTCGGCTGTGCAGAAAAGCCAAAAATAACAGCCATCCACAATACCGCCAGAATACCCGCCACGTTACTTATCATCCGCAGCTTCCACATCTCTTTCCCGTTCATTCCATGCCTCTTAATACAACACCGTTCCCTAAACAGGATCAGCCGCCTTACGGGCAGTCACCGAAACCCACTCTCCCTGATAAGTGACTTCTACGATCTCCAGTCCTGCCGCTTCCACGGCCTCTCTGACCGTCTGTTCCTTTTCATCTATGATCCCCGATGTAATATAGATACCACCCTTCTTCATCTGCCGGACGATAACTGGCGTCAGCGGCACCAAAACGTCAGCCAGAATGTTGGCCACTACAATATCATAACACTCATAACCCACCTGATCCTGCACAGTCCTGTCCGTAATAATATTACCGATCATCATTCTGAAAGATTCCTCCGCAATACCGTTGGACTTCATATTCTGCGCTACTGCCTCCACAGCGCAGGGATCCAGGTCCGTGCCCACGGCATGCTTTGCACCGTACATCAACGCCAGAATTGCCAGAATACCACTTCCCGTACCCACATCGAGAATCTCTGTCCCGGAGGTCAGATACTTCCTGATCTGTCGAATGCAAAGCTGTGTCGTCTCATGCATCCCTGTTCCAAAAGCCGTGCCGGGATCGATATGCAGTATTTTCCTGCCGGTGTCCTCCGGCTTCACCGTCTCCCAGGAAGGGATCACCAACAGGTCGTCTATGTAGAACTGATGGAAATACTGCTTCCAGTTGTTGATCCAGTCAAGATCCTCCGTCTCTGATACCGAGATCGATCCCTCTCCGATCTCCATAAAAAGACGCAGCCCGTCCAGTTCCTCCCTGATCTGCTCCACGATGGTATCCTTATCCGCAGGCGTACCGTTTATTTCCAGACTCCCGTCTTCCTTCTCCTCTACAAAAAAGCTGAGATACGCTATGCCGTCATCCTCCGGTTCTTCCGGCAGAATATCTACAAACATCTGCTCCTTCTCCAGCGCCGTCAGCGGAATCCTGTCCTCGATCTGCGCACCTTCCAGACCAATATCGTAGAGAGTGCTGATAATGATATCTTCCGCCTCCGTAACTGTTTTAATTCTGAATTTCATCCATTTCATATTGATGCACCTGCCTCCTTCTCCAATACTGTGCCTTACAGATCAACATTTTTACCTCCATTCCAAAGCGCTTTACGCTGAAGAAATTGCTCACCAGAGAATTTATTCAACCATATTATACCCGAAACTCTAAAGGGTGTATACTCGAAAATAAATGCAGGACACTAAAAACAGCATCCAGACCGATATTGTCTCAGCCGGATGCTGCCTCATCTTGCTCTTCATCAATCCCGTTATTCTGCTGCTTTCACAGACGGCATATCCGGCGTAATCAGGCTTGTATCATCCTTGCCATACTCCACATACTCACCATATTCCTGCCAGATATTGCAGATCCAGGTCTTACCCTGATTAAAGATGATCTCCTCTCCATTCTCGTCATAGAACTTTGCCGGAGTAAAATCACCGTCATAGCGCTTCCATGTCCCTTTAATGGCTTTGCCGTTGGTAAAGACTATGGCATCACCTTCCCCGTGCACGCCGAAAGCAAGATAGTCATGCGAATCCCGCACCTCGCCATGGCAATACTGGAACACGACATTGCTGAACGTAAGCTGCTCATTATTATACTCGTCGATCTGCTTCTTACCATCCTGATACCGATAGTACAGATGATCGTCCTCATGATACTCAAAATACGGATGATAGGATCCGTAGCCACTGGCATTATTGCCTGACTTACCGCCGGGATATACCAAAAGAGCGTCTTCCTTGTCTGCATAATCTGCTGTCACATCATCTGCAGCAAACAAAAACGGCGGTACATATTTATCATCATAATTCCAGTCATATCCAAGTCTCTCCACTGCATCGAACACGCCGTCCACCATTACATAGCCTGTAAATTCCCTGGCGTATCCTGGCCGGCTCACTCTGCCAAAAGCCTCATCGGCAGGGTTATGGATACCCTCGACTGCTGCACTGACATTATAATATTCCGGCCTGTTGATCAATTCTTCCACATAAGGCCTTGCCAATCCCCAGTTACAATAGATGGCTTCATATCCCATAGCAACATAGACATAGTAATCACGGCTGCTTCTCACAGGCCCGATCCTGTCCAAGTCGTCAAAATCCTCAACCACTGCCATCAGTCTGGTGATACGTCCTTCTACAGGCGCCTCATAGATAATGCCCGCTCTCGAAAGGCCATATTGTGGCATCGCCGGCGCGTTGTTAGGGATCATGACTGCAATTGGCCTGCGGTTGGCCTTCTTCTCGTCCGTCCATTCTCCTGTCAAATAACTCTGAATCTTACCATTTTCACTTATCCGCTCTCCAATCACGGGATATGCCGTCGTAATCTCCGGTATTTCCTCTGCCGGCTCCTCCTCAACCTCCGGTTCCGGCTCTTCCTCCACAGCGTCTACCTCCGGCACAGGAGCCGGTTCTTTATCTTTACCGCACCCTGTCAGCCCCGCCGCCATGCAAAAAACTGTAATTCCTGCTAATGCAATTCTCCTCCGTAACATCTCTACCTCTTTTCCACATTCCCCTTTTCGGTTATGCTTTTGAAATTATCTGCTCATACCAAAACAGCCTCTATTAGTATGCGGTCAAAAAACATTCTTATTATAGCCGAAAAATGGAAGGCTGTACACTCACATTTTGTAAAACTAAGGAAATTATAAGAAAAGAGGGTCGTATATCTCATCTGTCACACGAATTCGGTATCTGGCTTTTACACCGCTTCCGTCCGTGGCTTTCAGGGTGATCGTCGCATTTCCCGCTTTACGCGGCGTCAGCAATAAATAACCCTGTGCCGTCGTCACCTCTACAATCTTACTGTTGGATGTGGATGCCTGTACATATCCACCCGCAATATCCGAATAAATCCTGTGCTGTGAAAACTGCTGCACCCCATCCACATCCGGATACTGGGGAAGTACATTAATGGTACGACTGCCACTGTCCAGTCCCCTCACGCTGATATAAGTTGCCCGCTCTACCACCTTCACGATATAGCTGGCCGTCACGCCGCTCCCGTCTTTCGCCTTAGCCGTAACCACATATGTACGTCCGCTTTCCGCTTTCGATGAAGCAGTCACCTTACCGGAACTGCTGATCTTCACACCGCTTCCTGCAGGTGCGTCAATACTCCACGCCACTCGCCTGTCGGAAGGCGTGCCATATTCGCTTTCCAGAGTAGCCTTAAGCCGGATACTCCTGCCACGCACAATACACATGTTTACCTTGTAAGCCCGTGAAGTAATGGTATTCGACGCAATGTGAATTCTGGAAACCGGATTTTTGACAGTCACATTGCAGGCCAGCTTCTTTCCGGAACCATCAGTCGAACTGACAACGATCCTGGTCTTTCCCGCTGCCCTGCCGGTAGCCGTAACAGTCAGCGTAATGTAGTTATCCTCTCTTACATAATCCACCGCAGCAATGCCGGGATTGCTGTTTGTCACCTTTACCGCATTCAGATCCGCTACCCCTTCCGTGCCGATCTTGATCCTGATCTTTTTTTCCGTTGCTGTCGTACTGACAGCTTTTTTGCGGAAAATGGTAATGCCGGAATCTTCTCCATTAACAAAAGACAGTTTATTGATCCTGCCATCCGTTATTACAACCGACTTCTGCTCAGAAACTGTTCCGCTCTGGTCCCTGGCAACTGCCCTGACCGTATAAATGCCCGACTGTGCATTTTTCGACGCTGTCATTTTGCCGCCGGCGCTTATACTCACCCCTACTTTACGCGCAAACTCCGCGTCTGTTCCCGAATCTACCCTCCTGCCGTCTTTATAAAGCTCCCATACCACCTTCTTATTGGTGGAATCAGCTGGCATGATCCTGGCCTTAAACATCGCACTCCTGCCTGCCGCTAAAGCCGACATTTCCTGATCATCTCCCGCTATGGCCGGACAGGATATGCTGATCGTCTCTACAAGCTGTTTGACTGTCACCGTGCAGGACGCTTTCCTGCCGCTGGAATCATCTGCCACTGCCCTGATCGTTACTTTTCCGGCCTTATGAGCTGTCACCACACCCGCCTGATCCACCGATGCGATCTTATTATTGCTGCTTGTCCACTTAAAATCGGCCGCCGACAGTGCAATGTCTTCACCTGCCGCCTCCGCCACCAGAACCTCTGCCAGATCACAGGAGGACTCCTGCGGCCGCACAAGCGACAGATTTTTCCTGCTGAAACCGACAGACTTCACCCTGTACTTATCAATAATCTCGATCTCACAGGCACCCTGTTTCCTGCCGTTATCCTGCGCAGTTACCGTTACTACATAACTTCCCGTCTCAGCGTCCTCTGTCGCCGTCACCTTACCGTTTCCTGAAATTTTAACACCCAATACTCTGCTCAGATCGGTATCGACCGGCGTGCCATCCTTCTTCCATAATGCCCAGCTCACCTTCTTGTCAGCGGCGTAAGCCGGCAGAAGCTCTGCCGAAAGCTGAATACTTTTTCCCTGGCGGATCCTCCCGGCTCCGAAAACCGTAATATCCGTCACATAAGGCTCCAGCGCACAGCTTTCAGTCCTCACGGCACTGGAAATGCCGCTTTCATTTACCGCAATCGCCTTGACCGTTACCCTGGCACTGTCTCCCACTGTAAGCCGCCTGTTCTCATCAAAATCATAGAGCATCGTTCCGGCAGACACAGCAGGTTCTCCATTCTTAAAAGACGGAGTCTTGCCGTTTGTCGTGTAATAAATCTTCATACCGATCTGCGCAGTGATCGTCACCTGCGCACTCTGCCTGTTCTCATCCGGAAGAATGGTCACCACAGGCTCCTGCGGCTTGGCCGACACAGTCGTCAGATTGAATGCCCTGGTCAAATTCGTGATCCCCGTTCCCATTCCGGATCCCGATACCTTGACACTGTTACTTTTCATCAACGCCTCCAGCCGGTCAACCCGCTCTGCTCCTTTCTCCGCCGACTTTAAGGAAGCATGAGAACCCAGAAGCAGTGCCGCTTCTCCTGCGGCAACCGGGCAGGCCATAGAAGTACCACTTTCGGCTTTATACCCACCGTTCTTATAGGTAGACCAGATATTGACTCCGGGAGCGCTAAGATCCACCCAGTCTCCATAGGTAGAAAACTCTGCTCTTGCGCTGTTAGTATCCGTTGCCGCCACACAGATCACATTGTCCAGGCAGGCAGGATAATTAATACTGGATACTCCGTCATTCCCCGCCGCCACGAATATGGCTATCCCCTTCTCGTACGCCTCGGTAGCCTTATCCTGAAGCAGCCCGTTATACCCAGGACCACCCAGGCTCATATTTATGATATCTACATCCCATTCAACAGCCTCGTTCATCCCCTGCCAGATCATAGCATCTGTTCCGGATCCGTTACTCAGCAGAACTCTGATATTGTACAGTTCACAGTCCGGTGCAATACCGGCTCCCCCAATTCCATTGCCGGCCGATGCACCTATGATACCGGCCACATGTGTTCCGTGTCCCAGGCCGTCCACCGCGGATCCCGCCCCTGACTGATCAGAACTTTCCCTGACTGCCAGATCTTCGTGCGGCGATACTCCGCTGTCTATAACGGCTACCTTAACCCCGGCTCCGGTATATCTCTGCTGCCACACATACGGCGACCCCACTGCCACATGCTGCCATTGGTATTGGCTGCTGTCTGACGCAAGGTCTGGATCATTGTATGCCCCAAGAACCTCGACAAAAACTTCTGACGCCTCCGTATCGCTTTCCAAATCCGCTTCTGTCGCAGTGTCTTCCTGTGTAAAGATATTCTCTCCCGTCAGTTCCTCCGTATTCTCCCAATAAGCGTAGCGATAATAGTTTGGCCACACCGCAGGCAAAGTCGTTCTGGAAGACGCGGCGGCCTGCAACGCATCATATACCGTTGTCTCTTCGTCCTCCAGGGCCATCACAAGCAGCCCATTCTCAAAACTGACAATTGACGCGTGGTATGCTTCCGAAATCATTTCAGCCTCTTCCAATGAAGCCGCCGTAGTCATGATCTGTCTCGCAACATACCTGACACCCTCGTCCGTCTCTGCTATATCACTTATCATTTTTGATAAAAGCGCTTTCTCTTCCTGTTGTTCCCTGGTAAGGCAATACGTGTCCTCAATGCTCTCTTCCCCGGTATTTTTTCCTTCCGGATCTTCTTCGACATCTTCGCCGATTTCTTCTTTATCTGTGTTCCCTTCGCCAGCGTCGGCTTCTTCTACTCTTCCTTCCTCAGCATTTTCGTCTTCCAGATCTTCTTCAACATCTTCGCCAATTTCTTCTTTATCTGTGTTCCCTTCGCCAGCGTCGGCTTCTTCTACTCTTCCTTCCTCAGCATTTTCGCCTTCCGGATCTTCTTCGACATCTTCGCCAATTTCTTCTGTGTCCGTGTTCCCTTCGACAGCGTCGGCTTCTTCTGTGTTGTTCTCTTCTGTACCGTCTTCCTCTCTGCTGTCTTCTTCAATATTTTCTTCCTCTACACTGTCCTCCTCAGTATTTTCACTCTCCGCTCTTTCTTCTACGCAGTCCCCGGCATCTTCCACATCGCTGTTCCCTTCACTGGAGTCTGTTTCCTCTGTGCTTCCTTCTTTCATGCTCTCATTTCCGGCATTGTCCTCTCCGATCTTTCCTGCTCCCACAGTCCCTGTAGATACCCTGTCTTCCAGATGTGGATCACTATCTTGAAATTCCCCGAAATTCTCCGCATAAACTGTTCTCACCGCTCCAAAAGGTTCCATAGACAGCAGCACCGCAAGTAGTAGTGCCATACCTGTTCTGCTTACATTACTGTTCTTTCTCCCCAGCATTGTACCTTATCCCCTGCCTCCATCCTCCAAATCTGACAGTTTTACCAAACAACTCCTGACTGACTGTGCCAATCCATTGTTCCCGAACATCCATCTCCCGTATCATCATACCATTATAATATAGAAAATTTCTTATAAGATATATTTTCCGGTATCAATATCAAATCACAAAACATCCGGCCTGGAAATCCCAATTTTGAATTCCTGATACAGCTGCTTCCGATACTCTTCATCAAAAATAACACGATCCGCCTCTTCATTTCTTCCGGCGCTCTTTAACAGCCTCAAAAGCTGCGCCAGACGTTCTTCGCCTTCTCGAATTCCCTTTTTCAGGCCAGTCTCCATTCCCTGAGCCAGGCCTTTCTCCATCCCCTGAGCCAAACCAATCTCCAGAATATTCATCTTTACAGCCTCCCATTCCTCCATCTGTACCACTTCGTTTACAATTCTGTCCAAATCCAGAATACGCCTGTCCTTTATTGTAACATTCTGGTTTTCCAATGTCGTATCTTTCATATACTGCAAAAGGCTCACCAGCTCCGGACGCCCTTTATGACTTGTCATATTCAGAAAAATCTTACTCGTCCCATCTTCAAGCAGAACCTTTGGTTCTTCTTCACATCTTTCCCGAAACGTATACACAGCACGGTCACAGCCAAAAATATCTTCCTGCCTTTTATTCTTGTTTCACCAGCAAAGCATATTGGAAATATATATGATATTGGCGCCTATAATTCCCTTGCTGATCTTTCTGAAAGAAACCTACACAATGTGGGGAATCCGGCAAATCATCTTCACCCGGGCGTGAGCGTCCTTCACCGCTGCTTTGGTCGCCTGCTCACGCCGCCTGTTTCCCATATCTCATCTTACAGCGGACTTTCATTCATTTAACTGTTGTTCTGTCACTTCATCTACTGTTCTGACATAATTGACCGATAATGGCGGGTAATTATACTGTTCTCCCCTGCTGATCACCACTAATGGATTCTCTTTCGTTTGAAATAAGGCTATGCCATCCTCAAAAGATATCAGCTCAATCCCATATTGTCCTGCTGTCTCCCGCGCATCCTCTATCGACTCCACAACTGCCATCAACGGTGCATCCTCTGCCGCAAACTCACTAACCGGATTGATTTCTACTCTTGTAACCTTCATAAACGGAAGCATCAGTCTGCTCGCCAAATCCGTGTACATGATATGCCCTCCTGACATTATCAGCAAAAATACCGATATAAATAAAATTACTGATATACGTATTTTCTTCTTCATGCATAATTCCTTATAAGATATATTTCCCCGGTATCAATATCAAATTACAAAACATCCGGCTTGGAAATCCCAATTTTGAATTCCTGATACAGCTGCTTCCGATACTCTTCATCAAAAATAACACGATCCGCCTCTTCATTTCTTCCGGCGCTCTTTAACAGCCTCAAAAGCTGCGCCAGACGGTCTTCACCTTCTCGAATTCCCTTTTTCAGGCCAGTCTCTATCCCCTGAGCCAGGCCTTCTTCCATTCCCTGAGCCAAGCCTTTCTCCATTCCCTGAGCCAGGCCTTTCTCCATCCCCTGAGCCAAACCAATCTCCAGAATATTCATCTTTACAGCCTCCCATTCCTCCGTCTGTACCACTTCGTTTACAATTCTGTCCAAATCCAGAATACGCCTGTCCTTTATTGTAACATTCTGGTTTTCCAATGTCGTATCTTTCATATACTGCAACAGGCTTACCAGCTCCGGACGCCCTTTATGACTTGTCATATTCAGGAAAATCTTACTCGTCCCATCTTCAAGCAGAACCTTTGGTTCTTCTTCACATCTTTCCCGAAATGTATACATAGCACGGTCACAACCAAAAATATCTTCCTGTGTGATAAAGATGATCACAGTAGACGGCAGATACCTGTAACGGGTCTCCTTTCCTGATTTCAAGATCGGGGTATCAAGTAAGCCCTGATAAAATCTGGATCGCTTGCGGACATTATCACTACTCGTATCATTCTGCATTTCCATATCAAACTGCCTGTTGTTCACGTCCTGTGCCCACGCATCCAGCCGTATGGCACGCTTACCCAACTTATTTAAAACAACCTGCTCAACCTTGACTTCCTTCAGCTGCAGGTCCGGTTCATCCAGTATGATGCTGAGCACATCTTCGTAAGCTTCTTTGACTTTCATCACCGAAAGAAAAAGTGCGAAATCACTCAGATTAAGCTGGTAATCTTCCGGCAGTACCGGCTGAAAATCTCCGGCAGTCTCCTTTTCGGCCTTCAATGTTGTCTGCACTTCAAATGCCAATTCCGTTTCCCGTGGCAGAATCGCACCTGTTTCATCCTGCTTCTGCCCAGATACTTCTTTCGTTACTTTCTCTTTCATCATTCACCCTCTCTTTCTCAAATGCAGCAGAGAGGAAAAACACTTCGAATCCTGCGCTTTAATATCCCTCCCCGCAGTTATTTAGTTATAAGCAAGGAGTTCTGGCAGAGATTACTCTGCTTGGATTCGGATTTCGCCGTGAAAAATATGAAATCCAATAAGATATTGTAAGAATCTCAGATATGTTCTTTGCTTGAAATTATAGTATCACAATCTTTATTTCATTGCAAGATAGACTTAATGTTAAATATTTCAATCCCGTTATCCCGTTCATAATACTCTCATTATTTTTTATAATCTCCTAAATTAAATTGACAATATATGGCCATGTAAAATTTCCTACGTTGAAGAAACAAAACAGGGCACAACACAAGTTTATTTTCCTGGAATAATCAATTTCAATATGAATATACGAAACCGGGCGATGTCTTACGAACATCGCCCAGCTTCTGTGCTGTTCTCCAAGCACTTAAGTCGTCTACTTCTCAAATAATACACTTATAATACTATGTTTTCCCATTCCACCTTAAGGATCAACTATTATATTTATTATTCAAAAAACTTAATGGTTCCGTCCTTAAATCGTGCAACAAGGAGAGTCTTCTTCGCCGTTAAGCCCGAACCATCGCGAAGCTTCACCGTAACGGTCATTTTCTGTAATTCATTCGTATACAATGACGTACTGCTTGACGGCTTATTCGTGGTTACTTTACCAGGAATCGGCGTAAGAACATATGCCCCTATTTCTTCATAATATTCCTTGGAAAGTCCGGGATTTTTACCTCCTGACACAGTGGCC
The DNA here is from genome assembly GCA_910578115.1 of uncultured Lachnospiraceae bacterium. Taxonomy (GTDB): domain Bacteria; phylum Bacillota; class Clostridia; order Lachnospirales; family Lachnospiraceae; genus UBA3282. Next base: position 39,019 of record CAJTPO010000002.1, on the reverse strand, counting down.
GTGAAATAATGAGGCACATACGGATTCCCATCGTCTGCTGTTGCAATTACAATCAGATCATCAACAGAAAGCTTTTTGAATAACTGCCTAACCTGGAACAGATACTGATTGGAAGTTACCCCACTGCCATCCGCCGCAGTTGCTGTAATTATAGCCGTTCTACCTATCTCAGCATTTTCGTTCGCCGTTACCTTTCCGTTTTTATCAACTGTCAAAACAGTTTCATCACTGGATGACCAGGTTACCTTTTTGTTCAAAGGCTCACCATACTTACTGCTGTACTTAGCGGACATTTTAATGCTCTTACCCTGCGCGATATATCCGGCATATCCACCGGTACCATTTCCAAGATCGTCAAAGTAATCTCCATAGCTGTCTGTAGTACCTATAGCTAATTTAGACATTGGCACAGTAACGTTAATCGTACAGCTTGCTTTCTTATTACTGCCATCAGTTGATGCGCAGGTTATAACCGCTTTTCCTGCTGTCTTTGCCGTAACATTACCATTTTCATCCACGTCGGCTACGGAAGGCGCACTGCTCGTCCACGTGATCAGAGTATTGTCATAGCCAGATTCCCCGTCTACAACAGCCGTCAGAGTTCCTGTTATGGGCGTTACATCAGTTGCTTTTTTACTAAAGAGCAGCATCGTCTTCTCGGAAAGTTCAATCTTTGTAATCTTTCCCGATACGATCGTAACAATATAGGGCTCAGAAGTAACTTTGCCATCAGATGCAGTCACGCTGCAAGTTCCTGACGCGCCTGCCTTTGCAGTAACCTTACCATTTTTTACGGTTACATTGGTATTTCCGTCTACTTTCCATGTAAGTTTTTTATTTGTAGCATTTGCCGGTACAACTGTCGCTTTCAGTGTAATGGCTTTCCCGGCAGCTACCTTTTCCGGACCGTTCAATATAATTTCTGTAATGGGCTGCGTTACCGTTACGTTGCAGGATGCGCTCTTATTGAAACCGTCATTGGATACCGCTTTAATAACCGCTTTACCGGGTCCAACCGCGGTAACAATACCATTCTCAACCTGCGCTACCTTATTATTACTACTTGTCCAAACCACATCAGCACTGGCAGCCTCGATCTTATTTCCATCAGCTCCGGTTACTTCAAGATGCTGCATCAGATTCAGTATCCCATCCGTATCCAACGTCTGCGGTTTTAATTTTACTCCTGCATTCATAAATGCAATCTTTTTAATGAAGGATTTCTCAATTACCGCAAACGTATAAACATCTGAAACACCATTGTAGGATGTTCCATCCGGTCCCACCGCCGTGGCAGTAACGGTATAGCTCCCTGCTGCAGTACCTGTTTTCGTTTTTACAGTACCATTTGAAACGGTTATCCCTGCTGCCTTCGCCTTGTCGTCCACAGTCCACTGAACCTTCTTGGAAACTGCATAATCCGGTGTAATAACCGCCGTTAAAGCAAGGCTCTTACCCGGAGCAACTTTGGAAATACCTGTCTTGGAGACCAATTCCACTCCAGAAGGTATTGGCGCCAGGGTGCATACCTTAGATGCTGCTTTACTCGCTTTACCCGTAATCGGATTCACAGCGATCGCCTTGATGGTAACTTTTTTCGCACCGGTCAGTGTTACCGGTACACCTTCCGTGTACTTTTCGCCGTTTGTGACCTCACCATTTTTATAAGTTGGGTTCTTACCATTCGTTGAATACCAGATTTCCACACCTACGGCAGTATTCGTAGTCAATGTCGCAGTTACACTTTCCGCAGCATAAATGCTTCCGCTTTTCGGTGTCTCACTGATCGTAATCGTCGGTGCATCCGGTGCCGTCATATCCGTAGCAATCTTCAAAACACTTGGCAGCCACGTTGTACCCGCCCCCATGCCGGCGCTGCTGCATTTCACGGTAGAAGATTTCATAGCGGAAAGAAGTGCGTCCACTCTGGCTTTACCACTCTTACTACGTATAGAATCATTGGCGGAAAGAATTACCGCCGCCGTACCTGCCGCTGCCGGAGAAGCCTGGCTGGTACCACTCATATACCCGTAGCCGCCGGGAAGGGTAGAGTAAATATGTACTCCCGGGAAAGCCAGCTTAACGGTGCTGCCATAATTGGAAAAGGATGCCCTTGCACTGTTCTGGTCCACAGCTCCTACGGAAATCGTACTGCTGTAAGCTGCCGGAAAGTTGTATCCGTCTGTATCATCGTTACCGGAAGAAGCAAAAATTGCGACACCCTTGTCATATGCCTCTTTAGTTACCTTTTCATAATCTGCTTGGTACATAGGACCGCCAAGACTCATGTTAATGATATCATTGCCGTCCGCGACTGCTGCCCTGATGGCCCTCATAATATCTGCGCTATCTGCACCACCTGCTGCCGGGAATACACAATACCCCCTCACCTCAGCATCCGGCGCAATTCCCACACCACCTACGCCATTATCATCAGCCGCAATAATACCTGCCACATGCGTTCCGTGGGTTTGGTTATCAACATTATACTCTGTACCAGCTGCACCACCGACAAAATTTTTCCCGGCAGCTGCATTTGCCGATAAATCCTCGTGGTCTTTCTGTAATCCGGTATCGATTACAGCCACCTTCACACCCTGTCCTTTATATCCTGCCGCCCAGGCATAATTCGTACCAATGTAATCATGCTGCCACTGAGTAGCAAACTCAGGATCGCTTGGCCCGGCAGCTGTATTCACCTCATTCACATCACCGTGAAGATAGTTATAATAATTTGGCCATACAGCAGGCAGCTTGACAGCAGGATCTGCCGCTGCCGCAATTGCTCTGGATACCGTAACTTTTCCGGGAAGACCAATTACGGCCACTCCATAGGAATAGCTCTTCAACTCGCCGCCAAAAGCTTCCGCTACCTGTACAGCTTCCTCTTCTGTCTCCGCCAAATATACCACTTCACCAAGCTTGTAAAGTCCCTCTGCATCCGGATAATCACCTGCATCCATATCCCTTGTGCTTACGATATCTCCCAAATGAGAAGACAACACTCTTTTATCTTCCATCTGCGCCGAAGACAACGTGTAATTATCGCCTAATCCGGGGAAAATGTCAAAATCATCTTCTTCTGTTTCCTCCGCTTCGGGTTCTTCTTCCGGAATTGTGTTCTCGGATACCGAGTTCTCTGATACGTTCTCTTCTGAACCGGATTCCTCCTCTGCAGAACTGTCATCCGCATCAGGTTCTTCTACAGAAACATCGTCTTCATCGGGATCTTCCGCTTCCTCTCCTTCCGAAGGTTCCTGAGTATCCTCTTCGCCCTCATCTGAAGGCACTTCCGGAACCTCTGCTTCTTCGGAAGGATCTTTGGTTTCCTCATCCGTCGATGGCTGCTCAGAATCTTCTGTTTCCTCAGAAGGCTGATTTTCTTCCCCTTCCTCTGAATCAGAAGGCTGTTCCGGATTCTGCTCTTCTTCCGAAGTTTCTTTGCCTGTCTCTTCTTCCTCTATGGGCTGCTCAGACGCTTCTGTTCCCTCTTCCTCTTCAACGGGCACATTGTCCGGAACTTCAACAGATTGCTCTTCAGGAATCGGTTCCGATACCGCCGTTGCCAATGCTTCAATCCCCGTTGAATGGAACAACAAGGAAAAGGCCAACAGAAATGATAAAATTTTTGCTTTTTTCATCTTTCTTCCCCTCTTTTTTATTTTTTCTAACTTTTGTAACCATGTGTTTACTGTGCTGTATGGAGTTTATTCTTATAATTAGGAGCCAATGTAGGGTAATCATTTTCCTCCCCTAAATTCATAAGTTCCTGTACATCTTTATCAGTCACATAAGTAGCCACTCCATACGAAAAACTATCGAGTTCAATGTCATATAAATCGGCAATTCTTTCCGCTTCCTGCATGTCCTCCGCCAAAGCTGTCAATCGCGTTGTTTCTTCTGATTCACTGTCTGCAGATTGCTCTTCAGATGAAACAGCGTGCTCTCTCTCAGATATCGGCATCGGAATCGCTATCAATTCTCGTTCTGTACTTTTCGCTGCTAAATCAACAGGCTCAACAAGTTCACGTTTTCTACCGCAGCCAATGAGTCCGGCCACAGTAAGCAAAATAAGACCGATCACAACAGCAACTCTTTTGATTTTCAATTTCTCACCTCCTCTAAACATAATCTGTGTTTTACACATCATTAATAATGATAGCATATCCTTTCCTCAAGTTAAAGTCCTACTGCAAAAAATGGCTTTAAAAATCACTTCCTTTCCACAAATTTCCACTCCGACATAAACACCTGCTCCGACGAATCCAACGCCTTGACCGTGAATGTTGCGTTCCCTGGTTTTGTCGCCATAAACATGATAAATCCGCTGCCGCCTGTCTTCTTAACCGGATCATACGGTGTATATACAATAGAGGGTGACGCTGTCTCCAGTGATGAGGAGGTACACGACACAGGCGATGTACAGTCGGAAGTAAAACGCACCGTATGAAGTATATAGACCTCTTTCTCTCTTTCCTTCTCGGATACATTCAGCGTAAGATGCGTCACAGGCTGCCGAAGGCAGATCGCGTAAGAGGCCTGCAGGCCACTTCCGTCGCCGGCTGTGGCATATACCTCAAAATTAAATGCCGGTCCCTTCAGCCGGTTTTCCTGCCAGTTCTCCAGAAAAATGTCCATCCAGCCGGGAATCAATATCTTACCGGAAGAATTAACGGTAATCCCCAAGCCGGCTGCCTCATTGTCAACGCTCCACTGCACTTTGTTATTGGCAATCTGGCCATACTCCGTCTCCAATTTCGCGCTCAACTGCACACTTTTACCCGGCACGACATAGCGGGTCTTACCTGCTTTAGGCGCGATGCTGATCCCTGAGGGAGGATTGATGACCGTTACATTGACAGATGCTTTCCTGCCACTTCCATCGGTTGCCTTCAATGTAATCTTCGCCTTACCAGTGGATTTTCCAACTGCACGCAGCGTTACCTCATCAGTTGTTTTGTCTACCGACACACTTACCAGTGCGGGATTACTGCTTTCCACATCGTATGCTTCCGTATTAACTCCATCAGCACCCGTGATGACAGCCTTCAAGGCCACGCTCACAGGTGCTTTCCCGGCCGTCCCGGCCGTTCTGAACAATGTCTGGCTTCCAGCTTTTCTGCCAACATTGTCCTGCAGCGATACGCTCTTGATCCCACCACTCACCGTGACGTTACAGACTGCCTTCTTATTACTTCCATCCGCGGTAGCTACGGTCACTTTTACCTTACCATATTTATTACCCGTCGCAGTCAGTGTAATCTGCACTCTGCCGTCGGCAGCTGATTCCACCTCTGCCCGTACGACAGATTCGTTACTGCTCGTAACGGTATAGGCATCCGGATCAAAATCCGTCGCACCATCTGCTCCTGTAAACGTCGCGGTTATCGTCTTTGTATCTGTTATGGTTTCACTCACCCTCTTTGCATAGAGGGTTGCTTTCGTCTCGCTCAAAGTAACCCTGCCAATGGCTCCGCTAAACACTTTCACGTCCTGTACTGCGACTGCACCCTTGCCGTCCGCCGCTTCTGCCGTCACTGTGTAAGTACCGGAAGGCGTACCCCTGGCAACAGTTATCCTGCCGGTAGTGGAACTGATCTTCACGCTCTCTGTCTGGGGGCTGATACTCCATTTCACTTTCTTATTGGTCGGCTTCGTTGGATTCACTAAAGTCTTCAGGGTCATACTTTTGCCCGCCGCCACCGTGAAGAGCCTCTCATCCGTCTTACCGCCGGCCGTTGTGATCGTAATGCCCGTAACACCCTGCTTCACGGTAACTTTGATCGTCGCTTTCTTATTGCCGTTGTCCTTCGCCTTAACCGTGATCGTAGCGCTTCCGGCACTTTTTGCCGTCACCACACCCTGATCATCCACACTGGCCACCGCCGGCCTGCTGCTTGCCCAGGTCACATATCTGTCCAGTTTATCTGCCGTAATCTGTATGAAATTGCCTTCTGCATCCTTTTCCTTCGCGATCAGCTGTGCTGCCAAATCCAGTGTCGGAATCGGGACGTCATTCGTAATCCACAGCTCCTGCTTTGTGCTGCCCGCTGTCTTTTCAAATGCGAGGCTATAAAGTGCACGCCCCGTCTCTATCACTTCAATCTCGCAGACTGCCTCCGCTCCGCCGTTATCCCGTGCCCGTACAGTCACCTGATAAATTCCCGGATCCGCATTCACTGTTGTCGTGATCTTGCCTTTCGCGTCGATCTTGATCTTAGCGGTGTCAACTTTTTCTCCTTTCGCGTCTGTCAGATTCCATATCAGTGTCTTATCTTCCGCATAGGAAGGCGCGACTGACGCTGTAAGGCGAATACTCTTCCCCTTTTCAATCCTTGTCGGTCCCGTGACCGTAATCGACCTGATATAAGGAGACAACTTATACTTCCCGGATTTCGTCTGACTGACCACCCCCGCTTCATTTACGGCAACTGCCTTCACGGTTCCCTGCGCCGCCTGTGTGCCGTCTATCGTAAAGGTTACCGTATCATCATCCACAAATACGGTATCCGTCCCTGCCGTTCCATTCTTATAGACGGGGTTTTTTCCATTAGTGGTATAGCACAGTTTCATACCGGCCTGCGCCGTAATCGTCACCTGTACCGCCTGGCCCGTATCGCCGGAATTATCCACAATGCTGATACTCGGAGCATTGGGTTTTGCCGCAGCTGTTGCCAACTTAAATACTTTCGTCAGGCTTGTAATACCCTTACCCATGCCGTTTCCCACCGAAACTGCATTCTCTTTCATAATGGCTTCCAGTGCGTCCACTCTCTGTGCACCGGTCTTTCCCTGTAATGCCGGAAGATCTGCCTGTCCGGACAGGATGACCGCCGCCTGGCCGGCCGCAACCGGACACGACATGGATGTCCCCTGCAAAGACGCATAGCCGGAATTTCCTTTTTCGTCTGCATAAGTTGCCCAGATATTTACTCCGGGAGCCGACAGATCGGTTATCGATCCATAATTGGCAAAATAAGCCCGTTCATTATTCTTATCGGTGGCCGATACCGCAACAACATGCTCATACGATGCCGGATACATCATTGCCTGATCACCGTCATTTCCGGTGGCAGCAAATACGGCAACGCCCTTTTCATGCGCCTTGTCAATCACAGCCTGAAAACTGGCAGTATCACCTGACCCACCGAGACTCAAATTGATGATATCTACTTTGGGTGCCTCTGTGTTCACCTCTCTGGTCGAGTTATCCTCTTCGCTGATCAGATAAAGGATCGCGCGCATAATGGTAGAATCATAACCGCTTTTTTCCACGTCATCTCCGAACACTCTGGCATTGTAGATCTTTGCATCCGGTGCAACACCCGTCCCGTCAACACCGTTTGCCAGAGCTGCAATGATCCCGGCCACATGCGTCCCGTGTTCCAGACAGTCCAGTGCATCAGGTGTTTCGTCGCAAAAGTCATAATTGCCAACAACATTGGCGGCCAGATCCGGGTTCGGACTCACGCCACTGTCGATAACACCCACTGTCACCGTGCTTCCCGTATAACCGGCATCCCACGCATAGGGTGAACCTATTGCCGTATGAAACCACTGGTAACGCTCACTTGCCGGATTCAGATAAGGATCGCGCTCCCCGTACAGTTCATCGTAAACTTCCGCATAAGTATCCACGGAAGGAATATCATCCTCCACCTCAAAGCTCATCTCGCCGTACAGTTCACGACGATAATCAGGCCATACTGCCGGCAGCTCATTACCCTGAGAGGCTGCTGCCCGCATCGCCTCTTTTACCGTCCTGCCATCACCAAGCCTTAAAGTCAGGACTCCCATATCAAAGGTTTCTATTTCCGCGTGATATGCCTCGGCAATCATCTCAGCTTCTTCAGGGCTGTCCGCAAAAGTCACCACTCGTCCGCGGGCAAAATTCCCGCCTTCCTCATTTTCCTGCAGCCGGTTCAGCATATCTGTCATATCCGCTTTCAATTCCCGCTGAAAAGAGGTCAGGTGATACTCGGCAGGCATATCAGAGAACAACTCCTCTTCTGTATCTCCTGTCGCGGAATCCGGCTGCTCCTCGTCGCCGTTCCCGCCAGGCTGCTCATCCAAATCAGTGTCTGACGGCTGTTCTGCTTCCGCATCACTGTTTTCCTCCGCCTTTGGCGGCTCCTCATTATCCTGTTCGTCACTATCCGGCGATTCTTCACCATTATTTACTTCTTCGTCTCCGGCTGCCCCTTCTTCACCAATATCTGTCTCTCCGTCTCCGGCCGGCCCTTCTTCATCAGTATTTTCCTCTTCGTCTCCGGCTGCCCCTTCTTCACCAATATCTGTCTCTTCATCTCCGGCTGCCCCTTCTTCACCAATATCTGTCTCTCCGTCTCCGGCTGCCCCCTCTTCACCAATATCTGCCTCTCCGTCTCCGGCTGCCCCCTCTTCATCAATATTTGTTTCTCCGTCTCCGGCCGGCCCTTCCTTTTCCGCATCGTCCCGTTCATCGCTGCCAGACATTTCCTGCCGCTCCTCCTGCGCATATACCACAGGCATACCCGCAACAGGTTCAGCCAGCATTGATGCCGAAATCGCAAATGATGCCATTATCCTGCTCAGCTTCTTTATTTTCATAATGATATTCACTCCTCCTTCTGTCGGTCAGGCAATTGTCCTTTGTAACCTCCATCACATCACTGGGGGTATACATCAGCATTGTACCACAAATCTGTGCAGAAAACTACAACGCATTACACCGCTGCCAGGCATTAGCAAAAGCACACTTCCCCGCAGGAAAGTGTGCTTTCAGCCTGTATCGTATTCTACCGGTTCAGACAGTGAAACAATCTTCCATCTGAAACATTTATTTCCAGAGTTTCTTCTTCCCTCTGCCCTTACCTGCCGGAGCCTCCTCGGCTTTCTTAGAGGTAACGTTCTTCGCGGCATTGAGGGAATCCCCTGTCTCTTCGTCGAATTTCTTCAACAGATCCTTCGCCTCATGGGACAGTTTATCGGGCACCTGCACCACCAGCGTTACATAGTGGTCGCCCCGGATATCCCTGTTGCGCAGAGAAGGAACACCCTTGCCTTTCAGGCGCACCTTCGTGTCGGTCTGCGTTCCTGCCTTCACATCATAGATCACCTTGCCGTCTACCGTATCGATAACGATCTCACCGCCAAGTGCGGCGATGGCAAAGGACATGGGCACGGTAGAGTATATGTTCTCATCCTGCCGCTGGAAGATGGGATGTCTGCCCACTACTACTTCTACCAGCAGATCTCCCCGCGGGCCGCCGTTGGTTCCCGGCTCCCCCTTGTCGCGGATGCGGACGCACTGTCCGTTGTCGATTCCGGCAGGGATAGATACCTGAATCTTCTTCCTGTTGGCGATATAACCCGTGCCACGGCAGTCCGGGCACTTATCCTTAATGACTTTACCGGTTCCATGACAATCGGGACAGGTCTGCACGTTCCTGACCGTGCCGAAGAAGGACTGCTGGGTAAATACTACCTGGCCTTTGCCGCCGCACTTGGAACATGTCTCCGGGCTGGTGCCCGGCCTGGCACCGGTTCCGTGGCAGGCCGTACACTCATCTTTCAGCGTCAGCTCGATCTCCTTCTCCACGCCGAATACCGCTTCTTCAAAGGTGATCCGCACGCTGGAACGGATATTCGCCCCCTTCATGGGACCGTTGCTCCTGCCGCCGCGGCGTCCGCCGCCGAAGATATCGCCGAAAATATCACCGAAAATATCCGAAAAGTCTGCGCTGTTGAAGTCAAAACCGCCGAAACCGCCGGGCCCGCCTGCACCATCGAAAGCAGCATGACCATATTGGTCATACTGCCGTCTCTTCTCAGGGTCACTCAAGACCGCATAGGCTTCGGAAGCCTCTTTGAATTTCTTCTCCGCCTCCGCATCGCCGGGATTCATATCCGGATGATATTTCTTAGCCAGAACTCTGTATGCTTTTTTGATCGCTGCGTCGTCGGCATTCTTCTCTATGCCGAGCACCTCATAGTAATCTCGTTTCTGTTCTGCCATAAGACTAGACCTCTCTGTAATCTCCGTCTACCACATCATCTGCTGCACCGCCCTGTGCGCCTGCGTCAGCTGCGCCACCCATGTTGCTCATATCCGGGCCGCCCTGTGCCTGCTGCATGTTCTCGTACATCTTCGTGAACAGCGCCTGTGCGGAATTTGTCAGTTTCTCTTTTGCTGCTTTCAGTTCATCGATCTGGCTGTCGTTCATCTCCTGATCTTTGGTCTTCTCCAGGATATCCTTAACTGCCTGCAGATCTGCCTCTACGTTTGCCTTATCGGAAGCATCAATCTTGTCACCTACTTCACCCAGAGCCTTCTCTGTCTGGAAGACGAAGGAATCTGCTTCGTTCCTTGTGTCGATGGCTTCTTTCCGCTTCTTATCCTGTGCCTCGTACTCAGCCGCTTCCTTGACCGCCTTATCAATTTCATCGTCGGACATGTTGGAACCTGCCGTGATGGTGATATGCTGCTCTTTGCCTGTTCCCAGATCCTTGGCGGATACGTTCACAATACCGTTGGCATCAATATCGAAAGTAACCTCGATCTGCGGCACACCGCGCATTGCCGGCGGGATACCGTCCAGTCTGAACTGGCCGAGGGACTTGTTGTCCTTCGCAAACTGTCTCTCACCCTGTACCACATTGATGTCAACCGCTGTCTGGTTGTCTGCCGCCGTGGAGAAGATCTGGCTCTTCTTGGTCGGGATGGTTGTATTTCTCTCAATCAGTCTGGTAGCTACGCCGCCCATGGTCTCGATGGACAGGGACAACGGTGTTACGTCCAGAAGCAGGATCTCACCTGCACCCGCGTCGCCTGCCAGCTTACCGCCCTGGATGGAAGCTCCCAGCGCCACGCACTCGTCAGGGTTCAGGGATTTGCTGGGCTCTTTGCCTGTCAGCATTCTTACCTTCTCCTGTACCGCCGGGATACGTGTGGAACCGCCTACCAGCAGTACCTGGCCGATATCAGAGTTGGTCAGACCCGCATCCTTCATCGCGTTCTGTACCGGAATGGCCGTCTTTTCTACCAGATCATGTGTCAATTCGTCAAATTTCGCCCTTGTAAGGTTCATGTCAAAGTGCTTCGGACCCTCAGCCGTAGCCGTAATGAACGGCAGGTTGATATTGGTCGTTGTCGCGGATGAAAGCTCCTTCTTCGCCTTCTCAGCCGCCTCTTTCAGTCTCTGCAGCGCCATCTTGTCATTTGACAGATCCACGCCTTCCTGTGCCTTGAACTCGGCCAGCATCCAGTCGATCACCTTCTGGTCGAAATCATCGCCGCCCAGACGGGTATCGCCATTGGTGGAGAGCACTTCGATCACGCCGTCGCCGATCTCGATGATGGATACGTCAAAAGTACCGCCGCCCAGGTCGTATACCATGATCTTCTGCTCTTTCTCATTGTCAAGCCCGTATGCAAGCGCTGCTGCCGTAGGCTCGTTGATGATACGCTTTACTTCCAGACCCGCGATCTTGCCGGCGTCCTTGGTCGCCTGTCTCTGTGCATCGTTGAAGTAGGCCGGAACGGTGATGACTGCTTCCGTCACCTTCTCGCCCAGATAGTTCTCAGCATCCGCTTTCAGCTTCTGCAGGATCATGGCAGAAATCTGCTGCGGGGAATATTTCTTATCGTCGATGGTGCGGCCTCTGTCCGTACCCATATCTCTCTTGATAGATGCGATGGTCTTGTCGGCGTTGGTAACCGCCTGACGCTTCGCCGGCTCACCTACAAGTCTCTCACCTGTCTTTGTGAAAGCCACTACGGACGGTGTCGTCCTTGCGCCTTCTGTGTTGGCGATGACTGCCGGCTTACCACCTTCCATAACCGCTACACAGCTGTTGGTTGTTCCCAAGTCAATTCCGATAATTTTACTCATAATTTCTTCCTCCTGATAAAGATACCTTTCCTTACTTTTACATTAATTATCTATGATCATCTGAAAAGAGTAACCGCTTCTTTCACCCGGCTTCTTTTCACAGACTATCCAATATGTCCTGTCGGTCAGCGCACGCTTCCGCGCTTCTTCCCTGCAGACTGCTTCCGGTACGGCGTACTAGCTGACTACCGCCACCATGCTGTGACGCACCACGCCGTCCCTGTAGGTATATCCTTTCTGCAGTTCCTGTGCGATCACGCCTGATTCGTACTCCTCGCTCTCCACCTGCATCACCGCATTGTGGAAATCCGGATTGAACTCTTCTCCCACAGCGGGAATCGGCTTCACTTCCATCTTCTCCAGCTCCGTCATCAACTGCTTGTAGATCATCTCCATGCCCTGTGCGAAGCCGTCCGCCTTCTGTTCTTCCGGCACCGAAGCCAATCCCCTCTCGAAATTATCCACCACCGGCAGGATCTTCTCGATCACACTCTTGGCGCCGGTCTCGAACATCATCGTCTTCTCCTTCTCGGACCGCTTGCGGAAATTGTCAAATTCCGCCATCTGGCGTTTCACTCTATCTTCCAGCTCCTCGATCTTCTCTTTCAGGGCGTCCTGCTTCTTGTCGGCCTTCTCCCTTTTCTTCTTCTCTTTCCGGCTCTCTTTGGAAGTCTCCTGTGCAGTCTCTTCCTCCGTGTTTTCCTTTTCCTCTTTTGCAGCTCCCGCCGTCTCCTCTCCAGTCACGGCTTCCCCGGCATCCGTCTCTGTCTCCGGCGTATTATCACTGGTCCTGTCTTCTTCCTGCAGGATATCTTTCTCCTCTGCCATGATTCTCATTCCTTTCTTTCATGTCTGTTCTTCTATCTGTTCACTATTTCCTGTAAAGGTCATCCAGCTGACTTTTCAGCAGTTTCAGATTCTTGACCACTTTCTCATAATCCATTCTCTTCGGCCCAATGATGCCAATGGTGCCCTTCATGCCTTCATCCAGCTCATAGGTGGCCGTCACGATGCTGCAGTCCCGCATCCCCTGTACCGGTGTCTCATTGCCGATATAGACCTGTATGCCGGTATTGTTCTCATCCGCCAGGTTATCCTGCACCAGTTCGCTTAAAAGCTGCTTCTCCTCGAAGGTGGTGATCAGTTCACTGGCCCGCTCGTGATCCGCCAGCTCCGGATATTTAAAGAAATTCTTCGTACCGCTTGTGTAGATCTCCAGATCCTCGTCGGCTTTGATAGCCTCGGCTACCGCATCGATGACACCCGCCACGATATCGCTGTGAATACCTGCCTGCTGCTTCATCGCGGCGATCATCCCCAGGTTGATCTGCTCCATGGATAAACCGTTCAGATGTGTGTTCAGCAGGATATTCAGCTTAAGCAGCGTCTCGTCGCTCAATTCCTCCGCCACTGTCAGCATCGTGTTCTTGATTACGTTGCCCTCCACCACGATGACCGCCAGGATATGCCTGCTGTCCACCCGGGAAAGTTGGATGAATTTCAGCTTATTGCGATGGTACTGCGGAGCCGAGACCATGACAGCATACTCCGTGTTGTTGGCCAGCAGCTTCGCCGCCTGTTTCAGGAGATGATCCATCTTGTCTTCCTTCTCCAGAAGAATCTCCTTCATCTCCTCCACTTCCCGTTCCTTCTCTTCCATCATCTTATCCACATACAGGCGATACCCCTGATCGGATGGAATACGTCCCGCGGAAGTGTGCGGCTGTAAGATGTAACCCAGCTCCTCCAGATCCGCCATCTCATTGCGGATGGTGGCTGAACTCAGATTTAAGTCGGTATATTTAGAAATCGTTCTGCTTCCTACCGGCTCACCCGTCTCCAAGTAAGTGCGGATGATGGCCTGCAATATTGTATATTTTCTTTCATCTAACTGCATACCATTTCTCCCATTGTTAGCACTCAACCCTTAAGAGTGCTAACATCTTCTAGTAGTAAGTTATCACTTAAGATTTTTGTTGTCAACATCTCCATGCAAAATAATTATTAAAAAAATATGAAACGAACAAAGAAACTTCCTGTATCGTAAAGAAAACAGCCAATCTGAGATTCTTCTCAAACTGACTGTCCATTCGCCATCTTCTACTGCAGCAGGCCGGCCTCCGGCGCCCTGGCTGCATTCTTCTTCAGAGCTATCCCAAAGCTATTTTCTCCGGGAAAGATCAAAATATGTAAATTCGGGTTTTAAATATTGAAGTTCCCCTGCACCTCGCCATTGATCACATAATACACTATGTTTTCTTCCGGCTTCACATACAGCTCAACAGACTTGAAATTTTTTTCTTCCTGATTCAGATCGTAAACCCATACATCTTTCGCAATCTTAACCAGATCCTCTGATGCATAGGACTTTCCGCCAAATTGAATATGAACGGCTTCCTTAACCGCTGCCTTCTTAGCTGCAGGCTCCTTCTTCACAGTTTCTTTCTTAACGGTTGTCTTTTCCGCCGCAGGCTTTCTGCCCGGTTTCTTAGCAGTCGTTTTCTCCGCCGCAGGCTTTCTGCCCCGCTTCTTAACTTCTGTTGTAGTCTCTGTTACTGTTTCCGTCTTTGCTGCAGGCGCTTCCTTAGCTGTCTTAACTTCATCTGTCTTTGTATCTGCAACTTTAGCCGCTTCTTCCTTCGCTGCCGTTGTTTTCTTTGCTGCTGCCATGAAAAATCTCCTTCCCTCGTGTCCGAACTGTCGGACGTAACATGTTACAATACTTACTTTTTCATAATCCCTAAACCCCTGCAGTCCGGGACTCTATGGGGATTCTAACGCAATATCGAGGCACTGTCAATCTACAATCTGTAGCAAATAGTTACTCTTTCCTCTTGTATTTTATACGAAATGACATAAGTAAGACGTAAAAATGTCCATTTTTGCGCCTGCACCGCACAGAAACGCCGGAAGAACAGGCTTTACACCCTTGAAACAATTTGTTATACTTATGACAAAGAGCAAAACAATCTGCCGTTTAAACGCAACATTCGTATCAGGGCTGGCATAAGAACACGTATCATCACAGTCCCAGTCGTCAAAGATCATATCAGGAAAGCAGGTGATTATGTGACATTGGAAGAACAAAGACAGGCCGCCATCATGAATTACGTAAATCTAATGAGGATCAAAGCCTGTGAAACCGGCACAAACAAGGAACTCGATTACCAGATCAAGGTAGCCAGAGTCATCCTTTCAAATTTTGGCATCGATATTTCGGAACTTGAACTGTAAATGCGACTACCGTCAAACGAATATCAGTGGGTGTTAAAGTCCGCTTAAACCGGGCTTTACACCCACTTTTGCAATGCCGTCTTCCGAATATGCATTACTTCCGTATCATTATGCAGCCAGCGTAAAGTACAACAGCACCGCCGCCCCGAGAATGATCCGATACCAGCCAAACACCTTGAAATCATGCTTTTTGATATACCCCATCAGGAACCGGATCACGACCACGGATACCACGAACGCCGACACCATCCCCACCAACAGGACCGTAAGCTCCGCCCCGGTAAAATCAAATCCAAACTTCACGATCTTAAGCAGGCTGGCTCCCAGCATCACCGGGATCGCCAGGAAAAAGGTGAATTCCGCCGCCACCGTTCTGGATACCCCGATCAGCAGCGCACCCACGATGGTCGCCCCGGATCTGGACGTGCCCGGGAATACCGCCGCCAGAAGCTGAAACACCCCGATCATAAAAGCCGTCTGGAACGTGATCTGCTGAAGCTCCGTAATCTTCGGCGACATATTCCTGTTCCGGTTCTCGATCACGATAAAAGCAATACCGAACACGATCAGCGCCACCGCAACACAGGTCGGATTGTAGAACAGTGCGTCAAACACATCGTCGAACGCCAGCCCGATCACCGCCGCCGGGATACACGCCACCAGGATCTTGAACCAGAGCACGAAAATATCGGTCCTGATCACCGGTTTCTCCTTGAACCGGAACGGAAAGATCTTGTTCCAGAACAGCAGCACTACCGCTAGGATCGCCCCAAGCTGAATCACCACCAGAAACATCTCCCAGAACTCTTCCGACACATCCAGCTTCACGAATTCATTCAGCAGGATCATGTGCCCCGTGCTGCTGATGGGCAGCCACTCCGTGATGCCCTCAACAATACCAAATAAGATCGTCTTAAGAATCTCTATGATACTTATCATATTCCTGTCTACCTCCTGTTATACCAAATTCTGTCTGCTGCCGCCGCAAACAGTATCCTTATCATCTTTTGCCAATTATAGTTAACGACATTAAAAATTTCGTTTTCGGCTTTGCAGGAGCTACCGTATATGGCTCCTGCAAGAGACGGAAACAGAAATTTGTTATGTCGTTTACTATACTTCCATACTATATTTATTTATGCCGCAATGCAAAGATTTAGATGTGGTACTTTCGGTTCATGTTTTAATATTCACTTTTCACAAATCTTCTGAAGGCATCCAGTGAACGCTCCACCTTCTCCGTGCCGATGCAGTAGGCAATCCGGAAATACCCCTGCACTCCAAAGCTGTCGCTGGGCACCAGAATCAGGTCATACTTCTTCGCCTTCTCACTGAACGCCACCGCATCCTCCTCCAGTGCCTTCGGGAACATGTAAAAAGTGCCGCCCGGCTTTTCACACGTAAAGCCCAGGTCGGTAAGTTCCTTATATAAAATGTTCATATTCGTCTCATAGACCGACAGATCCGACGTTAAGTCCAGCACCTCCGCCACCGCCAGCTGTATGATGGAAGGCGGGCAGTTGTGCCCCGTTCCTCTGGAGATCTGGCTGCACATCGCGCTGATCAGCTCCGCATCCGTGCAGGCCGGATTCACCGCCACATACCCGATCCGCTCTCCCGGCAGGGACAGGGATTTGGAGAAAGAATAGCAGGACAACGTATTGTCATAGAACTTCGAAGGATACGGCGCATCCACCCCTGCAAAAACAATCTCCCTGTAAGGTTCATCCGAGATCAGGAAGATATCGTGTCCGTACTGCTCCTGCTTCTTCGTCATAATCGCTGTCATCTGCCTGATTGTCTCGGTGGAGTAGGCCGTCCCCGAAGGATTGTTGGGCGTATTGATGAGCACCGCCGCCACCTTCTCCGTGAGCATCTCCTCAAACGCTTCCAGATTCACCTGAAAATGCTCCGTATCCGCAGGCACCACTCTGAGTGTGGCTCCCGTCAGGTTAATATAAGGCCCATACTCGGGAAAATAGGGTGCAAACGTCAGGATCTCATCCCCCGGCTGGCTCACACACCGCACCGCATGGGCAATGGCTCCCGCCGCCCCCGTGGTCATGAAAATGTGATTTCCCGTATACTGCATGCCGAACCTTTTATTCAACGACGCCGCCACCTTCTCCCGCACCGCCGGGATTCCCAGACTCTGGCTGTAGCCATGCAGCTCCATGGGATCCTTTTCCTGCAGCAGACGGATCATCGTCTCCGTAAACGCCTGCGGAGCCGGCACCGACGGATTCCCCAGACTGTAGTCGAATACATTCTCATACCCGATCTCGGCGCCCCTGGCCGTCGCGAACTCCGACAACTGCCGGATCACCGATTTGCCCTGTAACATATCTTTATACTTCTGTACCACCATATTCTGTCACTCCTGCCTTTCACCCTTATATCGTTCTCTGTTCTGACTGTCATAAACCCCGCTCTTCATGCGACTCGTGAGGTTTTTCCCTCATTTCGTTCTCTATTCTGACTGTCATGCCGACTTTACATCGCCTGCTTTCTCACAAGATGCAGTAATCTCCCCTTGAAATCCCCCCACAGCGGCGGCACATTGATCCCCGCGAACTGCAGCGCATCTCCGCGATACTCCGTCTGCCCGATCTCCGGCCAGTCCTGTGCATTCTCGATCACATAGACCGCCGTCAGGTCAAGTCCCGGGATCCTGATCCGTCTGCTGTGGTGACTCGGTCGGTTCAGCACCTGAACGTATGTGACAAGCGCCTCGCTCTTATCTTTCGCCACCACCTCATAGCAGTCATAATAATGGTTCTCGGCATAATGCGCAATCCTGTAATAATCTCCCTCACGCACCAGGTCATTGTACTTATGATACATCGCCGTCTGCTCCGGGATCATGGCCCGGTCTGCCTCCGGAATTTTCGTCACATCCAGCTCGTAACCGAAGGTGCCCGCCAGCGCCACATATCCCCTCGTCTCAAAGGGTGTCGTCCTTCCCAGCGCATGATTGGGACAGTCGGACACATGCGCCCCCATGGTGGACAATGGATATACCATCGCCGTACCCGCCTGGATGGAAAGCCGCTCCACCGCATCCGTATCGTCGGAGCACCAGATCTGCGGGCTGTAATAGAGCATACCCGGATCAAATCTCGCCCCGCCGCCGGAACAGTTCTCCAAAAGCAGGTGCGGGAATTCCCTCGTCAGTCTGTCCTGCAGCTCATACACCGCCAGCACCTGTCTGTGGAACAGCTCTCCCTGTCTGTCCGCCGGCAGGCCACAGCTTCCCATATCAGACAGCTGCCTGTTCATATCCCATTTCACATATTCAATATTCGCACTGCGCAGCACCGATGCGATCATATCATACACACAGTCCCGCACTTCCTGTCTGGTCAGATCCAGCACATACTGGTTTCTGGATAAGCTCCCCGTCCTGCCCGGAATGGCAAACGCCCAGTCCGGATGTTCTCTGTACAGGTTGGAATCCGGCGATACCATCTCCGGCTCCAGCCAGATGCCGAACTTCATCCCCAGCTTATTGACCTCGTCTACCAGATATTTCAGGCCGCCCTTTAACTTCTCCTCATTGACCTGCCAGTCTCCCAGACTGGAATTATCGTCATTGCGGCAGCCAAACCAGCCATCGTCCATAACAAGCATCTCGATGCCCAGCGCGGACGCCTCCCGCGCGATGGCAAGCAGCTTGTCCGTATCGAAATCAAAATAGGTTGCCTCCCAGTTGTTGATCAGAATCGGCCTCTTTTTATCCTTATATTCACCCCGGATCAGGTGTCTGCGGTACAGGTCATGGAAGGTTCTGCTCATGCCGCCGATACCTTCCGCGGAATACACACAGATCACCTCCGGCGCCTGAAAGGCATCGCCCGGCTCCAGCTTCCAGCAAAAATCCTGCGGATGGATGCCCATCAACGCCCGCATACTGCCGGACTGATCCCCTTCGATCTGCGCCATGAAATTACCCGAATAGACAAAATTCATGGCATAGATATCCCCTGCCTCTTCCGTAGTCGTCTTCCTTTTCCATGCCATAAAAGGGTGCTCCTGATGGCTGGACTCTCCCCGCACCGAAGATACCCCCTGTTTGCCCTTTAAAACAGGACGCGTCTGTATGATCCGCTCTCTCGCCCAGGAACCCGGCAGCGTGATCATCTCATACTCCTCATTGTCCATGTCGATGCAGGCCGAGAGAACCTTCGTCAGATAAAGCGCCTCTTTCCCGCCGTTCACCACCCGCACGCTCCGCGCTATAGCGTCGTTATCTGCAAAGATACTGTAGGATAAGATCACCTGCAGCCCCAGCACCTTATCTTCACAGGTAAGTTCCAACGTCCTGCACGTATCCGCCATCCCGAAAGTCGCCGGCAGCCCCGCAAGTTCCTCTTTTCCGTCGTAAATCCTGTGTGAGACATAAGACAGCGACACGCCCGAATGACCGCCCGCCGTCCGCACCATCAAAGTGCCTTCCCGGAAATCTCCCAGCCCGTGGCCCGTATACTCCATCGGAAAGGTATCCAGAAAGGAAGTCCTGTCCCGGTTATTCTTCGACGGCACAAAAGGCGGCTCCCCCGTCCGCATCAGATAGACCAGATTGTCATCCGACAGTTTCCTTCCATAATAGATATGTCCGACAAAATTCTCCTCGTCCACGATACCGATACAATAACTGGTATGTTCCGTATCTATCTTAAACACCCTGTTCTGTTCGTTGTAATTAATCTGCATCCTCTTTTCTCCTCTCGTTTTCACCGGAATTGCCCGTTCTTTCTCACCCTGGCAGTTCTTTACGCCCTATTATATCAGCCATGCTCCCTTTAGGAAAGCATATTATTTTCCGTTTTCTTCTAACAGAAAACAACTCCCATGAACAGGAGTTGTTTTCCAAACATTTCTATTTTATAACATCATATCACCTAAATAGAAGTAACTGTCTTCTGACAACATCACTGAAGGACTCCATCTTTTTCGCCTGAATCTTAAACTTCACCGTCTTCGTTCCGCCATAGTCGCCCAGACCTCTGACCTTAACACTGGCAGTTCCTTTCCTGACATTGTTCACGTAGCTGTCTTCCAGAATCTCATAATCCTTTCCGTAAGTCAGTCTCGTTGCCCCCACCGTAACGGTCAAATCGTCTTCGCCTGTCAGATAAACATAGCCGCCGGTATATTCTTTCGGCGTAACTTTAATGGAAGCCTTCGTGAAACTCGACCTGGTTATGCGGTATGTAGTCATCAGAGTTCCCTCGTACTTTCCTTTTCCTCTGGCCGTAACACAGATATAGGCCCCTTCTTTCACCGTACTCCTTTTATCAAGTTTCGTAATGCCGTCCGCCAATGTATAGGTAACTTCATAATCCGTACCCGCTTTCAGGACTTTGCCGTCAGTATCTGTCAAAACCGGTTTGCTGACATATTTCCCTACGCCCCTGGCATACGCTTTATCTTCCACCGCGATGCTCACAGGACATTCCGCATCGGCGAGATTTTTCGCCGTGATGGAAAACTTCTCTGTCCGTGTACCCTTAAAATTGCCCTTTCCCTTAATCTTAATGACAGGAGCTTTCTCTGCGGAAGCATCCGCCGTATTCTTGTTATTCTGATAAGAAAGCGTATAATCCGTACCGGCTTTCAGTTCCGTCTCGCCAAATTTGATCACCGGCTCCGGTTTACAGCCACCCTTTACATACTTGACCGTAAGACCCGTCATCGTACCACTGATCAGATTCCGCTCGTCTTTCTCCAGATCATAAGCCGTGATCTTAAAGGTCTTCTTCACGGTACCGCTGTAGGCATTGATCCCCTGTATTACCACACTTGCCTTACCCACATTTTGTCTGTTGCTGTAGGTAACCGTATAATCCCGTTCCGGTTCCAGCCGGGTCCCTTCTACCCACACCGTAATATCCTGACTCTGCTCCGTACCGTCGTAGATCTTATCCACGATTCCATCTACTCTGGCGCTGTTTATCGCTGTACCGACAATCTTAAAAGGTATTCTCTTTGTTCCCGCATAGCTTCCTACGCCCTTGATTACCGCTGTTGCCGTTCCGATCTCCAGATTGTTCTCATAGCTGACCGTATAATCCGTACCCTCGACCAACGGTTCATTCCTCGACTGCATATACAATATCAATTCCGAAGATGACAAGCGGATTTCTCCGCCGCCCTCATAAGTTTTCTCCTGAATCTTAACGTATTTTGCTTTCTCTATCAGCTTCTTATCCGTGATCTCCAGATCAATCAGCTTTTCACCCGTGAAATTGCCCGTACCTGTAAGCTTCACCTGATAGGTCCCGGTCTGCTGATACGCCCCGCTTTCCGTATTCACATAGGCCACCGTGTAATCCCGCTTCGCCGACAGTTTCTTACCATTAAAAGTTACTGTCGGTGCCTTTTTCTGCACGTTTCCATTATAAGCCAGCGTGATATCCGGAATAAATACCTGCTCATCATTCAGGTCTACCGCATTGATCTTATAGACTGCGGTCGCAGACCCGGCATAGTTGCCTTTCCCCTTAACCATGACCATGGGTGCCTTACTTCCATCCGTGGCATCATTGGCTTTGGTATTATTCTTATGGCTGATCGTATAATCCGTCTTCTCCTGCAATCTTTGCGCTCCGTCATAAACACGCACTTCCGGTTTATGCGCTTTCCCGGTGTACACCTGATCTTTAACTCCCGCAATCCAGAGCCCTTCCGGTATACTGCCGTCTGCCGGTCTGTCCTCCTCCGGCACGGGCGGTGTCTCTATCGGTCCCGGCCCCGTCTTATCGATCACCCATTTGGCTCTGAGTATCATATTGCCGACTACCGGCTGTGCAAAGTCGTATGGCTCACCGTTCAGATACCATCCGACAAATACAAATCCCGGTTTCACAGGCTTCTCCGGTTCCGATACCGGTGTATTCTTCTCCACGGCCACCGGATAAATCATCGTACCGCCCTGTGTATCAAAAGTCACCTGATATTCATCATTCTCTACATTTCCAGTCCCCATCACGCGGGTCACCTTAAATCCCCACGCACTGGTCTTATCATCCGATTCCAGTTTGATTCTGACAGTATCACCGGGCACTTCCACAGTCTCTCCCGCCAGCTCAGCTCCAGTATACCTGCCGATCTGTTTCTTCGATCCGTCAAAAATATAGATGAAGTCAAAGTCTTCCTCCACCATCGTTCTTCCGTCAAAAGTTACCCAAAGACTCTCTGCACCTTCTTTTGTATACAGCCAGAAGTCCGAGCAGTTATTGGGATAATTGTGCGGGCTTTCCAACTCCTCCACACTACTGCAGATATAACCGCTGTTCTTAACCTCCACCTCACATCTTTTGGATACACCGCTTCCATCCTGTGCTGTCGCCGTGACTGTCGCGCTTCCTTTCCGATGTCCCGTCACCAGCCCCTGTTCATCTACGGTAACAATCTCTTCGTTCGACGTACTCCATGTGATCTCTTTATTCTCCGCCGAGGAAGGCGATACCGTGGCCGTCAACTTCTGCGTATCTCCTGCCTCCAGAACAAGTGAAGTTATATTCAGGCTGATGGAAGTGACCGGCTGCGTCACGGTAACCTTGCAGGATGCACTGACATCGCCAACCGTCACCTTTATCGTTGCCATCCCCAGCGACCATGCCGTGATCTCTCCCGTATCTGCAACCTGCACCACTTTCTCATCACTGCTCTTCCATGATACTTCATCCGTGAAGTCCGAAGGCGTTACGCTCAAGACCAGCTTCGTTTTCCTGCCGTTGGCCAGCTTCAATTCCGTCTTGTTGAGCCGTACTTCCGTTGCTTTCTTCTCCTGATTTACGAAGGTTGCACCCTGAGTATTTGCATAGGTCTCCGCATAGGTTCCGGAAACGCCATAGATCGTCAATCTGTCAAAATAGCTGAATGCATTTGCCGCGATCGTCGTTACCGCCCGCGGAATCGTAACTTCCGTAAGAGAAGTACAATTCGTAAATGCATTTGCCTTGACCGTCGTAACATAGTACGGAATCACGATTTTAGTCAATGACGGACAAAGATTAAAAGCGTAGGAAGGAATGATCGTAATACCCGTGCCCAGTGTTACATCCCGAAGCAGTTCGCACTCAGCAAACAGATAATCCCCCAGACTCCTGACGCTGTCAGGAATCGTGACTGCCGTCAGTGCATTACAATTACTAAAAGCATTTCTGCCGATCGACTGCAGGTTCTCAGGGAACGTTACCGCAGCAAGTGCAGTACAGCCCTGAAAGGCGTAATTTTCAATTATCTGCAGGTTCGCCGGCATTTTAATTTCCGTAAGGGCGGCACATTCCCGAAATGCATTTACCTCTATCACGCTGACTGTATCCGGCAGATCAATCTTGTTAACACCGCTGTTCCTGAAAAGTCCTTCAGAAATTCTATCTAATTTGGATGGCAGTACCGCTGAAGCCAGATTGATGCAGTTTTCAAAAGCGGAATTTCCGATTGTCGTACAGCTTTCCGGAATTACAACATCCTTTAAAGCAGAACAGTCCAAAAAGACAGAATTCCCTATCTGAGTCAATCCATCCTGAAGATCAATTTTAGTCAGATTCACACAGCCCCTGAAAGCGCTGCTTTCGATTGTCTGCACAGTATCTGGTATGACAATTTCTTCCAATCCCCTGCAATATGCAAATAAATAACGTGGTATTTTTGTCCTTCCACTTTCGAAGCTGACACTTTTAAGACTCGTACAGTTTACGAAAACACCGCCGGACCCTTCCATTGTCGTTTCAGCCCTCTCAAGACTTTTCGGTATTTCCACCGCAGTCAGAGCATTGCAATCGTAAAAGGCATGATACCCCAGACTTTTCAGATTCTTCGACAAAGTAACCTTCGACAGGTTGACACAACCATAAAAGGCATTTGTACCGATAGACGTCACGCTGTCCGGTATGACGATCTCCTGCAGAGCCAGACATTCTCTGAATACAGAACTTCCTATCTCCGTCACATTACCGGAAATGTTGACTGTCCTCAAATTTTTACAACTGTAAAAAACAGCGTTTCCAATTTTCGTTACCGTATCGGGGATAGTAATTTCCTCCAACCCGTCGCAGTATGCAAATATCCACCTGACTATTTGGGTCGTACCATTCTCAAAACTGATACTCTTCAGATTGCCACATTCCCTAAACACCCCACCATGGCCGTCTAACGACAATGTCGTCTGCTCCAGGCTTTTGGGAATCTCGATACTTGTCAATGCACTGCACTTACTGAAAGCATTCAATCCCAATGTTGCAAGATGCTTTGACAAAATAACTTCTGCCAGATTAACGCAGTTATAAAATGCACTTGAACCAACTTCCGTGACACTGTCTGGAATCACTACTTTCCGCAAAGAGCCACACTCGGCAAATGCTCCTGTTTCTATTACTGCCACGCTGCCAGGTATCGTCACTTGTGCCAGATTAGCACAGCTGTCAAAGGCATTCTTTTCGATGACGGTTACTGTATTGGGGATGATCATTTCTGTTATTCCAGGACAATTATGCAACAGGTGATCCGCTATTCTCGTCACGCCTTCTTCAAAAGTTACATTCCTCAGTCCTGTACATCCGTTAAACATTCCACCTGTACTGCCTTCCAGACTTTTTGGTATCTCAATCCCCGTCAAAGCAGTACAGTTTTTAAATACGTCACTACCTGTTTTTACCAGCCCTTTCGACAATGTTACGCTCACCAGATTGAGACAGCCGCTGAATGCACTGCCTCCTATTTCCTGAACACTGTCCGGCATTACTACCGTCGTGAGGATTGTCTTTTTCTCAAACGCTCTGCTTTTGATCTCAACCACCGGATACCCGCCCAATGTCTCCGGTATGTTCAATACCTCTCCACCCGAATAACCTTCTGCATATCCGTTCAGTGTTACCGTATTTGTCTTTTCGTCAAAAGTATAGCTGAAATTACCTTCCGTCTCTACACTGGCCGCATCATATCCTGGAAGATCATTCTCGGAGACTGTAACGAGCTCCTCCAGAGCGTCTTCGTCGCCTGCGCTTTCAGAATCTTCTACCGGATCAATCTCTTCACCGTCCTCTTCTGAATCCTCTTCCGAATCGTCACTCTCTGTATCGTCTGTTTCTTCTTCCGTGTCGGCATCTCCGGTACCGTCCAACTCTTCTTCTCCTGTATCAGAATTCTCAGTGCCGCCCGCTTCCTCTTCTGTACCGACATCCCCGGTATCATCCGACTCTTCTTCTCCTGTATCAGAATTCTCAGTGCTGCCCGCTTCCTCTTCTGTACCGACATCCCCGGTATCATCCGACTCTTCTTCTCCTGTACCAGAGTTCTCGGTACCGCCCGCTTCCTCTCCTGTACCGGCATCCCCGGCACCATCTGACTCTTCTTCCTTACCGGTGTTCTCAGTGCTACCCGCTCCTTCACCTGTACCGGCATCCCCGGTACCGTCTGACTCTTCTTCCTTACCGGCACTCACGGTGTCGCCTGCCAGATCTTCCAGGCCGGGCGTCACCGTGTTCCCCGTCTGTTCTTCCGGGGTCTTTAATTTATCAGATCCGGCTTCTGCTGCCAAAGCACTGCCTCCGTATGTGTTAAACAATAGGCATATCGCAAGAAATAACGCCAGTTTTTTTCTCATCCGTTTCATAGCCTCTCTCCTATCCTTCTCCCGCCTAATAGGCAATCACTTTCTTCCCGATATCAAACCGCACAGTCACATCTCCGCCATAATACGGTCCAATACCACTGATCTTAACACTTCCCTTATTCCTGCCGGATGCGATATTGCTTCCATAAGTGAGCGAATAATCCTCTCCTTCCACAAGCTGTATCCGGTTGCCATCTCCCTGGCTCTGATAATATACCGTCACCTCGGGTTTGACCGTCGCCCCCGTATAAACAGCCTCCTTGATCTCCACTTTCAGGTTCGATTTCGTCAGCTTATTTCGATAAACGATAAGCGGCACAATAAGGGGATCTTGCAGCGTGTAATTGCTGCCTTCTTTCTGCATGATAACAGCCTGCGGGCCTCCAGACATACCGATCCCCCGCTCCGGCGTCAAACCAAAAGCCGCTGCATTTCGCCCGCGTCCCTCAAGACTCTGCAGATAAGCTTCATAGTCAGCCTGCGTATTGTTCACATACATGATTTCGTAATCCACTCCTGCACGCAGCTGTTTCTTTCCGTCCATCAACTTTACCGACGGCTTATACTCATAATCAGCGTCCTTGTTCTCCTTATAAGCTGTCGCAGATGTCTTGATCGTGATCTCATCTACCGTCAGATCTTTCCTGACGATATTGAAATATACCGGAATCTCTCCCGCATAATTTCCCTTTCCCTTCACAAGAATCACCGGCGGATTCTCGTCCGTCCTGTCCGCCACTGCCTTATTGTTCTTATATCGAAGCGTATAATCCTTTCCGTTGACCAGTCTCATACCAGCTTTGTTGGTAAGCACGACTTCCTCCGTCGGCATGGCTCCTGCTTTAGCGTAACTGACAGTTATATCCCTCATGCCCACTGCCTGCTCAGTCTCTGCGATATCCTCCGCATTAATACGGAAAGATTTCTTAATGCTTCCGCTGTAACCGGCCTTCTCACTTCCCTTAAAGGTCATAACCACAACACCTGCATTAACATTCTTCGTGTAGCTGATCGTATAATCCGTCCCGTATACCAGCGCTCTTTCGTCCTTCGTTCCTTTCCCGTAAAGCACAAAAGCATCATTCTGAGTCAAAGCCATTCCGGTATACGTCTTGTCTTCTATATCGTCTATCGTCACCGTCCCTGATTTAAATGTACGCCCATTAATATTGAACGTTGCTGTTTTCTCACCGACATATTCCCCCATCCCGACAATGGTCAATTCCGCCTTGCCAACCCGGTCATGATTGCGGTATTTCACGGTATAATCTCTGTTATAGCGAAGGAACTCTCCGCCACATTTTACCGTAAATACATCCGATGAATCACGTTCCGCCGGGGTCAATTCTACTGCCTCACCGTTAAAGGAAATATTTTTTACGTTTTTGCCAAGCGTTATCCGGGCATTCTTGATCAGATGGGTTTTATCTGCAATATAAACCTGCTTGCTGATATTTCCCTCATAATTCCCCAGACCCTGAATCATCAGCCGGAATACCCCCTCGTATCCGGCAGGAACAGCAGCCTCTTCCAGCAGCATTCCCGTCGGCAGATTCCTGCCGGTCTGATCACGGCCGTTCTCCACCAACAGGGACACGCTATAGTCCGTCCCTTTTCGCATCGTTCTACCGCATTTGATGGAAGAAAAGGGCCTCTGTACTCTCGTCGCTTTCGCAAGCTGGTCTGATACTTTCAATGTCACACCATCAGCCGGATTCCCGTTGCCGTCTCCGATGGATGCGGGAAGGATATTGAAGTTTACTTTGACTTTCTCCGAATAATTTCCCTTTCCGCTGATTTCCACGTAGGGAAGCTTCTCCTGGAAAAAGGCGCCTGCTCCGTTTCCCTTCCTGCGCATATTGTCCTTATTGGCATTGACATTATTGTAATACCTGATCTGATAATCTCTGCCAGCCCTGAGCAGCGTGTCGCCATCATAAACACTTACCGCCGGTTTACACGCTTTCCCTGTATAATATACATCGACTATTTCCTGCATTGCAAAGCTGCCTGCTCCACTCTCGCAAAGCCATTTCGCATACAACGTCATATCGCTCTGCACGATATCCGTATCAAAATTCCATTCTTTCACGCACGCACTGTCGCAATACCAGCCGGCAAACCGATAGCCGGCCGCCGACGGTTCTTCAGGTCTCTCCACCGTACCGCCAACTTTAATGCCAACCTGACTGTCCGGCGCGCTGCCGTGACCCTGTACGTCAAACAGCACGGTACAGGAAACGTATTCACGGGCCACCGTCAGTTTTCCCTTCTCATGGGATACCACGTAATTCGGCCCGGCATCCGCTCCCTCCGGAATAATATCGTAGCATCCGGTTTTCTCAGTGCTGACGATATCGCAGGAAAGAACCGGCTTTTTCAGCAGCGAATCCCCCTTCATCAGACCATTCACTTCATAGGCATACGCATTAGCAGAAGGAACCTCTGCACCGGTCAGAATCGTCATATCCTTTGCCCTGACCACAATCGGCGCAGGTTCGATCTCGAAATTCCTGCTGATACTGTCATGATAAAGACCGATACCCTGTACAATCACCGTGGCTGTACCGGCGTTTTTGTTATTTTCATAGGTCAGCTCATAGTCTTTTCCTTCTGTCAATACGGTATCTGCGACAGATACCACCACTTTCGGTTCCTGCTCTGTCCCATTGTAGGTAAATACATTGTTTTTAAAAGCTACCTGCGTGCTGCTTCCCAGCGACATCTGCGTCGTAACTTTCACCTGTATGTCTGTTCGCTTCTGAAATTTATCCAGATCATTGGGTGTAAACTCGGCTGTGAACGTACGGACACCTGTCTGATCCAATACCAGCGTATCGTCCTGCCATGAATAGGTTCCGTGATCGCATTCCGGCAGCGCAACCTCCCTGAGCCTCTGCCCGCAGGCCGCCTGAACTTCCGGTTCCTCCACGATCAATGTATCAAAATCAGCCCTGTAACCGCCATAACTGACACTTACCGTACAAATGCCCGGTTTCGAGGAATCAAATCCACTGATCATATCCATTGTCATGTCCGTTGTCACGGTTCCTTTACCCGGCACCGGCTCATAGCTTACCTTCCCGCCCGCCACTTTGATCTTTTCACCGACTTTGTAAGTCGTGGTATCGGGACTCTGAATGGTAAAAAGATTTTCATCCTGTCCATATACCGTAAATGTAACCGTCGCCTCCCTGTTCCCGGCTTTGATGGAAATGTCTGCCGCTCCTTTCGTTCCGGCACACAGCATTCCCTTACCGTCTACTGTAGCCACCGCCACATCGGAAGAATGCCAGGTCCCGCCTGCCCGGTAAGGTCCGCTGTAAGTTTTGTCCTCTCCATAATAGTCCTCGTACTTCACGGAGACATCGAGCGGAATCTGATAAGTGGCCCCTTCTCTGAGGAATGTAGCAATATCCTTGCCAAATCGAAATGCCGCCACCTTGCTTCCCTGTATCTCTATATCCTGTACACAGTTACCCTGACTCGGGTTCTTATTGGCATCCAGTGTATCCTTATAGCTGAACTGCTGGGCAACGGCATACCAGCCGCCGCTGGAAAGCCGGAACGCACCGACACCGACACTGCGGAAATCAGGACTGATCATGCTGGTGTAATGACCCGTTACCGCTCCTGCTGTCTGATTTACCCAATCCTGTTTCTCATCATACCACTGTTCTATTCCCGCCATCAGTCCACTGTAATTCCACGCCAGATTCTCCCCATAAGAACTTTCGCCATTGGAAGTCGATACGCTGAAGCATGACTTCCCGTTCGGTCTTTCATGATCCTGATTGACGGTTGCCTCAGCCGCCCTCAGTCTTGCGATCGCTTCCAGATCCGACGACCACTGCAGCGGCACATAATCCGCCTTTGTCAGCGGAGTGTCCGTCAACGGATTGCGCACCCCCTGCTCACAGGCCTCCCATCTGATCTCATTCAATCGCTTCAGGATCTTATCCGCACTTTCCGTGTAATAGGAACCTGAAAATCCCATGACTACATTGCCCTCAGACGGTGTTATGACAATCTCCGGTATTTCCGTTCCCGATGCGGCACTCCATTTCGCATAGAGTGTCAGATCTCCCTTACTTCCCCTGGCGATCTCCCTCACTCTGACGGAATAGAACGGATCCTTATACCAGCCCTCAAACTGATGTCCCGCCCAGACAGCATCCTGCAGTATGATCGTCTCTGTCTCCGGAGTATAGTAAGAGGGATTCTCCGTGCTGTTTGTGCCGCCGCCCAGGACATAGGTGATCGTATAACTCTCCTCATTCCCGGCTTTGAATCCACAGTATTGTTCCAGATTGGACAGCACTTCATCTGCCGACTTCAACGCTTTGGTCACATACTGCAGACGATTATCCGCGTCAATGTAGGCGATCACCGGCCATGTGACCGTGTTATCTTCCACAACCCCACCTGTCCGTGCATACTCCCACATACTGCTTTGGTTCAGCCTGCCTGTATCGTAGGAGAAGACGATCTCTTTGCACCCATACTGTGCCTGGAAATCCTCCACCTCTTCTTTTGTATTTTTGTTGGTTTCTATGCCATATATATCCACCCCGGCAAACGCTCTGATCTTCTGGCTGATCCCTCTGATCGTAGTCTGACTGTTGTAACATGTATTACTGTAAAATATTAAAAGCTTCGGCTGGCCCTGCGCCGCTGAACTGATCTTTGACCCGTCCAGCGCCGTATACTCCGCCGATGGATTTGCCAGATCCAGCGCCTCCCCTGTCGTCGCTAAAATACCGCGTCCACCGCCTTCTTCCGATGCGCCTTCCGCTGTCCCGGACTCCGGAATATCATTCCCCGAGATCTGCTGTTCCTCCTCCGGCTCCTCTGTCTCACCGGCAGAATCCTCTGTTCCTCCCTCTTCGTCGCCTAAAGGTTCCGTCACCTCAGAATCACTGCCCTTATCGTCAGTTTCCTCCGGATCTGCAGATTGATCGCTTCCGTCCTCCGCCTTTCCCGGCACATCCGTGTCCTCGTCCGTTGTTCCAGACTCACTGCCGCCATCTTCCGTCGTCTCTGACTCACTGCTGCCGTCTTCCGACAATCCCCCACCGTCGTCTTCCGGTTTTACCGATTCGCCGCCGCTGCCTGCCTCTTCTGTTTCCTCTGTCTCTTCCGTCTCTCCCTTATCCTGTCCCTCTTCTTCAATCCTCCCGCCGGTTTGATCCGCAGTCTCTGACACAACATCGGATATATTTCCCTCAACTGTCTCCTCGGCGTAAACTACGCTGGCCGGAAGCTGTACAGACGAAACCGCCACAACCGCAGCCAGGATACCTGCAAGCATTCTCTTCCTGAACCACATCACACTTCTCCCTCTCTCTTCTCAACTTTCACTTTTCCTTCAGTCCGAAGCGTCACAACTCTTCCTGAAACACTTTCATTGTATTCTGTATATTCCCTTCTGTAAAGCGCTTTTCCTAAACTGTTATCAAAATCCTCGCTTGTTCCCGGCGGTCCGCATATGATATGATAAATGTTGTTCATACCGCATCGCGGTATGTTCAAAAGGTTTAAGAATCTGCAATTCCGTTCAGACTATAGGAGACCTCATAAATATTTACCTTATGACGTTTCCTGACAGGAATAAGCTCATTTCATGCAAACAGAATTCAGACAGGAGGATCCGATGAGAAAAACGAAAATTGTATGTACACTGGGGCCGGCAACGGACAACGAAGACGTGTTAAGACAGATGATGCTGGCGGGAATGAATGTCGCGCGATGTAACTTTTCCCACGCAACCTACGACGAACACAAGAAAAGAATGGATATGATAAAGAAGCTGCGTAAAGAAGTGGGGCAGCCGGTAGCGATCCTGCTGGATACCAAAGGACCGGAAGTCCGGGTCAAAAATTTTAAGGACGGACGTGTGACTCTGGAAGACGGTCAGCTTTTCACCCTGACCGCAGACGAAGTTGAAGGCACCAAAGATAAAGTCAGCGTGACCTACAACCGACTCTACGAAGATCTGGAAGTCGGTATGCGCGTGCTGATCGACGATGGTCTGATCGAGATGCAGGTGGAACAGGTGGACCGTACCAACATCGTCTGCCGTGTGATTAACGGTGGAACGGTCTCCAACCATAAGGGCGTCAACGTGCCCGATGTGGATCTTTCCATGCCCTACATCAGCGATAAGGACAGAGAAGATATCCTCTTCGGCATCAGCCAGGATGTGGACTTCATCGCCGCCTCTTTTGTCCAGAAGAAGGAAGATATCCTGCAGCTGCGCAGGCTGCTTGAGAAAAACGGCGGCTCCGATATCAAGATCATCGCCAAGATCGAAAATGCGCAGGGTGTCACCAACATCGACGACATCATCGAAGTGTCCGACGGCATTATGGTCGCCCGCGGCGATATGGGTGTGGAGATCCCCTACGAGGAAGTGCCCGTAATCCAGAAGAAAATCATCAAAAAGGTCTACCGCACAGGCAAGCAGGTAATCACCGCCACCCAGATGCTGGAATCCATGATCAAGAATCCCCGGCCCACCAGGGCAGAGACCACCGACGTTGCCAACGCCGTATACGACGGCACCAGCGCCATCATGCTTTCAGGCGAAACGGCAGCCGGCTCCTATCCGGTGGAAGCCGTGAAGACCATGGTGCGGATCGCCGAGCGCACGGAACAGGACGTAGACTACCGCAAACGCTTCTACCAGAGCTCCCGCGAGACAGATACCGACATCACCAATGCCATCTGCCACGCCTCCTGCACCACCGCACTGGACCTGAACGCCAAAGCCATCGTGACCGTCACCAAGTCCGGCACCTCGGCCAGAATGCTCGCCAAATACCGCCCCGAGAGCGACATCATCAGCTGCGCCACCACGGAGAAGGTATGCCGCCAGCTGTCCTTAACCTGGGGTGTTACCCCCATCGTCATCAAGGAAGAAAAGGAAGTCTTCAACCTTTTTGACAAGGCCATCCAGGCAGCCGTGAAGCTGAAACTTCTGCAGACCGGCGACCTGACCGTCATCACCTCCGGCGTACCTATCGGTGTGTCCGGCACCACCAATATGATGAAGGTACAGATCGTGTAACCAGCCGCAGTGTTTCACCCGGCATTCTCGCTCTATCCCGTATCATAACAAAAATCTCGTAGACCGGCGGATGCCGTCTACGAGATTTTTGTTCGTATATTCACAGAGCCAGGCTCACGATCGGGATCGTCACCAGGCCAAGTACCGTTGTCAGTATGATTCCCTGAGAGATCGTGTCCGTATCGATCTGCAGCTGTTTCGACAGCATCAACGGCATATTTCCAGCCGGTACGGCCACCATCAGCGCCATGGTATGCAGCAGCATCCGGTTCTGTATAAAGGGCCGTAACAGCAGAACGCAGCCAACGGGCAGCAAAATCTGCCGCAGCAGCACAAACCAGTAAAGCTTCGGATGGCAGAAAATATCCCGCAGCTTCATCTGCGCCACGGAAACACCAAGCACAAGCATGGAAAAGAGTGTGGTCGTCTGCCCGATATAGTTCAGCGTCGAGGACACGATAACCGGAGCCGAAAAATCACCCAGATAAATAATAATAGTCACTGCCGCCGAAATCGTCCCCGCATTGATCATCTTCTTCCAGCCCGGCTCTGTGGTCTCCAGAACCAGCGTCTGTCCGGCTGCCGGATTGCCTCCGCGCGGCCCCTGTTCCCCTGGCACATTGCCACGAACGCCGGACGCGCTGTTATTTGAAACCCTCTCACACCCGGACGCCTGTCGTTTCGCCGCCCGCTGCAGGAGCGCAATCCCGAAAGTATAAATCAGCAGATTAAAAAACAGGTTATAAATCGACACAAAGATTAAACATTCCGGCCCCAGCACGGCAGAAGCAAGCGGAATCCCGATAAACCCCACATTGCCGAAAACCGTAAGCATCTGATAGGCATAATGATACTGATCCGGCACCCGCAGAATAAACGGAATCAGAAACCCCGCCACCAGCAAAATCACATAAACGGCCAGCGTCACCATAAGCGCCGCTCCCAGCTCACGCAGTGACATTCTGGGGCCGTCCTGCAGCGCACTGCAGATCAGCAGCGCCGGAGCGGTCAGATTAACGATCAGTCCCGACAGCTGTCTTGAAGTCAACTCTGACAGCATTTCCTTCTTATATAAAAACATACCGATGCTGATCAAAATAAAAATAATGACCATCTGCTGCACTACGACTGTGATACTCATGGAAATGATCCTGCCTTTTCGTTATTTCTCCCACCACATCATGTTCTGAGATAAAATCCTGAAGCTCACCTGTTTTGTTCCGCCATAATTTCCCTTACCCCTGATTATGATCTTTCCGGTTCCTTTTTCTACATTATTACTATAATCGATAATATCATAATCTGCGGCGGTAAGCGTTCTCTTCCCCAGCGTAATGGTAAGATCGCTCTTTGACGGCGTAATCGGCAAACCTGTATAATAGAACTTTCCTTCCACCTTCACCCTGGCCTTGGATAAATGGCTGCCCTTTGCCACGATACGGAATGATTCAGTAATACTGCCCCGATAGTTTCCCTTCCCCGTTACCGTAACGCTCAATACCGTCCCGGTTTCAGGTCTGTCTGTTTTCTCCAGGATCCTGCCCACTTCGTCTTTATAAACATAAGTCTTCTCATAATCAACCCCGGCCTTTAACTGTTTGCCACTGATATCCGTCAGAACAGGTTTGCTCATATACTTGCCTGCCCGGCTGTTCTCCTCCATATCCTGTACTGCTATATTGACCCTGGCAATATCCTTCGGTACGATCTTAAACGCAAGCTTCCTGCTTCCGCTGAAATTCTTTCTTCCCTTGATGACGACGGCCGGTTCCAATCCCCTTTTCACCGCATTCTCCGTATGATTTATACCGCTTAAGACATAATCCGTACCTTCCACAAGCTCGGTACCGTGAAAGGTCACCCTGACTTTCGGCACAACGCCGCCTTTTTGCCACGCCTGTTCGTCGCCGTCCACCAGGCTGGCAGTGATCTCCCGGCCTCCTGTTTCCAACGAATACGGGACAATCTTGAATGATTTCGTCAGTGTTCCGAAATAGGCTCCTTTTCCGACTATCGTCATTTTCGCGTTCCCCACATTCCGATTATTGCTGTAGGTAAGCTCATAGTCTTCCCCTTCCTGCAATGCGGTTCCCGACGCATCTGTAATAACCACTTTATCTTCCGCCCCTGCATACGCATACGGATCATACTCTAAATTTTCTCCTGAATAGGTCAGATTCTTCAGTTTACTGACCTTCACTGTCCTGATCGGAATACCCGTGATCTTGAAGCTGACACGCCGTACCCCTCTGTATTTCCCCTGACCAACGATCAATACCTGATAGCTGCCAATCTCCCTGCAGATTCCGTATTCCAGCGTATAATCCACGCCCATGGTCAACGTCTCCGAACCCATTTTGAGAAGGGGCATATCCTCTGTCAGTTCCACCGGCTTCCCTGTATAGAGCTGGTCCGGTATCCTGGATACTTTTACCCTGCTGAGCAGAATCTCTCCCTGCGCAGGGTCCGTGATCGTAAACTCTATCTCTCTGCTGCCTGTATAATTACCGCATCCCTGAACCCGCACGGAGTAAACGTTCGGCTCCCTGTAAGCCTCCTCGCCCCCTGTCGCCAGATCGGGATATTCCACCGTAAAATCTTTTTTGTTTGTCAGTCTTCTGCCGTTCCAGGTCACGGACGGAACAGGTTTCAGCAAATTTCCTTTATTGTAGGATGCCGCCATGGGATCGATCTGTATGTCTTCCTCTTCTATCCCCAGTGATTTTGGCGTGATCACGAAGGTGCAGACCAGCGTTCCCGCAAAATTACCTTTTCCTTTGATGGTAATGGTGGGAGATTTCTGCTTCTCCGCCTCCGTACTTAACAGATTGACATTGGTATTATTCTTATAACTGATCGTGTAGTCTTTCCCTGCATTGAGCGGTTTATCCCCATACCATACCTCAATATCAGGTTTGATTGCTTTCCCCGTATAGGGCTGCGACGGAATACAGTTCATCTCGTCACTTCCCTCAGCCTTCATCCACAGCCCCCGCTCATCGCGCCAGCCTGCATACAGCGTAATATTTCCATGCCGTCCCTGCCTGATCACGGAAACCGGATTGCCCTGACATTCCTCATCTTCGTACCAGCCCGTGAACAGGAAACCTTCTTTCTGCCCGGCCGGCGCAAGCCGGATATCCGCACTCTCGACCGTGTATGTGGTCGGATTTCCCGCCGCGTTCTTCCCGCCATTCAGCTCATAAGTGATCTCATACGGAATCGGTTCATATTTGGCCCTGATCTCCGTATCGCGCGTAATATTCTCATAGTTCCCATCCCATCCGGTAAACCGGTATCCTTCCGGGAAACTGAAATCCGATTCTTCCGGCTTCTCACTGTTATATCTGGGCGGCGTCGCGTTCTGTCCGGCTTTCACCTGCTCAGTCTTGATCACTCTATCTCGAAAGCCTTTAAAAACAACCTGATAGACGGCCTCCTCCACAATCACCTGACAGTCGGCCGTGACTTTTCTCCCCTTATGGTCTTCCACCTCTGCCGTAACAACAGTTTCCCCTCCCAGCAATGCCTTGAGTTTACCGTCCCCGCTGACCGTGACGATCGCGGTATCCGCCGACGTCCAGCTGACATCCTTCGCCACTCTTGTCGTGGGAAGTTCCTTGATGGCTATGACCTGTTCTGCTCCTTTTGCCAAAGTCACCTCAGTGGTTTCCAAAATTAACAGATTGGTGCATGCAATAAACGATTCTTCAGCCACATCGCTGACTGCAGTCTTATCCTGATCGGAAACGGCGATCGCCTTAATGGTTACGTCTTCGTTGATCGTGATGGGTCCCTTATACTGAGATGTTGTCGTTTTATCGGAAACAACGGGATCTTTTCCGTTGGTCGTATAATATATCGTCGTGCCTGAAGCAGAACTTATCGTCACCTGACTCCCCTTATCAACCGTCCCCGCCTCAGAAAACATCGGTTTAACCGGTTTATCAGGTCTTTCCGGACTGACCGGTTCATCGGATACCTGCACCTTACAAGCCGCACTTTTGCCTCCTGCGGAAGCCGTGATGGTACAGTTTCCTTCCGCCACGGCTGTGACCAGTCCGGCCTTTACCGTCGCCACCGCCTCATTGTCAGAAGTCCAGCTGACTTCCACCTGTTCCCCATAAGTGGGGTAGAGTTTGGCACTCAGCTGGGTCGTCTCCCCGACAGTCATCGTGATTTCCTCACGGTCCAGAACAATCTTTGTCACCGGCACCTGCACATCCTGCTCCAAAGTCGCCGGAAGGATATCGCCCTTATTATCATTCGGTGAAGTTTTCAGAAGATAATCGATCTTTCCCTGACGCAGTGCAACTCCATATACATACTTATCTCCGGAGGAAAGCACAGCTGTCTCCGTCCGCGCTTCACCGCCTCCAATCGGGATACTGCATATGTTCGTCGGCGTGTTATAATACAGCCTGTCACCCATGTCAAACAGGCCGGAATAGGCCCCCGACCAATACTCTCCATTACTTGCCGTCCAACGGCCAATTGGATTTAACAGCACTGATTCCGCCCCTGCCGACAGGTCTCTCTCCTTAATACTCCCATAACCTCTGTAATCTCCGCTGGAATCTATGTAATAGCA
The DNA here is from genome assembly GCA_910578115.1 of uncultured Lachnospiraceae bacterium. Taxonomy (GTDB): domain Bacteria; phylum Bacillota; class Clostridia; order Lachnospirales; family Lachnospiraceae; genus UBA3282. The sequence goes on along the minus strand of CAJTPO010000002.1, from coordinate 1,631 downwards.
CTTGCCGTCATCCAGAATAATAGGCGATTTACAGCTGATCCAGAACTCATTGTCAAATCTGGTGCTGTCCGCTGTCAGATCCACCGTCAGGCTTCCTTTGGTGATCACCCAGTCATGATGATCGTTACGTACATCGGACTCAGTCTGAAACACCCCATCGCTGAGGAACATATAGTTATGGCCGACCATTCCCAGCCGATCCCATACAGGATCATCCCAGGTTGTGTCCACCTGATAATACTGCCCGTCCAGTTTGATCAGATTCCAGGCATGGTTCATCGCGCTGCTGGTTACCATATAACACTCTATTCCCACTCGGTTCAACAGCAGTTTATAAGCCAGCGCATATCCCTGACATACGGCTTTGCGATCGACAAGGACACCGTAAGCACTGTACACCTCTCTTGGCAGCTTATTCGCAAGATAATTTTCATAATCGTACTCACAGTTCACCACGATATAGTCATGCAGGGCGATAGCCTTTTCCAGCTCTGACATACTGTTGTCAACGACAGATAAGGCATCCTGCAGCATGGCCTGAAAAGCATCATCATCATAACCGCTTGTATATTGGGGTAAAATACTGGTTACGTTTCCTGCATTATTAGAATAACTCCTGAATCCTCCGGTAACAAAATACAGATCCGGATATTCATTGATCACACCATGCACGAAACTGCCTATTTCTTCCTTCGCAATACTGTATTTTGTCAGATCGATGCTCTCCGCCTTTGCCGCCAGCTGTTGATACAGATACTGCTCAGCCTCCGCACGGTCACTCTCACTCAGTCTGGCATCCGTACGTCCGAAGGGTGTCGGTTGTAAGCTCTCCCCATGAACCGTAAAAGAGCCTTCCTGATATACACCCTCTCCACCGCTGACAGTTAAAAGCTCCTGCTCCGTGTCAACCGATAACGGCTGTTTGCGGGCCGGCAGCTTCTCCGTATCAGCTGCCGTATCAGAATCTGCTGATTCTTCCGGATCCGTCACCTCCTCTGTATCCGACAAATCCTCCTCATCAGATGGAATCTCCGTGTCGGACGGCTCCTCCCCATCGGATGGAATCTCCGTGTCGGACGGCTCCTCTGCATCGGATGGGTTCTCCGTGTCGGACGGTTCCTCCCCATCGGATGGGTTCTCCGTGTCGGACGGCTCCTCTGCATCGGATGGGTTCTCCGTGTCGGACGGTTCTTCCGCATCGGATGGGTTTTCCGTGTCAGACGGTTCTTCCGCATCGGATGGGTTCTCCACATCAGACGGTACTTCCGGATCGATCGTTTCCTCCACATCTGACGGGCTTTCTACATCGGTCGAAGTCTCATCGTCAGATGGCTGATCCGGATTCGATGAATCTACAGAACCAGTCAGTGCTTCCGGGTCCGCCGGTGCTTCCGAACTCACCGACCCGGCTATACCCCCCAGCGACTCAACCGCAAAATCCGTCTGTCCATACTCCGCCGCAAGGACCGGCACAGTAAAAGACTGCAGAATCATACTTACTGTTACTAACGCGATCAAAAATCTGCTTTTCAATGCTGTCTGTCCTCCTCATTCTTCAAAGTGAATCAATGCTTTACTATGAAAGTCTTCAACTTTCACAGCATGGATGGCCATGCGGCCCGCCAGGCGGC
>CAJTPO010000001.1:55851-225234 GCA_910578115.1 uncultured Lachnospiraceae bacterium | reverse complement strand
ACAGGTATATGAAACACCTGTTTTTTCATGAAATACCCAAAGTTCAGAAAGAACCCTGTTGTGTTCGTCCTGCTTTTTTCATTATACGTTTTCAGCCTGCAAAGTGAAAGCGGGTTCCATCTGCAGACATAGTTCCTTTAAATGTGCCTGTACTCTATGCTGCCAACAGTTTCTCCACGCTGACCAGCTTCACGCAGAGTACAAACAGCTCAGCCGCTGCCTCCAGCTCCTGTGCATTTGGGAAAGTGGGAGCGATACGGATATTGCTGTCCTTCGGGTCTTTGCCATAAGGGAAGGTCGCGCCGGCTCCTGTCATGACGACGCCCGCCTCCCTGCATTTTGCTACGATCGCCTTCGCGCAGCAGTCCATCGCCTCAAAGGAAATGAAGTAACCGCCGAGCGGCTTCGTCCACTCACCGATGCCAAGCCCGCCAAGCTCCTTGTCCAATATGCCGAGCACAGCCTCAAACTTCGGACGCAGGATCGCAGCGTGCTTCTGCATATGCGCCTTTAATCCTTCTGCATTCTTAAAATATCTCACATGGCGTAGCTGGTTGATCTTGTCATAGCCAATGGTCATGATCGACATGAATTTCTTCGTCTCCTCCACATTCGCCTTCGAGGATGCAAAAGCCGCAATACCGGCTCCGGAGAATGTAACCTTGGATAAGGAGCTGAACTCATAGACCATATCCGGATTGCCGGCCTTTTCACATTCGCTCAAAATCTCCAGAAGCTCATCCTTATTGTCATCATATAAATCATGGATCGAATAGGCATTATCCCAGTAAATACGGAAATCTTTCGCCGCCGGTTTCAGCGCCGCAAACCTTCTCACCGTTTTATCTGAATAGGTATATCCCTGCGGATTGGAATATTTCGGCACACACCAGATTCCCTTCACTGCCGGGTCCTCAGATACATACTTCTCTACCAGATCCATATCCGGTCCCGCCGGCGTCATCGGAATCGTGATCATCTCAATGCCGAAAAGCTCCGTGATCGCAAAATGTCTGTCATAGCCTGGAGCCGGACAGAGGAATTTCACATGATCCAGCTTACACCAGGGTGTACTTCCCATCACGCCATGTGTGACACAGCGCGAGATCGTATCATACATGATGGAAAGGCTGGAGTTACCGTATACGATCACGTTCTCTGCCGGTATACCGCCCATCATATCACTCATCAAATGTCTCGCCTCCGAGATACCGGTCATCAGACCGTAGTTTCTCGTATCAGCACCTTCTTCATTTCTCATATCCGTCTTAGAATCAAGAACATCCATGATGTCCATTGTCATATCCAGCTGCTCCAGACCCGGCTTTCCTCTGGACATGTCCAGTTTCAGTCCTTTTCCCTTTGCATCTGCAAACTGCTTATCCAGTTCCTCTTTTAAAGACAGAAGTTCTTCTCTGTTCATCTCTCTGTATGCCTTCATCGTTACTCCATTCCTTTCTCTCAGCCTGTGAATTTGTAGCCGCCGGATATAGATTGTATCCAATTCCTTTCTGGATAATTGTATACAATCATACACCGCTAAATATTCTACTATAAATTTTTCCATTTCACAAGTATGTAGATGAGACAATTTTTTCTGCGAATTCTTTCTTTTTCTGTTCATAGTGTACAGAAGCACTACCTGTAAATCACACAGCGTGGCTTCTGTGGGAGCAAAAAACCCTGTAGACTTCTCTACAGGGTTTTTATCACTATTTAGCATAGTCAATGACACGGCTCTCGCGGATCACATTGATCTTGATCTGTCCGGGATACTCTAACTCAGATTCAATCTGTTTGGAAATATCCCTGGCGAGTAATACCATATCAGAATCGTTAATCTGTTCTGGAACTACCATAACACGAATCTCTCTACCTGCCTGAATAGCAAAAGATTTATCAACACCTTTGAAATTGTTTGTAATGTCTTCTAATTGTTTTAGTCTTGTTGTATATGTTTCTAATGTCTCTCTTCTCGCACCTGGTCTTGCCGCGGAAATGGTATCGGCAGCCTGTACAAGACACGCGATCAAAGTCTGTGCCTCCACATCACCATGATGTGATTCTACCGCGTTGATCACCGTCGGAGATTCCTTATACTTCCGACACAGTTCCACACCCAGCTGGATATGGGAGCCTTCCATCTCGTGATCCACAGCCTTACCGATATCATGCAGAAGGCCCGCACGTTTGGCCATCCTTACATCCAGTCCCATCTCTGCCGCCAGCAGACCGGACAGCTGTGCCACTTCGATTGAATGCTTCAACGCATTCTGACCATAACTGGTCCTGAATTTCATCTTACCGAGTAATCTCACAAGTTCGGGATGAATACCGTGCACGCCGACTTCCAGCGTCGCTGCCTCACCTTCCTCCTTGATCATTACTTCCACTTCTCTCTGCGCCTTCTCAACCATCTCCTCGATCCTGGCCGGATGGATACGACCGTCCACGATCAATTTCTCAAGCGCAATTCTCGCCACTTCCCTGCGGATCGGATCAAAGCCGGATAAGATAACTGCTTCCGGCGTATCGTCAATGATCAGGTCCACGCCTGTCATGGTCTCGAGAGTTCTGATATTACGTCCCTCTCTACCGATGATCCTGCCCTTCATCTCATCGTTCGGAAGCTGTACAACAGATATCGTCGTCTCGGATACGTGGTCGGCCGCACATTTCTGAATAGCCGTGACAACGTACTCTTTCGCTTTCTTATCTGCCTCTTCCTTCGCCCTGCTCTCCATCTCCTTGATCATGACAGCAGTTTCGTGCTTCACTTCATCTTCAACAATTTTCAACAAATAATCTTTTGCCTGTTCGGAGGTTAATCCAGAGATTCGTTCCAGTTCCTGTAATCTTTGTTCGTTCAGCTTGGAGATTTCTTCACGCTGTTTGGCCAGAGTCTCTTCTCTGTGTGCCAGACTCGCTTCCTTCTTCTCGATCGCATCAGCCTTCTTGTCGATGTTCTCTTCCTTCTGCTGTACACGACGCTCATATCTCTGCGCTTCCGCCCGACGTTCCTTGATCTCCTTATCCAGTTCATTCTTTGTACGAATGGACTCTTCCTTGACTTCGAGCAGGGATTCGCGCTTTTTCGTCTCAGCTGTCTTGAGAGCTTCATCGATGATCTCCCTGGCTTTCTCGTCCGCGTTGCCGATCTTGGCTTCCACAACCTTCTTGCGATAATTAATGGCTGCCAGAGCGGATACGGGAACAGCGATCACCAGCGTGATGAGAACTGCTATCACAACATCCCACATTACAGGAGCACCTCCTTATTTAGTTTTCATTGTACATAATCTATTGTAGAATGTCTCATCTGCACAAAAATCGGATGGTATCAACATTCTATAATGAGCAAAATTACAACACTTAAATTCTATACTGTATTTGATGTTATGTCAAGCAGTCTTTTATAGTTAACGACATTGGAAATTTCGTTTACTATAATACAACCATTCTAAAAAATTGCCCGTGCGATCACGTCCGCATGAAATCCCCGGCGATAGAGGAATCCGTACATCCTCTGCTGTTCCTGTCTGGTGGCCGTTTCGGCGCAGTACTTTTTCTTCATCAGCAGTTCCTGGACCATGGCCGCCTCATCCTGCTCTACGCCAAGCCCCTCCAGTTCATCAAAAGCCGCAGCGATCAGGGTGCGTTCTATCCCTTTTTGCAGCAGATCCTGCTCGATCCGGTTCCGGCTCCTGCTGTCTATATGATATTCTATGTAATCCCTCGCATAGCGCAGATCATCGAGATAGCCGTATGACTCTACATAGGCTATGGCCTCGTCGATACACTCCTGCGGATACTCTCCCTGTGCCAGCTTGTCCTCTAACTGCTTTCTGGTATAATCTTTCGACTGCAGCAGGTTCATACAGCGCAGCTTCGCTCTTCTGGGAAGCAGTTCCTCCGTGATCTCCCGGTAACTGTCAGGCGGCAGCTCCTGTCCTTCCTGCAGATGAAATTTGCGCAGCTCACCCTTATACAGTACAAAGGCGAACTGTCCGTCTATATAAATCCGGCAGCGTGCTCCCGACGCCCCGGCTATCTGTGTTATGACCACGATCCATTCTCCATATCCTGTTCATGCGGCACACTGTCCCGGCAGCATGCCGCATGTCATAAGCCCTTACCCGTTCAGTCCGGTCATTTGGCTGTCTTCGTCTTCTCCTTCTCTGCCTTCTTATCTTCTGCCGATGCAGACTGTGCCTCTGTTCCTTCTGCATTTCCCGTCTCCAGATTGAACAGCTCTCTCACCTTGCGCTCCACTTCCGCACATACGGCCGGATTGTCACGCAGATACTGCTTGGCATTCTCTCTGCCCTGTCCGATCTTGCTGCCCTCGTAAGCATACCAGGCGCCGCTCTTGTTGACAATATTATTCTCCGCCGCCAGATCCAGGATATCTCCTACCATGGAAATACCCTCGCCGAACATGATATCAAATTCCGCCTCCTTAAACGGCGGAGCGATCTTATTCTTAACCACCTTCACCCTCGTCCTGTTACCGATCACTTCTCCGCCCTGCTTCAAGGACTCGATCCTTCTGACATCCAAACGAACGGAAGAATAGAACTTCAGAGCGCGTCCGCCGGTGGTCGTCTCCGGGTTGCCGAACATCACCCCCACCTTCTCACGCAGCTGGTTGATAAAGATCACCGTACAGTTGGATTTGCTGATAACTGCCGTCAGCTTCCTCAGCGCCTGCGACATCAGACGCGCCTGCAGGCCCACATGGCTGTCTCCCATGTCACCGTCAATCTCCGCCTTCGGCACAAGCGCTGCCACAGAGTCCACTATGATGATATCCACCGCACCGGAACGCACCATGGTCTCCGTGATCTCCAGCGCCTGCTCACCACAGTCCGGCTGGGATATGTAAAGGTTGTCGATATCCACCCCGATATTCTTCGCATACACCGGATCCAGGGCATGTTCCGCATCAATAAATCCTGCGATGCCGCCCCGCTTCTGTACTTCCGCGACCATATGTAAGGTAACCGTCGTCTTACCGCTGGATTCCGGACCGTAAATCTCCACGATCCTGCCCCGCGGGATCCCGCCCAGCCCCAATGCCAGATCCAGACTCAGGGAACCCGTAGGAATCGTCTCCACATTCATCTGTACCGAAGGATCACCCAGCTTCATTATGGCTCCCTTGCCGAACTGCTTCTCTATCTGCACCAAAGCCGCGTCCAATGCTTTTAATTTGTCATCTCTTTCCATGTTCTGTTCTCCTTTTCTCCTAGAACATCCGTTCTATCTTCTTATTGTAGAATAAAACAAACGTTCGATTTTGTCAATATGCTTTCTCACATAACAACAGTCTATCATTTTATATGTCCCATAAATGACACTTCAACCCTCCTTTCCCCCAAAATTTGAAATAATGGAAATCACGGCGAAATGCCTGATGTGCATAACAGAGATCCATTTCTTCAGATGAATACAGTTTAACAAATAAAATATGAATGTGCAATATTTCAGGCCAGGTTTCCGGATCTTTGCACAGCAAATCCCGGAATATTGCCTCGGATATTATTATGAGCAGATTCCGTGGCATAAATAATAATCAAAAAGCCAGGGAACTGTTACTATCTTTTTACCCGCATCTGCTGTATAATAATCCTGAATACTATAAATGTTTTTCTTACAATATATAATATGGTCAAGATCAGGGGGAATTTTTAATGAAGCTGAATTACAAAAGAACTGTTCTTATAGGCATGGCTTTCCTGTCTATCTGTGCTTTCTGGCAGATGTACGACAATATCATACCGCTTATTCTCAAAAATACTTTTCATCTCGGTGAAACCGTCACTGGAGCCATCATGGCCGCAGACAATATCCTGGCACTGTTCCTGCTTCCGCTGTTCGGCTCCTTCTCCGACCGGATCGATACACCGATCGGAAAGCGAATGCCTTTCATCCTGACCGGAACCGGCTGCGCTTTCGTTTTCCTGCTGCTTTTACCAGTAGCAGATAAACAGGGCAGTCTGCCGCTTTTCATCATCGCCTTATTTCTGGTACTCGTCTCCATGGGTCTGTACCGCTCTCCTGCCGTTGCACTGATGCCGGACCTGACCCCCAAACCACTGCGCAGCAAAGGAAATGCCGTAATCAATCTTATGGGTGCTGTGGGCGGCGTTTATGCTCTGATCATGATCAGTCTGCTGGTAGGCAGCGGCACAACGCCGGATTATTTTCCTCTTTTTCTCTCCATTGGACTGTTGATGCTGTTCTCCATTGCAGTTCTCTACTTTACCATTCCGGAGAAAAAGCTGAGGGCACAAATAAACATAGAAAAAGAGACTGACCGGAATAAGCCGTCAGCCACATCAAATCTGCCGTCAGAAGTAAAACGCAGTTTATTTTTCATCCTGTTGTCAGTAGCTCTTTGGTACATCGCTTACAATGCGGTCACCACTGCGTTTTCACGCTACGCGACTCACGTATGGGGCCTGGAAAACGGAGGCTATGCAAACTGCCTGATGGTGGCTACAGTGGCAGCCATTATCAGCTATATCCCCATTGGAGTTCTGTCCAGCAGAATCGGCAGAAAACGCACAATCCTGATTGGCGTAGCGCTCCTGACTTTCTGCTACCTGTGTGCCTCCTTCTACACCACTTATCACGGCACAATGAACTTATTCTTTGGTATCATCGGATTTGCCTGGGCAGCGATAAATGTCAATTCGTTCCCCATGGTAGTGGAAATCAGCGCCAGCGGAGATGTCGGCAAATATACCGGCTACTATTATACCTTCTCCATGGCAGCACAGGTTATCACGCCAATTCTGTCCGGTTTCCTGCTGGAACATGTGTCTTACCGGACTTTGTTCCCTTACGCGGTGGTATTCAGCATACTGGCCTTCTGTACCATGCTGATGGTAAAGCACGGAGATTCAAAACCTCAGCAAAAGGCCAGCATACTGGAAAATTTTGATGTCGACGACTGATTGCCAGACGGCAGGCTGAGCATGATAGGTTTACTGATAAAAGTAACTGGCAACCAGAACAGCGCACCTGCTGCGCTGTTCATGATCGCGGCATATAATATGCGGCTCGTCTGTATGAATACATGTGTGCATATGTTTCTAAGCATCCACTTCCATTTATGGCAGTATAATAATATGGGGGGATGGATGCCTGGAAACGTGAGATCTTACTGTACTTCCAGTGCCTCGGCACATTGCTTTAAATACTCAACAATCTCAAGGTGCTGCGGGCAGGCCTGCTCACACTGTCTGCAGCTGATACACGCGGATGCTTTTCCCGCAGCATCGGTAACTTTCTGGTAATCGGAAACGGCTTCCGCCATCTTCCCATCTCCGATCTGCTTATTCATAGCCGTAAATATTTCCGGAATCGGAATCTTCTTAGGACAGCCCTCCGTACAATAGTGACAGGCTGTGCAGGGAATCGTAGTCGATTTCCCGAGTATTTTCTGCGCCTGCTCGATAATCTTTCGTTCCTCTTCGTTAAGCGGCTGGAAATTCTTCATATAAGACAGATTATCTTCCATCTGCTGTGTATCTGACATGCCGGAAAGTACGGTCAGAATGCCGTCCAGCGATGCCGCATAGCGGATGGCCCATGAAGCACAGGACATTTCCCCGTTATATTCTTCAAATAATTTTCTCACCGCTTTAGACGGTTTTGCCAGACTGCCGCCTTTTACCGGCTCCATGATCACAATCGACTTACCATGTTTTCTTGCTGTCTCATAATTGGCCCTGGATGTAATGGACGGATTTTCCCAGTCTGCATAATTGATCTGCAACTGCACAAATTCCACTTCCGGATGCTCCGTAAGCAGTTGATCCAAAAGCTTCGGCCCGCCATGGAAAGAAAATCCCAAGTGACGGATTAACCCCTTCTCTTTCTGTTCCTTCACAAAATCCCACAGATGATAGGTGTCATATTTCGTATAATTACTTTCCATTAAAGCATGCAGCAGGTAATAATCAAAATACCCGGCCCCGGTCCGCTCCAGACTTGTCTGAAACTGCTCCTTCGCTGTTTTCTCATCACTTGCCGCAGATGCATTCAACTTCGATGCCAGTGTATAAGCTTCCCGGGGATAACGTTCCACCAACGCTTCCTTCGCCACTGCCTCCGATCCCTGATAGACATATGCAGTGTCAAAATAAGTAAACCCTGCCTCCATAAACAGGTCTACCATGTGTTTGATCTGCTCGATATCCATCTGGTCTTCCTTTTTCGGTAAACGCATTAAACCGAATCCCAGCTTTGGTGTCTCTTTCCCAAAATAATCCGACATGTTTCTTCCTCCTTCGTTTTGTTTGCTCTATATGTTATGTCCGCAGGACTTTGTCCATCGACTTTCCCTTCGCCAGCTCATCTACCAGTTTATCCAGATAGCGGATTTCCTGCATGAGCGGTTCCGTAATTTCTTCTACCCGCACACCGCAGACTACGCCTTTGATCAATCTTCTCTTCTCATTCATCTCCGGCGCATTGCGGAAGAAATCACCGTAAGAAACTGCCCCTGCCGCCATATCTTTCAACGCCTCTATGTCATAACCGGTAAGCCAGCAGATCACTTCGTCTACCTCTTCCTGTGTCCGTCCCTTCTTTATAGCCTTATTAACGAGAAGTCCGTAAATCTTTGAAAAATTCATTTGATACACTTTCTCATGATCCATTTGACTCCCTCCTGTTCCTCGACATCATTTCATTCAATTAACCGGCGTACAAAATCCGGTCTGATAACATTCGGCCTGACTTAATAATATTCCCCTATTCCCGCTCCCTTACTGTCACTTCCACGGTATCGCCCGGCTGTTTTCCGATCTTTAATCGAATATCCTTCCTGATACCGATAATATAGCAGATACTGCCGTCTGCATTCTTAACTCCCATATTCACAATACTGCCGTCATAGGGTTCACCGTCAAAGGTGACATGCACCTTAACCCTTCCCCTGCCAAATTCATTCCTGATATCGTAAGGAAATATCACATATGCACCGCCCTTTTTATCCGCATCACAGATCATTGATTCATATTCATAGATTCTCTGATTCATGAAACAAACTCCCTCTTTGTCTGATTGCTTTGACAATATTATGGCCACTCATATGTTCATAACTACATTAAAAGATTCTATAGATTCTGTCATAACAAATTCGCCCGCATAAGTCTGTCGAACTATGCGAGCGAATAATGGAGATAGCGAGACTCGAACTCGTGACCTATACGTTGCGAACGTATCGCTCTCCCAGCTGAGCTATATCCCCATGCATCTGATTATAGCACATTTAATAGAAAATGCAAGAAAAATACATTATTATATCACACTTTCCCGTGCAATAAGCAAAAAGCCTGCGGTCTGATCTCTCAACCTGAGATCCCGCAGGCCTTCTGTCCATTTATTCTATCCCCTTTAACTCTCGCATGCTAAGAACGGCGCAATTTTCGCTCTGATGTCTGCATCATCCGAATGATATCGCAATTGGAGCGGTCCTGAGAAATCCAGCGCCATCACGCCGATGATGGATTTCGCGTCTACCACCCTGTGTCCGGAACCCAAATCGAAATTGGTATCAAATTTGTCAATTGTCTTAATAAACTGTCTGATCTGTTCAACATCGTTAAACTTAACATTCACCTGCTGCATATGATTCAATCTCCTTTACTTCTTCATTTTGCCTTTGTTATGTTTTACGTTCTACTTCCTGTTTTGCAGAACCAGCACCGGATTGACTTAAATTCCCCTTATAAACAGCTTATCCATAACTTTCCGTTCTAATCCATCACCTCCGCATTTTTTAAAAAGTTTTCAGGTTTTTCCTATCATGGTCCATGTGGCATCGATATGTTACCGATTTCACTTATGGCTATATCATACATTTCCTGCCCTGTATTGTAAATTGTCAATTTTCATAATTTTTCCTGCTTTTCCATATATATCATTGTGAAATCTATTTCATGGTAATTTTAATCTGTTAAACATCTATCCTTCCACGGAAATCGGCCTTCTGCCGTTACATAAAATCCTCTCGTGTCTTTCTCTTCACATATGCCGCAAACTGGAATCCGGCTGCTGCTCCTGCAAGCCTGACCCGCCTCATGCAGCTCTGCGAAATCTTAAATCCATATGCAGAATACCCTGTTCCTCTTGTCTTTTCCCACAATACAAAATATAATCAAATCTGTAACAGCAGTCAAATATCCATGCGAGCCTGACAGCCAGGCTCGTTGCTTCGCAGGAATAAACAATGATCAGGAGGCATTATGGCAAACATTCTCATCGTGGAAGACGAAAAAGCCATGCAGGACATTATCGCAGAATATATGCAGAAAGGCGGTCACACCTGCTTTACGGCAGACGACGGCATAGACGCCCTCGCCATTTTAAAAAACAGCCCCATGGACTTAATCATCCTGGATATTATGATGCCTCATCTGGACGGCTTTTCGGTCTGCCGCTCAGCACGGGAGATGAGCGACTCGCCCATCATCCTGCTTACCGCCAAAAGTACGGAGGACGACAAGCTGAAAGGATACGACTGCGGTGCGGACGACTATATGACCAAACCTTTCAGCCCCAGAATACTGCTCGCCAAGGCCGACGCACTCCTCAGACGTTCCGGCTGTGCTCCCCTTAAAACAGTAAATGCCGGCAGTATCACTCTACAGCCCGCCTCCCAAAAAGTCTGGGCCAATGGCCGGGAAATCTCACTTACCTTTAAAGAATACGAGCTGCTCTCCTACCTCATGTCCAATCCCGGACAGGTTTTCGGCAGAGAGCAGCTTCTAAATCATGTCTGGGGCTACGATTTCGAAGGTACCACCCGTACCGTAGACACCCATATCAAAACGCTGCGGCACAAGCTGGGGGATGCGGGCCGATCTATTGTCACATTGATCCGCTCCGGCTATAAATTCGAGGTAACGCCATAATTATCATTTCCGGATAAAAGGACCGTACGTCCTCCGTCCAGTCAGCTTCGTACGACTTACCCGCCGGCGATAACATTCCCTGCAGACAAATCAGAATCTCCCCGTTCACCGCCTCCCCTTCTCTGGAAGCACAACGCTCCGCAATACTACAGCCTGTATTCCAACTGACAGTCATAGGGTTCCTTCTCCACATGCTCTTGATTGTATTCCTGTGCCTCCACACAGCCCATGGCCTGATAAAAGGCCTGCGTCTCCACCGCCGAATGGGCCGAAATGTACAGCTTACCTGCTCCTTTTTGCGCCGCCCAGTCTGCGGCAGCCCGGAAAAGCATCCGCCCGATCTTTCTGCCCCGCATATCTTCGGACACATGAATGCACGACAGATCCAGATACCGATTGTCCCCGCCGAACAGTTCTGCCTCCACGGAAGTGAAGCCCTTCAATACCCCGTCGACAAAGGCACCGTACACAAAACCACCCGTACGGACTGTATTTTTCAGACAGTCCACCAGAATCCGGTAATCCTCCTCCGTCCAGTCGTCTGTAAACGGATCCTCTCTGATGACCCATGCCCCGTTAACCCTGCGGTGACACAACGTTACGTTCTGATGCCGTATGAAGTGCGCGAATAACGCCCGGTCGATTTCATCGGCATCCAGCTGACGGTATAAAACCCCATCGGTATTCAGTTGACGGTACACAACCGCCTCTGCCTGAACCATTTCACCTGCCTGATTTTCCTTCTTTTGTTCCATACTCTCATTTCCTTTCCGGTACGCTGTACCTGATCGCCTGTATACATTCCAGCGAATGGTTTCCCGCCTGTACAGGTGCAAAAACAAAACAGTCTGTGCAGCCGGTCGACAGACGGCATAATCTGTATTATAGTATTAAATACAGGGCATTACCAGCAAAAAATATCCCATCTGCTCCTCAGCACAGCAAATCGTTACTTCCTGGTGCATTGGCGCAGGATGATTGCATGCTGTTGGAGTCAAATGGATATCATAATAGAAAGGACACTCTATGAAAATCACAACCCTTCTGGAGAATACCTCCGCCAGACCGGATCTGTCTGCGGAACACGGCTTAAGCCTGTACATCGAGACCGCAGAGCACCGGATCCTTTTTGACATGGGCCAGACCGCCCTTTTCTCGCACAATGCTTCCGTGCTCGGCATTGATCTGGCGGCAGTGGATATCGCCATCCTCTCCCACGGCCACTACGACCATGGCGGCGGACTTGCCCGGTTCCTTGCGTTAAACCGCACCGCTCCAATTTATGTAAACCGCCATGCCTTCGAGCCTCATTACAACGGCACCGAAAAATACATCGGACTGGACACCGCCCTCGCGCATCACAGGCAGCTGGTCTTTACCGACGACACCACCGTCCTCGCCGACGGCATAACCCTCTGCTGCCGCCGTCAGGCAAAACCGAACCACCCTCTGGGCGCTTTCGGCCTTACCATGCTGGAAGACGGCGCCTTCCGACCGGAAGATTTCCGTCACGAACAGTATCTGCTTGTGGAAGAGAATGGGCAAAAGATTCTGTTCAGCGGCTGCTCCCACAGAGGCATTCTGGATATCGTCGACTGGTTCCGGCCCGATGTCCTGATCGGCGGCTTCCATTTCTCCAAACTGCCGTTAGACGACACGTTGAGAACCTATGCCCAATATCTGGACAGCTTTCCCACCAGATACTACACCTGCCACTGCACGGGCGAAAAACAATACGCTTTTATGAGACAGACCATGAAACATCTGCACTATCTGTCCTGCGGAGATACGATCTGTCTCTGAACCCGCCGGTTTCCGAATCGCCGCCTGACAATCCTACTCATGCCGCACGATCCTGTAATAGGTCTTCGCTGTCATCGTATAACTTACGCCGTACACCGCCATGAATACGATGATCACGCCCACCGTGCACCAGAAGAGCAGATCCACACGGAAGAAGGATACGGCTCCCATCAGCCCTTTTACCATCACCATGCCTGCTGCCGTATGCATGACGGCCCCCGCAAGCGGCAGTCCGAACACCATCAGGATCTGCCTGCGCACCGTGCCCCGGATCTCCCGGTCGCTCATGCCTACCTTCTGCATGATGTCGAAACTGTTCCTGTCTTCATACCCTTCCGTGATCTGTTTATAATACATGATCAGGATCAGGCACATAAAGAAGATCAGGCCGAATAAGATTCCGAGAAACAGCAGCGCGCCGTACATGGTTCCCAGATTGCGTCTGTCCTCCACGTTGTCCGCCAGATCAAAAAATCCCGGCCGGCTCTGGCACCACTGCGCAAATTCTCCCAGAAAAGCATTCTTCTGTGCGTCCTCTCCCGCCAAAACGATCCCGATAAACCGATAGTCACTTTCGAGAAAGGTCTCCATCTCCGTCACACCGTTTGCTTCGGCCCAGGCCCGCACACACTGCTCCTGCACCTGTCTGTCTTTCACCACCATCACATAGCAGGCGCCAAAAGTATTGTCCGCTGCCTTCGGATAGGGGAAGAAACTTGTAAGTTCCTCCTTCACCTGCAGCTTCACACCCATGAAATCGACGCTGTCATACCCGTAATCCCTGCCGCTGCAATGGAGTAAAACCTCATTGTCCTGCAGGTCCACCGTCCGTTTCTCGATCCTCTCATACTCCGGCGCCGTTATGATCTCCAGCCTGTAATCCTCCGCATAATCACTGAACCGTACCTTATCCTGCCGCATGACAAAACGGTCCCCTTCCTTTCTCACCGCCAGTCTTATTCTGTCATAGATATCCACTCTTGTGGCCGCAAGCCCATACTTTTCTTCCAGCGCTGCGATCTCCTGCGCCACCTCTTCTTCGGCGATCTTTTCTTCGCCGTAGAGCGCCGTCATATCGTAGGGATGTACGAAATGCACCAGACTGTCCATCCCCAGATGGAGTGAAACCGTACAGATCAGGGTAATGATCACCATCGTGGAAAAGATGCAGATATTGGAAAGGCCCGCCGCATTCTTTTTCATGCGGTAAAGCATCCCCGAGATGGTGACAAAATTGCCGGGCTTATAATAAAACTTCTTCCTGCCCTTCATCCATTTCAGGAAAGCGATACTGCCCGACGCGAACAGCAGATACGTTCCCACGATGACCAGACTTACCGCCAGCACAAAATCCACGAAGATCATGCTGTCCAGCTTAGAAGTGATGGAACAGTAATAGCCAAACGCCAGCGCCGCCACACCGGCCAGCGCATAAACCGGCAAAAACCGCGGCTCCTTCTCGCCCTTCTTACTGCCGCTCATCAGCTCGATGGGACGGGCTTTGCCGACCTGTAAAAGCCCCACCGCAAAGTTCACGCCAAACACCCACAGAAAGTAGACGATCGTCTCCCGAAACGCCTCCGGGTAAAAGACAAAGCTCACCTCCACCGACAGGTTGCACATCCGCAGCAGCATCAGAAACAGCAGCTTGGAAAGTACCATCCCAAAGAGCACGCCGCCCGCCACCGCTCCCGCATAAAGCAGGATCGTCTCGAAGAACAGCATGATGCCGATATGCTTCTTTTCCAGTCCCAGAATGTGGTACAGACCGAATTCCTTCTGCCGCCTTTTTACAAGGAAACTGTTGGCATAGACCAGAAAGAGGATCAGGATCAGCGAAAGGATCCCCTTTCCCATATACAGCATCATCCACGCATAACTGCTTCTCGGCAGCACCTTGATGATATCGTTGTGCAGGATGGAGGTAAATACAAAATAGGTAAACACCGAAAAGATACCTGCAATCAAATAAGGAAAATACACGTTTCCGTTTCTTAAGATCCCCTTCCATGCCATCACCGGCAGGATTTTTCCTCTCTTCATCTATGATCACACCGCCCTTCTCTCAATCGTCTGCACTGTTGTTTGTAAATCTGCATCTGCCGTATTGCCCGCTGCCGCTTCCGTCTGCAGCACCGTCAGGGCATCGGAGATCATCCTGTACATGGCCTCATTGCTCTGACCGCCCTTATAGATCTGGTGGAATACACAGCCGTCCTTGATGAACAGCACACGCCCCGCATGACTGGCTGCCTGAACGCTGTGCGTGACCATCAGAATCGTCTGTCCCTCTCTGTTCACTTCTCCGAACAGTCCCAGCAGCTTACCCGCCGCCCTGGAATCCAGCGCCCCCGTAGGTTCATCCGCCAGAATGATATCCGGCTCCGTGATCAGCGCCCTGCACACCGCTGCCCGCTGCCGCTGTCCGCCGGACACTTCGTAAGGGTATTTCTCCAGAATCTCCGTGATGGCCAGCCTGCCCGCCAGCGGCTGCAGCCTCTTTTCCATTTCCCGGTGATTGACTCCCGCCAGCACCAGCGGCAGATAGATATTGTCCTTCAAGGTCAGCGTATCCAGCAGATTAAAATCCTGAAAGACGAATCCCAGATGCTCCCTGCGGAACGCACAGATGTCTCTGTGCCTGATCTCCGACAGATCCTTTCCCCGCAAAAGAACCTGGCCGCTGGTGGCCTTATCCAGAGAGGCCAGGATATTTAACAGCGTCGTCTTGCCGGAACCCGACTCTCCCATGATCGCCACATACTCTCCTTCCTCCACTGAAAAATTCACGTCGCTCAGCGCCTGTACCTTGACTGCTCCCAGTTTGGCCGTATATACCTTTTTTACATTCCTGACTTCTAATAATGCCATATTGTATCCCACTCCTTTTTTCACAGCTTTGCTCTGCACTGCCGCAGTCTGGCGTTTGCTGACCAGACTGCCCTATGTGCTGTATGATTTCCGTTTACATAGATGATTATAGACAAAGAAGAAATGCGCTGCCATGTATCTGGCTAACATTTCTTCCCTCCAACCTTACGTTTCTGTCACATATACAGTTTTGCCGGACTTTTTGTCTGTATCCATTCATCCTGCCGGGCGCGTCGCAAGCGCATCGCCTATCGCTTACCGCCCTTCTGTCTGCTGCAAAAATCCCAGGATTACCTTCGTCCCCTCACCCGGGGCTGACTGTACGCGGATCGTGTGGGACATCCTGCCCATGATCTGAGCGCAAAGGTAC
This sequence comes from uncultured Lachnospiraceae bacterium, assembly GCA_910578115.1. GTDB lineage: Bacteria > Bacillota > Clostridia > Lachnospirales > Lachnospiraceae > UBA3282. The sequence goes on along the minus strand of CAJTPO010000001.1, from coordinate 209,259 downwards.
AGCCCGATTCCCGTAGATTTCCTGTCCATACGCCCGTTATAGCCGGTAAACCCTCTCTCGAAGATCCTCGGCAGGTCGCTCTCCCGAATACCGATTCCCGTGTCCTCAATGACAAGATAGGATGTCCGCCCCTCTTTCCTGCTGCCCGTCTCATCCGCACCGTAGATGGCGATACCACCCTGATGCGTATATTTGAGCGCGTTGGAAAAAACCTGCTCCACCACAAAAGACAGCCATTTCTCATCCGTCACCGCCCGGATTTCAAACGCTTCCATCTGAAAGGAAAGGCCGCTGCGCAAAAAAAGGACCGAATATTTGCGCACCGCCTGCTTTACGATCTCCTGCACGTCACAGTGCCGGAAAAGCAGATCCGAAGACAGGCTGTCCAGTCTGGCAAAATAAAGGGCCATTTCCGCATACTGCTCGATCTTGAAAAGCTCCTCCCGCTCCGCCTGACGTCCGCCGTGCCGCGCGCTTTCTCCTGTCTCTTCCTCCTGCAGAAGCAGCCGCAGCGCCGCAATGGGCGTCTTGATCTGATGGGTCCACATGGTATAGTAGTCCGCCATGTCCTTCTTTTTTCTGTCGTATTCCGTCTGCAGCCTGCAATTCTCCTGCCGCATGTCCTCCAGCATCTCCTGATACAAAAATTCCTGCAGGCCCGACGTCTCCGGCAGACTCTTCTGCCGTTCCTCTCTGCGCTCCAATGACTGGTAAAGCGCCATACACCGCCTGAAATACCGCAGAAAATCCACCGCCACAAATACCCCGCCGAAAAACAGCGCAAGCAGCACCGCATACAGCATATCTATATAAATCTGTTCATAGCCGTAAAGAAATGCCACCATAAAAAAGACCGCCACGATAAAGACGTAGGCAAGTATTGTTTTATATTTGTCTTTCAGATAAGACAGTGCGATCCTGCGGCTTCTTTCCTTCTGTCTCATATAAGTCCTGTTTCCTTCCGGATTTATTCTTCCTTCTGCCCTTCATGAAACTTCTACACGCCGTCACTCAACTGGTAGCCGACACCTTTTTTCGTCGCGATAAAGTCCTGAATCCCCGCCTCTTCCAGTTTCCTGCGCAGACGGTTCATATTCACCGTCAACGTATTGTCGTCCACGAAGCACTCATTGTCCCACAGCCGTTTCATGATCGTCTCCCGGCTCACCGTCCTGCCCGCATTCTCATAGAGCAGCTGCAGAATGCGGAATTCGTTCTTCGACAGCTCCAGCTTCGTCCCCTGATACAGCAGGCTCATATCCGCCAGATTCAGGATCACGTTCCTGTGCTCCATCACCGTCGACTGATTCTGGAACGCATAAGTCCGCCGCAGGATCGCCTGCACTTTGGCCAAAAGCACCTCCAGATCAAAAGGCTTGACGATGAAATCATCTCCGCCCATATTCATCGCCATCACGATGTTCATATTGTCGGAGGCCGAGGAGACGAACACCACCGGCACCTGCGAAACCTTCCTGATCTCCCCGCACCAGTAATAACCATTGTAAAAAGGCAGCCCGATATCCAGAAGCACAAGCTGCGGAGCAAAGGAGACAAACTGCGGCAGGATATTCTCGAAATCCTCCGCACAGGCTGTCTCGTAACCCCATCTGGCCAGATACCTGCTGACCTGTTCCGAGATCACAGCATCATCTTCAATGATCAATATTTTATACATGTCTGTATGCCTTTCTGTCATTAACAACATTGGAAATCTGCACAGAATCTTATGTTCTACATCTTCGGAAATGAAAGGATAAAAATGCTCTTACATATTTTCAATATCTCATTTTGGGATTTACCCGATATCTTTTCACAAAAAAGCTGCGCTACCAGATTATTGTATTCATATACCGGTATTTTTCCATTGTTATCAATAATATTTCTGACAAGATCAAACAACTGACGTGAACGATATTGGGGATCATTCAAACAAAATCTTTTTATATGTGCCTCTATAAACTGCATTTCCCTATCAGAATATGTATCTGTATTTCCCGCAGGTTCAAATTCCATTTTCATTACATTATACTGTAGCAGCAATTCCTTATCGGAATCACTTCCTTTAACACCCATGGGCTGTAGTATTATTTCTGCGCCCGACAGATCACTGTACCGCTTCTGTAATTCCCTTAATGCTTTACAGGAAACTGTGCATTGTTTTCGTAAAATAACAGAGCATTTACTTGCTTTTTCATACTGATCAATATCAATTTTCTGAATCTTCCTTTTTTGCTCCCCAATACGTTTAAACGTTTGATTACAAACCGAACATGATAAACCAATATCAGGGATACATTCAATCAACTTCTCCGAATTACTTTTTTCAATTGCATGTTCTAAATTGGCAAATAGTTTTCCGTCCACACGAATGCGCGAGTAGCAGTACATACAGTATCCACCCGTACTCTCCTCCAATGCATCCTTTAGATTTTTCTTTTCTATCGGATTTTTATATCCATACTTTTTCCATTTCTTATAGCGTGGGCTGAATACCGGCATCTCAATCAGTAAATAATCTTCCATTTTCTGTTCACCATTCTCGTATCTGTCGTACAATCAGCTGTTGTGAAGCCGTCAATTTCTCTTTTTCCATCTGTGCAAGACATTCTTCATCTCTTTTCCCCCATGCCTGATTCATCTTATTATTAAGCAGTCTTCTCAATATATTATCTGTCTCCAAATCTGAGACTGCCGAATTGCCAAACACTCTTGCAAAGATGATCTGCACCTCAGTGACAGAGGGGTAGTCGTTGATATCAATGACTTCGACGTTACCCTCCTCCAAAATCAGTAAATTAGAATCCTGTGTATACGCTACAAGATCGCAGGAATGCGTGGTTACGATCCATTTTCCCCATGGAAACTTTTCCTTTAAAAATTCCAATATGACGGCAGAATATCTGGGGGATAAATACTCGTCCAATTCATCGATCACAACCCATGCAGATTGTACTGCATTCTTCTTTATTTCCATATCCTGATAATACAATAGCTCCAGTAATATCCGTATAACAGCCTGATATCCACTGGAAAGAAGTCCCCTGCCATTGCCAAAATCAACTTCTCCTAACGGATCATCATAAAGTATACGAAATCTGTCATTTGTCAATTCACAGAATAGATCCTGCACTTCCTTTTCATATAATTGATAGATCATTTCAATCCGCTCCGTTAAAGTCCCGAAGCAATTAAACGAATCTACAACATTAAAATACGCCTCCTGCAGTCTTGTTTCCAAAATTGTTTTTTTATATTCTGGTTTTTCAGCCGTCCTGGAAATCCTTCTTACGTCAAATCCGCGATTCACCGCATCAATAAAATATAGTGCACTATTACCCCTTGTTCTGTCTATAAAGAGTTTTAACAGCATTGTCTTTCCACTGGAATTATCTCCAATAACGACACAATCAGTATAAGGTAGTTCTTCCCACAATACTTTATCAATCATGTGCTCCATCATGTCTGACCCAAATCTCATATACTGTCTTCCACCTTTCATTCATGCTTTTCATTTTCACAGTCCCCTGCCTTGCATGCGATATATACTTGGAATCCTTCAAAATCTGCTCATAGATTGCAGAAGTAATCGGTTTATCAACACCTAATTTTTCATATACAATATAAAAGCTCTCCAACAATGCGACTTTTGACGATTGCGTAATATTCACTTCAAATAAATCAAAAAAATGAACCAGGCTGTTTTGATATTCCTCTATCTGATCAGCGCTGAATTTCATGGCTGTCTCTGAAAATTCATCTAACAATTTCCCATAGGAACTATGGTATTCTTCTATCGTAAAATCAAAATTCCCTGCATCCTTCCTTTTAATGCCGGTATATCTTCTTAATGCACAAAGCCGCAGCAACATTTCCATGTCTCGTTCCGCTGCATTTTCTTTCCCCCATATTTTTCTCCATTTCTCATTATGTCTGTTATAGTTCTGCAGCATATTATAAAAATCACAGACGTATATTCCATTTCTCAGTTCCTGTTGCGTTAAAAGTGAACCCTTTGCATTTAAATTCTCAAAAATCTTCCTTAAGACCTTTGTGCGCTGACCCTCATCATTAATCTTGATCTCTATCACCGTAATAGATGTATAATCTATGCGCCTCTTCATTTCCACAGGGAGATCTGCATAATCCACACTGACTTCTTCTCCGCCTTCTTCCATCAGCCGGATATGAAGTTCTTCCAATGCAAATTGATCCTTCAACGCTTCCTTAAAAGATTTACCCTCTACTTCAATTTCTGAAAAATCTACAGAATTATTTTTCTTCCGATCCAAATAATAACCTATATAATAAAAAAACAAACTCAAAATCCGCTGCTGCCCATCTAATATTTCCAGTTGATTCCTGTCGTTTCTACTGGTATAGATCGGCGGAATCGGCAGCCCCCGAATCAACGATTCCACAAGTGAGATCACCTGCTCTTTACTCCAACGGTATTTTCTCTGATATTTAGGTATAATATATAGATTTTCGTTTACGCCTTCTACAAGTGTCCGAAATCCTACATCAGTCTTATACTGCTGTATGCTCATCCCACCCATATTGTTTCTCGATCTATGTTCGCTCAATCCAATCTCCTCCCCGGTCGGTGTTCCGTTTGATTTTATCTTAGCATAAATACTTTGGACAATCTATATACATTATTTCAAATATACAATTTTGTGTTTTCTCCCTCTGCTTTTTCCTGACATACAAAAAACATAAATTTCCTTGATAAGACAAAGCGAGTTGGATAGACATTGTCGGCCCAATTTGGTTTGTGTTGAAAGGAGTTCCTTCGTGGATTTCCTTTTTACGCAAAAATGTCGGTTTGAATGTCGGTTTGAATGTCGGTTTAAATGTCGGTTTGAATAAAACAGAAAAGGCTGTCTTGAGATTACTAATCGGAAATTCGGATAGAACTGCCGATATGATTGCGGCAGAGACAGGCGTTTCAAAACGTACTATTGAGCGCACTTTTGTCAGCCTTCAGAAAAAAGGGAATATACTGATACAATTCTATAAGGCAAAAAGGCTTTCCGAAGAACTCTCATTCTCCGAAAAACCTTTCCTGCACATAAAACTCTGTAACTCTGTTATTCCGCCCTTGCCATCGCCATCTTGAAATCTTTCTGATCCTTAAAGATCTCATTGGTATACGGATTCCGCTTCTGCTGCTTCGCCCGCACAAGGATGACCGCAAAGACTGCCACATTGACCACGATTGAAAGCACCGAGATAATTCCCTGTGCCGTGGGATTGGCCATAGCCGGCATCGCTTCACCGAAGGCTGCCGCTGCCCCGGCTTCTCCGTATACGGAAGATACGGTGGTAAACCGGCTGCCATCCTGGAACAACGGGAATACCTGCGCGAACATACACCACAGCGCCAGCGTGTTGGCACGGTTCTGGATCCAGCCGCCCTTATTCCAGAGGGCATTGGCCACCGTCGGCGCCAGCAGCAGCGCAAAGCCGCAGTACCATGCATGGGTCGGCAGATTCAGATACGTATACTGGAAGTTCCAGATATCGTAAGCCAGAATATAGTACCATATCATATCCGGCCAGAGCATATCCTTCTTGTCTTTTGATGAATAGATGCCCCACCAGCCTGTCATGCAGAAAATATTGATCAGACCGGCAATGCCGTTTAAGATATTCCACCAGCCGCCGTAAAGCCATACGCCTTCGGAGGATTTCCACCAGCCGCCCATGATCGAACCTGCCCTGACAGCCGACTCGAAATCCGAGACAACAGCGATCAGAATATTGATCGCCACGATCACAAAAGGAAATACCTTAAAGGCATGGGATTTCCCCAGTCCGCCCCAATGATACTTGATGATCATAAAACCGATACAGCCGGCCAGCGCCGCATAGAGCTTGGCATAATGGAACCAACTGTTCATATGCACGTAAGTCTGGTTGTTCAGCGCCCACTCCGCGCCCTGTGCCGCACCCACATAAATAGAAATAAAATAAACCGTCAATGCCGCCGGAATCACGAAGAAGCAGACTGCACCGCCCGCCTTGGAACGCCGCGCGATCTCATTCATGATGATCAGTCCCGCAAATACCATCACCCAGCCCAAAATCTGCCAACCTGTCATGCCGCCACTCAAATGAAACATAACTACTCACACTCCCCTCTTATCTTTCACATCACATCAATACACTTCTATCTCTTTGATATTAAACTCATTCCCCTGCAGAAGCCACGTATCCGGGCTGTGACAGCAGGGACATATCTTCCCGTGCTCCACGGTGGCATAGGTCTGTCCGCAGCCTTCACAGTAAGTGCGCGCAGGGATCGTCTCCACCACCAGCTCCGCTTCCTCGAACAGCTCTCTCTTCTTCGCCGCCCACTGCCAGCAGTTGTGCAGATAAGACTCGATCACCGTCGATACTTCGCCCAGCTCCAGCACTACCCTGGAGATACCCGTCACCTCATTCTCGACCGCCACTTTCTCCAGACTGTCCATAATATGAAACACCACGCCTAATTCATGCATCCCGCTTTCCCGCCTGTCTTTCCGCTTCTTCTCCAGTTCGCTTTCCTGCCTGTCTTCCGGCTTTTTCTCCAGTCCGCTCTCCTGCCTGTCTTCTTCCGCCCTCCGCCGTGAAATAACAGCTCTGCCAGCACGCTGCCCTTCCGGCCCTTTCCGGCCGGAAAACTGCATTCACTCCGCTTCCTTGCCGTCCTTATTTATCACTCTGTAACACTGCCGGTACACGACACCCGGCCCGGACGGCCCGGACTCCTGCAACCCATAAACACAATCTCACTTCTTCTTAAATTTCACCTTCAACGACTGCTTCACCATATTCGGCAGCACATATTTCAGCTTATCCTCCGACTTAACCATCTCCGAACAACCCGGCAGCTCCCGGTGCAGGCTGATAGCATCGAAGACGCATTTCGTTGTACAGACGCCGCAGCCGATGCACTTATTAGGATCTACCACCGATGCGCCGCAGCCCAGGCAGCGGGATGTCTCCGCCTTCACCTGTTCCTCCGTCAGCGTGTGGGAGAGATCACGGAAAGAGCGTGCCTGCGCCTCCTCCGCTTTCTCCGGCCGCTGGCGGTCCGTATTGTCATAGCTGGCGATAAAGATATTCTCCTTATCCAGCTCGATAAAGTCTCTCCTGTTCCTGCCGATGGTCAGCGTACAGTGTTCGTGCACGAAACGATGCAGCGATACCGCACCCTCTCTGCCTGCCGCGATGGCGTCAATGGCGAATTTCGGCCCTGTATACACATCACCGCCCACGAAGATATCCGGTTCGGCCGTCTGATAAGTCAGGCTGTCCGCAACAGCGCCGCCATTCGGTCTCAGCGCCACTTTCGTGCCCTGCAGCAGGTCTCCCCATACAATACCCTGACCCACACTGAAGATCACCGCAGAGCAGGCAACGGTCATTGTCTCCTGCTCATCGTAAACCGGAGCAAATCTATGGTTGTCGTCAAAGACGCGGATACACTTCTTAAATACCACACCCACGGTCCGTCCGTTCTCCGTCAGGATTTCCTGCGGTCCCCAGCCGTTGTGGATGGCAACCTTCTCTTCCGTCGCCTCCAGGATCTCCTCTCTGCTGGCCGGCATCTCGTCCCGGCTCTCCAGACAGAACATGGATACCTTGCCCGTACCGCAGCGGGTGCTCACTCTTGCCGCGTCGATAGCCACATTGCCGCCGCCAACAACTACCACGTCACCGCCCAGGTCGAAGCCTTCCTTCTGTCCCGCTTCCTTTAAGAATTCCACCGCCGTATAGACACCGGCCGCGTCCTCGCCCGGCACACCGGGTTTTCTGCCGCCCTGACAGCCGATGGCAAGATAGAATCCCTTATAGCCCTGCGCTCTGAGCTGATCAATGGTAATATCCTTGCCCACTTCCACACCGCACCTGATCTCTACGCCCATGGCTTTGATAACCCCGATCTCCGCCTCGATCAGATCCTTCTCCAGTTTATAGGAAGGAATGCCGTAAGTCAGCATACCGCCGGGTTTCTCACTTTTCTCAAAGATGGTAGGCCGATACCCTTTCTCCGCCAGGAAATAGGCACAGGACAGGCCCGCCGGTCCGGAACCGATGATGGCGATCTTCTCCTCGAAAGCACCCTTTAAGGAAGGCACTACCTTCTTCGGTATGTAACGCGTCTCGGCGCACAGATCCCGCTCCGCCACAAAGCGCTTCACCGCATCAATGGCTACCGCCTCGTCCAGCGTCGCGCGGGTACAGGCATCTTCACACCGCCTGTTACAGATGCGCCCGCAGATGGCCGGCAGCGGATTGTCTTTCTTGATCAGCGCCAGCGCCTCTTCATAACGCCCTTCTTTCGCCAGCTTCAAATACCCCTGCACCGCAATATGGGCCGGACAGGCCGTCTTACAGGGCGCCGTGCCGGTATCGTAACAGTTGATCCTGTTCACATCCCGGTAATTGTGGGTCCACATATGCTCGCCCCACTTCTGTTCCTGGGGAAGCGGCATCTTCGGATAGGTGACTTCGCTGCCGTCCTTCTTACACAGTTTCTGTCCCAGCTTCACCGCACCTGCCGGACAGTATTCAACACATTTACCGCAGGCCACACATTTCTCCTTATCCACCTTCGCGATGTAAGCGGAACGGGACATGTTCGGCGTATTAAAAAGCTGCGAAGTGCGCAGCGCATAGCACACATTCACATTACAGTTACAGATGGCGAAGATCTTGTTGGCTCCATCAATGTTCGTGATCTGGTGCACGAAACCGTTCTCTTCCGCCTGCCTGAAAATTTCAAGCGCCTCTTCCTTCGTGATATAGCGTCCGTCCTTCTGGGTCTCCACCACATAATCTGCCATATCGCCCACTGCCACGCACCAGCCCTCCGGATCGTCCGCACAGCCCTCGTCATGCTTCAATCTGGAACGCCTGCAGGAACAGGGACTTGCCGCATATTTCCCCTCGTACTTCGACAGCCAGTAGGATATATGCTCCAGATTGATGGATTCGCTTTCCATCTCAATGGCCTTTTCCACCGGAATGACATGCATCCCGATGCCGTTGCCGCCCTCCCCCACGAAAGGCGTCACATGCTCAAGCGGCAGTCTCGACATATGCTCGAAGAACAGCGTCACCTCCGGGTGCTCCTCGATCACCTTCGTGTTCATATTGAAAAACTCACCACAGCCGGGCACAAACATGGGCAGTACATACTGTTTCTCCCGCTGCGGGTTCTCCCAGTTGTACTCCAGAATGCCCTTCACGGACATCTCCTGCAGCTTCGGTTCCAGCTCTCTGGCCGGAATTCCCGTAAGCCGCACCATCTCCGGCAGGGTCTTCGGCTTGCGCACGCCCATCTTCAGCGCGATCTCGGCCTCCTCGTCGGTCAACACGCCCGCCAGACCCCAGTACTCCGGATCATCTCTTGTGATCTTCTTGATCCCCAGCTTCTGGGGAATCCTGTCCGTGATCATCTTACCCAGCTTTACGATGCTCTCCCGCTCCGGCTTACTGTGATCCGGCTTATGCTCCGGATATACGTACTCCGGATATTTCTCCCTGTCAAGTCTTCTCTCCATATCCCTCTCCTCTCACTTCCTGCAGCAGCCAGTCCGTCCACTCTTTCATCCCTTCCCCCGTCCTGGCGCAGATCGGAATGATCTTCGCCTGTGGATTGCGCCTGTGCACATATTCCCGGCACTTTTCCAGATCGAAGTCAAAATAGGGAAGCACGTCGATCTTATTCACCAGCACCACATCACAGACGGAAAACATCAACGGATATTTCAGCGGTTTGTCATGTCCCTCCGGCACCGAAAGGATCATGGCATTCTTCGTCGCCCCGGTGTCAAACTCCGCCGGACACACCAGATTCCCCACATTCTCCAGAATCACCAGGTCAAGTTCCGCCGTATCCAGTCCTTCCAGCCCCTGCCTTGTCATCTCCGCATCCAGATGGCACATCCCGCCGGTATGCAGTTGAATGACCCTCACGCCGGACCGGGAGATCGTTCTGGCATCCACGTCGGAATCAATATCCGCCTCCATGACCCCTATTCTCAACGTGTCTCGCAGCGCCTCTATGGTTCTCATCAACGTGGTGGTCTTGCCGGATCCCGGCGAGGACATGAGATTGAGCAGGAAAAGCTTCTTCTCCCGCAGCTTCTGCCGCAGAAGCTGCGCCTGTCTGTCGTTATCCGCAAAGACGCTCTGCTTGATCTCCAATATTCTGACTTCTTTCATGTATACACTCCTTTTGCAGACAAAATTCTTCAAAATATAAGTCTATTTTATCATTGCAGCGCCCGCAAGGCAACAAAAAAAGAGCCGTCAACCATCGACTGACCCGCCAATTTCATTCCTCTCGCTTTTTCGGCATAAATTTACCACTTTTTATCTATTCACACTTTCTTCGAAATGTCAATAGAAAAAGATTATAATTTTCTTCGACTTTTTTCGGATTTTTCTATTATTTTCCATGATTTTGTTATATAATCTTTTTATAAAGTTTAAAAGGAGGAATAGTAATATGGCAAAAGAAATGATTGCAATGCTTCTTGCCGGCGGACAGGGTTCCCGTCTGTATGCGCTGACCGAGAAGCTTGCAAAACCTGCAGTTCCTTTTGGCGGCAAGTATCGTATCATCGACTTCCCGCTTTCCAACTGCGTTAATTCAGGCATTGATACCGTGGGAATCCTGACCCAGTATCAACCGCTGGAATTAAATGAGTACATAGGCAACGGCCAGCCCTGGGATCTGGACCGTCTTTACGGAGGTGTGCACGTACTGCCGCCCTACCAGAAGGCACACGGTTCAGACTGGTATAAAGGTACAGCAAATGCAATCTATCAGAATATATCCTTTATCGAACGCTATGACCCCAAATATGTCATCATCCTTTCCGGTGACCAGATCTGCAAGCAGGATTACAGTGCTTTCCTGAAATTCCATAAGGAGAAGAACGCAGAATTCAGCGTAGCCGTTATGGAAGTACCCTGGGAGGAGGCTCCCCGCTTCGGCCTGATGGTAGCCGACGAGAATGACAAGATCACCGAATTCCAGGAGAAGCCCAGGAACCCGAAGTCCAATCTGGCTTCCATGGGTATCTATATCTTCAACTGGGATATCTTAAAACAGTATCTGGAAGAGGACGAAGCCGATCCGAATTCCGAGAACGATTTCGGCAACAACATCATCCCCAACCTTCTGCGTGACCATCGTCAGATGTATGCTTATCATTTCAACGGCTACTGGAAGGATGTGGGAACCATCGCTTCCCTGTGGGAAGCCAACATGGAAGTGCTGGATCCCGAGCACAGCGGCATCAACCTTTTTGACGAGGACTGGAAGATCTACAGCCGCAATGCCGGCATGACCGGACACAAGATCAACCCCGGCGCAGTCGTGGAGAATTCCATGATCACCGACGGCTGCCGGATCAAGGGCAGCGTGAAGCACTCCATTCTTTTCGGCGGCGTGAAAGTGGATGCCGGCGCGGTTGTCGAGGATGCGGTACTGATGGGCGGCACGACCGTCAAGGCAGGCGCCGTGGTGAAGCACTGTATCGTAGCCGAGAATGTAACAATCTGTGAGAATGCCGTGGTGGGCGCAATGCCTTCGGGCGATGAGAACGGTGTGGCAACCGTCGGCTCCGGTGTTACCATCGGTGAGAATGCCGTGGTAGGCCCCAACGCCATGGTCAGAAATAATGTAGAAGGTGGTGAAGAGCAATGGTAAAATCAAACACAAGTGTAGTCGGTATTATTTTCCCAAACAGTTATGATGCTCTGGTTCCGGAACTGGTCAGCGTGCGTTTGATGGCTTCCATCCCTTTTGCCAGCCGTTACCGTGTCATTGACTTTATTCTGTCCAGCATGACCCACTCCGGCATTGACAATATCTCTGTCGTGGTGAACAAGAACTATCACTCCTTAATGGATCATCTGGGCTCCGGCCGTGAATGGGATCTGATCCGCAAGAACGGCGGCCTGCGCATCTTCCCTCCTTTTGCGGAGAAGGAAGTGGGCGGTCCCTATGTAGGACGCGCAAGCGCACTGGCAAGCCTTCTGGACTTCCTGCGGGACCAGAAAGAAGAATACGTGATCATGTCCGATACGAACGTGGTGGTGAACTTTGATTTCAGCGCCATGCTGCAGGCCCATATCGACAGCGGTGCGGATATGACAATCGCCTACAATGAGCAGGAGATACCCGAGGAACTGCTGAACTATCCGACCAATGACAAGATCTTCTACTATACGTTTGATGTGGAAGACGGACGGATTAAGAAAGTATACATCAATCTGAAGACCGACGGCGTACAGAAATTGTCCATGAATATCTTCGTTGTCAGACGCGAGCTTTTGATCGACATCGTAAATGACGCTTACATCCAGGGACGTTCCTTCTTTATGCGCGACGTTATCATGCCGCAGCTTGGCAAGCTCAATGTACAGGCTTACAAGTATACGGAATATGTGGCACGCATCAGCGGTATGAAGAGCTACTTCGAGGAGAACATGAAGCTGCTGGATGACTACAATCTGGACGCGCTCTTCTCTTCCGCTCCCATCTATACGAAGATCCGCGGCGACAACCCGACCCACTACAAGGACGGAGCCAAAGTGCAGAATGTAATGATGGCTGACGGCTGCGTGATCGAGGGCGAAGTAGAGAACAGCGTGATCTTCAGAGGTGTTAAAGTCGGCAAGGGCGCTACCGTGAAGAACTGCATCCTGATGCAGGATACCGTGGTGGAAGCCGGGGCGAATGTGGAATATCTGATCACAGACAAGAATGTGACGATCACCGCCGGTAAAGAGATGAAAGGAACGGATACTTTCCCGGTTTATATTGAGAAATTTAAGGTGGTATAAGATTGTGCCTGACTCGGATATCCGACTGGAAATCTACATTCTTTATTAAGAGTTAAAATGCGGGATGGGAAGCGCCTGTCCCGCATTTCTTTCTGCTTTGACACAAATCCGGGCGGGAATCCAGACACACCATACCGGTACGATACATATTACGACAGTACAGGCAGCGTCCGGATCAGTCCCGTGATTCCTCTGCCTGCCTGAACAACCGCTCCAACATCTCCACGTACTCTTTAAACTGCCGTCTGCCAAATTCCGTCAGAGTACAGGTGGTCTGCGGCTTGTTGTTCACAAAAGCTTTTCTGACCGCTATGTAACCCGCTTCCTCCAACTTTTTTAACTGCGCGCCCAGATTCCCGTCCGTTGCCTCCGTAATCCCTTTCAGCTCTCTGAAATTCTTCTCTCCGGTCAGCAGTGCAGACAGCACTGCCAGCCGCAGTTTTGTTTGAAAAGCCTCCGGTATCGCATTTATTTCCATAATCATCCCCGATCCGTTTCTTTTAACCTGCCTTCACGCCTGCGCCACAGATAGATGCCAAGCATGATCATACCCAGGCTCATTAAATACTGAATGCACACTCTGCTGGCGGAGATTCGCGTCCCCACACCGCCCCATGTTCCGTAAGGCACTTCTTTCATACTCACAAAAAGTACAAAATAGAAGATACTGTAAAGCGCCGTAAGCACTGTGATCACGGTCCTCTTCGTCAAAATCCCTGTCATAAAAAGTGCGAACAACACCGGAAGCACCTCAATCAATTCCTGACATCTCCACAACACAGTAATCTTATCATCATTCCCACTGGGAAGCAAACGGATATACAGCCATCCCAGTATCCGGATTCCGACCAGCACGATCATCCATATCTTCACCATGCCCTCACAGATGTCATTGCCTGTCTTTTTCACCTTCTGATAATAATAGACAAACAAAAACACATAGCCTGACAGAAGCAGGACGCGCCCGCTCCACCAGAATACCCTTGCCGCAGGATGCCCATATCCGAACAGATTCAGAATCATATAGGCTATCTCCTCTGACAGCCACGCCACGAGATGCAAAATTCCGATTCCGATAAAATATGCGGATATTCGGGAAAAATCCTGTCTGGTCCTCTCGATCACCCGCTTAATCAAGGTAAGATCATCTATTGCCATTTCTATTTTTTTATCCATATTAATCCCCCATTCCTGCTCAGTCTGCAAATTTGGGCGCAAGCACAAATTTGTGTGTGAAAAATCTGTCGCATATGGATTTTTCACACTAATCCTCCATTCCTGTTCAGACCGTAAAACCAGCTTCCATATATGGATTTTTAATCCAGCGAATCGATCCGTCCATGCCTGATTGTGATCGTCCGGTCACAATGATCCGCGATCTCCCTGTCATGTGTCACCAGTACCAGTGTCTTGTGCAGTTCCTTCTGTAATCCGGTCAGCAGCTCCATCACGATCCGGCCGGACGCTTCATCCAGATTCCCGGTCGGTTCATCTGCCAGAATCAATTCCGGGTCATTCATCAACGCCCGGCCGATGGCCGCTCTCTGTTTCTCTCCGCCGGAAAGTTCGCCCGGATAATAGGCAAGTCGTCCTGCGATCTGCAGCCTGTCCGCCATCTCCTCCACCTTTCTGACAGACGCTTCCACATCTCCATGCTCCAGCATAAGCGGCAGAATCATATTGTCCCGAACCGTCAGATGCTCCAACAGCTTATAGTCCTGAAATACGAATCCCACCTGCGTCCTGCGGTACTCTTCCATACGTTTCCGCCTGCTGCGAAACAGATCCTCTCCTTTATAATAGACGCTTCCCGCAGTCGGTGCAAGCAGCCCGCCAAGGATTTTCAACAAAGTCGTCTTCCCGCAGCCGGATCTCCCCATGATACAGACCGACTCATTCTCCCGGACAGTAAGAGAAATCTCCCGAATCACCTCTGAATATTCTCTTTTCATCGTCCTGTTGTTTTCCGCTGCATATCTTTTGTACAGGTCTCGGACGCAAAGCAGCTCACCCGGTGCCGTTGCCCTGCCTGTTTTCTTTTCTGTTTTCTTTTCTGTTTTCTTTTCTGTCTTCATTCTGTCACCTTCCTCAGATAGTACCAGTATAACCTTCGATAATTACCTTTCCTGCATACAGCACTTGTGTCACGTCATTTCACTCCTGTAAAGTTTCCTGCCACACGTAATACTTCCGCAACAGACGTCTGTTGATTAACAGATATCCACCATACTGCAGCAGCCAGAACAAGACCACTGCCCCAGTATACTTCAACAGTACAGCACTCCACATCCCGTCAAATGTCGTCACGTCCGCCTGATACACATAATCGCAGAAGAAAAATACAGCTCCCATAACGGATGCCGCTGCCATCGGTATAATGACAATCATCTTCAGCTTATTCTGTACCAGCCGCCGCCATGTCTCCCACTCCATACCAATCTGAAAAAGAATGTCCCATCGCTCCTTCTCTTTCTGCAGATCCAGAATCATCTTTTCCAGAATAAACGCCTGTTCCTCCAGAAGGACCGAAAGCCCGATCACTCCCGTCAATACCTGCACCACTGTGTAGACGGGATCTTCCGGAAAATCTGAAGCAAACATCCCTCCAAACAGAAAGACCAGCACGAAATTAACCCCATAGATGGCGAAGATAATATTCCCATTTAACCGACATTCATAAAGCAGATCATTCCACCAAAGCAGATGCCGGAAATATACCTTCTTCCTGAACATCAGCAGTTTCTTAAGCAGGCGTCCATTGATCTGCAAAAGAAAGTAGACACCGGCCATATGCAGGAAGGCTGCGAGAAACATTTTCCCCACTGTATAGTCATACAGCAGATAAAAGGAAAGTGCCAGACACACCACCGCCGCCGGAATCTTCACGCCATAGGCGATTCGAAACCTGTGCATCACTTCCTTTCCACGACTGATCTCCTCGAGAAAAATCGCCAGATCCTTCCGCCACTGCCGCAGGATCAACAACAGCATGGAACCAAACATGCCAAGCACAAAAAGCAGGATCAGCAAAAATGTTATCTTTGCGGAACTGACCAGCACATCCATGTTTACAGCACTGCCTGCCCCACATACATTCCGTGAAAAAGCAGATATCCTGCCAAAAACCAGACCCATAACCAGATCACACACCATACTGCAGCCTACAGTCATGCTGGATAGTATCAGCAGAAATGTCGGACAGTACTCCACCATAAAATTTATCCAGAAATCTCTGCTCGTGATCCCCAGCATGAGCAGGATGCTGTACTGTCCGGATTTCTGCCGGATATAGGCTTTCAGGGAATAGCGGAATACTGCCAGACAAACTGTCAGCAGAATACCGGACAGCAGCAACATACAATTCACAAATCCGCCTGTTCTCCATGCCCGCTCCCTGGATAAATAAAAAAGCATATGGGCCGAGAAGCTGAACGGAATCACCGGTATACAGCATGTGATGTAGAAATCGGCATAATTTTTCAGGTTGTCTTTGATACTGTGCCAAATGCTCATTTTATAGCGGATCATTTTCATAGTGCGCTTCCTCTTATTTCTCTTTTCCCGGTTTTTAGTTTCTGCTTCTCTTCTCTGTTACTGTTTCCTTTTGCTCTTCTGCTTTTCTTCCTCCTTTTACTCTATAATATAGAGTTCTCTATAAAATGTCAATACCATAAAAAACATGATCCGAAATATTTTCCACCTGTGATATAAAAAAGAGTGCATCTGCTGCTGTATCTACAACAACATATGCACTCTTTCTGTCTCTGCGGAAGCTGCTGTTCCACATCCGCCTCTTTATTCTGACAGCAGTCCCTTTGTCACCAGAAACTGCCTTGCCACTTCCTTATCTTCTTTGCCGTTTACTTCCACCTCATAATTCAGCTGCTGCATCTCGTCTTCCGAGATCAGGCCGTTTAACTTCTCCAGTACGCCCTGCAGCTTTGGATATTTCTCCAGCGCATCTTTTCTCACAATCGTACCTGCATCGAAGCGCTCGAAGAAACTGCCGTCGTCGGTAAGCAGTACTAAATTGTTGGCGGCAAGCTGCGCATCTGTCGTAAAAGCATTGATCACGTCTACTTCACCGTTCTTTAAAGCCTCGTATTTTAAGGCAATCTCCATCTGCTTCACATCCTGAAACTGCATCTGATAAGCCTCGCAGAGTCTGGGATAGCCGGTCTCCAGCTCAATATAGTCTGGATTACCGCCAAAGGTAAGCTCTCCGGAGGCCGCCGCCAGATCAGAGTAAGTGGCCAGGCCGTACTGATCTGCCGTCTCCTGCCTGAGCGCCAGGCCATACGTATTGGAAAAGCCGTAAAGGCCGGTCCAGGTCAGCCCCAGCACATCATACTCTTCCTGCAGCTGTGCATACAGTTTCTCGTCGTCCTTCTCCATCTCCTCTTTCTTTAAGACATTCAGCCATGCCGTCCTCGTGTATTCCGGATACAGGTCAAATTCTCCCTTGACCAGCGCCGGATGAATATTGGTCGTGCCGCCGCCTACCCCCTTGGTGATCTCCGTCTTATAATCCGTCTCAGCCTCGATCAACTGTGCAATGATCTCCGTCAGGATGTACTGCTCCGTCATGGGCTTGGAAGCAATATGAATTACTTTCTCCGCTCCGCAGCCGCACAGCCCGGACATCATCGCCATCACCATAAGCAATACAAACATCCTTTTCAAAATTCTTTTTCCCTGTTTCATTTTCATCATTCCCCTTTCATCCTGCCTGTTTCCATAATAATATCCAATTCCACAGCAATATTTATAGTAAACGAAATTTCTAATGTCGTTAACTATAGATTCTATAACAATATTTAGCCGGAGCATCATTTCATCGATTCAACAGCTTCCTCACAAACACATCCCGCGGCGCCTCCGTCAGTTCTCTGGCCGTACCTTCCTGCCAGATACAGCCTTCCTTCATGATCAGGATACGGCTTCCCAGCTTAAACGCCTCGTCAATATCATGTGTGATGAACACGATGGTGACACCGGTCTTCTTCTGCAGGGAGAGCAGTTCCTCCTGCAGTCCCTTCCTGGTAATCTCATCCACTGCTCCGAAAGGCTCATCCATCAGCAAAATCCCGGCATCCGCCGCCATGGCTCTGGCGATTCCCACCCGCTGCTGCTGGCCGCCCGAAAGCTGCCGCGGAAAGCGCACGGAAAGCTGTGCCGGCAGCTGCACCATCTCCAGCATCCGCTCAGCCAGACGCTGTTTCTCTTCTGCCGTCATCTTCTTCTCCAGACCGGGAACGTAACAGATATTGTCCCGGACCGTCATATGCGGAAAAAGCTTCGCCCCCTGCACCGCATAGCCGATCTGCCGGCGCAGAGCCACCAGATCGCAGCTGGCCAGCGCTTCTCCATTGACAGTTACTTCTCCTTCTGTCGGCGTTACGATACCGTTGATCATCTTGAGCAGCGTCGTCTTCCCGCAGCCGGAAGGACCGATGATCACCACCAGCTCCCCCTGCTCTATCGTAAGGGAAACCTTATGCAACACGGCATTCTCTCCGTAGGCTGCCGAACATTCCCGTATCTCTATCACCTTATTCAATGCCGTACCTCCTGTTAACCGCCTTCTCCGCCAGAGAAAGCAGGCGGTCGCTGACAAGTGCCAGCAGTGCGATCAGTATGGATCCTGCCGCCGTCAGCGTCATATTGTAGGTCGTGATCCCCCGGTAGATCGCGACGCCCAGGCCGCCGGCCCCGATAAAGGACGCAATACCGCCCATGGCAATGATCATCACCACCATGTTGCGGAAACCGCTTATGATCACCGGCAGCGCCAGCGGAAACCGAATCCGGAACATCATCTGCCTGCCGTCCGAGCCAAGCCCCTCCGCCACCTCCAGAATCGTGGCATCCACCGTTGTCAGACCCGTGTACGTGTTCCTGACAATCGGCAAAAGGCCATAGACCGTCAGGGCTATAATCGCCGTCCGGTTGCCGATTCCCGTAAGCGGAATCAAAAAGCCCAGCAGGGAGATCGACGGAATGGTATAGATCACATTGACGATTCCCAGCACCACCCCTGCCGCCTTCTTATGTCTGCTGATCAGGATTCCTGTCAGGATACCGAGTATCCCCGCACACAGCACCGCCGTCAGCGATATTCGGATATGCTCCAGCAGACAGGTTATAAAAAGCTCCCGCCTGTCCCAAAATATCTGTAAAATCTGCATAACTTCCACCTCTCATCGCAGAACAAACGTTCTGCTAATTAAGAATAGAACATTTGTCAGATTCTGTCAATCTTTTTTTGAAGTTATGACAGAACAAAATTGCGTGAAGCTGCGCCTCCTGTCCTGCATCACAGGAGGCACTTTCCTACGACACGAATGATGCAAAATAAGCTGCCCTTTTACCGGGCAGCTTAACGCATGCTTACTGACAGGCAGATTTTCACTTCACCCGGTCTGTCACACAGCGGTTTAAAACCACCGACCGCGGATCAATAATTCTCTGCCTTAATCTCAAAATATGCCTGCGGGTGCGTACACACCGGACAGATCTCGGGAGCATCACAGCCCACCACGACATGTCCGCAATTGCGGCACTCCCATACTTTAACTTCGCTCCTCCTGAACACTTCCTGCATCTCTACATTCCGCAAAAGCGCCCGGTAACGTTCCTCATGCTGCTTTTCGATGTCAGCCACCTGACGAAACTTCGCCGCCAACTCCGGAAACCCTTCCTTCTCCGCAGTCTCTGCGAAACCTGCATACATCTCTGTCCATTCATAATTCTCGCCTGCCGCTGCCGCTGCCAGATTTTCAGCCGTACTACCGATCCCATAACGCTCCTTATACCAGATCTTCGCATGTTCTTTCTCATTATCCGCAGTCTCCTGGAAAATCGCCGCTATCTGCTCAAAGCCTTCCTTCTTCGCCTTGGATGCAAAGAACGTATAGTTATTTCTCGCCACCGATTCGCCTGCGATCGCCGCCTCCAGATTCTTCTCTGTCTGAGTCCCCGCGTATTTGCTGTTTCCTGCCGCTTGTGCCATAGTCTCCTCCATTCCGCATAATAACTCACAAATTTTCTACTTGTATCTTCCCATCTGCCGGTCTCACGATAGATAACAGTATTACATCCCCTGGAAAATACCATTCTATAAAAGTATCTCCCACCATTCAGGTTCCTATACAAGTATATTCCATGTTCACAGGCATAAAAATCTGTTCCGGAAACGTTATAAACTCTCTCTTTCCTGCGGGTACACGATTCCCCAGTCTGCCCGCAGGCTGTCACATTGTTTCAGAATGGCCAGCGTATCTTCCCACTTTAACACCGGCGACTCGATCATCCCCGCCCGAATGCACTGATTCACATGCACGATTTCGTATTGATATCCTTCGTCCTCCACGCCCGTGATCTTCTGTGACACCCTTCTTTCAACGCTCATCGTTTCCTTTCCGACTGTCACAAACATCTGTGTCGGTTTCCAGAAATGAGGCACCGTGATATAACCTCTGGTCCCATAGATCCAGGCGGTATCCAACATACCGGTGCGCACCCCGCTTGCCATTACCGCCAGCTCACCCTTATCATACTGCGCGATATAAGCCGCCTGCTCGTCTATCGAAAGGTGATGTTCATCCGTATCCATCGCCGCCTTTCCGATCACATGCAGCGGATCCTTCTTCAGGATCATCCGGGAAAAGTGCAGATTGTAAACACCCACATCCAGAAGTCCTCCGCCTGCACGGTTCACATCAAACAGTCTCGATGCCGGATCCACCTCATTGCGGAAAGCAAAATTTGACTGTACGATCCGTACCTGTCCGATGCCATCGTCCCCAATCCTGGTTTCCAGTTCCTGCATAAGCGGAAAAAACTTCGTCCACACAGCCTCCATCAAAAACACATGATTTCTCCTGGCGCAGTCAATCATTTCCTGAAATTCTCCCGCGTTGATGGCCGCCGGCTTTTCCACCAGCACCCCTTTGCCCGCTTCCATTGCCCTGATCGCCAATTCCCTGTGAGCCGTATGCGGCACCGGAATATAGACCATATCAATGTCTTCCCGCGCCAGCATCTCCTCATAGCTCACGGCTTCCGGAATCTGAAATTTCTGCGCCATCGCATAAGCCCGCTCTCTGCTTCTCGATGCGACCGCAACGATCTCCATATCCTCCACCTGCCGCGCGCCTTTCATCCAGCGGTCCAGAATCGCTCCCGCCCCCAGCAGACCCCATCTTATTTTTCTTTTTTCCATATTTTCCCTGTTTCTACTCTGCTTTTATCCAGATTCGCTCCATACCATACATGTGTTAAAGTTTACACTCATGTCAGCTTTAACAAAAAATATCATGAAAAAAGATAAAACATTTTTTCACGCTTCTGCTACTGTATCTGCGCCGTCATTTCACGCAGCCATCCCTGCTCTTCCTCATCCAGATACGGTGATAAGGTTTCGTACACCCTCTGGTGATAGGTATTGAGCCATTCCAGCTCTTTCTTCGACATCAGTTCCGGCAGAATCGCCTCCCTGTCAAAAGGCACCATTGTTAACGGTTCCAGATACAGGAACTGGCCGTATTCATTCTTCTCTCCTCTACGACATAATACCAGATTCTCCAGTCGGATGCCGAATCTCCCTTCCAGGTAAAGCCCCGGCTCATCGGATATGATCATGCCTTCCTCCAGCGGAACGCTCTTCGTTCCCGTCGCGGTGCGCCAATGGAAACGCTGCGGACCTTCATGCACGCCGAGAATAAAGCCTACCCCGTGGCCGGTTCCATGGTTGTAATCCATTCCCATCTCCCATAATGGCCCTCTTGCCAGTACATCCAGATTCTGTCCGCTGACACCTTCTACGAATTTTGCTGCACTCAATGCCAGATTTCCCCGCAGTACCGTCGTATAGTACTGCTTCTCCTCCTCTGTCAGTTTTCCCAGCGCTATGGTACGGGTGACATCCGTCGTGCCTTCCTGATAATGACCACCCACATCCGTCAGACAGAAGCTCTCCGCCTTCATCTCCACATCCGATTCCTGCGTCGGTGCATAATGCACGATCGCACCGTGGGGCCCATAGGCGATGATAGAGGAAAAACTGGGTTCCAGATACCCTTCCATCTGTGCCCGGAACATCTCCAATTTCCCGGCGGCACTCACTTCCGTAACCCCTCCGTTGCCCACACCCGTCTTCAGCCAATGGATAAATCTCGTCACCGCAACGCCGTCTTTCACATGGGCGACGCGCATATGCTCCATCTCCGCCGGCGTCTTGACCGCCTTCATAAGCACGATCGGACTTTCCTGATCCAGAATCTCCACTTTCTCCGGCACGCTCCCGGTCAGCCGATAATTCACAGTCCCGCTGTCCAGCCACACCTTCGTGCCCGCAGACATGCTGCTGACCGCCTGTTCGATCTCTTCATAGGGCTTTATCGTCACCCCTTCCCGCGTCAGCTTTTCCAGCAGCTGCGCAGAAAAAATCTCCTTATGGGCAAACAGCATAATCTGCTCTTTCGTCAACAACAGATAAGACAAAAAGACCGGCGTATACGCGACATCGCCTCCACGCAGATTAAAAAGCCATGCTATTTCGTCTAATGCAGTCACCAGAAGCTGATCCGCTTTCTCTGCCTGCATTTTCTCCCGTACTTCCTGTATCTTCTCCGCACGGCTCTTGCCCGTATATTCCACATCCAGTTCCCAGACCGGCTCTTTCGACAGGGGCGGACGATCCGTCCAAACCTGATCCACCAGATCCTCACTGCCGTCGAAGGAGACCTGCTTCTCGTTGGCTTTTTCCTGAATGGTCTCGATAAAACGTTTTGTGACCGTACGGCCGTCAAATCCGATCATTGCCTTTTCCGGCAGATTGTCATGCAGATACTCTTCTATCTTAGGCACATCCGGCTGCCCCGAACGCATCAACTCGATGGTGCTGTTCTTAAGCTGCTCCGCCGCCTGGAGAAAATATCTGCCGTCCGTCCACAATGCCGCCTTATCCTGCAGGACTACCAGCGTGCCCGCGGATCCGGAAAACCCCGACATATATTCCCTCGCCTTAAAATAGCTGCCCACATATTCCGAACTGTGAAAATCGTCGGTCGGAATGATATAAGCGGCAAAGTCATGCTCTTTCATCAACTCACGTAATCGGTCTAATCTCTCGTCTATCTTCATCGTCTCCTCCATGAAAACTGCAGGCCTACCCTGCAGTTTTCTACAAATATGCAACAGAAACTTCTGCTTCCGACATACCTCATGTTCTTTCAATCCAAGCCGCTTCAGGTCTGAATCTGATTAAATCTGAACCAGTTCATACTGGTCTGTGCCCAGTCCGATCTTCACCGCATGCGCGATGCAGCTCTTCCACTCCGTATCCGGATGTGTCATATGGAAATGATCATGCCCTTCTTCATTGCCATGCTTCTTCAGATTCTCTCCCAGAATACTGCTTTCTACCGGCGTCATCTGATTACACAGATCCGCACAGGCCTGATCCAGCGCCACCGGATCGAAAGACGCAAGCATTCCTACATTGGGAATAATCGGGATATCATTCTCCGAATGGCAATCACAGTTCGGTGATACATCACAGATCAGTGATACATGGAAACAGGGACGGTCTTTACATACTGCCAGACTGTATTCAGCCATCTTACAGTTAAGCACCTTCACGGAATTCGAAAGATCTGCCGTTATCGCATCTTTCGGACAGGCCGCCAGGCATCGTCCACAGCCAACACACTTCTCATGATCAATATGTGCCTTACCGTTCTCGATCACCGGTGCAGCGTGTGCACATATCCTGTCACATGCTCCACAGCCTATGCAGGCGGAAGGATCCACGCTCGGTTTTCCCTCATAGTGCTGTTCCATTTTACCTGCTCTCGAACCACAGCCCATACCGATATTTTTCAACGTTCCGCCAAATCCGGCTGCTTCATGTCCCTTAAAATGTGTCAACGAGATAAACACGTCTGCATCCATGACTGCCTGTCCGATCTTTGCTTCTTTCACATACTCACCGTTAATCGGAACCAGTGCTTCATCTGTCCCCTTTAAACCGTCTCCGATAATCACATGACAACCTGTCTGATACGGAGAAAATCCGTTTATGTATGCCGTCTCCAAATGGTCAAGGGCATTCTTCCTGCTGCCCACATACAGCGTATTACAATCCGTCAGGAACGGTTTGCCTCCCATCTCCTTCACATAATCCGCTACCACTCTTGCATAGTTGGGACGCAGGAATGCCAGATTGCCGTATTCCCCGAAATGAATCTTAATCGCGGCGTACTTGTCTGTAAAATCAATCTGCTCAAAACCCGCTGTTTTCATCAGGCGATGCAGCTTCTGCAGAAGATTCTCGTGCGCTGTCGCCTTGAACGTTGTAAAATAAACATTTGCTTTTTCCATAGTACTTTGCCTCCATCTTTCCTTCATAATTTGATTCGCTGCCTGAGTCTCTGTCTTATCACAATGTAAAAATTCTATCACACCTGAACTTTTACTGCTACCCATCTGCGCAAAATTCTCAATTATTTCGGCTTCCTGTTACGAACTGTTCCTCTCTTTTCCAGTTGCCAAACATACGTTCGTGTGCTATACTTTTAACACAAGTACAGGAACATCTGCCGGTCATGCCCTGCGAATTCCAATAACGCCGGCACTTTTCCGCAGTTCAGTGCAAGGAGCAGCGTCATGAAACACAACACCTATCTATGTATCGATTTGAAATCTTTCTATGCCTCTGTAGAATGTGTGGCCAGAGGGCTGGATCCCATGACTGAAAATCTGGTCGTAGCCGACCCGGAACGAACCGAGAAAACCATCTGTCTTGCCATCACGCCTGCCATGAAAGCGCTTGGCATCAGGAACCGCTGCCGCCTTTTCGAAATTCCGAAGCATGTGAAGTATACAATCGCTCCACCCCGCATGCAGAAATATATAGACACCGCCGCTGACATTTACAGCATCTATCTGAATTATATTGCCAAAGAGGACATCCACGTCTACTCCATCGACGAGGCATTCATGGATGTGACCGACTATCTGGATCTGTACCGCCTCTCAGCCCGTGAGCTTGGTCTGCGGATCATGTCGGACATCTATCGAACCACCGGAATACGTGCCACCTGCGGTGTTGGCACGAATCTGTATCTGGCCAAAGTCGCCCTGGATATCACTGCCAAACACGCAGAAGATTTTATTGGGGAACTGGACGAGAATGGCTACCGGACACAGCTGTGGAACCACCGTCCCCTTACTGATTTCTGGCGGATCGGCTCCGGTACCGCAAGACGGCTGGAACCCTACGGTATCCGCACCATGCGGGATATCGCCGAGGCCGACGAAGACTTCCTCTATCGGCTTTTTGGCATCGATGCAGAACTCCTGATCGATCACGCCTGGGGCCGGGAACCCGTCACCATGACAGATATCAAATCTTACAGGTCACACACCAACTGCCTGGGCAGCGGCCAGGTGCTGGGCAGTGATTATCCTTATGAAAAAGGACTGCTTGTAGTCAAGGAAATGATGGATCTGCTCTGCCTGGATCTGGTGGAGAAGAATCTGATCACCTGTTCCGTCACGCTTCATGTAGGCTATGCCAACCGCTTCAACGTCCCTTCTGCCCATGGCACTGTCTCCACGGACGCTGAGACCAACTCGGACCTGCTGCTCATTCCCGCAGTGACAGACCTTTATCGGCAGATTGTCAACCCCAATTACCCAATCCACCGCATCAATATCACCTGCAATAATGTGATGCCGGAGGAATACCATCAATATCATTTCTTCATCGACGGTGCACAGTTAGAGCGCAGCCGGAAGATACAGCAGGCCGTCATCAGTATCAAGAACAGATTCGGCAAAGACGCCATCCTGAAAGGAATGAATCTGGAAGAGGGGGCCACTACCAGAGAACGAAATCATCAGATTGGAGGACACAAAAGTGGCGAGTAGACCCAAACATAAAATGCCTATAGAAGACAGAGCCAAACAATTTATGCCCTTTGCGGCTTTAAAGGGCCTGCCGGACGCCCTGGCCGCCCGTGAGAAGATCACGGTACCAAAAATAGAGTTATCCGAAGAGATGGCGGAAGAACTGGACCGCAAAATGCATGACCTTGTTAAAGGTCAGATTGCCTCCGTCATCTATTTTCATCGGGATGAATACCTTAAAATAACCGGCATGGTTGCCAGAATTGACGAAACCAGCCGGTTACTGCAAATTGTAAATACCAAAATTATTTTTGATGATATACTGGATATTATAATATACCCCCATCATTCGTAGCCTGCCGCCCGGCGGGCCGCATGACCATCCACAGCAGACTTATTTGTCGTTTACGGTATATACATCAGAAAACTTTCAGATACGCCTCATATTCTTTACAGGTAACCGTTACCCACCCCTCCTCGTAATTAAATCCGATCTCCATACCCTGAGGCGTATAGAATACGATAATATTGGAGGAATTAAAATAATTCGTGATCTCCTGATCCGTCATGCCCGTAAGATAGACAATCTCTCCATTCTGCAAATCGCTCTTCTTTCGAAATTCTACAGAAAAATCATCATCAATGTTCAACATATTCTCATTGTCCAGAATGACTCCATTCTCCATATCGATATTGATGCTGTACAGAAATGCTTCATTGTAGTAGTCAGTATACATGTATTCCGCAAATACGATACTCATCTTCTCTTCATCCATATAGGTGACATATCCGGACGAAAGCGCAGAAAAATAACCATTTTCGTTATCCATATAACCGGCATACTCTTCTTCATAATACTCTTTGAACAGATTCTTCTCCTCGGCAATCACACTGTTCAGATGTTCCAGATTCGGTACTTTCTCTCCCTTTATGACAGGATAGGACACTATGATCTCCACATTTTCTTTATCGGTATCATATTCATAAAACTCAAACTCTACCGAATAAGAAAGATCCGACTTGATATCGTCATGTAACGTATAATACTGATCATTGTCAAAATCAGGCTCATCCCCATAATGAAACCCTTTGTCTTTGCCATTACCATAATCATCATCGAAAAAGCCGTCGTTAAAGTAATCATCATAATCATCATTGAAATAATCATCATAACGATACTCATCATCGAAATAATCGTCGTAATCATACGGATCTTTTCCGTCTTCACTACTCTGACGCCTTTTTTCCTGTCTGTCATCGTTAAACTCATATTCCTCAAAATTTCTGTCGGACTTCTCCCGCATTTCAAAGTATAACGATACCACTCTGTAGGTCAGCGCAAAAACAGCAATCAGAAATAATATAATAATACCCGTCACAATCCCGATGATCAGTGGTATATTATTCTTCCTGGCCGGAGGAGCCAGTGGACTGTACTGATTATTGTTATAAGGATTGTTTTGATACGGATCGGGATTATTGTTATAACACGCATTATTATATTGACTGCCATGGTACGGGTTATCATTATAACACTTGTTGTCATAAGGATTATTACTGTAAGAGCTGTTATTGTATGGGTTGTTCTGCTGATACCCATTATTCCCATACATTCCCGGTCCTTCATCAGGATTGTAATAAGAACCACCATTGTACGGGTCAGAACTCCCATCCGATTCTCCCCTGCTTTTGTTATAATCATCAAACTCTTCCGGTCGGCCCATTCATTCTTCCCTCCGCCTTTCCAATACACACGTTACTTTATTTATCTTTGCCGCCAAATGTCACTTCACTGTAATACTTTAAAATACATTCCCGCATCAGAGATAAGGCAGCAGAAACCGTGTTCTCCCTGATCTTGGCACGGTCGCCGCTGAAAAGACACTTTTTGACCGTATACCGCCCACATACATAACAACCGATATACACTAATCCGACAGGCTTCTCCTCCGTACCGCCATCCGGCCCGGCAATCCCTGTAATGCTGACCACAACATCCGCTTTGGACACCATCGCAGCGCCTTTCGCCATATCTCTGGCAACCTCTTCACTGACTGCTCCATGTTTCGTAAGTGTATTCTTCTTAATACCCAGCAGCCTGCGCTTTGCCTTATTCGAATAAGTGATATATCCCGACTTAAAGACTTCAGACACCCCAGGTACATTAATCAGCCTGGCCGCCACCAGTCCTCCCGTACAGGATTCCACCGTGCTCACCGTCAGCCCGTTGGCCAGCAGAAGATCCACCACCGCCTTCTCCAGCGTCACGTCGTCTTCCGTTGTATAGACATGATTGCCGAACCTTCCCTTTAACTCCTTGACCATCGGTTTCACCAGCTTTCTGGCCGCTTTCTCATCCTCGGCTCTGGCCGTCACACGCAGGTGCACTTCACCGGTCTTGGCATAGGTAGCCAGCGTCGGATTGGTCTGCTCCCTGATCAGATCCGCCACCATGGTCTCCGCCCTGCTCTCTCCCACACCGCAGATCTTCACGGTCTGTGAATAGATCACACAGGACTGCAGACTGCTTAAATAAGGCATGATTGATGTCTCAAACATGGGAATCATCTCATTCGGCGGTCCCGGCATCAAAATCACATGCTTACCGTTCTCTGCCATGATGATGCCCGGCGCAGTACCATTGGGATTAGCCACTACAATACAGCCCTCCGGCACCATGGCCTGCTTCCAGTTATTATCCGTAATCTCCAGACCTCTCTTATCAAAAAAGCTCTGAATGGCCGCCTTACTCTCCTCATGGAGATACAGGCTCCTGCCCATTGCCCTGGCTGCCACTTCCTTCGTCAGATCATCCTGTGTCGGCCCAAGCCCGCCCGACAAAAGCAGGATATCGGCTCTGCCAAGCGCTGTTTTTATCGTCTCATACAGCCTGTCCTCATTGTCTCCCACCACATCCTGATAATAACAGGAAAGACCTAGTCCTGCACATTTCTCAGACAGAAAGGCCGCGTTGGTATTCACAATATTCCCCAATAAAATCTCTGTTCCCACTGAAATCAGTTCTACGATCATATTCTTATCCTTCTATGTTCTCTCCACATTTACAATGATGCCAGACAAACAACCTCCCGACTGCTTCACAAAAGTATACTTCAGACGTCTTACTTCGTATCCTTCATAACATCCTTATTCTTTACCAGATAGTCCACCAGCGATACTACCGTGAGAATCACAGCCACCCAGGTCACGATCATCGTGGGAATCTGCAGTGCCTCCAGATCCGCGATCATCAGACAGATCATGATTATCTGGAAAGTAGTCTTGAACTTTCCCCAGTAACTTGCTGCGATCACGACGCCGTTATCCGATGCCACCAGCCGGAAACCACTGATAATAAATTCTCTGGCAATGATGACAATAACCATCCAGGCCGGAATCCTTTCAAGCGCTACAAGACAGATCAAGGCGGAACAAACCAACAGTTTATCCGCCAGCGGATCCATAAACTTGCCGAAATTCGTTACCAGATTGTACTTACGGGCAATCTGGCCGTCCAAAAAATCCGTCAGACTGGCAATAATAAAAATAGCCAGCGCTATCCATTTATCGACAGCCGTTATCTCAACCAAAAGAAACACCACGAAAAAAGGAATCAAAATCACACGAAACATTGTCAATTTATTCGGTAAATTCATCTTCTAACACTCCCATCAGATCATATTCATAGACACCATTGACTCTCACTCTGACAAAATCGCCGGTCATCAGCTCCCGTCCCGTACTCACGAACAACAGTCCATCCACACCGGGCGCATCTTTATAGGTTCGCGCTACATACGCATTCTCATCGGCGACTTTACCCTCAATCACAGCCGTAACCACTCTGCCTGCCATGCCTTCCGCTGCCGCAAAAGCAATCTCCTGCTGCAGTTCCATCAATTCCGCAAATCGTTCCTGTTTGACTTCCTCTTCGATCTGGTCTTCCATCAGCGCCGCCGGCGTATCTTCCTCCTGAGAATAAGGAAAAACCCCCAGACGGTCAAATTCCATACGGTCAACAAAATCAAGCAGCTGCTCGTGGTCCTCCTGCGTCTCACCCGGAAAACCGGTAATCAGTGTGGTTCTCAGACAGATATCCGGAATCTCCCGCCGCAGTCTGTCAATCATACACTCCAACTGTTCCCTGTTCGTCCTGCGCCCCATTCTGCGCAGAATCGTATCGGAAGCATGCTGAATGGGCAGATCCAGATAGTGGCAGATCTTTTGCTCCTGCCGGATCGTCTCGATCAGTTCCCCGTCAATCTCCTCCGGATAGCAGTACAGGAGCCGTATCCAGTACAACCCGCTGATCTCACATAATCTGTGCAGCAGTTCCGGCAACGCCTTGCGCCCATATAAATCAACTCCATACAACGTCGTCTCCTGGGCCACAAGAATCAATTCCCTGACTCCCTGCTCCGCCAGCCGTTCTGCTTCCTGCACCAGACTCTCCATCGGCACACTGCGATAATTCCCCCGCACCCTGGGAATGATGCAGTAGGTACAGTGCTTGTCGCACCCTTCTGCAATTTTCAGATAAGCATAATGGCCGCCCGTTGTAACCACACGCTCCACACCTGTCAGCGGCTTTTCATCCAGACTTTTATAATGGCTGCTTTTTACACCTCTGCAAACCTCCTCCAGAGTTTTCACGATCTCATCGATGGCCATCGTTCCCAGAATGGCATCCACCTCCGGAATCTCCGTCTGGATCTCCTCTCTGTACCGCTGCGCAAGACATCCGGCTACGATCAGGCCTTCGATGGCTCCTGTCTTCCTCAACTCCGCCATCTCCAGAATGGTATTAATGCTCTCTTCCTTGGCATCATTGATAAAACAGCAGGTATTGATCACCACAACGTCTGCTTCCCGCTCGTCGCCGGTAAATTCACAGCCAGTCTTTGCCAGCAGTCCCAGCATCATCTCGGAATCCACCAGATTCTTATCACACCCGAGAGATACAAACAATATTTTCTTTTTCATGCCATAACTGTTCTGCTGTTCCACTTTTTATTCTTCTTCCGTTTCCTCTTCCTTCTCTTCCTTCTCTTCCTCACCCAGGATCTTGATCTTGCCCTGGTTCAATTCTTCCACTGCCACGGACAACGCCTTCTTTCCCTTGCCGTCCACCAGCTCCTCATCGCCGGCAATGATCTGCCTCGCTCTCTTGGAAGTAGCCATCACGATAGAATATCTGCTGTTTACTACCGGATCCTCTCCTTCCTCGACTCCGCTGTTTACTACATTGATCAAATCTGCATAAGATGGATGTAACATCACTTCTCTCCTTCCAGTTCTTTTCTGATATTATCGATAAATTCCCTGTTTCTATGGGCCGCATTATGCGCCGCCATGATAATCCTGTGCACCTCGTCGACACACTTTTCCAGATTATCGTTTACCACGATATACTCATACTTCTCGATTCCCATCGCCTCTTCAGCCGCACGCTGCATACGTTTCTCAATCACTTCCGCAGACTCCGTCCCCCTGCTTTCCAGCCTGTATCTGAGTTCCTCGGCATCAGGTGTCATGACAAAAAGCGTCAGTGCATCCGGATACTGCTTCTTCACCTTATGGGCGCCCTGGATCTCGATCTCCAGAATCACATCCCGGCCGTCCTCCAGCTGCTCTTCCACATATTCCCGCGGCGTTCCATAATAGTTGTCGCAATAACAGGCATACTCGATCAGCCCGTTCACGGCAATCTTATTTTCAAACTCCTCCTTTTTCAGAAAAAAGTATTCCCGGCCGTCCACTTCTCCCGGCCTGGGTTCTCTGGTCGTTGCAGAAATAGACAATGCATACCCATCATATTTCTCAACCAGTTTCTTGACCAGTGTTCCCTTCCCTGCTCCGGAAAACCCGGAAATAATGATCAAAATACCTTTACGTTTCATCCGCTTCTCCGCCTTCCATCTGTGCTCTGCCGGAAATGGTCTCCGGAAGTAAAGCCGACAATACGATTTGATTGTTCTCCATCACCAGCACTGCCTTCGTTTTACGCCCCTGTGTAGCGTCTATCGCTGTTCCCGTCTCTTTCGCCTTCTGCACCATACGCTTAATCGGTGCAGAATCCGGGCTGACGATCGCGATGATCTTTCCCGTATTGACCACGTTGCCGAATCCTACATGAATCAGCCTTCCCATATCCGAATGCCCCTCTTTCTCACCGCATCCTGCCGCTGTCTGCGTCCCTGTCGGCTTCCTCCCTTTCCTCCGTCAGAACAAAACAGACCTGCTGTTACTCAATGTTTTGAATCTGCTCACGCACTTTCTCGATCTCCGTCTTCAGCTCAATGGCACGGTTCGATATCTCCAGATCGCTGGTCTTAGACAAAATAGTGTTCGCCTCACGATTCATCTCCTGGGCGATAAAATCCAGCTTACGTCCGATGCTGCCGCCCTGCTGCAGATTCTCTTTCGTCGTCTCGATATGACTCCGCAGACGCACCAGTTCCTCATCCACGCACACTTTATCTGCAAAGATCGTAACCTCCATCAGCAGACGGCTCTCATCCACCTTCGCATCCTCCAGAAGTTCCTTCACCTTATCCCGAAGCTTTTGTTTGTACTCCGTGATGAGCTGCGGAGAGCGCTCCGTAATATAATCCACATGCGCCAACATGCCGTCCAGCTTGCCGATCAGGTCATTTTTCAGATTTGCTCCCTCTCTGACCCTGGTCTCCACAAATCCTTCCGCGGCACCCTTGACCGCCGCCTGCAGAAGCTGCCACAACTCTTCTTCATCAAGCGTCTGCTCCTCCATACTTAAAACTTCCGGATACCTGGACAGGGCAGACACGCGGATATCATTCTCCAGCGCGAAATCCTCCGCCATTCTGTTCAAGTACATCATATACTCCGCCGCAAGCTCTTTATTGTATTTCACGCACACGTTAGACTCCGTGAAATCCTCATACGTAATAAAAAGATCCACCTTCCCGCGCTGGATATGGTTCTTCAGCTCACTGCGTATCGCCGCCTCGAAAGAATTCAGCTTCTTGGGCATCTTGATACTCACATCCAGATATCTGTGATTGACAGACTTCATCTCTACACTGATCCTGCGTTCCCCTCTGGCGATCTCACATCTGCCGAAACCAGTCATACTCTTTATCATAGTCGTGTACTTGCCTTTCCTGTGTTGTGCCGGCACAGTATCCTGCCGCCAGTCTGCGTTATCCGGTCCGTCGATCTAACTGTCCATAACGATACCATCCCCGACAGTCTTCGTGGCAAACTGCCTGTGCGTACAGATTTCATTATAGATTAATTACCCGTAGTAGTCAAGAAAGTTGAAAATTCCCTGTACTTATTATAAAATAAAAAAAGCTGATCCGCTGGATTAATTTGCATATGACACGACAATAGGAAGATTTTCAGATAAAAGGAGGAGCTATCATGGCTTTTGACGGAATTACCATTGCAAATATCGTATCGGAACTCAGACAGACTCTCACCGGCGGCCGAATCTACAAGATCGCTCAGCCCGAGAATGATGAGCTTCTGCTGACTGTTAAAAATAACGGCTCTCAGTACAGACTTCTTCTGTCCGCAGATGCCTCCCTGCCCTTAGTCTATCTGACACAGAGCAACAAACCCAGTCCCATGACTGCACCCGGATTCTGCATGCTGCTGCGCAAACACCTGCAGAATGCCCGCATACTGGAGGTCTCCCAACCAGGACTGGAACGAATCATCCGCCTGGAACTGGAACACCTGAACGAATTAGGCGATCTCTGCCGCAAGAAACTGATCATCGAGGTAATGGGCAAACACAGCAATATCATCTTCTGTGATGACAAGAACATGATCATCGACAGTATCAAGCATATTTCCGGTATGATCAGTTCCGTCCGTGAAGTACTGCCCGGACGGGATTATTTCATCCCCCAGACGCAGAATAAATGGGATCCGCTCCAGTTAACTTATGTAAACTTCTGCGATCATATGCGGGCAAAACCCATGGCAGCATATAAGGCGCTCTACACCTCCTATACCGGCCTTTCTCCCATCATGGCACAGGAAATCTGCTACCGTGCCGGTATGGATGCCGACCTGCCTGCCAATGTACTGGAAGATACTGTGCTGCAATCCTTATATGACACACTCACCGATATGTTACAACATATCATAACAGATTCTTTTACCCCTTCCATTATCTATAACGGTCAGGAACCCATAGAATTTGCCGCTCTGCCGCTGACGCTTTATACAGACAAGACCAGCCGGACCTACGATTCCATCAGCGCCGTTCTGGAGCAGTACTACGCCGAACGCAGTATGGTAACACGCATCCGGCAGAAGTCCGTGGATCTGCGCAAGATCGTGCAGACAGCCCTGGAGCGCAATGTCAAGAAATATGACCTGCAGCTGAAACAGATGCAGGATACTGAGAAAAAAGACAAATACAAAGTATACGGAGAGTTGATCAACACCTACGGTTATAACATAACACCCGATTCCAAGTCCATGGAAGCCCTGAACTACTATACAAATGAGATGATCACGATCCCGCTTGATCCCACTCTCACTCCACAGGAGAACGCGCAGAAATATTTCGAGAAATACGGAAAACTGAAACGCACTTACGAAGCGCTTTCGGAATTGACAGTACAGGTCAAAGAAGAAATCGAGCATCTGGAATCTATCCTGGCCGCTCTGGATATCGCCATGCAGGAAGAAGATCTGGTCCAAATCAAGGAGGAATTGATCGAAAGCGGTTATATCCGCAGAAAAGGCGGCGCTAAGAAAGCGAAAATCACCAGCAGACCTTTTCATTATGTCAGCAGCGATGGCTTCCATATGTATGTCGGCAAAAATAATTTCCAGAACGACGAGCTGACTTTCAAGTTCGCCACCGGCAATGACTGGTGGTTTCACGCCAAGAAAAAGGCCGGTTCCCATGTGATCGTTAAAACGGAGGGCCAGGAACTGCCCGACCGCACATTCGAGGAAGCTGCCCGTCTGGCCGCCTACTATTCGAAAGGACGTGAACAGGCCAAGGTAGAGATCGACTATATTCAGAAAAAGCACGTAAAGAAACCTGCTGGTTCCAAACCCGGCTTCGTGGTGTACTATACCAACTTTTCCATGGCCATCGATTCGGATATCTCCGCCATCCAGCAAGTCATGAAATAACACCTCATCACCAACAGGAAGCTGCAGGCTGACATAAATCCCCATAAAGGACCTGTCCGTCACGAACCGGTTCTTCATGGGGATCGCAAATCAGATTAAAGCGTGCTGGACGTAAACAGGGATCTCACATGCGCGATCTCTTCCTGTGTCGCCTTTGCTGCCGGCACATAATAGGATTTCTCACGCGCGATCTGGTACAGCTCCTCCTGGGACTGCTCACAGGCGTTACGGAACTGTTTTAAAGTCTGCTTCAACTCCTTATTTTCCGTCTGCGCAATCATCTCTCCGAAACGCACCAGTTCTCCATTAATTCCGGTCAGCGTATCCGCTACCATTGTCTTCTCTTCCATCTGCATAATAGGGTCTCCTTTATTCTTTCAAACTATAGTTTACTTCCTGATCAGCCATGTGCCTTATAATTTTCCACAGCCTGTATTATCTTAAATACTCCATCAGCTGCTGCTTATTCTGCATTGCGGACTGTGCGCCTTTCTCGAAGAACTGCTTGACTTTCGTGTCAGATGCACACTCTGCATACTCCTTCATCTTACAGTGTGTTACGTCGTAGCCGCCCATAAGGTGACGAAGATTCTGTAAATCCAACTCAGATAAATTTGCCATATGATCTTACCTCCTGAAATAAAAAATGATTGTCGCAAACAGTATTTGTATTTGGACAATCATTTATTCCCGTAATCTGTATTTTTCTGTTTTATTTTTGATTCGCCATTCTCTGAATGCTTCTCAGACTATTTTAACAGACGCATTTTCTTCGCCGCATGCACCAGCATGGCTCCCTTCGGAAAAGCACGCAGCTCCTGCTCATTCACACCGCCGATAAAGAGGATCATCACAAAATACACACAGGCTCCCAGTCCAATGGCGATCAAAAGCACAATCCGGCTCACCGGCAGCACCAGATACAATCCGTGGTAGACACCGAATGCCACAGCTCCCATCACCACGGCTGAAACCAGCGGTTTGATAAAAGTCTTCATCATCTCCTGCTTATATTTCAGATGTTTTCTTACTGAAATATGGTTCAGGACACACACTACCAGCGAATAGACGATATTGGCGCATACCAGTGCGTACAGGTTCAGCTCCGTGTACAACAGCATGCCAACCAGGGCCGCCACCTGAATCACCAACGCGATGGCCGCATGAATCACCGGTGTATTCACTTTACCGATCCCCTGCAGGATCGCATTTGTCAGGGTGGATAAACCATACAGAATCACAGAGACCGACAGCGCTGCCAGCAATCCTGACGCCTTCTCCAGTGAATCTTTCTGTGGAAAGATAAACTGCATCACGGGCTGCGCCAGAAGGGCAAGTCCTATGGCCGCCGGTATGGAAACCAACATCGTCATACGGACAGCTTTCGTCACCTGCTTCCTCGTCTTTTTGAATTCTTTTCTGATAAAAGTAGCAGAAACCCCCGGTATCATCGCCGAAGACATTGCCGATGCAATGGCAATCGGTATATTGACTACCGATACCGCCTGTGTGGAAAAGATCCCATAATCAATAGCAGCCGTTACATAATCCACATCCTTGAATTTTATAAGAATCCACTTATAAATCTCCATATTTACCACGGTGGAACAGTTATATATAAAAGTACTCAGGATAAAAGGCGTAACCACAGTAAAGAGCGTCCTGATGATCTCTCCGTAACTTTCCGTAGTTTTCGTCCGGTCGTACCGCACCCGTCTGTCAATCATCTTACGATTCAATACATACATAGCTGACATGAACAGGAGCGCCGACACAACACCGGCTCCCGTTCCCAAAGCACTGCCGGCGGCGCCATAGACGGCCTGCGTGGTCTGACTGCTCTCTGCCACCGTCTTCATCAGCAGCCAGGCTGCCAAAATGCTGACCACAGCATTCAGAATCTGTTCTAAAATCTGAGACAGGGACGTATGCATCATCGACCCGTGAGCCTGAAAATATCCGCGGAATACCCCTAAAAATCCTGAGAAAAAAATCGTTGGAGCCAGCACTCGAAGGGCCACCACCGAATGCTCCCCCACAAGCCAGGGAGCCGCCACAAAGGTAATGATCGAAGCCACTCCACCTACGATCAAAACATAAAAAAGTGCACACCGAAAGACCCGCTGCGCATTCAGATATTCTTTAAAGGCCATTTTCTGTGCAATCACTTTGGAGATCGCCGATGGAATACTGTAGGAGGAGATCAGCAGGATGATCGTATAGATATTCATCGCTTCACTGTAGTACCCGTTTCCCTCCAGACCAATGATACTCAAAAGCGGACTGCGGTAGATCAGGCTGATCACCCTGACGATCATACCAGCCGCTGCCAGAATCCCCGCCTGCAGCACAAAATTATTCTGTTTCTTTTGTCCGCCCATGCACACCTCCGAGCTGCCAATACGCTTCTACATGGTAAAAAGAGTCTGCCGGGCGGCAAACTCCAGATTCAGACCGTTGCAAGATATCGGAGCAAGCACGGCAGCCTGTCAGGCATCTTACGTCCTGCACTGACAAGTTCCACTGCTTGCTCCGCTATCGTTTACCCTGATCCAGTTTATCCGATCAACCAGTCATACATCTCCTGATATTTCCTGGCCGAAACATGCCATGAGAAGTCAACTGCCATGGCCCGGTCCACAATCTTGTTCCACTCACGTTTCTTGTCATAATAGATATGCTCCGCATAGCGGATCGTACCCAGCATCTCATGAGCGTTATAGTTCTTAAAGCTGAATCCCGTACCGGTGCCTTCATACTCATTGTAAGGCGCCACCGTATCCTTCAGGCCGCCCGTCTCACGCACGATCGGTACCGTGCCGTAACGCAGGGACATCAGCTGGCTTAAACCGCAGGGTTCAAAGAGCGAAGGCATCAGGAACGCATCGCTGGCCGCATAGATCTTATGGGACAGAGCGTCAGAGTAATAGATGTTAGCCGATACCTTACCGTGATATTTCCAGTCAAAGTGACGGAACATATTCTCGTACTGCTCCTGGCCGGTCCCCAGCACCACAATCTGCACATTGTCCTGACAAAGCTCATCCATCACATAAGCAATCAAGTCGAAGCCCTTCTGGTCTGTCAGGCGGGATACGATACCGATCATCATCGCCTTGTCATCCTGGTTCAATCCCAGCTCCGCCTGCAGGGCACGTTTGTTCTTCACTTTCTCCTTGCGGAAGTTCACCGCATTGTAATTAAACTCGATGTTCGTATCTACTTCCGGACTGAAATCCGTGTAATCCACCCCGTTGACAATACCACGCAGATCCGCCGCTCTCGCGCGCATCAGGCCGTCTAATCCCTCGCCGTAGAAAGCTGTCTTGATCTCTTCCGCATAAGTATCGCTGACCGTCGTGATCGCGTCCGCATATACAAGACCGCCCTTTAAGAGATTGGCATCCTTATAAGCCTCCAGCTTATCCGAAGTAAAGAAGTAATCCGGCAGCCCCGTGATCTCCTTGACTTCCTTGACACTCCATTTCCCCTGGAATTTCAGGTTATGTATCGTCATCACCGTCTTGATGCCCCTGTAGAAATCGCCGCCTTGGAACCGCTCCTTCAAATACACGGGAATCAGTCCTGTCTGCCAGTCGTGACAGTGAATCAGATCCGGCCTGAAATCGATCACCGGCAGGATCGACAGCGCCGCTTTACAGAAAAATGCATATTTCTCGATCTCAAATAAAGCGTTGTCACTGTAAGGCTTAAAACCGCCAAAGAAGCTCTCGTTATCGATGAAATAATATTTCACCCCTTCAACCTCTGCCTCCAGTATGCCGACATATTCCTCTTTCCAGTGAAAGTCCATATAAAAATGTGTCTTATAGGTGAGTTTATCCTTCATCTCCTGTTTCATACAGGTATATTTGGGAAGAATCACCCGGATATCAAAGTATTCTCTGTCAATACATTTCGGCAGAGAACCGATCACATCTGCCAAACCTCCTGTCTT
Organism: uncultured Lachnospiraceae bacterium; assembly: GCA_910578115.1. GTDB lineage: Bacteria > Bacillota > Clostridia > Lachnospirales > Lachnospiraceae > UBA3282. Next base: position 170,384 of record CAJTPO010000001.1, on the reverse strand, counting down.
AATAAAAGGAACCCCTTCCGATGCAACAAACAAAATATTTTTCATGCTAACCCTCCAAAATATAAATTGTCCTGTCTTCTCCAGTCATTAACCTTTATTATACAGCATTTTGGATGGCAATAAAAGGCTTATTTTGAAAAATATCAATGCCTGTACTGCAGTCTGATCTTATCCGCGATCAGGGCGATAAACTCCGAGTTGGTAGGTTTGCCCTTGCCGGTATTGATGGTATACCCAAACAGGGCGTCCAACGTCTCCATCCTTCCTCTGGACCATGCAACCTCGATCGCGTGCCGGATGGCGCGCTCCACCCGGCTGGGCGTAGTCTGATATTTCTTCGCGATGGTCGGGTACAGCACTTTCGTGATCGATCCCAACATCTCCACATCGTCCACCGACATCATGATCGCCTCCCGCAGATACTGATAACCCTTGATATGCGCCGGTACCCCAATCTCATGGATCATATCCGTCACATCCTTTTCAAGATCTCTTGTCAGAAAAGAAGGCAAAGCCGCGTCTTTCTCCGATACATCTGTTTCTTTTGTCCCCGAAGGAACCGTTATCATAATCTGGAATTCTTTGTTTGTATTGATTAGATTATCCAGAAGTTTGTAAAATTGTTTTTGATCTCTCGCCGCTGTCATGTTTAATGTCTCCATAAGTACTCCTCCATCTTCTTACTGGTCCGCTGCCGTCGCTGTTCCATAAGAATGCACATTCATACCAGACAGTAACCTTATTCATACAATTCCAACATATTTCCCGTCGGTCTGCTGACGCGTTCCGACATAAACCATTATAAACAATAGAAGAATACTATGGAATATTAAGGCATCGCACAACTCAGTTCTCCTGCCAGTATCTCTCCACGATTTCCGCCGCCAGCCCGGCGTTTTGGGGAAATTTGGCCTGTAATTTAATCACTGCATTTTCTTTTGTGGCATTGTATTCCTGAAGCATCTCAACTTTCCAAGCCGCACGGATAAACTGCCGGCTTCCTCTCTGCCTGCCTTATTTGATTTCTTCTTCCGTGAATATACGGCGAAATGCCGATGCAGATTTCCTTCATGCAGGCACTGTCGGGCAGCGCCGCCTGATAGAAATAAGAGCTTCACCTTGAATTGATAAATCTACTATAGCAGAATCTCCCTGCCATTGCAATACCTTTTTATAAATATAGTTTAAATATACAATCTGGATTGACAGACTAAGCATACCATCTGAGTCCCGACTTGCAGCAGGAAACGGCAGATCTCTCTGCCGCTTCCCCAATATACATACCGGCAGGTCACTCCACCGGAAACCACCCGAAATCAACGCACCGGCCAAGATCCCAGCTGTCCCAGCCTACCCAGCCGGTCTCGTTCACGGTATCGACAAGCAGTTTGTAGCTCCAGTAGAAATAGCCGATGCCTGCCTTCCATGCTTCCAGCTGTGCATCCGCCAGCGCCCTGTAGATTTGCTTCTTCTCCGCGTCACTGATACTCTCTTTTGACATGCCTTCCTGACCGTTTAGCACGGTCTGACCGCCCTTCGTGTCTTTTCCCACCGCCAATGAGTTGAAGAGACACCACTCGCCGCAGATCACCGGGAAGTACTGCTGCATCTCCCGGATATCGGCCTCGTAATTCTCCTTGATGAACTTCAAATAGCCTTCTACGGTCTGCTCGCAGCCCATCCCTTCCGCCATCATCAGATACTGGTGCGTATCCAGCACCACGTTCTTATACTTGTCTTCGCGCATGAAATCTTTCCATGCTTTCAGCAGGAACGCATCGTGGATCACCACGCACTTTTCCTCCGGCAGATATCTGCGCAGACGGTCATAGGCATCCAGATAGAACTGCCGGATGAACGCCAGCGTATTGGGCCTTGTTCCTTCCGCCTTCTTCGGATCCACTGCCGGATAACGCGCCGGCACATCCATCTGGTTCCAGATTTCTTCCGTGATCGGCTCATTGATCACTTCAATGCCCCACAGCCCTTCTCTGTGGCCGTACCGCTTAGCCAGCCGCTCCAGCACGGTCAGCTCAAACTCCACTTCCTCCGGCTCCTGAGACCACTTGCACACACCGCTGATACCGCCGTTGTCGAAACCGTTCTGGCTGTCCGGCGCGGTATGCAGATCCACCAGGATCTTAAGTCCATAGCGCTCCGCCCAGCAAAAAGCACGATCCAGCTCTTCCACACAACCGATAAAGGGTTCCCTGTCCCCGAAGATAAAATACGGCACCGGAATCCGCACGGTATTCATGCCCATGGCTTTGATCCGCGTAAAATCCCGCTCCGTGATATACTCCGCGCGGTGGGTTCTGATCCGCGCCTCATACACATCCCGCGGAAGCCGGGCAGGCAGATAATATTCATCCTCCGCCGTCGTCCCCGCAAAAAGTCCCGGGCTCATCCATTTCTCCAATACAAGCCAGTTTCCCAGATTAACACCTTTGATATACATGATTTTCCCCTCCTTCTTCCTTACTCCAAAACAACCGTCGAAATACTGTTCTCCGGTACAACGACTCTCGTGATCATCCCCTCTGTACGCAGATGGATCATCTTCCTGCCCTGACCGGTGTACAGGATCACCACCGCCACGGAACCGTCCGGATTCTGCGCCGCAGTCACTTCCACCTCCGGTGAAAAGCTGGAGCACCCGATCCGCACCGCACCCGGCCTGATATATTTACTGAACTGTCCGATGGCATGGAACATGGGTTTCACTTCCACCGTGTCTGTGGTCGTATCGCACATCACCGGCGCGTTACAGAAATTCCCCACATGGTTGGGGCCGCCCTGTTCGTCCAGCACAAGGTTCCAGTCCAGCCAGCTGTTCATTCCATGGTTCAGATCCCCGATCAGATCATGAGCGTACAGTCTGGCATGGCGCATATCGTCCGGCACATGTTCCGCACCCCGCGCGTACTCTACGCAGCCCTCGCTGCGCATCAAAAGCAGTTCCGGGAAGTCCTCCCGCACCATCTGCAAAGTCGCAAAATGATCTCCCGAATACCAGTGATAAGCCACGCCTGCCACCATGTCCCTGGTCGTCTCATCCACGATCTCACAGGCCCGCTCATAAACCCGTTCCTTGTTGTGATCCCAGATATACAGTTTCACATGCGCAAGCCCGTTCTCTTTCAGCGCCGGATACAGATAATCCCGCAGGAATTCCTTCTCTTCCTCCGCCGTATACTCGCAGGAATCCCATGTCTGGACGGCCAGAGGCTCATTCTGCACCGTCATACAGGAAATTTGTATGCCCCGTTTCTGATACGCCGTGATATACTTCACCACATAATCCGCATAGGCCTGATAACATTCCCTGCGCAGGTGTCCGCCACCATTGCGCACGCCGGTCTCTTTCATAAAAGCCGGCGGCGACCAGGGGGAAAGCAGCAGCGATACCGGCTGTCCCAACGCTTCCTCCGCCATTTTGATTAACGGCTTTACATATTTCGCATCCCGTTCCAGTGTAAAATCACCAAACGCGGCATCCCCGGGATCTTCCACCGCACAGTAGTTGCTGATGGAAAAATCACAGCTGTCCATATGTATTCTGCCAAGCGTATAACCGAGCCCGTCCCTGCCGTAACAGGACTCTACGATCTCTTTCTGTTTCTCCCTGCTCATCCGCGCCAGCGTGTAACCGGCCGACTCCGTGAGCGCCGCACCAAAGCCCTGTATGACCTGATACCGCTTGCGGGGATATACATTCACCACATCCATCTCCTGCGCCTTACTGTCGGGCACCAGACTCGTCTCGTAGGTTTCCTGCCTGACGCCGTCACTGCCCAGTATCGTTGTGTACATTGTTGCTTTTTTCATTCTTACCTCCATGCCGAAGCAGTTCTTTTGCGAAGGCCGCGAGCCAAATTTTAAATTTGGCTCTGCGATCTCGAGTTTGTGGCTCCGGCACAAACTCGCAGTTGAAAAATCAGCACATCAGTGTGATTTTTCAACCTTCCTCCATTCCGAAGCGCTTTGCAGTGAGGACACCTTCCCCTCACCGCTGCACTCTTCATCGGATCCTGTTTATTTTTCCTTTTAAAAAAAGAGGGGTTGACAAATCACTCATCAACCCCAATATCCCTTAACACAATCATTCCGTCATTCTATATAGCCTGTAATCGTCTCTTAGTTCAGACTCTCCAGATAGGCATCCAGCTGTTTCTGACACTCTGCGATCACCTTATCGATTCCTGCAGCCTGCATTGCAGTTTTGTATTCCTCGATCGATGCTTCTACATTATCTGTATAACCCAGCTCCAACGGCCAGCCATACTGCTGTCTCGCATTGGTACATGCCGCAACTTCCGTGCTGATGCTGGAAGTATCCATGACAAAACCGGTAAATTTCTCGGCTCCGACGCCTTCCTTGATCTTTCCTTCCCATTCCTGCCGCAGGGTATCATAAGTCTCGGGTACACCGGCCTGGTTACGGTTCAGATCCATGGTACGTGCTGCCCACATTGCATTGGTCGCATACAGATCGGTGTCCAGGATCGTGAACTGTCCTTCGTCGTTCAGCTCATAGCTTGTTCCAAGCACACCGTAGTACAGCGCGTCATATACTTCCTGATCTGTGGTCAGCAGATTCCAGAACGCCAACGCTCTCTCCGGATTCTTCGCCGTGTTGGAGATAACCATGCAATCCTGCGTATACGGCAGATGTGCAATGTCTTTTGTCATCGGGCCATACTGGAAATCCCATTCCGGATGCAACACACAGAGACTTGACCAGGAGTCGATATTATGGAAACGCATAGCTGCTTTACCATTCTGTGTCTTCTGGGAATCCGTATCAGCCAGTGCGGACTTACTCCAATATCCCTTATCGCACCACTCCTTACACATCTGATAAAACTCTGTCACCCCATCAAGATCATAGATCGCCTTGACTGTCGGATGCTCTTCCGAAGGATCATAGAACAGATAACGCATGTTGGAATCAACATCCATAAGGCCGTCCATTCTCGTCCACACAAGAGACAGCTCCGGTCCTGCCGAATACTGGTCAAGCGCTTCCATCTCCGGATGATTTGCAACCACATAATCCGCAAACTCTTCTACCTTCTCAAACGTATCGATCGGCCCCGTAATGCCTGCTTCCGCCGCGATATCACCACGGTAAATGCTTCCGTAAGTCGTGTACGTAGGCAGCAGCGTAGGAACTGCATACAGTTTGCCGTTGATCGTTGCCTGCTGCAGCGCGGATTCGGAGTGCATTGCATAGTTATCCGGCGCATAGGCAGGAAGCAGATCATCCAATGCCATAAATGCGCCTCTCTGTGCCAGGTTTGCAAAACCAAGCCAGCCTGCACAATATGCCATATCAAACTCTTCACCCGATGAGAACAGCAGCGGATACTTCTGTGCATACTCCGCCCAGCCGATCCAGTTGATCTTCAAAGTACAATTCAGCTTTTCCTTCAACAGGGTATTCAGATTCTCGTCCACAATATCCTGTCCGGCCGGTCTGTCACTGATCACGTACATCACCAGTTCCACCTCTTTGGACGTGTCAACCTCTCCCGTTGCGCCTGCCTCTGAGGAGCTTCCCGAAGACGCTGCATCTCCTGAGGAAGACGCTCCGCCTGAACCTCCACAGCCTGCAAGCAGACCAAGCGACATTGTTGCTGCAAGTAATACTGCAACCAGTTTCTTTTTCATTCTTTTTTACCTCCTTATGGTTATCATTGCATAATTTATTTGCTGCCAAATAACTTGGCTGTACCAACAAAATCCTGTCCTTTAGCCCTTCACGGAGCCGATCGTAATACCTGCGATAAAGTACCTCTGTACGAACGGATAGACGATAACGATCGGTCCGGTCGCAACCACTGCCATTGCCAGTTTTAAGGAGTTAGACGGCAGATTTGCCACCTGTATGCCGGCCTGTGCGGCAATTCTGGCAAGCGCCTGGGTCTGCTGCTGAATGGAATACAACATATACTGCAGCGGATATTTCTCCTCGGTGCTCATATACAGCATCGCATTATACCAGTCATTCCAGTAACCAAGTGCCAGGAACAGGCCGATGGTCGCCAGTCCGGACTTCAAAAGCGGGAAGATGATGGTAAAGAAGATCCTCCACTCACCCGCTCCGTCCAGTTTCGCGGATTCCACCAGCGAGAACGGTATATTATTGACAAAGGTCCTCATGATCAACAGATAGAAAACATTGAACATACCGGGCAGGATCAGCGCCAGCATATTGTCCCGCAAATGCAGATACTGGATATAGAAAATGTAGGTGCTGACCATTCCGCCGTTAAACAGCGTCGTGAAATAGAAGAAGAATGACAGTACATTTCTATATTTAAAGTCCTTACGGCTGATCACGTAAGCCGTAATCGTCGTCAGCAGCAGGCCCAGTACCGTGCCCACCAGCGTGATGAAAATGGATACGCCGTATGCCCGGAAGATCCGTTCCGGCGTCTTGAAGATAATGTTGTACGCCTCCGTGGAGAACTCTCCCGGCAGCAGGCTGAATCCGTGGAAGCTGATCCACTGCTCCGCCGTAAAGGAACCGGAAATAAGAAGCAGGAACGGGATCAGACAGATCACGGCGATGACCGCCACGATCGCATAACAGATCACATAGAATACTTTGGATGACGCGCTCAGCTTGATATTGCGCGGCGCCGACATCATTAAATCTTTATCTTTATTAGCCATAATGTCCCTCCTCTTAGAACAGCGCGTAGTCTTCGTCAATCTTCTTCACAACCGTATTGACGATCATGATGATCGCGAAGCAGAGTACTGACTGGTAGAACGTAGCCGCCGCTGTCATACCGATATCAGGATTTGTAATCAGGGAACGGAATACATAGGTATCAATAACATCTGTCGCGTTAAACAGCTGTCCATTGTTGCCGACGATCTGGTAGAACATCTCGAAATCGCCGCGCAGGATTCGTCCCACCTGCAGCAGGACCATCGTCACAAGCGTAGGTCTGATAGAGGGTAAGGTTATGTAACGGATCCGCTGGAAGATCGTAGCGCCGTCGATCTCGGCCGCCTCATTGATCTCTCCGTCTACACCCGTCACGGCCGCAATATAAATAACGGAATTGTATCCTGTCCATTTCCATGCGTTAAACGCACAGATGATAACCGGCCATGCCGTGGGCATCATGTAGAAGTTAACCTTCTCGCCGCCGATGGCATTGATCATGGTATTGATCAGCCCTGTCTCATAGTTGAAGATAGAGAATACGAATACGCCGACTACAACCCACGAAATGAAATACGGCAGAAGAATGACTGTCTGTGTTACTTTCTTAAAATATTTTGCCCGTATTTCCGTGATAAAGATCGCGATCACCACTGCGAGCAGCTGGGAAGTCACCAGATTCAGCAGATTGTAGAGGATCGTATTTCTGGTGATCAACCAGCCGGTTCCTGAATTGAACAGGTAACCGAAGTTTTGCAGCCCGTTAAAGGGACTGCCGAACACACCCAGATTGTACTGATACTCTTTGAATGCCAGGATCAGGCCGCTCATGGGAAAATACTGCATGACGAGAACCAGAATAAACGCCGGCGCCGCCATGGCAAAAAGTGCTTTGTTCTTCTTAAATTCATATAAGAAGCCTTCTTTTTTCATGGATACCCTCCTTACTGAAATATTAAATTTCATCTGTCCACACAAAATTTGTTCCTTCTCTTTATGTTAAACAAATGCTATAGAAATTATAGGAAATCCTTTGTGCAGTTTGAATATAGTAAAATTACGAAATTAAGGAATATTTTATGTTTTTTTATTTCCTGTTTATTTTTCCCGACAAAATACACAAAAAAAGCAAGCCATTCGGCTTGCTGGTATCCACAGTACCTACATACAGTATTTTTCTGTTATAGTTAACGACATTAGAAATTTCGTTTACTATAGTTTACATAACTTTCTCCTCCGCCTCTTCTATCGTCATCGCCGGAATCAATACAAACGCCGTTGTCCCTTCTCCGAGCACACTCTCATATCTGACGCCGTATTCCTCTCCGAAACATAACTTTATCCTGAAATTGATATTCTTCACCCCGTAACCGCCCTTGATCTGATCAATATTACAGGCGGTGACCTCCTCCATCTGCTGCTGCGTCATGCCGGGGCCGTCGTCCTTCACCATAAAAAGAATGTCATCCCCCTGCCGTGCTACTCTGATCACGATAGAACACTGCCTGATCTCCGTCCTCTCTCCGATCCCGTGCAAAATCGCATTCTCCACGAAAGGCTGCAGAATAATATTCAGACACGCCAGAGAACGCAGTTCTTCCGGAACCTCGACCTTAAGATGAACCGCATCGTCATAGTGGAATTTCTGGATATTGACATATACCTGTACATGCTCCACCTCTTCACCGATGCTGATCAGATCCTTGCCGTGGTTCAGGCTTAGCCGGTAAAAACGGGCCAGATTCCACGCGATCTTCTCGATATCCTCCGCCTCATAGTCCATGGCGATCCAGTTGATCAGATCCAGTGTATTGTACAGAAAATGCGGATTGATCTGTGCCTGCAGAACACGAAGCTCCGCCACCCTCGCATCCTTACCGAGCTGAAAATGCTCCCGCAGCAGCCTGCGTACCTCTCCCACCATAAAATTGAAGTTCCGGTATACCTCTTCCACCTCATCGCCCTGCTGGATCGAAGGCAGCTGTACATTGAGATCACCTTCCTGCAGATGCTGCATTTCCATACTCAGTTTTTTCAACCTGCCTACATAATAGTTGGACAAAAAGTAAGATGCCCCCATGATCATGATCATCATGACCACCACCGCCACCGCAGCGCTCAGCACCAGACCGCGAAACTGCCCGTTATACTCACTTTCAGGGATCAAAGCCACCAGCTGCCAGCCTGTATCTTCTATCGGCTCCCGATCCGCATAGTAAACCGTCCGTCCCACTCTGACAGATTCCCAGGCCTGCTCCCCTTTCGTGAGCAGAAAGGAATCCTGCTCCTCTATTTTCTCAAACAGATCCGCATTGGAAGATACCGCACCTTCCCCCTCGGCATTGACCAGATAAACCAGCCCGTTGGACGTTATGTTGGCATTCTCCATCACCTGCACCAGACGTTCCCCGTCGATGCTGATACTGCATACGCCCAACACATTTTCACCGCTGCTGTCCCTGATCTGGTGATACAGCGTCAACATGCTGTAGGTATCCATGGAACCGACGTCTTTCCTCTCCTCACTGTGTGCCAGATAATCTCTGCCCATAGCGAAATATTCCGTCATCCGTTCATAATCATCCCGCATTATCAGCCTGGTATCCGGAAAAATATAGTATTGATTACTCACATATACGATATCCTCAGAGATATACAGACCAAACCGATACAGAGAATTGGAGAATTCCAGTGAGGCAAATGCCCTGTTCAGCGTATAGAATTCCCTATATTGATCATCCAGATTTCTGGCGCCGTTAAATTCTTTAGCCGAAAGGATATCGTGAATTTCCCCGTTATTTTCTACCATCTGCGCAAGATATTCCATATTGTGAATATAACTGCCCACGAAAGACACCGCCTGGCTGACGGACTGTTCCCGGGAATAGTCCAGCTGATTTTTGTACTTTTCCAGCAGAACAGGATAAAAGACAGCGGCCACTGCCGTCTGTATGATCAGCAAAGGCACCGCGAAATAGATCATCATCCGCTTCTGCATAGACATCCTGTCCAACATCTTTTTCATCGAACCGATAAACTCTCCTTGTATTCCGACGGCGTCATATTCGTCTTCTTCTTGAAAATCTTGGCAAAATAATTAGAATCTTCATAGCCCACCATAGAGGCTATCTGATAGAACTTCAGTTTCGGCTCCTTCATCAGCCGTTTCGCCTTCCTGATCCTCACATCCACCAGATACTGCCCGATCGTCAGACCGGTGCTCTTCTTGAAAAGATTGCTCAGATAAGTCGGCGTAAGATAGACATGATCCGCAAGCTCTTTGATCGACAGGGAAGAATCCCCGTAATTTTCCCAGATATAATCCATGGTCCGCTTGACCACGTAAGTGCTCTTCTGCGCCTCTCCGCCCTCAAAAAGACCGGACAACCGGTTCTGCAGATACGCATTCATCTCCGCAAAGGTCTCCACATGCTCGAAATAATCCGCCTCTGCTCTGCCCGTCTCCATGCTCATATCGTCAAACCGCAGCGCCAGTTCCGCCTGCTTGATGACCAGATTCAGGGAATAATAGACATGGCGGGCATCCCCGTTCAGATAAACCTGTTTCTGCTCCAGCTCTCTGGCGACCTGATCCAACAGGGCGACGGCCGCCTCTTCCTCTTTCCTGGACACAGCCTCCGCAAAACGGTCAACCACCGTCATATCCAGCGCAAGCCTGTGATCCCCCTGCAGATCTTCCGGGAATGCCACATGATTCCAACCCTGATAAGCCAGCGACTTCTGCACCTGTCTGGCCGCCTGCCAGGAGTCCGTGATCGCCTCGGTCTCATCCACCTGGCTGCCCATGGCCAGAAACCATCTCAATTCTTCCCCGAGGATCTGCTCTACGACCCGTATGTACGCCTTCCTGCCCGCCCCGTCAAGCGGGATGACATCCTCCCCGCCGATCAGAAACGAGAGCGTCGTCGGATCCGAGATCTCTACCAGGATATTTCCTCTTATCTCCCGCAGCCATGTGTCAAACCCTTCCACCAGCCGCCCGCGGATATCCGCCAGATCCTCCTTCTGCCCCAGATGCAGGATCCCCACACGAAATACATTCTTGCCGCTGGTATAGATCGGAAAAGAGGCCGAGTCGATAAAAAGCGTGTGCAGATGCGCCGCCTTATGTTCCCTCGTCTTCTGCGCCCGGCTCACTGCCTCCTGCACCGCCTCCGAGATATCCTTCCTGTTGATCGGCTTCTCCACGTACCGCACCGCATGCAGGTCAATGGCCGCTTTGAGATATTCCTTGTCCGCATAGCCGGTGACAAAGATGATCTCGATCTCCGGAAAAAGCTGCCGCAGCTTCCGGCACAGCACAATGCCGTTCTCTCCGGGCATGGAAATATCGGACACCACGATATCCGGCACATAGCTTTCGCAGATCGCAAGCGCCTCCTGTGTGTTCGCCGCCACCCGCAGCTCATTGATCCCCAGGCTTTCCCATTTAATATGCTTTACCAGCCCGTTACGGATGATCGATTCATCCTCCACAATCATAATCTTCAAACGGTCTTACCCCCCCCCTGAAAAAAATCACCGTTGACCGTTTATTCCTGCAGCCAGGTATAACCCACGATAATTACCGCTGCTTTACACGCAGGATAAATTTTTGACACAATCATTATAGCAAACTATACAAAGCCTGTAAACAAATATAAAAAAAGGGCAGGCATAATCTACAATCCTGCCCGTCCTTTTTTGTTGATTTTGAAAAATTTTATCAATGCCCCAGCATTTCTTCAATAAAAATTCCATATCCCCGCGTGGAATCCTGTACCAGTACGTGAGTTACCGCCCCCACCAGCTTACCGTTCTGAATGATCGGACTGCCGCTCATTCCCTGAATGATCCCGCCGGTCAACGTCAGCAGTTTCTCATCTACCACCTTCACTACAATTCCTCTGTTGATATTATCCCGATCCAGATTCACCTCCACGATCTCCACATCGTAGAACTCCGGCTCTCCGGTAACAGAACAAATGATCTGTGCCGGTCCCATTTCAATCTCTTGCTTAAGTGCGATCGGAATCGGTTCAAAGACCGATGCTTCTTCCACCTCTTCATCACATATCCCAAAAATACCTTCCTCTGTGTTTTCTGTGATCTCACCGATCACATTATCACTGTCATATTCGATATAACCTGTCAGCTCACCGGGACTGCCGTTTGATCCTCTGGTGATCCCTACAATCTCCGTCCTGTAGAGCGTTCCTTCCTCCAGATTCATCAGCAGAGAAGTATCCACATCGTTGATGCCATGTCCCAGCGCTCCGAAAGAACTGTCCGCATCCTCGTAAGTCATGGTTCCGATGCCCTGTGCGTTGTCCCTGATCCAGATCCCCATCTTCCACTCCTGATTCTGATTGGCCTCCGGCGTTACCATAATATCCGTCACTTCGCCATTCCGCTTGATCGACAGCACCATACTCTCTCCTTCGGATGCCTCCACCATTCCGATAAAGTGCTTTTTATTTTCGACCATCACATTATTTACCTGCAGAATATAGTCTCCCTTCTGCAGCGCATATTTTGCAGGCGACACTTTCTTTCCCTCACTGTTTTCGAACTCCCCGATTCCGACCACCAGTACTCCACTTGTTTTCACATAAATACCGATAGGGATTCCCGAAGGCGTGAGCAGTTTATCCTGAATCACCTCTACATCCACATTTTTATAAGGGATTACCCCGAAAAGTTTCAGGTCCATCTTATAAGTATCAATGGCATTCGCCTTGACTCTCACTTTATGTGTAAAATCTATCGGAATACTCTCCGTGTCATCGGCTCTATCTCCCGCCGCCTGTTTTGTCCCCTCTCCCTCCGTATGGTCCGGCAGGGAAGCGACCGGCGCCGCATCTTCTTCTTTTACACGATAAATCTTCCCCGATACCGGCACCTTGAAATCAAGTTCCTGTTCCACACCTGCACGGATCTTAATGGTTGACGGAATTTTATCCCAATAAGCCAGATATACCGCTATCGTAAGCGCAATCACTGCGGCAGCAAGTACTATATATAAGAAAGCCCTGTAGATTCTTTCCTGTTGCTTTGTCATATCGATCAATCGGTTCAATTTTCCACATCTCCCATCTTTTTTACGCACTTATACGGCAAACAGCATAATGCATGTACACCCAGCGCTTTTTCTCTTTCCATGGAAAAAGGACATACACCGAGCATGTCCTTTCTAGTATGTGAAAAATTTTCGATTTTAATTTAGTATTGTTTTGTTTTTCTTGCCAATTCTTTCATCTCTCTCGCATTGTTCATAACATTTTCAGTAATACTGGCGCTTCCGAGCATTCTGGCCACCTCTGCAATGCTCTCTTCCTCCTCCAGTTTCCTGATATCCGTAACGGAACGATTCTCTTCCACTTTCTTTTCGATGCAGAAATGCCGGTCCGCCATTGAAGCGATCTGCGGAAGGTGCGTAATGCATATGATCTGATGTCCTCTGCCAAGAATTCCCATTTTCTCCGACACTTTCCATGCCGTCTTACCGCTGATCCCCGTATCGATCTCATCAAAGATAAGGGTCTCAATCGCATCCTTATCCGCAAGCACTGTCTTAAGCGCCAGCATAATACGCGACAATTCACCACCGCTGGCTACCTGCGCCAAATCCCGCAGCTTTTCCCCGGCATTCGTGGAGATCAGAAAAGCTGCTTTGTCAAACCCATTTCCACTGATCAGATCCTGTGAAGACGTAACTTGGATCTCAAAAGCAACTTCCTGGAAATTCAGATCAATAAGCGCGTGTCTCATCTCCTCGGATAATTTATCGGCACAGCGGCGGCGAATATCAGATATCTCCGTACACACCGCAAGTGCTTCTTTCCTGAAAGCCTCTGCGCGTTTGGACAGTTCCAGACGATATGTGTCATAATCTCTGTACTTCTCCAGGATTCTCTCTGCGTTATCACGATATGACAGGATATCCTCTATTGTTTTCCCATATTTTGTTTTTAAATGATTAATCAAATTCAAACGCTTCTCCGTCTGATCAAAAAGTTCGCCGTCAAACTCCAATTCCGCCAGATAATCCGCCATGCCACGGTTACAATCATTCAGCAGGCTGTCTATATCCAGAAGCTGCTGTTCAAATTCTCTGAGTGCATCATCATAGCATGATACCGACTTCATCTCACGGAGCGCCCGCCCCGTATTAGTACCAATGCCGCCCTCCTCATAGCCGCAAAGCGCATGTGCCATGCTGACTGCATCCCGGATCTTCTGTCCATTTACGAGCTTCTGGTAAGTCTGCTCAACCTCCTCATCCTCTCCCGGAACCAACGCCGCCTCTTCAATCTCCTGACACTCAAACTCCGCCAGCGCCACCTCTCTTTTTCTGGTCTCCTCATCCACCTCATTGCCGGACAGTTCCTCCACTGCCTTGCGGTATTGGATATAGATATCTCTCAAAGCTGCTTTGTGCGGCGTCAGCTCCTCCCCGGCATACGCATCCAATATTTCCAGCTGTTTGGCAGATTGCAGCAGCGACTGGTGCTCATGCTGCCCATGAATGTCGATCAGGATCTCCGCCAGCTGCTTCAACTGTCTGGCAGTCACCGTCTCCCCACACACTTTACAGACATTACGGTTTGGCATGATCCTGCGCTGCAAAATAATCTGTTCCTCCTCCACAGGCAAATCCAGTTCCTGTATGGCTCTCAGCTGCTGCGGCTGCTCTACCGTAAAGACCAGCTCCACCAACGCATACTCCGCTCCCGTCCGGATCAGCTCCCTGTCCGCCTTTGCTCCCAGCGCCAGATTAATGGATCCGATGATAATGGACTTGCCGGCTCCCGTTTCCCCGGTAAGGATATTCAGGCCTTCTCCGAAATCTACCTCGACCTCATCGATCAACGCCAGATTTTTCACATGTAAACTTTGTAACATTCTTTCACCTCTTATGTATTCTCTCCGGACATGTCTGCCGCTCAGCGACAGTCATCCCAATACATAATCACCAACGCTTCCCTGTACACTACCCTCACAGCCTGCCGGCCGATCCTGACATACATCACGTCGCTGTATCTTATTGTTCTATCATTCTTCTTAATTTATCCATGACCTGCGCCGCCTCATTTTCACTGCGCATCGCCATCATGATCGTATTGTCTCCTGCGATGCATCCTACGATCTCGTCCAGTTTCAATGCATCTACCGCCGCCGCCACCGCCATTGCCATGCCGGACACCGTCTTCATAATAAGCAGATTCTGCGCCAGATCCATGGACACATACCCTTCCCGCAGCACCCGGATAAATTTGTCACCCAGATGCACTTCTTCCCGCGTAAAAGCAATATACTTCTGTCTGCCGTTACCGCCGGAAATCTTCGATAATTTCAATTCCCTGATATCGCGGGACACCGTCGCCTGCGTTACCTGATATCCTTCTTCCCGCAGTCTGTCCGCCAGTTCTTCCTGCGTTTCAATTTCATATTGACCAATCAATTCAACAATTTTTTCATGTCTTCTCTTTTTCATAGATCACTGTCTCATCATTTACTCTAAATTTTGCAACCGTCATTCACTCATCTTTTTATGTAAAACAGTCAAAAAACTCTCCGTATTCAATTTCAAAATTCCTGTTGTTCTGTCCGCCCGGCAGACAACAATATAATCCCCTGTCCGTAACCTGACTTTACAGCTCCCGTCATAACTGACTTCCACCAGCTGTTCCCGGCCATCCTTTCCCTCCGGAATTTCAATCCTCACTGTATCATCGGGAGCCAGCACAATACTTCTTGTATGCAGAGTATGCGGACAGATCGGCGTCAGTAAAAGCAGATTTGCACTCGGCTCCACGATTGGTCCACCCGCCGACAGATTATAACCGGTAGATCCTGTCGGTGTCGCCACGATCATCCCATCAGCGCTGTAGCTGTTTAAAAACTGTCCGTTTACATAAATATGAAAATTTAAAACCTGTAAGGACCCACATCGGGACAGGACAATATCATTCAACGCAAAATTCTCCTGCGTCACTTCCCGACTCTGAACCTGCCCTACCAGCATCATCCGCTCTTCCCGCGTGAACTGATCTGCCAGCAGCTTATCAAGCGCCTCCTCTATGAAGGCAATTTCGACCTCCGCCAGATATCCCAGCGTACCAAGATTTATTCCCAGTAAAGGAATGTCTCTGTTCATCATAATTCGAGCCGCACGAAGCAGTGTACCATCGCCGCCCAAAACCAAAACACACTTTGCCTCATCCCAGCCGGCTGCTTTTTCATCACATCTCTCCGAGAATTGCTCCACATTCTCTACACAGGCAACATTCGCACCATGCATTTCCAAATACGAGATTATCTTCTGTGTATAGAAACTGTCCGGATCCTTCACTTTATTTGTGATCAGATAAAATTGTTTCATTTTGTCCGTTTCGCCTCATCCAAATCGCTGTGTGCGTCTGTCACTACGGAATTTATCATTTCCTTCATATCCCTGCCGTATGCCTTTCCGCTCTTCTTCTCCATAACTGCGCGAAGCATGTCTTCCGCCTCGGCCTCGGACAGACTGCACACTTCTTCCGGGATATCTGTTCTCTTCTCCAAATAGATCAGATATTCTATATTCCCCTCCGGTCCCTTGATCGGGGAATACGTAAGCCCCAAAACCTCAAACCCGATCAGATCCGCATAATCCGTCACTTTACATATCACTTCCTCATGCACTGCCGATTCCCTGACAACGCCCTTCCTGCCAACCTTCTCCCGGCCGGCTTCAAACTGAGGTTTGATCAGACAGACCATGTGTCCCTGCTCTTTCAGTAAATTACGTGCCGGAATCAGAATCTTGGTAAGAGAGATAAAAGATACATCCACGGAAGCAAAATCAATTTCCTGCCCGATATCCTCCCGGGCTACATAACGGAAATTCGTTTTTTCCATGCATACCACTCTCTTATCATTCCGCAGCTTCCACGCCAGCTGCCCATGTCCCACATCAACAGCATACACCCGGTCAGCTCCGTTTTGCAGCATGCAGTCCGTAAAGCCACCCGTAGAAGCCCCAATATCCATACAGACCGTATGCTCGAGCAGGATGGGAAACTGCTCCATCGCTTTCTCCAGTTTCAATCCGCCGCGGCTTACATATTTCAGATTGTTTCCCTTCACCTCTATATGAATTTTACTTTCATCAAACGTTGATCCGGCTTTATCTTCCCGCTGTCCGTCCACGAAAACATTTCCAGCCATCAGGATGGCCCTGGCTTTCTCTCTGGAAGGGGCAAGACCACGTTTCACAAGAATAACATCCAGTCTCTCTTTCATCTGTCTGCACTTTCTGCTTCTGATTGCTGTTTTCGCTCTCCGGCCATCGATACATAACAGGTCAGGATCTTCGTCGTGACTGAGTCCGCATCGATCCCAATCTCGCGCTTCAACAGCTCCACATTGCCATGCTCCACATATTCATCCGGCACCGCTATGTTAAGCACCTGTACCGGTGCATCGATCCCATCCACATACGCTCTGACCTTCTCGCCATATCCTCCGCTTGCCACATTTTCTTCCAGCGTGACGATCAGCCTGTGTTCCCTGCACGCATCGCGCACCGCCTGTTCATCGATCGGCTTCACAAAACGCGCATTGGTCAGAGAACATGAATACCCTCTGTCCTTAAGCTGTCTGCGCACTTCAAGAGCTACCTTCACCATACTGCCTGCCGCAAACAATATGATATCCTCCTCCTCATATATGGGTTCGCTCTTCCCATATACGACAGGCGCACGGTTATCCTTAAGTCCGTCAAACGCCTCGCCTCTCGGGTAACGGATTGCCATCGGCATCTCTGAAGCCAGTGCAAATTTCATCATATCCGAAAGCTCCCATTTATTTTTGGGAGCCATAATATGCATATTTGGAATAGAAGACAGATAGGACAGATCAAAAATGCCCTGATGAGTCTCTCCGTCACTGCCCACCAGTCCCGCTCTGTCAATGGCAAAGATGACCGGCAGATTCTGCAGACAGACGTCATGCAGGATCTGATCATAGGCTCTCTGTAAAAAGGAGGAATAAATCGCCACAATAGGCCGCAGCCCGCCGGCTGCCAGGCCCGCCGCAAATGTCACCGCATGTTCTTCCGCAATGCCCACATCAAAAAACCTTTCCGGATACATATTCCGAAAACGCTTCAAGCCCGTACCGTCCGGCATCGCCGCCGTGATCGCCACCACATTCTCCTGCCGCTGGCCCAGTTTACACATAACCGTGGAAAAAATATCCGTATAATTGGCTTTGCTCTGCGGTTTGCTGGGAATTCCCGTCTCTATGTCAAAAGGCTCTGCCCCGTGGAACCTGGCCGGATGTCTCTCCGCCGGTACATATCCCTTTCCTTTCTGCGTGATCACGTGTAAAAGAACTGCTCCTCTGATCTTCCTGGCCTCTCCCAGCAGACGAACCATAGACGAGATATTATGCCCGTCCACAGGACCAAGATAGGTAATTCCCATATCCTCGAAAAACATGCCCGGCACCACCAGATGTTTAAAACTGCTCTTGGCCCTTCTGATTTGGGATACCACTTTATCTCCATATTTCGACTTCCCATGGAGGGAATTATAGACTCCCTCTTTCAGATCCAGATACATATCCGCCGTTCTGATGTTGTTCAGGTATTTCGATACACCGCCCACATTTTCTGATATGGACATATTATTATCATTCAATATAATAATAAAATTAGTCTCCAGGCGGGAAGCATTATTGAGCGCCTCATACGCCATGCCCCCGGTCAGAGATCCGTCACCGATCACGGATACAATGGTATTCTTCTCCCCTTTAATATCTCTTGCCTTGACCATACCCAGTCCGGCGGAGATGGAAGTCGAACTGTGTCCTGTGTCGAAACAGTCGCATTCACTTTCTTTGCGCTTCGGGAAACCGCTCATTCCACCAAATTTCCGTAAATTGGCAAACCCATCTCTTCTGCCTGTCAGAATCTTGTGGGTATACGACTGGTGTCCCACATCCCATATGATCTTGTCCTCCGGCAGATTCAAAAACAGATGCAGCGCCATGGTAAGCTCGACGGCACCAAGGTTAGAACCCAGATGTCCGCCGGTCTCACTGATCGACTGAATCAAAAACTCCCTGATCTCCTGCGCCAGTACACCGTAGTCACTCTCCGCAATCTGCTTGATATCATTCGTCTGTTCGATTTTCTCTAAAAGCATATGCAACCTCTTTATTTCTCTCTGTAGATCAACTGTTTTGTCAACTTTTCCAAAAAGAGATTCCTTCGTGGAAAAGAAGCAAGAATTTCAACAGCTTCTTCGGACAACTTTGCTACCTGCCGTTTCGACTCGTCCAGACCATGCATGGTAACATACGTAAGCTTATGATTCTTCTCATCACTGCCCACCTGTTTCCCCAGTATTTCCAGAGAACCTGTCACATCCAGAATGTCATCCTGAATCTGAAATGCCACCCCGATATTGCAGGCACACTTCTCCAGCATAGCGATCTCTTCCTGCGCCGCTCCGGCTAAGACAGCGCCAATTGTCATGGCTGCCTGGATCAATGCCGCAGTTTTGTGCTCATGAATGTAAAGAAGCATCTCCTCTGTCACATTCTCACCCGGTTTCTCCGCTTCCAGATCAGCACACTGTCCGCCTATCATACCGTTAATTCCAGCCCGGCAGGCCAGTATCTTCATCGCTGCCGCCACCCTGCGAATCTCCGCTTCTGTCTCCGCCTTCTCGAAAGCACAGACCGCAGTCTCAAAAGCATAATTGAGCAGGCCGTCTCCCGCCAGAACTGCCATGCCTTCGCCATAGACTACATGTGTGGTCTTACGCCCTCTGCGATACTCGTCATTATCCATTGCCGGAAGATCATCGTGCACCAGAGAATAGTTATGTATCATCTCCAATGCCGCCATAAATAACGGTAACGCGCGATTCACCAGGCCATCCTGCACCGTGGCATCCCCCTCCATGCTTATCAAAGACACATCTGTAAAAAGAGCGGCGCTCTCTGCCATCAGTAACGGTCGAAGCCGCTTACCGCCTGCCTGGATCGAATAGTTCATTGCCTCCGCGACCCTGCGCTGATAACCCGTCTCAGCAGGAAGATATCGCCGCAGGACTGCTTCCACCTTTGCTGTTTTCTGTTCTAACTCTGTCTCAAAATTCATCCAATCCACCACTCTCATTAATCTGAAGTACTTTCTTCTCCACTCTGTCAATCGCGTTATTACAGTGCTGTAACAGCTGCATCCCCCTGTTATATTCCTGAAATGACTCCTCCAGCGTTATCTCCTCTGTCTCGAGATGTGCGATCACTTCTTCTATCTGTACAAACGCTTCTTCCAGGGAAAGTTCCTGTTCATCCTGCTCTTTTTTCTGCTCTTCATCCTTCATAGTCTTGCTTATTCCCACTTTCAATATTCCTCAATGAACTTCTTCTTTCTGCCATTTATCAGTAACCTGTGCCAGAAGTCTGCCATCTTTCACGTAAACTGTCATCGCGTCGCCGACTGAAACCTGTTCAATCGATGTGAGCGTCTTCCCATGCTCATCGGCGGCATAGGCATACCCCTGGTTCAATTTATCCAGCGGCGATAATCCTTTCATCTGCTCTACATAAATCGCCATTCTGTGTCTGCTGTCCCGAAGCCGCTTCTCCATCAGATTCTGCAGCCGCTCTTCCAGCGACAACGCCTGCGTTCGCCTGTTTCGGATGGTATTCAGCGGACTCAGATAGCGCAGTCTCACACTGTACTGTTCTACCACCTGCCTGTAATATCTAACTGTCCGTCTGCACATATGCTGCATTGTATAAGCATACTCTGAAAGCCTGTCCTCCAGCTGTTCAATATCATAAACCGCAAGCTCTGCAGCCGCCGACGGCGTAGGAGCCCGCAGATCGGCCACAAAATCAGCAATCGTGGTGTCTGTCTCATGTCCCACTGCTGAAATAATGGGAATCGGACAGTCAAAGATCGCCTGTGCCACCACTTCCTCGTTAAACGCCCAAAGATCCTCTATGGATCCGCCGCCTCTGCCGACGATCATGGTGTCTACATTCATCCTTTCCATAGCATGAATACCATTTACAATGCTGGCCGGTGCTGCTTCTCCCTGTACGATCGCAGGATACAGAATTATCTGCACATAGGGATTTCTCCGTCCCGCTATGTTAATGATATCTCTGACAGCCGCTCCCGTAGCCGCAGTCACCACCCCCAGCCTGCGGATATATCCTGGAATTGGCTGCTTGTACTGCGCCGCAAACATTCCCCGCTCTTCCAGTTCCCTTTTCAGCTTTTCATATTTCTCATAGAGTGCACCCGCACCGTCAAGCTGTATCGCTCTGGCATACAGCTGATACTTGCCGTCCCGCTCATAGACATCCACACTGCCGCTTACGACAACCTGCTGTCCCTCCGACATCCTAAAGGTCAGGCCACCGCGGTTAGACGCAAACATAACGCACGCTATCGTCCCTTTTGCATCCTTTAATGTAAAATAAATATGTCCAGAAGAATGATATTTGCAGTTACTTACCTCACCTTTCACCATAATCGACTGCAACATATAATCCTGCATGAACATATTCTTTATATAAGAATTAATCTGTGCAACTGTATATACATTCTGCATATTGATTCCTGACAGCATTGCTGCTACACTTTCTCACGAACTTTGTCGAAAGTAAAATCCATTGACATCAAGTGCAAAGTCCTGGGCCAAACTGTTACCGTTCTATACAAACTTCGCCAAAATTCCATTGACAAAACCTGACGATGCATCCTGGCCAAACTTCTTGGCAAGCTCTACCGCCTCGTTGATCGCAACACTGGCCGGCACCGAATCATCATATTTAATCTCATAGACCGCCAGCCTTAAGATCGTCAGATCCACTTTGCTCATTCGACCGGTATTCCACCCTTTTGCTTTTTCGTTCAGCATTGCATCCAGTTCGGTGAGTTTCTGGCAGATTTCATTATATTTCCTGGAAATATAATCAGCATCTTCTCCCTGCGCAGCATCCTCCTGTTCAAAGAAAAGCTCTTCCTGCTCCGGCATATCTTCAAATTCATTAAATTCTACACGGAACAGCAGCTTAAAAATCTGTTCCCGCAGCTCTCTTCTGCTCATACCTGCACCCCTATATCTGCTACGACACAAACGCCTCGTGTCTTATTTCTCTTTTGAAACATTGATTCCTGCGATCCGGATATTGACGTCTGTCACTTCCAGTCCTGTCATATTTTCAATCGCGTTCTTTACTTTGCTCTGGGCTCTCTGGCAGGTGGCCGGAATATTAAAACCGTACTCCATGACAATAGCCAGCTCTACCTTAACCTTCTTATTAAATATCTCAACCCTGGCCCCTTTGGCGAGTCCCTTTACACCGACTCTGCTCAAAAGCTCATTTGCCATATTACCATTCATGGCGGCAATGCCTTCCACTTCTGTCGCTGCAAGCGCCGCGATCATGGCAACTACATCGTCTGCAATCTTTACCGTTCCAATTTTCTCATCTTCCTGTAATACATAAGTATTCTTAGATAATTCCTGCTCCATATTCATCTCCCATTTCCATTCCTACAATATCCCATAATTACAATAACCCAGGTAATAAGTATACCAAATTTTATCATTTTTGCCTAGAGTGTGTTTGAAAATGTTCCCCCTGTCTTCTAAAGCCAGAAACTCATACTGTACTGTTTCTCGTTGTCTGAATAAGAAACGATCCCTTCCGGACAATCCAGATAGCGAAAAACTTCCTGCCGTTCAATCAATGCATCCTGCATCTTCCTGTATACGTCCTCATTCTCACACTTAAGCGTTACATATGCACTGCCTTTCTCATATTCCTCGCTGAATATTCTCTCTGCCTGTTCATCACTCCACTCCGTGAAATAGAAGCCTTCCCGCACATAATAATTTGCTGCCATGGAACTGCACTCCGGCAGTTCCACAACATTATCCAGCGTATGCGTCAGGTTCATCTGCTCCGTTGACACACACAGGTAATCGTAATTGATCGTGGGAATTTTCTCCCCGGGATGACCGGTTGAAGCCCCCACCGCCTGATAGGAAGCATCTCCCCAGGTCGTGTCCACATAGTAGTATTCCCCATCTATCCGCACCAGATTCCACGCATGTCCCTCACCGCCGACTACATGTCCCAACACCAGCGTAGCAAAGACTCCTGCCTTATTCAAAAGATACTGTGTCGCTTTCGCGTATCCCTGACAGACCGATCTCCCTTCAATAAACACGGAGCATATATTCTGATTATCTCCTACCGCCGCATCATATTCCGTATGATGGATTAAATATTCATAAATATACTTTACTTTCGTATAATCATCCGCATGCTCCGGCATTCCGCTCAGACAGAGGTCTACATATTCATCTATCAATTCCTGTTTTTCCGCTATCTCTTCCTGTTTAAAACGATAAGAACCTGTAAATGTGATCTTCTTCAGGATATCTCCCAGAGTATACTCTGTATACGTATACCCCTCCACGTAGAAAATTTCCGGGTGGTCATTCAGGACACACTGGAAAACATCAGAAATCTCCGTCTTATCACAGCTCGACAGTCTGACGTCTTCCTCAAAATTCACCAGGGCATCTCGAATCTCCAGATACAGTTCCTGTTTTTCTCCGGACAGCCTGCTGTATGCGTATCCCGTCTCACTCTCCCGCTGAACAACCTGCTCGGCCGGTTCCGGTTCTTCCTGCATCGCACCGACATTTTCCTGAATATACAGATCACTTTCCTGACGAGGCAGTATCCGCCATGCATAAGTCAAACATCCCGTGACAACTAACATACCAATCATTAATAAGCCTGTTTTTTTCATATGCATACCCTCTCTCTCATTCTGCGGTACACTGCCCAGTACACCATGTTTTCATGGAACATGCAGCCGATACGTACTCCGGATCCATGCATAACGACCAGATCATTCCAACTCCGATCTCAATTCCGTCCGAATTCCGACAGGATCAGGCCCTCATTCCGATCCAGCGTCATACCAACGCTCCACTGATTCACAAACAGCAGAAGCGGATTCCCCTTCAGATCCCTGATCTTCTTCATATCCGAAGTTCCCGTCAGCTTATCCAAATCGATCTCTTTATTCTCAATCCAGCGGATATGCTCGTAAGGAAGATTTTCCAGTCTGATCTCTACATTATATTCATTCTCCAGGCGGTATTTCAGGACATCAAACTGCAGCACGCCTACCACACCCACGATGATCTCTTCCATACCTGTATTGAATTCCTGGAAAATCTGGATGGCTCCTTCCTGCGCGATCTGCGTAATGCCTTTCACAAATTGTTTCCTTTTCATCGTATCCAGCTGCCGCACTCTCACAAAATGCTCCGGCGCAAAAGTAGGAATTCCCTCAAATGCGAACTGCTCTTTCGGCATACAGATCGTATCTCCGATCGAGAAAATCCCGGGATCAAAAACACCGATGATATCTCCGGCATACGCTTCGCTTAAAATCTTACGCTCATCCGCCATGATCTGCTGCGGCTGCGACAGGCGCATGACCTTACCGCCCTGCACATGCTTTACTTCCGCGTTCGCATCAAATCTTCCGGAGCAGATACGCATAAAGGCTACCCTGTCTCTGTGCGCTTTATTCATGTTGGCCTGAATCTTAAAAACAAAAGCGGAGAAATCATGCAAAACCGGATCGATCAGTCCAATATCCGCCCTGCGTGGAAGGGGTGTGGTCGTCATTTTCAGAAAATGCTGCAGGAAAATCTCTACACCAAAATTTGTAAGCGCCGACCCGAAGAAGACCGGTGTTAATTCCCCCGCCTGAATCTGTTCCAGATCATATTCCGCACTGGCCCCGTCTAACAGCTCTATCTCCTCCATAAGCTGTGCTTTCTTCTCTGCTCCGATCTGCTCCGTCAGAACCGTTTCCTCCTCGATCGGTATCCGGGTAGCATGTCCCTCTTTCGTACCCTTCTCCGTATCCGCGTAAGTAATAACGCTTCGGCTCGCACGCTCGTAAACTCCCTTAAATCCTTTGCCCGATCCTATCGGCCAGTTAATGGGACAGGTGGCGATCCCCAGTTCTTTCTCAATCTCATCAAGCAGTTCAAATGTATCGTTGGCATCTCTGTCCATCTTATTGATAAAAGTAAAGATCGGAATGTGACGCATGACACATACCTTGAAAAGCTTGCGCGTCTGTGCCTCCACTCCTTTGGATGCGTCAATGACCATAACCGCAGAATCCGCCGCCATCAATGTTCTGTACGTATCCTCCGAAAAGTCCTGATGGCCCGGCGTATCCAGAATATTGATGCAAAATCCGCCATACGCAAACTGCAGTACCGACGACGTAACCGAGATTCCTCTCTCCTTCTCGATCTCCATCCAGTCGGAAACCGCATGTCTTGCAGTCGCTTTTCCCTTTACACTGCCCGCCAGGTTGATCGCTCCGCCATACAGCAGGAATTTCTCCGTCAGGGTTGTCTTACCTGCATCCGGATGCGATATGATCGCAAAAGTCCTTCTTTTGTTAATCTCCTCCGCGTAATTGCCCACGTAATTTATCCTCCAGCTTCTATAACTTAAATATCCGGCAAACTCCGGCATGATTATAAGATCGATCTGATATACAGCCCTCCCTGCCCACTGTTACTCCAGATATCTCCGGCTGCTTCCGGAAAGATTCCTGTTGCTCAGTGGACAGCGGCTGCTTTGATATGATATGATTTCCGCCGCAAAATGCCATACGGATATATTCTATCATAAAACTCTCTGTTATGCACTTAATTTGCATTAACTGTACTGATGACAATCGATTCCGCCCCGACCCCTGTCTTGCGGATCACAATATCCTCGATCTGCGCCCTCTGCGCTTCTGTCAGTTCTTCCGTGTTAACTACCACATCCACACTGTCGCCGTCTATACTGACGATGGCGTCTGCAAATCCCTTTGCCTCCAACAGAATCTCGGCAGCCGTCTCCTTTTCCGCAATATCCGTCATGGAAATCATACTGTTTACGGCTTCCTGTTTCTGTGTGTCACTGATATTGGCATTGTTAATGATCTCCAGCAGCGTCTCCTTATTCTGCGCTCTGGTCTGTTCTTTCTGCATTTTGGCGCCTGACATTTCGGAGACAGTACCTGAAGTAAACACCGCCTCGCCCGGCACTTCCTCCAACTGTTCCTCCGCCAGAGCTTCCGCCAGCTCTTCGTCAATTCCTCCGTTTACTGCCATGGTCACATCACTGTCAAGACTCTCAATATCGCCTGATGCCTGCTCCAAATCCTCTTCCGATAAATCTGTCAGGCTGGCAAGTTCATCCTCTTCCTGATTCTTTGCCAGATTACCCAGGTCGTCTGTTGCAATCTCACCGTTCACTGTCATGAGATCTTCATCCGTTACTTTCGTACCTGCAAAATTCAGGTATCCTGCTACAGCAATCATGATCGCAAGTGCCGTAATCATCATCTGGTTCTTCTTGATCATATTCTTCACTTCTTTCTCCCCTTCACTGATTATTTTTCATCTTTACTATTTTTATCTTATTCGCTTCAATATCAAATAATACCTGAATTGCCTCAATAATATTTTCCCGTATGTTCTCCCTGTCCGCCATCTGTGCAATCACCACAACTCCCTCTACGGCGGGCGGTATCGTCATGACCACATAAGGTACGTTCCCACCCCGGCCATCCGCTGTATAGATCGTACTCTTCTCGGTCCGGCTGTCTCCTATCGTCCTGCTCCCGCCCGCAGCATCCGTCTCAGTCGTCTCCGAATGTTCTTCCGGCCCATCCTTCTCTACGACCTTCTGTTCGGAATTATGCAGCGTAATAAGCACCCTGACCTTACCGACCCCCTCCACGTACCTGAGCGCGTCTTCCAGCTTATCCTCCCAGCATCCCACATAATCAACCGGTATATCCATACTTTCTGATGCCATATGATCATCCACTATATCATCTTTTATGTTCGATAAATTGGACTCTGACTCTTTTTTATTAGTCGGAATTGCGATAACACAGAGTAAAATACCAACCAGAACAATGATCAGGCACTGGTCTTTCTGCAGTTTCCTGCCCGCTGTCAGTTTCTGCATTATTTTATTACCTTCCTCCACCATAGATCACCTCCACCTGTTCCACCTCTATTCCCAGAACTTCCGCAATCATCCTGCGATATTCTCCCGTCTCTCTCTCCTGGTATGTCCCGTGCATATTTCCCGACCGGTCGTCTTTCAGATGCATTTCCCCTCCCTGAGCCCCCGTCGCATCTTTGTCTCCCTCTTTCTCCGGCAGCACATCCACCTGTATCCTTTCTATAAAAACAGAATCCGCATCACTTCCTTTCCCAAACTCCGTATCCTCCTGTGCCATCCGGCGAAGTGTTACTTCGACACTTCCGACAGTCTTCTCCCACTCATCCCGGACACCGGACGCATCACCGTTCTCCCATTTGATCACTACGTCCGTTATCAGACAGTTTTCCAAGTGCACTTCTCTGTTTAATTTCGTCTTTATCTCTCCCTCCAGGCGTCTTATAATATCACTTTCCGTCCCTGGATCCATATCCGGCATACTTTGTTTCCATGCATTGTTCTGTTGTTCGATCTGCTCTGTCAGCCGATTCATTTCCAGCTGCCACTGCTGTATGAAATCCATGTCCCGGGAAGCAAACGGCTGTGCAAACAACAACAATACTATAACGCCTGCAATTATTTTCATATACTTTTCATACTGCCTTCCGGCGGCAAAATGTATAAACGTCTGCGCTACGATCATGAACAAACCTATTCTCTTGATGTTTTCTATCACAGTTTTCTCCATTTCTGCGCTGCTTTTGTTTCAACTATGTTGAGACGTCGCATTAAGCGAGTTTGTGGCAGGCAACGCGCAGACACAAATCCCGCGATTGAAAATTTTAATTTTCAATCTTCCACCTCTTTTTCCATTCGTCACATCCTTCCGCTTGTTGTGTAAGTGATGACCGCGATCTGGATCACAAACATTCCTATGGAAGATAAGGCTATCTTCAACAGCATAAGATTACCGTCCCCAACCCTGTTTGCACAATTCGCCATGCGTCTGTCACTTATGATACCCATCAGGGCAGCTCCGGACTTGATCACTCCGCCAAGAAGCAGCAGTTTCAAAACAGGCACAAGGCACACAACGATCAACACCAGGGTAATATACAGACCAACACTGTTTTTGACCAGAACCGCAGAACCCACCACCATCTCAAACATGCCTTCTGTCAGTCCGCCGATTCCTGGTATTGCCGCCATGGCTTTCTTGAGTACGGACGACTGCAAAGAATCAATAACAGGAGATACCATTGCCTGCAGCATACTGAACCCTGTGATAATACCTACTGTAATTTTGACACTGACCCCGATTGCCTTTCCAAGCAGCTCCAGCAAAAGAGTCAGCTTTTCTTCCATCCAGATCCCGTTGATCACCGTCAACAGGACATAACTGTAAACACCCGGAAGCAGGATCGTTAAATATCCCCACTCTATCAAATAGACAATAAATAACAGTACCTGATAATAAACGGAGGCGGAGGCAATGCCGGAGGCGCTTCCCACCGCTATCATATAGGTCGGAATATAAAGCTTCATAAAAACAGTGACTGATTCCAGAATCTCCCGCACTATACCCATACCACTCTCAAAAGATTTCATCAGCACTGCAGTCAAAAGCATATAAACAAAATAGAATGCAAGATCCGACACCTGGTGATCCTGGAATAAATCCGCAAAATTAACGAATACCGCCGCCACGATTCCCAGCACCAGAATCACCAAAAATAACGCTTTGAATTCTCCCGCCTGTGAATTAATTACACCCGTCACTCCACCGGCCAGCTCTTTGATGGCATTCCATAATTTCCCCTGCAAAATAAGCTCCATCACATGCCTGCCGTCAAACGTATATTCCGGATACAGCTGCTGAAAATCGATCATTACCGCATTCAGATCCATGCTTTCCCATATCAGACTGCCTTCTTCCATTCCCATCCGCTCATCCCTGCCCTTCTTTCACGGACAGTCATAAGATAACTTCCGCCATTTATTTTTATCCGCCATTATCACGCCTGTTCATCCTGCGATCATACATGAAAGATTTCCTGCAAAAAAACCGGATCCACATTGAAACTGCGTCATTTATCCTGCAATTGTCTGTATACTCTCAAGCAATGTCATCAATACCGGCATTCCGGTCAAAAGAATATACAACTTGCCAAGCATCTCGACTTGTCCCGCTATTCCTCCGTACCCGGCGTCTTTACAAATACCGGCACAGAATTCACATACATAAGTAGCTCCTACAGCTTTCAAGAGTACTGTCAAATAACTATAGTTATCTTCAAGATATTCCCGCAGACGTTCCATAGACGACAATATGCCGTTAAAATACTGTATGGCATATCCGAAAATAATAAGGCAGACTGCAATTCCCATATAAATTCCGTATTCTGCCTTGTAACTTTTTAACGGAACCGCAAGCAGAATGCCAACGATACCAATGAACCCGATCCGAATAATCTCCATAACACCTTCCCCTCGCACAGAATGAGACATAACACATGCAATGTTACCGCACCCCACGGCTATTCTGCCCGCTCTACATGGCAAACAAGTCCTGTACCATCACAAACAGATCATAAATATAGGGAATAAGCCAGGTTAATACCAGGATCAGCCCTGCCAGACTGATCAGAAATGCATGTTCCTCTCTGCCGCTGTGCTTCAGAACCTGATTCAGTATTGTAACCAGGATGCCCACCGCCGCTATCTTAAAAATAAGACTTACACTCATGTATCCTCCTTATGTCCCCCGCTCTATAGCAGCAGGATCACCAAAAATACTCCTGTCAGAATGCTCAGACTGAATATCATTCTGGCTTTATTCTCATAGGCTTCTTCTGCCTGTCTGCATTTCCGGATAAGCAGATCCATAGACTGTCCGATACTCTCCGCCTGATGCTTCCCTTCCTGCAATCCCAGATTCTGCGGCAGATTTATTAATATTTCCTGTTCCTCATCCTGCAGATATGCAGTCTGCATACACCGTATCGTCTCCTGCATCCATATCTGTTCCAGACACACATCGTCCTGTCTGCCTGTCCGCTCATAAATAGACTTAAAACACTCGCGAAAAGGTTCTCGGGAGTATTCTGACAGGATCAGGCATATCTCCGGCAGTGTATGCTTTCCATAATCGATCTCATTTTGTATTCTTCTGATGATACGGATCAATTCCTGCATATTCCGTATTCTTCTCTTCTCATCCCTGATTTTGTTGCCGCCCCAGCCAATACAGCCCACCAATATGCAGAGACAGCCAGCCGCTTTCAACATCGCATCCCTTCCCGGTCATAGATACCTTCAATTTCACAACGTCCGTTTTTTCTTGTAAGTACAAGATAACGTTCAAAGAGCCTGTCTGCAATTATATTACACATGTACTTCTTATTTCTTACATCTGCCAGTGAAGCGCCGTGGATCGTTGCAATCAGCTTACATCCGCATCCACTGGCCACCTGCAGCGCCCGTATATCTCCCTCGTTTCCCAACTCGTCTACGGCCAGCACCTGTGGCGACATGGCACGGATTACAAGCATCATCCCCTCCTGTTTCGGACAGCCGTCCAGCACATCCGTCCTGATTCCCACATCATTCTGGGCAATTCCCAGATAGCTTCCGGCAATCTCTGACCTTTCATCCACCACACTGACATTCATCCCGTTCCCATAAACCGTACCGTTGGACAGATGTCTGATAATATCCCGCAGCATTGTTGTCTTACCACACCCCGGCGGTGAAATCAACAGCGTATTGAGCGCCTGTCCCCGTTCGTCATACAGATAGGGAAGCAGCCTGTCAGCCACACCTTTTATCTCATGAGCAATACGGATATTTAAATAGCGTATGTATTTTAAATTGCGTATCCTGTTTCCTTCTTCCATGACAACCTGTCCGGACAATCCCACCCGATGCCCGCCCTGTATCGTTAAAAACCCCTGTCGGATCTCATCTGCATATGCATATACTGAATACTGACAAAGATGTTTTAAAATTGCATCCAATTCTTCCGGTCTGCAGGCTCCTTCTTCCGGCCATCTGTTCGTCAGTTTTCCCTCTGCGTCTACAAACCACTCCCTGTTATCAATCCAGACTGTCGCAGGAACATTCACACGCAGCCTGATCTCCTGCAGACAATCCGCCTGTCCGGCAACCTGCTCCCACCTTCTTCTCATCTCCTGCGGAAACATGTGCAGTACTTCTTCCTGTCTCATCTGCCTTCCTCCTTATCTCAATATATGAACCTTTGTCCAAGTTATGACAGAAAGGTGTTTCGGAAAATACATTTCATGCACTGCCAGCCTGCTGCGGCTTTGCTGCGGACGGACGAAAAATCCGCCCTGCACAAATCATACGGTAAAAAAAGGATAGTAAAATATATAGATTTTTTCAGACAATCGATGTAAAATATACTACGTAAGTTATGACACAAGGAAACAGGGGCTTTATATGAAACTCGATATGCATTGTCACACAAAAGAAGGTTCTCCGGATTGTAAACTGGAATTGTTGGAAAATATAGAAATATTGAAGCAAAAGGGCTACCATGGCATGCTGATCACGGATCACGACTCCTACAAAGCATACCGGTATTATAAGAAACTCTCCCAAAAACCTGAAGATTTCGTCGTATTGAAAGGGATTGAATATGATACCATCGACGCCGGACATATGCTGATCGTCATGCCTGTCGGTGTCAAGCTGCCCATTCTGGAACTGCGCGGACTTCCCGTCATCCTGCTGATCGAGATTGTTCATCGCCATGGCGGTATCATTGGGCCTGCACATCCCTGTGGCGAAAAATTTCTGAGCATACGCAACACCTTACACGGCAGACTTGCTCAGATCATTTATCGGCGGTTTGATTTCGTGGAGGGATATAATGCCTGTGAAGATGCAGATTCCAACATGCGCGCCATGCAGCTTGCCAGCCGCTATCACCTGCCGTGTATAGGTGGCAGCGATTCCCACAAGGCTGCCTGTGTCGGTTTCGGCTACACGATCCTACAGGAATACATCACCAATGAGACCGAACTGATCAACTATATTAAGGCCGGCAAATCCACAATGATAGGCGGCAGACACTACGATCATACCACCAAAGATAAACTGGGCCGGATCAATGATGTCCTCGTATATTCTTTCTGGTTCT
Source organism: uncultured Lachnospiraceae bacterium (assembly GCA_910578115.1). GTDB lineage: Bacteria > Bacillota > Clostridia > Lachnospirales > Lachnospiraceae > UBA3282. The sequence continues at coordinate 138,459 of CAJTPO010000001.1, read as the reverse complement.
ACAACAAAGCATGTGCTCTGTTTCGGCGCAAAGCAAGAAATCTGGAACTGATGGAAAATCAGATTGCGGAATCGATCCGTTCAGGCAGGCGTTTCCACAGACGATATATTCCCATCAATCATAAAGACGATCAGGTCACTGTGTAAATGATCTGATCGTCTTTTTTATTCCTGTTCTTCCTCCTCGCGCTGTTCGCCGCTCACAATACGCTTCAATTCTTCCAGGACATTTTTGAACTTTTCTGACACCATGGTCGGGTTATTCCGGATCATATCCCGTTTATAGTATCCCAGCATCTCCCTGCAGCTTTTCTGCACATCAATATAGTGGCTGAATCTTCCCCGAAGCTCCGCAATTTCTTCCCTGATCCCCTCTCCGTACGCCGAAGGCATATTCTGAATGCTCTCCTTCAAACTTACGAAGCGTTGTCTGACACCAACACTCAATTCCGCCAGACTCTGCTCGCTCTCCTGCCGCCGCTGCTGTTTCTCCGCATTATTAAAGGCAATGATCACATCCAGGCGACGCTGCAGACGTTCCACTTCTTCTTTCAGCCTCTGCATCTTGACCAGTATATCCCTGATTTCCATAGCCGCCTTGAATGACAGTGTAAAATCCACCACAATGTATACCGTCAGCGCCATTGTTACCGGGAACAACAGATTTCCCGGTATAGACATCACAAACTGTTCAATCGGCATATGCACGACTCTGGTCATCAGGATCGTCAGAAATCCCCAGGCAATGGAAGAACTCAGACAAATGTGTCCCTGAAAATTAAAACGCTGATTCGAGTAGTCCCAATATCTTACTTTAAACAAAGCCTCCATGGTAACACCCGTTATATATTCTAATGACGTAGCGCCGATCACACCTGCAATATAAGTAAGCAGAATATTATCCCGAAAAGGCATTGAAACGACCAGCATCATAATAGCCCCACTGCCATACAACGGCAGAAACGGTCCCCGCATAAACCCTCTGTTCACAAGCTTGCCTGATTTCAAAGACACATAAGATGATTCAAAACACCAACCGAAAAAACAATAGAAATAAAAGAAAAACAGCCATTGAAACGCTTTATATTGAATCATATGATTTTATCTTCCTTTCATACCCGTACCTTATATCAGTCCTGACACCATCACGCAGTGATGAGACAGCACAGCTACCGATACATCCCCACACTGACACGTACTTTGCCCTTCCTGGTCTCTCCCTGTACTCCCGCGTAAAGAAACCGGCCGAATCCCCTCACCGTGACGCTGTCTCCCTCTCTCAAAGCATAACTGTTATTCTCAACCAGTCTTCCGTTCACGTATATGCGGCCCGCTCTGAACAAATCCAGACTCTGGTTTCTTGACAGATTATACACTTTGGAAATAACCGCATCTATTCTGGGGGAGGAAACGGTCAGCGCCGCCTGCTCCAAAACAGGTGCCCGCAGTTCTTCCGTAACTTCTGTCACCATACATTTCACCGTCGTATGCCTCACCTTTATCAATTGCTCTGTCAGATAAGATGCAATGTTTTCCTGGCAAAACACAATCGCTGCTTTATCCTGTACGAAGATATCTCCCACCGTATCCCGCTCAATACCAAGATTCATGATCGCTCCCAGGAAATCCCTGTGGGTCAGCTTCTCTGCAAATTTAGGTGCGGCAGGCACGATCCTGATGCACAGGATCGGGTAATCCTCCTCATATCCAAGGCGTTCCAGGCAGCCGAACCGTATCATCCTGCGCTCGCATGCAGGACTGCCTCCTGCCAGATCAAATCCGGCATAGGCCACCTCCCGTTGTACTTCATAGAATGCCTGCTGCTGCGACAGCCCAAGAAAAGGCGTAAACGTATAGATTCCCTGATCATAGGAGCGGCCCGCCAACTCAAGCAGCCGCTTCTTTAACTGCAGCAGCTCCTTTTCCTCTGTCATATCTGCCGCTCTCCTTCCCATTATCTGTACAATCTGCTCACTGTCTTGCAGATCCCGGTTGATAACAATCGTTATATATACTTGGTTTCAGCTCATGCAAACAGGGGAAATCCAATAAATTTCCCCCGTAACATTTTGAACAAGATCAGATAAAAATAAACTTTGAAAGCCGGTTTTACATAAAACTGATAATTTCCTCTCTGGGGGCTTTCGCCGGTTCCACTGCCACCGCATGCAGTACAGGGCCTTCTCCCTGATAATCCGCAAAATATTCCTTCGCCACCTCAGCAGTCACTTTCACCCATTGCTTTTCCTGCAGTGTATCTACTTTATCATATTCACACGCAAAACCCAGAAAAGCCATATCTTCCGCACAACAGGTCATGGCCATGCGCCCCGGCACAAAATATCCTTTTGGAAATTCCCTGGGTTTCAATACCATTGCCACGAATTGAACCGTCTTTCCCTCATAACGTTCCAGATGATCCAGAGAATCTAAGTACCAGATACCATACCCCTCGTTATCCAATTTGATAACAGGCGCTTTCAAATCATAAGGAAGATCATCTTCCATAATCTCATTGATCTCTCCGTTAGAATCCTCAAATACAATCTCTGCCTTAGGATTTATTGCCTTGACGTTGCGCTTATAGCTGCCAAGATCCTGTACACCGTCGCATCGGTTGAAAATGATCATCTCCGATTTTCGAAGCTGTTCCGCCAGCAACGACTTCATATTAGTAAAATACATCGGAAATGTAGATGCGTCAATCGTCGTGATCTGCTGTTCGATCCGCCAATGCCATGGCAACTTCATCTCTTTATAATTCCACATGCCATTATATTCGATGATAATGCGCTCCGGTTTATGTTTCTTCTCCAGCTCAATCAATCTGGCGCTGTTAAATTCCTCTTCGCACTCGATCAATTCCAATTCCGTCCGGCTCAGCTTAAGCAGCTTCTCATCATACTCGTTCTCACCCTCTTCACACAGGATGAGCAATGTCTTTCCCCGCACCTGAAAATAAGGCTGTGCAAGTGTGTATGTGATAAATTCTGTTTTCCCACTCTCGAGAAAACCGTTGATCATGTAGACCGGTTTCATAAATATGGCCACACCCTTCCTGTTAATTATACTATCTGCGGAAAAGCTCCGTAAGCTTATCTTCCTTCAATTTGGAACCAATCACGCAGAACCTGCCTGTCACATCCGGTTTTCCGTCCCTGATATTACTCTCCTCCGGCACATAGTCAAAGTAGATCCAGCCGCCGTCACGGGAAGGCACCATCCCTTTCGCTCTCAGAACCATTCCATAAATCTCCTCCCGATCAAGCTGTGTCAGAATATGCGCAATCTCCTCCCTGCTGTATACGGCCGGTGTTTCCAGTCCCCAGGAAGTGAAAATCTCATCCGCATGGTGGTGATGATGTTCCTGTTCGTCTTCATGATGATGATGGTGCCCGTCGTGTAAATGATGACCATGTTCCTCCTCATGATGGTGGCACTCGTCATGTGAGTGATGACCATGTTCCTCCTCATGATGATGGTGCCCGTCGTGTAAGTGATGACCATGTTCCTCCTCATGATGGTGGCACTCGTCATGTGAGTGATGATCATGTTCCTCCTCATGATGGTGGCACTCGTCGTGTGAGTGATGACCATATTCCTCCTCATGATGGTGGCACTCGTCGTGTGAGTGATGACCATATTCCTCCTCATGATGGTGGCACTCGTCATGTGAATGATGCCCATCTCCGTCATGGTGATGATCATGGCAGCCGCAGGTGCAGTCCGGACCATGTTCATGCCCATCGTGATGTGCCAGCACCTCCCGCATCAATTCTGCCTCCAGATCTTTCGCCCCCTCAATCGTTTCCAGTATATCCTTTCCTTCCAGTGTCTCCCAGGGCGTCGTAATAACCGTCGCCTTTGCATTGTGCTCCCGGATCAGCTCGATACAGGCGGCTAATTTCTCCTCACTCAGTTTGTCCGTCCTGCTCAATATGACAGTGCCCGCATGTTCAATCTGATTGACAAAAAATTCCCCAAAATTCTTGATATACATCCTGCACTTACACGCATCCACAACTGCCACCGCACTGTTTAATTCCACATCCCGATCCGCCATCGCTTCCTGTACGGCTTTCATAACATCAGACAACTTGCCCACACCCGACGGCTCAATCAAAATCCGCTCCGGCGTATAGGTATCCAGAACCTCCCGCAGGGAAGTCCCAAAATCTCCCACCAAAGAACAGCAGATACATCCGGAATTCATCTCCTTGATCTCAATACCCGCATCCTTCAAAAAACCGCCGTCAATCCCTATCTCGCCAAATTCATTCTCGATCAGCACCACCTTCGAGTCCGCCAGGGCCTCCTCCAGCAGTTTCCTGATCAGTGTCGTCTTACCGGCTCCGAGAAATCCGGAAATAATATCAATCTTCGTCATAAAAACAGCACCTTACTTTCTTCAAAAATATGCCTCGATACCACAACAACAGGAAACGACAGCTGCTCTGCCGTTTCCTATATATAATACCAAGTTTCACCGATATGTCAAGAAACCCCGACAACCGGACCGTTACCCCACGATTCTGCTCCACGGAATCTCCAATAGATGCAGAGAATGCCCGTCCCCTGGTGCACTGCATTCTCCCCATAGTAAACGACATTTCTAATCAAGATTCAGTTTCTTCTCCATAGTATACCAGGTCACCACATAGAAGACCACCACATAGACCAGGCCGGTCAACAGTGTCACTTCCCATGTCTGTCCATAATAGTAAGTATCAAGCCTTCTATTGATCACGGCCAGAAAAATATAATAGAAAGTGCTCAGAATCTGCTGCAGGAAATAGATCCCGAAATAATAGGCAAATGACATCAAAAGCTTATGATTCGCAGAAAGCTGCCCCAGAGACAAACATGCAGTCACTTTCAATACTCTCGCCAGCACCGATACCACAAAGGCTGTCACCGTCATGACCCCGGCAAAAAGGGACGGCCTGCCGCCCGCCTCCTCCGTGAACAGCCTTATACTGTCGACCAGCTCCGGTATAACGCCTTTCTCACTGGCAAAGATAAAAAGTACCGACAGATACATCAAAAAACTGCTGAATAATACCCATGCTGTACTGACCGTCACCTTTGCAATAACAATATGATGTTTATCCACCGGCAGCGTATGAAGCAGATACCCCTGGTCGCCATATGTTGACGTATAAAAACGGTAGATCAGATAGATCGCCGTCCCGATCATGACCACAAACATGCTGCCCACATAGGTTGCCAGAATCATGACAGCTCCAAAAACAATGCCATCATTTTTGATCTCGCCAAAGTTCAGCCTGATCGCCATACAGGCAAAGAAAGTCATGACAACAATCAGGAGATTTGCCGGAAGAAGCAATTTCCATGTCGCCTGCCATTCATATTTCATCAACTTCCCTAACATGCAAACACCTCCCTGAAGAACCGGTCTATGGACTTTCCCTCATGACGTCTGATCTGCTCGGCTCCTGCCTGCAGGATGATATTGCCATATCGGATCATTACGACCTCATCCAGAATATTCTCCACGTCAGCGATCAAATGCGTGGAAAGCAGGATCGTCGCATTTCTGTTATAATTCTGCACGATCGTATGCAGAATATAGTCTCTGGAGGCCGGATCAACCCCCGCAATCGGTTCATCAAGAATATACAGATCCGCATCTCTGCTCATCACCAGAATCAACTGCACCTTCTCCTTGGTCCCCTTGGACAGGTTCTTCAGTCTCTCCCGCGGTTCAATCTGCAGTCTCGACAGCATGTCATATGCCCTGTCCATCCTGAAATCCGGGTAAAAATCCTGAAAATACCGAACCATCTCTTCCACCCGCATCCCCGGATAGAGGTAAGTACGCTCCGGCAGATAGGATATCCTGGATTTCGTATCTACGCCGGGTCTTACACCTCCGATCAGGATGTCTCCTGACGTAGGATTTAAAAGTCCGTTCATTATCTTAATTAATGTTGTCTTTCCGCTTCCGTTCGGACCCAGCAGGCCGATGATCCTCCCCGGCTCCAGATTCAGATATATCTGGTTCAGCGCAATCTTCCTGCCATATGTCCTGGTAAGTCCCATACACTGTACGATCGGTGCCATTCTTCTCCTCCACCAATATCTTTGCTGCGCTTATGCGATCGTAATCGTATACGCGGCCTGAAATGTTTTGCCGGGTGCAAGGCTCTGTCCCCATTCCCGTTCTGTCCAGTCTCCTGCAAAGTCCGCCCTGTCACACCTTCCATACCAGGGTTCAATGCAGATAAAAGGAGCCTGCTTCTTCGGCGGAGACCAGATGCCAAACAAAGGTGCATCGAAAGCCACCGTCAGATATGTCTGTCCGTCCGGCTTCACCAATGCCACGCTGTGTGCCTGGTCATGCTCGATCACCAGCGCGTCCCCGTCAAAAAGATGTTCCGTCACAGGAAGCACACCCTGATCCAGACTATAATCCACCGTCTTTCCATCCACCAGTCCATTATCCAGGGTAGAAACCGCCACACGCTCTCCGACATCCAGCCGGATCCTGTAATCCGTCTGCTTCGTACCTGCCTCGATCGGGCAAAGAAACGCCGGATGGCCGCCGATCGAGAAATGCATCCTCTCTTCTGCCGGATTCTTCACCACCCATTTCACAATAACGCTGTTCTCCTTAAGCTCGTAGCCCAGTTCCAGCACAAACGGATAGGGATATCGCTGTAATGTCTCCTCATTTGACTCCAGCATAAACCAGATCTCACTGGCCACCTGACTTTTTAACTGAAACTCCATATCTCTGGCGAATCCATGCTGTCCCATCGGATATTCCCTGTCGCCCAGCCTGTATACACCACCCTTCAGTCCTCCCACCAGCGGAAAAAGAACCGGTGATGTCCTTTTCCAATACTGTGGATCAGCATGCCACATATACTCCCGTCCCGTGACCACGTCTTTCAGAGACTTAAGCTCTGCCCCCATGCTGTCCACCTGTATCGTTATCCTGTCATTGCTGATCTGAAATAATGCCATACCCTTACCTCCTTACACTCTTATCCAATATTTTGAAGTCGACTCTTTCACTCCTCCAATACCAGGAGTGGAAAAAGGATCATCTATTCAACCATTCTACCACACTTTAATACCACCGTATATTATTATCTGACTGTTTCTCTTCCAAACCTGCCTGTCCCCATCACGCCGGCTTTCTTCTGCAATCTATGCCGGATGGAAAATGACTCAATCCTGTATTTATGTCTTGGCATCTCCCTTGACAGCATTTCCAGATGATTCTCAATCTCTGCTGTCAGTGTCTTCTCATCCGATCTCCTGATTCTGGTCTTCTCTCCGATCCGGTAAGACCTGCATCTGATCAGGTACGGAATCTGCAGAGACACCGCCTCCCCCCTGCGATCCACGACATATGCTCCATCCCGCTTCAGATATGCCTCAAGCACACACGCATAGTCTTCCGGCAGCGTTTCCATCTCCTCTCCTAAAGCGCTCGTCCACTCCCAGGGTCTGCTCTTTCCTGCCTGCTTCTCCAACTCCTTTTCGCTGTATTCTGCGAAGCCGATCTCCCATTCTGCCTCAAACCTTTTATTGCGTTTCTCCCAATCTCTGAAAACCTTCTCCGCTTCCTGATAGAAAGCTTCCGAACACCTGCCGATCTCCTCCTCACAGACTGCCGTCTCTTTCAGGATCAGTTCCGGCAGGAACGTCTCCTGCCTGCGCCCCCGCTCCCTGTTCCACTCTGTCTTCACTCCGTTATCCACCAGATACTGCAGGAATTCTCCCATGCCACGCATGCCGAAATCAAGTTTACATAACTTATCTCCTGTCAAATCATACAGAATCATTGTTATCTTGCCGCCTCCCATCTCCAGCCTGCAAAAGCCAATCTCATCCAGGGTAAACGTCTTCGTCTTCTTTAATAAGTTTACATAATGTATCTCCATTTCATTTACGATCACTCTTCTGTTACAATACATAATACAAAATCCGATCCCGCTACCCAACATAAGCAGCAACGGCAGATATAAGAGAAGACCGCCGCCCTCCCCCCTGGGATGCAGAAGCCACATCATAAAAATAAAGACTGCAAATCCAATCGACAGGCCCCCCGCTATAAGCGACATCCGGCTCTCCCTGACCTGAAATGAAATTTTTCCCTGATCTTCCATAGCTCTCACAGCCTTTCAAACGATTCCTCAATAATCACTCCGCAGGATCCGTAATTTCCCGGTACGCTTCCACCATAGCCGGCAGCGGCACACCGGCCACTTCATTCTGCAGCGACCCGCCTGTCACCATGCCAATCAAATGCCCGTAGCCGTCGAAAATACCACCGCCCGACATCCCCGTCCTGACAAACCCGTAGCCGTACAGCATTTCTGTTTCGAAATCCGCAAGATACCGTGCCCGCTCTTCCAGCTTTGCCTTATGAAATAGGATCTCTCCCACCTCAGGCCCAGGCCCTGCACCCACACAGAACATCTCGCTTCCCTGCTCCAGCCGCTCATAAACAGCCAGATCCTTCGCCGCACTCCGCAGCCGCTCCAGTTCATCGTAGGTAAACTGCCCATTGTCCACCGACAGAAATCCAATATCATACCGCTCCGATATCCCCAAAATATCCGCATCCATATAATAACCCTGTTGAAAATACAGGAAACTGTCCCTTTCCCGCCAATAGTCCAGCACATGCCTGTTGGTGACAATTACCACACGCTCCGCCGTCATATCCCATAGAACACCGCTTCCATAAGCATTCCCCATATTCACCCGCACGACACAGTCTTTCACATTTTCGAAAGCCTTCTCGCAATCCGCCCTCTGTAAAACAGGACATTGCAGCATGCCAAGCGAGAGCATCCCTTCATAGATCTCCTGCTGTGTCACCGTCTGGATCAAATGCGGCGGCATGCTGCTGCCGGCAGATCCATGCCACAGAGCCGCCTGCGCTTTACACGGCATCAGCAGCAGGATCAGACACAGTGTAATAAAGTAGATTCCTTTTCTGTTCCCCGTCATAACCAGACAGATCCCTTTCCGCTCCACATCCTTTGACAGTAAACCTCCATCATGCTCAGCCTGCCGCCTGGCAGGCCGCATGGCCATCCATGCTGTGAAAGTCGAAGACTTTCACAGTAGAAAACAGGTTTTAAAGAAGCCCTGTAAATACAGACAGGGCACCTAAGAGAATCCCCAGGATCATCTCTTCTGTGCCCTCACCCGTTTCCAAATAAGAACTTATGTAAACTAAGCAGAACGATAAGCCGGGTTATGTCGTGAATGATCATCTATCTAGGATATCCGTTACCGAATATCTCAAGCAACCCACCTGAAAGCAGATCGGGCCAATCTGTCGCTTTCTTTTCGGTCTTGCTTCGGATGGGGTTTACACAGCCCGCATCGTTACCGCTGCGGCGGTAGTCTCTTACACTGCCATTCCACCCTTACCGTGCAGCATCGCTTACGCGAAACTTAAAGCCGCTTAATGCGGCTTCCGGCGGTTTCTTTTCTGTTGCACTGGCCTTGGAGTCACCTCCACCGGACGTTATCCGGCATCCTGCCCTGTGAAGCCCGGACTTTCCTCACCTGCACCCTTACGTCTGTGCAGCCGCGATCATTTATTCTACTTAGCGTACTGTTATATTATCTACCATTTTTATGATTTTATCAATAACAAATATAATTACTGCGTACGCTCCTCTCTCTCCATATATTCCCTGGGCGTACATCCCTCATTTTTCTTAAACACTCTGCTGAAATAATGTTGATCGGAAAATCCTACCATCTCCGCAATCATCCCCACCTTATACTTCTTCTCAAGCAACAGTTTTTTGGCCATCGAAAGACGCACCAGATTCAGATACTGTTGAAAATTCGTTCCCACAATATCATGGAAAGCCGTACTGAGGTAAGAGATCGACACGAAATTATTCTTAGCCAGCTGCTCTAAGGTAATATCCTCATAATAATAGGTCTCAATATATTCCTTGATCTGCAGGATCATCTGCTCTTTCCGTCCCGGTCCGTCAACATTGGAAAGATTGATCCTGGACATCCCCCATTCTTTCAGCACCTTAAAAATTTCACTGCCGGAGTCATACTGCCACACTTCCTCAAACAAACTGCCTCTGGCTGCCCCTCCCTCCTCCGTATCCTCAATCTCCTCCAAAACAGACCGCAACGTATGATACAGTCTCGCAAGGCTTTCGTAGGAGATTGCCGTCTCTTTGATCTCATTTGCTGTTTTCTGCAGGATCTCGCTGTATGCGGCATAATCCTTCTTCCGTATCGCATACTCCAGCTGCAGCCTGTCTGTATCGCGAATCAGATAATTCACATTTGCCCGCCTCACAAGCTCCCTGTCAATAAAATTCTGTTCCGGAAAAATCACCTTATGACGCATCGACTCACAGGCATCCGTCACCGCACGCAGCGCACAAAGATCCCCGTCCGAAATCCCGCAGACAAAGTCCCACAACTCCGCCTCCTCAAACACAGCCGCAAGATTCTGCCTGATTCCATCGATCTCCTTTTTGCAGAAAGACTCTCTCCCTGCGCCGAGAAGATACAGCGCAATGTACTCCGAAGGGGATCTGTTGATCAAAAGCAGATTTCTTTCAAAATCGTACCCCGCCGAACCTTTTTCCAGAATCTGTAAGATCCGCCACGGAGACAGATCTATATTTCTGCCAATAAAGAAATAAAAACCGGCAAAACGGTCTCCCTCACGATACTCAGAGAGCACACTTCTTATTTTCTGACGGTCACACAACATGGATTCATACTGTCTTCCATACAGATAAATGCGTTCCAGGCGGGAGATCTCTTCGGACTGCCTGTGGACATCATGCTTTTGCAGATTCCGTTCGCACATCCGGATCACCCGGCTCACTTCCTCAAAGCAGACCGGTTTCAGCATATAACTGACAACCCCCACCTCGATCGCCTTCGCAGCATAGTCAAATTCGCTGTATCCGCAGATGATCACCTTCTGTGCAAGTGGAAACTCTTCTTTCAGGATCTCACACAGTTTCAGCCCGTCCAATCCGTCCATCCGTATATCACTCATCACAATATCGCACGGATGCCGTCGCATGATCTCCAGAGCTTCCAGCCCGTCGCCCGCCTCCTCAATTTCGTTCGGGCTGTATCCAAGCCGCTTCAATTTCACCTTAATTCCTTCTCTGATCCATTTTTCATCATCAACGACCAGTATTCTGCTCATAATCCGCCCTCTCCATATTCGTCCGGCATTGTCAACCGTACACAGGTTCCTCTTTCATCTGAATATAAAATACATACCCCGAATGCCGGTCCGAAGCGTGTGATCAGTCTTCGATGCACATTCATCATGCCGATGCTGTCCGACAGCCAGCCGACATCCGCACTGTTCTTTGCTTCTTCCAGCATGAGGTTGATCTTCCTGACCCTTTCCTGTTCCATTGGATTCCCGGAGTTGACCACATCGATCGTCAGCACGGAATGTTCCGAAAAGGAATCGATCCTGATCCATTTATTTTCATTCCCGCTCAACCCGTACTTAATGCTGTTCTCCACGATCGGTTGCAGAATAAACTTCAGGATCCTTCTTTTCCTGTCTTTTTCCCCCGCTTCGATCTCATACACAAACTGATCTCCGAATCTGATCTTTTCGATCTGCATAAAGGAATCGATCATCTCCAGTTCTTCATCCAGCGTGACCACCTCAAATCCCCGAATGTTATAGTGAAACATGTTTCCCATTGATTTAGAGATCACCTGTATTTCCGGAACCTCGTATACCTCCGCTATGGATTCTATCGTCTGCAGTGTATTAAACAGAAAATGGGGATTGATCTGATATCGCAGCGCTTCCATCTGTGCATCCTTAAACATGATCTGTTCCTGCAGATTTTTCCTGGTAAGCCTGCCGATCTCATTTACCATCTCGTCAAATCCATGATACAGGCGGGAAATATCAATGCTCGGCGCCCTGTCCATAATCTGAACAGTCCAGTCTCCCGACTGCACCTTTTTCATGGACCAGTTAACCTTTTTGATCGGCATCACTATGCTGGAATACGTGATCAGACACCAGAGCAGACCGCAGAGCAGGGTCGTGACCATGATCACAGGTAAAATCTCCTCCCACGAACTCACAAAATTCTTGTTCAGATATTCTGTTGGCATCCGTAGAAGAACCTTCCAGCCCGTGGCCGCCGAAATACAGGATATCTCTTTAAACTTGTCCGCATTGTTCTGATTCAGTACAACGCCGATCATACTCTGGTCAGTGCCTGCGATAATCTCCTGCGTCTGGTCAAGAATGTGTATCTCAATATTCCGGATGCCCTGCGCCGCATCATACAGCATGGCATCAATATATTTTGAAGGAAACAGCGTCACCATATAGGCAATGATGTTCCCGTTATTGATATCTTTCAGAGATCTTACCAGCATATAGACCGGATTGCCGCTGTAATCCTCAAAATCGCTGTTGCAGGCCGGCACTGCCACATACTCCCCCGCATCCAGCTTTTCTCTTTGTTCTGACAGATAACTGTTCTCGAATATGTTTCCTCCCCCGCCATAATAGGAACTCTGTGCTCTCAAAAAGATATCGCCCTCCCGGTCCGCCAGAATCATCTGCGTATCGTCACGCAGAGCCGTAAAACTGAAGATGATATACTGAATGGTTCCATTGTCCTCAATCTCCTGCACAACGCTGTAACCCGGTTCATACCGTCTTCGGACCGCATTCTGCACCAACTCATTGCTCAGGATAATCCTGGAATTGCGATTGATCTCTTCGATGTAGGTGTCCAGATTATTGCCCAGCGTTTCCGAATATGTTGTCATATAGTTATCGATCGTCACAATCAGTTCCTCGGAAACTTTCCTGTTCACAGAATAAAATATGATCACTGACTGGAGCATTAAGATCACCATAAAGAGAAAAAAGAACTGTACCGTCAGCGACCTGAAAACAGATCCCACTCTGTTACCACTTATTTTCATTATACTGATCCCCCATTCCTGCGCAACCTGCGCATTTGAGCGCAGGTACAGGTTTGTATGCAAAAAAGATAAATGACGTGTACGCGTAAACAGCAATAGCAGGAAATCCTACTGCCAAATTTCCTGCTAAACTGTATCTTATTATTCCGTGCGGACTTTGTCAAAACAAAGTCCCAGGATGAACTGTATCATATCTTATAAATTCACGGCATTAACAATCTTCCCATTCTGGTAACTTCTGATATTCTCCGCTGTGATCTCCATAATCCTCTGCCTTGCCGACTGTGCCGCCCAGGAAATATGAGGGGTGATAAAGCAATTCCTGGCTGCAAGCAGCGGATTGTCCCTGCGGATCGGTTCCGTTGATACCACATCTACACCGGCCGCATATACTTTCCCGCTGTTGAGAGCCTGTGCCAGATCCTCCTCATCAATCAACTGGCCGCGGCTGTTATTGATAATAATCACCCCGTCCTTCATCTTCGCAATATTTTCGCGGTTAATGATTTTTTCCGTCTCGGCAAACAGTGCACAGTGCAGGAAGATCACATCAGACTGGGCAAACAGTTGATCAAGCGGCACATATTCCGCTGTTTTTCTCCCCTCCTCTGATTCTCTGATATCATATGCCAGCACTTTCATCCCCATTGCCCCTGCGATTCTCGCCGTTGTCTGGCCGATACGCCCCAGGCCGATAATACCTGCTGTCTTCCCATAAAGTTCAATCATCGGATAGTCCCAATAACACCAGTCCGGATTCCTCTCCCACTTTCCGCTTTTCACAGTCTGATCGTGATGAGCATAGTGGGAACAGATCTCAAGCAAAAGTCCCACGGCATACTGCCCCACAATCTGTGTCCCGTAAGTCGGTACATTCACCACCGGAATATTCCGTTCTTTTGCATATGCAACATCTATCACATTATAACCTGTTGCGAGAACCGCAATCAATTTGAGATTGCTGCACTGATCTATCGTTTGTCTGCTGATCGGGGTCTTATTCGTCACAACGATCTGTGCATCACCGATCCGCTGCGCGATCAACGGGGATTCTACATACGATGTCCTGTCATAAACTGTCAGTTCGCCCAGTGCTTCCAACGCTTCCCAGCTCAGATCACCGGGATTTTCCGTATATCCGTCAAGAACAATGATCTTCATACCAAACCTTCCTCCTCTTCTTAATCGTCCAACAGCGCCCATGCCCGGTTGATCACACGTTTCGTATTGGCCAGAATAATATCCGCATCCTCATCCGGAGTCGGCGTCACTTCCATGGAAAGCACATATGGTTCTTCCTTCCGGAAGAATCCTTCTTCCTTGAGTACCCTGAAATATTCCACCAGTTCCCGCACATCATTCGCACTGTTCGGATAACCGAATCTCTGATGGAGATCTCCGTATCCTTCCTTTCCCTTCTCCGCCACGGCATTTCCCAGATGCAGGTGCGTGATGTAGGGACGACACGTCCTGATCACGAACTCGATCTTTTCATGGGTGATCGGAATATGCGAAAGGTCAATCAGAAGGCCGAAATTATTATGCGTAGTACGCATATCCGCCGCAAAGCGTGCCGCAAGCGGTGCCGGGCCGATAAGTGCGGCCTTGTCCACGTCATAATCAAATACTTCCAGCTCCACCCACATATTCCTGGCAGCAGCATGATCACAGACTGCACGGGTTGTCTTTAACAGCTGTCCGTACTGTTCCTCCTTCGTCTCCTCCTCCCACTTTCCGGCCAGAAAGGCGATGCCGCCGGCACCCATATATTCCGCATCATCCACGGCATCGATCAGCACTTTCTCCGCTGCCCTGCGCTTTTCTTCGTCCCTGTCATTGGGGTTTAATTTCGGTCCCAGCAGAAGAGGCTGCGCACCGTAGCATACCTTCATATGACTCTGCTCCAGCATATGCTTCACCTTTACGCGGTCCTCCGGATCCGCAACATGGGTGATCTCGCAGGCATCAAAATACGCATCCGCACAGATCTTTTTTACGGAATCCACCACCGAACAGTATCTTGCCGGATATGTCATCCATTGAATTGTCCCCACCTGAAAATATCTCTGTATCGGTTCTCTCATTTTGTGATATCCCTCCTTCTTATCCCTGTATTACTCATCAGTTACCGGTTCAGCCAAAAGCCGAACCGGTACACTGTCAGATTCTGACAACCGCAGCATCCTTTTTCGCAATTCTGACGCAAATACCGCCATCTTCCAAACGTTCCAGTCCCTCTCCCCGCAGCAGCACCGGACTTCCGGAAGGATCTGCAAACTGCACCTCCACCGTCTGTTCCATATCGGCAAAATTCAAGATCCATGCGTATCGCTTCTCTTCATGCTCCCAAAGGCGGATCGTAACATCTTTATTATAGGGAAGAGAGGCCGTCGGTACTTTCTTCGCAAATCTTACAAGTGACGCAAACCAGCGCCTGCTCACTTCATTCGCATGATGTTGGTACCCGTAACCCGTCATCGATCCCACGATCAGTGTCCGGCCTTTTCCATACGCATGGGAAACTGCCGCCGTCTCGCCATTTCTATAATAGCCTTCCGCCCTGCCGCCTGTCAGTTCATACGCCTGACGATAAACGCCTGCCCGGATCGTACCATGCGCAGAATCAATCACCAGTTCCGTATTGGCATCCGGCCCCAGATGCACTTTTGTCTGTCTGCATCCAAAGACCTCCTCGAATCCCCTGTTCGGCTGCGATATCTCAACTGCATGGCCGCAGTCATTAAAATATCCGAAACACCCTTCGCTGATCAGCGTCCCGCCTTCCCGGATCCATCTTTTCAGCGTCTCCATATCCTGATCGGAAACAGCTGCCGGGTAGGGGACATAGATACAGTCATACGCACCGATCTGCTGCATACGGATAATATCGGCCTGAATCCCCGAATCCACAAATGCCTGATAGCACCCTTTCAGACAATCAGCATAAATATCCGTGTTATCATACAGCGCGTAGCAAAGCGCCTGCGCATCTTCCAGAAGCAGTAATCCCACCTGTCCTTTTACTGGTCCAGCCTGCCACAGTTCACACACCTCTTCCTGGTTGCTCCACGCCGCCAGTTTCGCAATCTCTTCGGATCGCGGTGTGCGGTCACCGTTGGGCGCATACCATCCGTATGCCTGGAAAAGATGTCCTTCATTCAGACCGCGGTATCTGGGATTAATAAACGCCGATGCCCCCGTTACAAGGCTCATCATCGCATCCAGCCGAATGTTGTCGGCAGATGCCATTTCATCTTTCTTTCGCTCCGGCTTTGTCCTGTCGCTCCTGTGTTCCCATGTGGCATCCCCAATTGCCTCCGCTCTCCAGAATTCCCTGTCTCCTGCTGCAGAGCGGATCATATCTCCGCCCATCAGTGCAGTGCAGTTGTTCGCATACCAGAGCGTATAACCAAAGATATCCGGATGCTTTGCATACCGCCAGTCATCACCGCAGCAGACGGCAATATCACTGTGTGCTTTACCGTTCCCGTGCGCGATCAGTTTATGCGTGGGATCCGCACCTCTGAGCACATCGATTCTCCATCTGAACCATCGCTCCTGCTGGTCGTTCTGGAACCGGATCATATCAAAGAATTCCGGATGCGGCCCGGTCACTCTGGGAAGTCTGATCTGCGACCAGTCCGTGTAACTGTGCCTGCACCAGACAGCGTGAAGATTTTCCAATGTCCCGTACTTTTGCTTAAGCCATTCCTGAAACTCTCTCTCCGTCTCCTCGCAATAACAGCGGCCCTCCGCACTGTATAAAGAGCACTCATTCCACACATCATATCCAATGATTCCCTCAACGCCCCTGTAGTGCTCTCCCATGGCCTTTAAGAATCTCTCGGTCCCCTCCCTGACGGCTGCATGATCCATGCACATCGACTGGCTGCCGCCTGCCATGGAACTGTCATTCATATTGTTAAACCGTTTCTGTCCGAATCGGTTCGTGATCCTGGCTTCCTGATGGCCCGCAAAGAACCAGTCCGGTACAATGGTCGTCATCTCTGCAATGACTGTTTTTATCCCATATTGATTTCCAAGAGCAATCAGCCTGTCATACGGTTCCCAGTCGAAGACACCGGGAGCCGTCTCAATCGCCGCCCAGGGAAACCAGTGCCTGAAATGTGTGATTCCGTCCTCGGATGCTTTCCTGTAATCGTTCTCCCAATCCTGTCTGTCCGGAGCGGAATATCTGAAATAAACCGCTCCAAAATCAATCCTTTTCTCCGTACTCATATTTTCCTCCATTCCGAAACGTCACAAATTCTTATTTGTGCGCTGTCCTGTCGCGCAAACCTGTTTATAGTTCTTCAGCCTTTTACCGCGCCGGCTGCAATCCCCTCCACAATGTTTTTCTGCAGCGCAAAATACACAAGCAGAAGCGGCAGCATCGACAACAGATAACTTGCAAATATCAAATTCCACTGTGTATTCGCTTCGCTTCTGAATACATACTGTACAAGCGTCAGCGTCTGATGCTTTTTCGTCTGCAGGATCAGCAGCGGATACAGAAAATCGTTCCAGATCGCCATCGTATCCAGAATTACCAGCGTAGAGATCACATGCTTCAACAGCGGAAAATAAATCCCCCAATACATCCGGTACGGACTGCATCCGTCCATAACCGCTGATTCCGCCAGTTCGCCGGGAACACTCCTGATAAATCCCATAAAGAGAAATACCGCAAAGGGAATATTTCTTCCAACATAAGAGATACAGATCCCGGGAATAGAATCCATAAGCCCAATATCCTTCATCAGCTTTACGGACGGACTGAGTGATAAGTAAAACGGGATCATCAGACCCGCAATAAAAAAGTAATACAGATTTCGAACCAGCCGGTTCCTCGTCCGATGCATTACAAAAGTTCCCATCCCCGTTACCACAACGATCAGGAATACACTCGTAACCGTTATAATAAACGTATTGGAAAGAGTGCGCGGGAAATCTGTCATCTGCCATGCCTTTACAAAGTTTGAGATCTCAAAACTGGTAGGAAATGACAGCGGATCCATCAATGCCTGCGCAGGTGTCTTGACCGCAAATATGATCATGATATAAAACGGAAACAGAAACACACAGGTAAATGCGATCATGAAAAGTTCACCGATTGTTCTTCGTATCTTCTGAGGGCTCGCAGTATGCCCCTCTTCCATTCGATTTCTATTGTTACGCAATCTTTACTCCATTTCTGCGCTGCTTCCGTTCAGGTTCGTCCCAAACTTCGCATAACCGGGTTTGTGACAGGCAGCGCGCAGACACAAATCCCCCGATTGAAAATTTTAATTTCCAATCTCATCCTCTCTCTTTCTCAGTACAAGCAGTTCAAACAGTGAAAGTACAATAATGATAAGTGCAAGGATCACCCCCATTGTCGCTCCGTACCCCGCCCTGTAATATTCAAACGACTCACGGTAGATCGTCAGAGACAGAAGCTCACTGGCGTTTCCCGGTCCGCCGCCTGTCAGCGCAAAGATCAAATCAAACTGCTTAAATGCACCTTCCATGACCAACACAATATTGATCGTAAAGGAAGGAGCGATCAGCGGAAAGGTTATATAGCGGAAACGCTGAAATCCTTTCACCCCATCCACGAGTGCCGCATCCTGAATCTCCTGGTTGATATTCTGCAATCCGGCCAGATAAATGACCATCGTATAGCCGACGCCCTTCCATACCGAGACGAAGATCCCTGCTGCCAGCGCTGTAGTCTTATTGCCCAGCATATTATATTTCATGGCGTCAATTCCCAGTTTACCGCCCAGAATCGCCATCGGTTCGGTAAAAATATAACTCCAGAGATAACCGACGATCAGTGCACTCAGCACAACCGGGATGAAAATAAAAGTTCTCAAAAGATTTTTGCTCTTAAATTTCTGATTTAACGCCAATGCCAGCGCCAGCGCACAGATATTCTGGATGATCGTTACCCAGAAAGCATATACAAATGTATTATAGAGCGGTTTCAATACGACAAAGTCATGAAAAAATGTCTTATAATTCTGCAGTCCTATAAAATTAACATTCGAATTCAGCCCGTCCCAATCTGTAAAACTGTAAAAAACCCCTCCGATAACAGGATAAGTCGAAAAGATCAGATACAGAATCAGCATCGGCAAAAACATCACTGCATACTGGATGGTATCACTGACGGAACCGAACATTCTTTTTCTTTTCTTATATTCCATATAAAATATGCCTTTCTTATGAAAGCAGGCCCACGCTTTCATTCCCAAAGCATGGGCCTTTTGTTTTCTATTCACCCGTGCTGGATCTAAGCTCCTCAAATTCTTTCAAAAACTCAGGAGACGCATCGAGAAGTCTCTGATGCTCCTTCTGCAGATTCGCAAGCGTCGTGTCAAGATCCGTTCCGCCGATCCACTCCTGGACGATCGTCTTCATAATCTCTTTTATGCCGGGAATCCATTCACGCTCGGAATATCCCACATATTTTCCTTCATCCAGCAGATGCACCTGATCCTGCAAAGATGCGTCCACATAACTGGTATCCGCATTTTTCACAACAGATACTGCATTTCTCGACTCCGCGATCAGCATATTATTTTCAGGCTCATACAGATATTTATAAACGTCGATCGCCGCCTCCGGATACCTGGTGCCCGACCATACGGAAATACAGGAATCGAAGTCCGCAATCGTCTTATACTCGCTTTCATTGGCATACAACGGGAAAGGAATATACTTTAACTTGCCTTCCAGTTCCGGATTCATCTCCTCCAGCTTCTTGATCGTACTCGGACCGCTCACCATGAAAGCACCTTCCTGTCTCGCAAATCTGGTCAGCGCATTGTCCACATCCAGGCCAAGACTGTCGGGATTGGCATAGTTCAATATCTCCGCGTAAGTGTCAAACAGACTTCTCCACTCTTCACCGTCCCAGCCCTTATCCCCGGTACAGCACTGATAATAGAACTCCGGATTTTCTCCCGAAACAATCTGATGCAGATAGCAAAATACAAAGCCTGTCGCCCCGGAGCCGTCTTTTGCCGGTACGATAAAAGGATATTCCACACCGCTGTCCCGTATCTTGTCCATGGCTCCGATAAATTCATCGAATGTCTTCGGCGTCTCGTTCACACCCGCATTTTCCGCAAGCTCCGTATTATACATCAATCCCCAGAGAGAGAACTCGACCGGATAAGCATAATCCTTTCCGTCATATACATTCATGGGCTTTTTAATATCCTGCACCACATCCCTGATTCCCGTATCGGTCAGATCCATAAGGTTCCCGCCCTTTGCATAGGCATTGATCTGCGTGCCCCACTGATACTGAAAAAGATCCGGGGCATCCCCCGCCGCAAGTTTGGACGCCATGGCCGAGTTAAACCCGGCAACACCGCCCGGAAGAACAGTGACTTCAACCGTTACATTCGGATGTTCCTCATTATACTTTGAAAAAACAGTGTTCAGTGCGGTGACGCATTCCGAGGACCCTGTGGCAAATTTCAATGTGATCGGTCCGTCTTCCGCTTCCTTCTTCGGTTCTTCCACTTCCTCCCTGTTCTCCGCCGCATCTTCCACCACCGCATTATCAGTATTCTCCGACATTTCAGCCTGACCGGCATCTCCACCTCCGCATCCGGCAAGCAGCCCGGCTGTCATAACCCCGGCAAGTATGAGCGCTATCACTTTTTTCTTCATAAGTATCCTCCATTCTCCAAGTTTAACATTTACATATAACCGAGATGAATCCATCATGATAAAATTCATTTGTCCGGACAAGAATCGTTTCAGTTTGGATAACCATCAACTATCTCAATTATACTGAAATGTATCGCTGATAAAAATGGATTGATTTCTTTTATGAATGGAATCTTTTTACACTTTTTGTCGTCTGTACAAAAATTTCCACAAAAAGTGTACTTTTTTTGACTTTCTTTACGCTGATGCATTCGTCTTCATACTGCCCCGATCCAGACGCCGCATCGTTATTCCAACGGCACAACATACAGGTCTTCTTCCTTATATTCAAAGGTTCCCCGGTCATTTAATTCCGGAGTCGATTTTTGAAACAACAGCGCCTCAACTTCCTCCGGATCGACTGCCGGCGTGATGCTGTAAGCCCACCGGTATACCTCCTGCTCCGAATCAGGATATCCCACCGTTCCGCCATTGATAATACAGGTCAGGAGACTGCCGTCTTTCATCTTCAACCCTGCGAAATCCGGTGCATGTACAAACGTTTCGTGAAGCATTGTCTCTCCTTTTCCATTCTCCGCCTCCGTCTCCTCCTTCTGCAGAGGAAACTCACCGATCACGTAAACCGAGATGGGCGATATTTCCGCATATTCCAATGTGGCGCCACTGTCTCCCAGCATTGCGGACAGAGTTGTCTTCCTGACCGCGTCCGATCCTTTCAGTTCCAGATCAAACGCCCATACGCCCTCCACATCCGGAATATATTCCGCCTTATCCATCGTTCCAAGACCTTCCAGCTCGACATGCAGGGACGAACCGATCAGTCCTTTCTCATAATCCGTACCGACAATCTCAATAATATACTCCAGGCATCCTTCCTCATCCACGTATTCGGGGATCAGTCTGCCCTCTGCGTCATACGCCTGCTCTCCGTCATCACGTACAAATCCATCGCCGGTATACCGCAGTCCATCGTAAAACCCGCCGTATGACTGTATCGCCGCATACTCGTCGCCATCCACCGTTATCCTCCGCATATAGACACCGGGTTCTTTCCCTTCTTCCGGAACAAACCCCTTCACCTGAAAGGAAAGCCATGCAAACCGCTGATCGACGATCATCTGCATCGGTGTTATCGTAATATCCTGACAGGTGACACCGGCATGCATGCCCGCTTCATCCACGATGGGCGTCATATACTCCTTTTCTTCCAGAATCTGCTTCTCTTCCGGCGTCATCCTGAATTCCGCCACCAGTCCTCTGCCGCCATACTTATAGACCGCCGCACACACCGTCGTACCAAGAGCCAGCACTGCCGCAGCGACCGCGGCCCAAACCAGTTTCCCTTTTCTCTTCCCCGCCCGCATCGTAAGTTCCTTCCTGTTTTCTTTCTGGATCTTCCGGAATACCTGATCGGCTTTCGCCTGCACGATGTCCGGAATTATGATCTCTCTCTGCAAATTTTCGATGATATCCTTTTCTCTCATTATTTTCCTCCATTCCGCTTCACACCGTAAAGCTGTGCCATCTGGTCTCTTCCTCTTGCCAGTCTCGTCCTGACCGTACTGACCGGAATATGCAGGAGCGACCCGATCTGTGTCGTCGATAACCCATTTACATAATACAGGATCAAAACCAGCCTGTATTTCTCATCCAGTCCCCGCATGGTCTCCAGCCACTCCACATTTGTGTATGCATCATCTGCCTCCGGCATTTCTTCTATTTCCTCCACCGGATACATCCGTTTCCTCTGTCTCAGGATATCGTGGCATTCATTGATCAGGATCCGGATCATCCACGTCTTGAAAAACTCCGGTCTCTTCAACTGTTCCATCTTTTCCCAGCACATGAGGATCGTCTCGGATATGGCATCCGCAGCGTCTTCATCATCCCGAAGCATCGCCCTCGCGGTCTTATACATGCTCTGCATCTGCGCCTGCATCAGTTCCGTAAAAGCATCCGCATCCCTGCGCAGTGCGCGCTTTATCAACTTGTCCATTGACGGCCTCCCTCCTCTTTCTTTCCTCTTTCTCTACTGATTAGACGGAGGAACATAAGGAAACGTCCCAACCATTCCCAAAATGCCGACCCGGCTGCAGGATCTGCACCACAGCCAGGTAAGTGTATATATTTCCTGCTGCACAAAAAAGGACAAAGTACGCAACTCTGACCGTTTCACATACTCTGCCCCGTTTCATACTCTTTGCCCTTTTCATATACCTCAGACGACTGCTTCCACCAGCAACGGGGAATCCTGCGATCAGGACTCCCCACATAAATCAATTACACCGTCAAAAACGCTGTTATCACCTTTCCCCGGTCCGGGCCGTGATCACTTCCACCAGCGCCCCGTACAGATCCTGATCAAGCTCCATCGCCAGCAGGGCACCCACGAGACGCGCCGCATCCGTCTGGCTTTCTATCACATGGAAGGCATTTTCCTTCACCATCATCTCCATCTCCGCCCGATCCAGAATCCGGAAGCACCTGTCAACCACTTCATTGTCCGCTGCCGTTCTTTCCTGCAGGGATAACGTTATCGTCTCTTCTGCAGAAACATTCTCCAGCACAACTTCCAGCCTTCCTTTTTCATCCGTCCCTTCACGAACGATCCTGTCGCCCGCTTTTCCTTCGCAGGAATCGGAACTGCAGCTGACTTTGGCACTTCCGATACCGCAGAACGTAATGATATACTTCCGCGTTACAGGTGCCAGGGTCTGCTCGCCTTCCGTCCTGTGGATCTGCAGGCATCCCGCGTCTTCCTGCCAGCTGTAGCGCGTCTTCACCCAGTGTCCGTCCTGATAGCCGTTGGTGGTGTTATCATCCTCGTACAGCGTAAAGCTGCCGTCCGCTCCCGCATAGACATACAGGTGCAGAATCTGCGGGTTCTCTTCCGCATTGATACCGTACTCCTCCTGGAAGGGAACGATCGCTCCGGCCTTTGCAAAGACAGGCATGGAATTGATATCACGGTACAGGTTCATCTTCCGGCCGCCTTCATAGCACAGTCCGGTAAAGATATCATACCATTTACCCTCCGGGAACCAGACAGCGGTCTTCGCCATATTCAGGCCTTTCAGGCAGGGCGTCGTGACAGCCGCAGCCATCATTTCACTGCCGAACAGATACTGATTGGGCACCTGATATGCCTCTCTCTGTTTCGGATAAGCATAGTACATCGGCAGGATCAGAGGCGTCAGCTGTGCATACTGCCTGTAGTTCATCGTATACAGATAAGGCAGCATCCTGTGGCGCAGTCTTAGGAATTCCTCCATCATGGCGCAGATCTCCGGCCGGTATCTCCAGGGTTCTTTCGAGTTGAATATGCTGTTCGTAGAGTGCAGGCGCATGATCGGCGAGAAGACACCGAACTGTACCCATCTGCCGCACAGTTCATCATCCCTTATCCCCAGCATATGTCCGCCGATATCATGGCTCCACATACCGTAACCGATGTTGGAAGCCGACGCCGTGAAATAGGGCTGGAACGCAAGGGATTTCCAGCTGACGATCGTATCCCCCGAAAACCCGACCGGATAGCGGTGGCTGCCCGGCCCTGCATATCTGGAAAAAGTCATCGGACGCTTTCCATCACGCCCGTTATCCAGATAGTGGTAGTGATTTAACATCCAAAGCGGATCCAGGCCTTCCACCCTGGAAGAGACGCCCTGCTGCCAGTCGATCCACCAGAAGTCAACCCCTTCCTCTTCTCTCGTGTGATGCAGGTATGTGAAATATGCCTCCATGAATTTTTCATCCGACACATCAAACTCCACCGGCATCTCTTTCTCCACATCAACGCCCAAAGCCCTGGCCATCGGCTCATACATCTCCTCATAGGCCCGCACGCCGTCCGCCGGATGGACATTCAGCGTCACATGCATCCCCTGCTCATGAAGCCATCCCAAGAACCGCTTCGGATCCGGGAAGAACTCCTTATTCCAGGTATAGCCGGTCCAGCCGGTTCCGTATTTCTTATCAATATCCACCAAATGCCAGTCCATGTCGATCACCGCCACAGACAACGGCACGTCCTCCGCCCGGAAGCGCTCCATCAACTCCCGATAGGTCTCCTCCGTATATTTATGATAGCGGCTCCACCAGTTCCCCAGTGCATACCGGGGCACCATCGGCGTCGTCCCGCACAGTCTGTAGAAATCCTGAATACAGGTCAGATAATCCGTACCATACCCCCAGAAGTACAGATCAATTACCGGATGTTTCCTGACTTCCACCCAGCCATCCTCTCTGATCACCAGTGACCTGCTGTCATCCAGCACCGCATGTCCCAGCTGGGAGATCAGTCCCTTCTCCAGCGGAATCTCACCGTCCGCATTGTCCAGCGTTCTGGCCGTTCCTTTCAGATCCCCGATATTGATCACCCGCGTATCATCCCCGTAACGCCACAATCCACCAAACGGGAAAAGACCGCCTTTCACATCAATGGAAAGCCCGTTCGCCCGAAATTCTCCTTTATCGTAGCGCAGATGAAGCCTGTCGGTGATGATTTCCAGATTTCCCTCCTCGTCGATCACCTGAAAATCACAGGCTCCCAGATCCCTGTTCCACACCGTCTGCGTCGGCCGGTCCTCGAACACACCATGCTGCGCATACTCCAGTCTGATCAGCCCGTCCGTCAACACACTGATCCGGTACTTCTCCCCCGCAATAACATTCTCCTCCCTGCAAACGGGAGCCGCCTTGATCTGATAACACGCTTTCATACTTACCTCTTTTCCGGGCAGTCCGCCCATACCCTGTTTACTCTGTTCTTTTTCCTTTCCTATATCTTATCACAACTCCCCCAACGATTGCACTTTCTTTGCCGCAATACTCCCGATTCCCTCTTCACTCCGTTACCGTTATCGGCCGGATGCCCTGCAGCAGGATGCAGAGCACCGTAAATGGTAACTTCACTCCTTCTGTGCCGGAATCCTGACCTCCACCACGGCCCCATATCCTTCATCCATATTGGAGAAGCTGATCTTCGCCCGCTCTCCGTAGAGCAGCCGCAGCCTTTTTACCGAATTGGAGATACCGATATGCTTACGCCCGTCGTAATAGACCGGCTTCTCACTGCGCGCCGCCTCCAGGATCTTCTCCGGAAAACCGCCTCCGGTATCCGAGATGCACAGGTACAGGTACTTTCCATCCTCATAACGCTCCAGCACCACATACAGGGTGATCTCCACATAGCTGTCCAGCGAGACCGTATGTACCACCGCATTCTCCACGAAATTGTGAATAAGCATTGCCGGGACTTTATATTCCTCCATGCCCTGATCCATGATCACTTCGAAGGAAAAGGCCTCCTTCCCGTAGCGGATCTGCTGTATCTGCACATAATTGCGGACAAAACTCACTTCGTCTTCCAGCGTCGTCATGGCATGTGCATCCCGCATTACATAACGCATGTAATCCGACAGCATTTTCGTAAGCCCGATGATTTCCTGCCGCTGTCCCATATCTGCCATGCCATGGATCAGATTCAGACAGTTTAAGTAAAAATGGGGCCGGATCTGCATCTGCATCGTCTCCAGCTCTGTCTTCTGTTTCTCCAGCTCCTTCTCGTAGATATCGATCTTCAAAGCCTTGATCTTGCGCAGCAGCCCTTTAAACTCCTTGCTCGCCATCTCCAGCTCCAGGATGTTGTTGTCTCCGTTCTCGTTGATCCACTGCTCTTCTTCCGTATTTTTCAGACTGCCCACAAACTGTTTCATGGGCAGCAGCAGTCTGTTGTAATAGGCTCTCACCAGCAGCGCGCTTCCCAGTATGATTCCTGCCGTCAGGATCACCAGCGCCGCCTGCAGGCTCATGATCCGTTCCAGGATCCCGCCGTTTGGAGCCACAAGAATGTAGAAACGGCGAAAACCGCCGATAAGGCCGGTGATGGGAAAAGAATACACCTTCCGCTTGGAAAAATGCTCCGACCGCGGCAGTACCATCTCCCCCGCCTCGTCAAACGTCACCTTGTCTTTGTCCTCCCCGGATATGATCAGCCTGCCCTCCTCATCCAGAATGTAAGGAATACCCTCATACCCCAGACTGTTGACATGAAGCATGGAAAACAGCGTCTCCATGCGGATCACACAGCCCATCGTAATACCGTTCTTAGAATACCTGCTGTACACATAATCTTCCACCCCGTCATGAATAAAAGACCATTGCGAATAAGACGTATCCTCTCCCCGGCCCTCCCGCAGCGACTCCGTCAGCGCCAGATTACGCCCCTCCAGAATGCTTGTGGGAAACAGCGTGCCGCTGTCGAGAATGGTCACGTCTTCCTCATCCAGATACAGATAGAAACAGGACGCCTCCTTGTAACGGATCTTCAGATTCCTGAGCTGTTCCTGTACCGCCGAGACTTTCTCGAAATTCCTGCCGTGATCCGGCCTGATGTCTGTCATCTCCCGCCATTCCTTTTCATTCTGCTTCAGCAGGGAAATCACCTCATAATTGATCTGCACGATATCCGTATTGATCTTCTCCACGTACAGGCCGGCCGTATCTTCTATATATTTGTAAACAAGACTCCGTGCATCAAAAATACTCCGGAACATGACCAGAATGATGCCGGTCAGCAGGACCAACGCAGGGATCATGACCCGCAGCGTCAGCCTGCCCAGACTCAAATTCTTTTTCTTTCCCATAAACCGTCCTACTCTTATAAGCCGCACACAATCTTCTTCACCGTGCTTTTATCCGGAAAAGATGTGCTGCAGAAGGAGACCTGCTACAGCTTCAATGCAAGTTCACTTCCCTCTTTCCGAAACACCGGGATCACATCCGCGGGTGCTTCGGCTGTCACGGTCTGTCCGCCTTCCAGCACTTTACCGGTGTGGCAGTCTGTCCATCTGCAGCCTGCAGGCAGATATACCTGTCTCGTCTCCACGTCTTTCCAAAGCACCGGCGCTACCAGAAGCTCCGGGCCGAACATATAGGCATCGTCCACATCCCAGCTTGCCGCATCCTCCGGGAAGTCATAGAACAGAGGACGCATAACAGGTGTTCCTTTTTCATGGGCCAGCTGCATCTGCTCTCTCACATAAGGGCGGAGCTGCTCTCTGATGTTCATATATTTCTTACAGATTTCAAAGATTTCCTCTCCGTAGCTCCACACCTCATTGTCCGCACCGCTGCCAAAAAGACCGATGCCGGAGATCATATCGCCCTCAAAACCGCTCTGCGGATTCCGGTTGCCGTGCAGACGCATCACCGGACAGAAGCAGGCATAGGCAAACCACCGCACGAACAGCTTGCGGAACTCCGGATCTGTCGTCTCCGCTCCGTGGAAGCCGCCGATATCCGTCGTCCACCAGGGGATTCCAGCCATGGCCATGGACAGGCCGGCCCGCATCTGCCTGTTGAAGCACTCAAAAGTACAGTCAATGTCGCCCGACCATACAAGCGCGCCGTATTTTGCGCTGCCGGCCCAAGCGGACCGCACCAGATTGACGGGCGTCTCGTCCCCCTCCGCCGTCATACCGTCGTAGAAGCCCTGTGTATACATCCGGGGATAGATATTCCCCACTTCCAGTACACTGCCCAGCTGGTATCTGAAATTGGCGAAATCATAAGTCGTATACTCCGGCTCCGCCACATCCAGCCAGTAGAGCTTCGCCCCCTGATCCCAGTAGTTGCTCTTCACCTTCCCCCATACAAAGGCTCTTGCCTCCGGATTGGTGGCATCGAAGAAGAGTTCCTGCCCGAAACAGGTCATGGAGATGCGGACACCGTGCTCCGTGCGTACCAGATACCCCTTTTCCATCATCTCCCGGAAATTCTCGGAGCGGTAATCGACGGTAGGCCATATTGATACCATCAGTTTGACGCCCATCTCCTCCAGTTCCCGACACATGGCGGGCACATCCGGCCAGTATTTGGGATCGAACTTATATTCTCCCTGCTGGGTCCAGTGGAAGAAATCGGCCACGATCACATCCAGAGGCAGGCCAAGCTCCTTATACTTCCTGGCCACGGTAAGCAGCTGCTCCTGGGTCTGATAGCGCAGCTTGCACTGCCAGAAACCAAGGCCGTATTCCGGCATCATGGGAGCCCGGCCCGTAAGGGACATGTAAGTCTCCTCGATCTGCGCCGGCGTATCCCCTGCGATCACCAGATAGTCGATCTGTCTGGTACACTCTGCGTGCCATTCCGTACCGTTCATGCCAAAAGCCACCCGGCCCACCGCCGGATTGTTCCACAGAAAACCGTAACCGATGCTGGACACATAGAAGGGAACGCTGACCTGGGAATTGCGCTGTGCCAGCTCCAGCATACAGCCCTTCATGTTCAGATATTTCTGCTGGTACTGGCCCATACCGAAGATCTTCTCCTCATCCCGGCCGTGAAATCTTACCGTGGTGGCGAAGCAGTCTCCTGCCGCCACTTTATACTCCCGTCCCGGAATATCAAGCGCCATGCTGGGCTCATCGCGCAGACGCCGCCAATTCTCCTGCAAAAGCAGCCTGTCCTTCTGATTATAAAAAGATAACACGCCGTCCGCATTGACTTCCACCCTGATCCTGCCATTCTCCAGCACACCGTTGGAAAGGTTTTTGCCGCTGTACATATTGGCATATACCTGTCCGCCGGCCCCTGCATCCTCATGGAGCGTGATCTGGCCCTGCCCTCTGTCGGCAGCATCCAGCGCCCAGTCATGTGCCGTAAGGCCATGGTTTCTCGTGGCTCTTACACGCACCGCATCCTTTCCCCAGGCATCAATGCGTACCGTCTCATTGTCGAACGCATAGTACAGACTTCCTTCTTTTTCATAGATCATATCTCCAAACCTCCTTATAAAGTATTCCGCAAAATATTTTCTAAAAACAGGCACACATCCTCAAAGATATGTGCCTGTATTCTGACAATCCGACTCCTTACTTCATGGATTCCAGATAAGCGTTATAGGCAGTATTTTGAATCTCGATCAGCTCCTGCAGGCCCATCGCATCCAGCTGCTGCAGGTATGCATCCCACTCTGCATCGATGCCGCCGTCCACTACCCAGTGTGCGAACTGTGCTTCCACATACTTATAAATATCCGTACCCAGAGATACCAGTCTGGACAGCTCCTCGTCCGTATACTTCACCACCGGGAAAGGCACAGACTTGTCACTGTTGATATATTTGCCGTTGATTTCGTCCTCCGCCAGCTTGATGCCGTCGCCCTGGTCTGCGGGAAGAGATACCTTGTCGTAGAACTCCGGATTCATATACTTGGGTCCGAAGTCACGCATGGACCAGGACCATGCGGAAGTATCAAGAGAGCTTCCGTCCGCGGGAACCAGTACCTCGTAGGTGCCGTCGCCGTTGTCTGCCACCTGATCGGGGATCGATCCGTAGAAGGTCTGCAGGGAAACCAGATCGTCATAGAAATCATCCGCCCACTGCAGCAGTTTCTCCGGATTCTCACAGCTTGTGGTGATCAAAAGCTCCTTGTCGCTGATATCCAGATAGTTCTGTGAGTTTTCCACATAGTGTCCGCCGTCATAGCCTTCCACTGCCTCCAGCGCTACGAACTGCCCTGCATTGGCACCGGCCTGCGCATCTGCCGTCCAGCCTGTGAAAAGACCGACCTGCGAGCCGCCTTCTGCCTGTCTCTTGGCAGTCGCCATGGACTCTTCCTGTGTGAAGAACTCCGGATCCAGCACACCCTTCTGGTACATATCATGCATCCACTTGACAGCTTCGATGTAGTTGTCCTCTACGGGCACGAAAACAGGCTTGCCTTCCTTGTCCAGTCCCATATAGTTGTTGTCTCTGCTCACCATGGTGCCGAAAGGCGCAAGCAGTGTGCGCAGCGCACCGCTCATCAGATAATCGTTCTTGTTGGCCGTAACCGGGATCTCGTTAGACGGATCACCGTCGCCGTCAGCATCCTGTGTGGCAAAGGCTTCCAGCACTGCGGTCAGCTCGTCGAGTGTCTTCGGAACCTCCAGGTTCAGGTTATCCAGCCACTCCTTGTTGATGTACATCACGTCGCCGCACACTTCCGGTCTAAGCGGCAGCTTCTTCACCAGACTGTAGATCTCGCCGTTACGATCCTTGGCGCGGGCCAACAGTTCCGGCTCTTTCTCGAAGACTGATTTCAGATTGGGCATATTCTGGTCGATCAGGTCCGTCAGCTCAACGAAATAAGACTTATTCTGGGCAATATCCGAATCCGTGATACCGCAGGATCCGAAGAATGCATCCGGCAGATCTCCCGACGCCAGCAGCAGAGATTTCTGCTCTGACCAGTCACCGCTGTAATACCCCTGCCACTCGATATTGATACCGTGCTTCTCTTCCAGCTCCTTCATGACACCGCTCTTTAAATAGTCCGTAGGCCAGGCATCCGTCCAACGTACCGTTGCGATGGTATAAGTAGGCACATCACCGGAAGCCGCCTCTGACCCTTCACTGTCTGTCTGTGCAGCGCCCGTATCCGCGCCGCCTGCATTTCCATCACTT
This sequence comes from uncultured Lachnospiraceae bacterium, assembly GCA_910578115.1. GTDB lineage: Bacteria > Bacillota > Clostridia > Lachnospirales > Lachnospiraceae > UBA3282. The sequence continues at coordinate 107,371 of CAJTPO010000001.1, read as the reverse complement.
CCCGCAGAGCCTGAACCGCCTCCACAGCCTGTCAGTGCTCCGGCAGCCATGGATGCCGCCAGGAAAAGACTAAGTCCTTTTTTCAGATAACTCATAATATCCTCCTTTATTTTATCATATATTTATTGTTGCAAGCCAGAAATATCTTTCCGGCAAACTACCAGATGATAACGTATGTTGTTCACGGCCTGACCGGCCGCAGACTGTAACGCATCCTCTCCCTACCCTTTCAGGGAACCAAGCATTACGCCCTGGTTGAAATGCTTCTGCACAAAAGGATACATACACATGATCGGCGCGCTCGATACCACGATGATCGCGTATTTGATCAGATCCGCCATCTGCTTTGCCTCCACGGCCGCGGCCCCTGTTGACATGGAACTGATCGTCTGGTTGCTGATCAGGATATTTCTCAGCACCAGCTGTAAGGGCTGCAGATCCGGATTCCTCAGATAGATCAACGCGTTGAAGTAGGAGTTCCACTGGCCTACCGCCGTCCACAGGGCGATAACTGCCAGCACTGCCTTGGAAAGCGGGATCACGATCTGGAAAAAGAATCCCAGATTCCCGCAGCCGTCGATCTGCGCCGCCTCCCACAAGTCGCCCGGTATACTGTTGTTAAAGAATGTCCTGGCGACGATAATATAATACGTGATAACGGAAAACGGAAGCACCATCACCCAGAAATTATCCAGCAGGCCGAAATCCTTCACGATCAAATACGTCGGGATCAGACCGCCCGTAAAAAACATGGGAATCAGATAAAACACGGTAAACAGCTTCCTGCCGCACAGGTCCTTCCGCGAAAGAGCATAGGCCGTCGGCACATTCACTACCAGGGAAATGACCGTTCCCAGCGCGGCATACAGGATCGTATTCTTATAGCCTACCCACAGCTGGGAATATTCCAGCAGCTTCTGATATCCCTTAAAAGTAATGCCCTTGGGCAAAAGCACGATGTTACCCGCAGACACATCCGCAGGGTTACTGAAGGATGCGATCACGATAAAATACATCGGGTACAGCATGACGATCACAATGATCGTGGAAATCGTATACAGGAAAAAGTCAAAAATCTTATCGGTTCTGGATTTCTGCACTTTGACGCCTGTCATCATCTCATCATTTTTCTTTGACATCTCTTTTCTCTCCTCCTCTTTACACTCTTCTTATCCCACACTTAGAGTAACGACGTGTCGCTCATTTTCTTCGAAATATAGTTCACGCTTATCAGAAGGATCAGGTTGATGATATTGTTGAAAAGCCCGATCGCCGAAGAAAGGCTGTACTGGCTGCTCACGAGACCCATCTTGTAGACATAGGTGGATATGATCTCACTGGCACTGCTGTTCAACGTATTCTGCAGCAGATAAACTTTCTCGAAACCGACACTCATCACACTGCCCGTGCGCAGGATGAACATCACCGTTGCCGTGGGCAGCAGCATCGGAATATCAATATTCACAAGCTTCTGCCATTTGTTGGCGCCGTCCATGGTGGCCGCTTCATACAGCGAAGGATCTACGGCGGAGAGTGCCGCGATATACAGGATGCTGTCCCATCCTACATGCTGCCAGGCTTCCGTCCATACATAGATGCTGGAAAAGGCGCTGGCCTGCCCCATCAGATTTGGCATCTGGATCCCGATAAATCCAAGCAGTTTGGCGATGATGCCCTGACTGGGAGAAAGAAACAGAATGATCATACCGCACATGACCACCGTGGAGATAAAATGCGGCAGATAGGTTGACACCTGGAAAAACTTCTTAAACCGCTTTGCCATCATCTGGTTGCACATCAGCGCCAGTATGATCGGCAGCGGGAACGTGACAACAATACTGTACAGGCTGATGATCAGCGTGTTTTTGATCGTCGTCAAGAACTGATAGGAATTAAAGTACTGCTGGAAATATTTAAATCCCGCCCAGGGGCTCCCCATGATACCCTTGGCAGGCGTGAAATCTTTAAATGCGATCACAACCCCGTACATGGGAAGATACGTGAATAGAAGCATGATGATAAAAGATGGAGCAAGCAGCAGATACAGTGTTCCGCTTTTCCTGATCCGTTTTCCCAGACTGACCTGGTTCGGTTTGATAGCTGTTTTTGTTCTTCCTGACACTTTTTTACCACTCCCTTTAGTCTTTATTTGTTCATTTTTGCAGCACATGTTCCAAAATGACAAGTATTATTGTACAGTTTTTCTTAAATTTGCTCTATAAAATCTACGAACAGTTCATGACAATAATCTGGTATTTTTTATATGACTCCCTACGGGACAGCTGTTTTTTGTTAGTCGGGAACAGATTTTTGACATTCTGCCCAATATAAAAACCCCCGGAGCCGGCAGATGCAATTTCCTGTCCTGCGCTCCGAGGGTTTTGTCATGCTGTTGTTCAATTCTTTCGTGCCGCTTTTATCTCCCACCGTTTTTCTGTATCCTGCTCCGGTATTCTCCCGGCGTACATCCCGTATAATCCCGGAACGTCTTGGAGAAATAAGAGAAATTGCTGTACCCCACTTCCATTGCGATCCTGCTCACCGCCATCCCGGAATGCCGCAGATACTCCTGCGCCTTCTGCATCCGGCAGGAAGCCACATAGCTTGGGATCGATGTTCCCGTAGTACTCATAAAGAGTTTGGAGATATAGTCCTCCGACAAAAACACCATGCCCGCCAGCGTCTTCCGCGACAGATCTTCCTTCAGATGCTCCTCTATGTACCGCTTCATTCGCTCCACCACATTCTCCTGCCTGTTGTCAAGTCGGCACAGCCCCGCCGCCTTGTCCCAGATATAGCGGATAAACGCTTCCATATCAGGCAGCGTCATCACCGACTTCTCATAGTAGCCGTCAAACTCCCTGCCGTCAAAGACTCTGGCGATCAGCAGATCCTGTCTGTCAAAATACCGGTAGATCATCTGCATCATTTCCTTCCGGAAACGTTCCAGCACGGAGACCGTAACCTGATGATCCTCCCACAGACGGCGGATAAATGCCAGAACCTTCTTTTCCACCTCCCGCACCGTATCCGCGTCTACCATTTCCTGTTCCCATTCCTTCCACGGTGCCGTGAGTGCTTTCACATCCTTCTTCACCCACTCGCTCTCCCGCACCAGACCGTCATCCCCGGGAACCGCTTCCTGTTCTATCCATTCCAGATATTTCCTTCTCTCGTGCAGCTCCGCTTCCGGACAGTCTCTTCCTATGTAAATACAGATCCGCATGGAAAGCGTCCGTTCCAGACACTGCCGATAGGCGGATACGGCCTCACCCATACCGCCCGCCTCAAAGATCAGGAACCACTCGCTGTCACATCTTCTGACCACCGCCTCCAGCCTGCCGGCAGACTCCTCCCGCTCGAAAAATTCCTCCGTCACATTCCGCACGATAAAATGATTCAATGTGACGTCTCTGGTCTTCTGCTCCACACCCGGAAAGATCCGCAGAAGATGCAGACACACCCTGCGCTCCGGTTTATAGATTCCTTCCTGTCTGGCCCGCTCCAGCCATGCCCCGTTCCACGTCTCCTGCAAAAGATACGTCTTCCAGAACAGATGCCTTTTCTCTTTCCGGTCTTCCTTCTCCAGCACCTGCCGCCTGCCGCGTATGTCCTTTACGAGCGCCGCCAGCACCTCTTCCATCTCACTGTTGGACACCGGCTTCAAAAGATAGTTGCTGGATTTGAGGTTGATCGCTTTCTGCGCATACGCAAAATAGGCGTAACTGCTTAAGAACACACATTCCACCGGCAGATCACGCCCCCGCACCCATTCCAGAAGCTCCAGACCGCTCCCCTGCGGCATCTCAATGTCGGACAGCAGAATATCCACCGGCGCTTCCTCCAGAATCTTCATGGCCTGTCTGACATTGTTTGCCGTCAGCACGCTCTCGATCCCGATCCGCTCCCAGCCGATCCCCTTCGCCAGCTTCTCCACCACCAGCCTGTCATCATCCACAATCAATATGCATATACTCATCTTACATACCCCTGTATATCCTGTTGTGCCGCTGTACCTCAGCACCTCATAGTACCGTCTTTATTCATTTGTAATAAACCTCTCTATAACACAACTGTGCGGTTTATTCCGGTTATCCTTGTCATAATTCACCCCGACCAGCAAAATCTCCCCTGCATACCCTTCCAGCGCCCGCGGATATTGTCTGTCCCTGATCTGCTGTATGGCTGCATCTGCAGATCCGCCGTATTTTAGTTCTATGATGAGGACCGGCTTTTGGACCATGGGCAGCGGCAGGAACACCACATCTGCAAATCCATAACCTGCGGGCATCTCCCGAACCATCCTGTAATCTTTCCTGGCACTGTAATAAGCGAGACTGATCGCACAGCAAAGCGTATTCTCATCATTATAAGTCAGGATCGAAGCCACCTCCGTATGCGCTCTGTCAAGCCCTGCCGCAACACTTTCCGCATCCAGTCGCAGCGTGTCCTCCAGCAGCCTGTCCGATGCTTTCAGAATCCGCATGACCTCTCCCCATCCGCCTACGCTCATGGCATTTTCAAATTCCCCGGCTATTTCCCGATTCGGGATAAACGTCTCTTTCTTCTCGGCATCATAACCAAGATACCCAAGATGAATCAACAGCGTCAGCACGTCGTCTCTGGTCCTAAACGTACACATGTCATTCTGAAAACTGTGCGTATTGACACTGATTCGTTCCCCTCCCAGCATCCGTACAATATCCGACCGCAGACCGTCAAAATCCATTTCCATATAGACTTTCAACGCCTCATAGGTCTCCGTGGAAATCCAATAATCGGAAAAGTACCGGGACTTCATCGCCGCCACAACAGACCGCGGATTATACACATGTTTAAACCGCCGGAACTGATACCCGTCATACCAGCTGCCGGTCTCGGCAAAATTCATATCATACTGTCTGCACAGCTCCTTTACCTCTCCTTCCGTAAAACCCGTATACTCCTCAAAAATACTCTGATCCGTCATGGAATATTCCCAGAACATATTCAGAGCGGAATGCTGACCGTATTTTTTCACAGGGAGAATACCCGTCACATAAGCCAGCGCCACATAGGGCTGATCCTTCAATAAATTGCGCAGAAAATCAAGATACTGCTTCTGCAGACACTCTTCCTCCTGCCGCTCACGCATCACACAGTCCCATTCATCAATCAGAAAAATAAATTTCTTACCGGTATCGGCATAAATCTGTTCCAAAGCGGCTGCAAGGATCGTCTCCTGATCTGAAAAAAAATCCCCATATTCTTTACGGATGTCGCCAAGCACTGCCTGCTCCAGATATTCCGTAAAATCCTGTTTCTTTGCCCGTATCAGAAAATGCTGCATATTCAGAAATATCACATCAAACCGGTTTATATAGTCTGCAAAAGCAGGATCTCTTTCTATTTTCATACCGCTGAAAAGCTCTCTGGAATCACATCCCCTGCTGTAGTAGGCCGCAAGCATCCGCAGTGCCATGGACTTGCCAAAACGTCTCGGCCTGCTGACACAGATAAATTTTTGTTCTGTATTCAAATATTGATTCGTATAGGCGATCAGCCCGGTCTTATCTACATAAATCTCCGAATGGATCGCTTCCGCAAAACCGTCATTTCTCGGATTCAGATAAACTCCCATACAACACTGCCTCCCTAACCGATCTCTTCTGCTCTGATCCTGTTACAGTACAGATACATTATTCTATTATTTTATCATGGAAATACGCACACTTCCACTAAAACCACCTTAAAGGGTGTAATCCCGTAACAGCTCATAAGAAAAAGGCACCCAGACGTCTAAGCCTGAATGCCATAAAGTATTGCTTCCTTCTTATCTTTTCCGCACTTACACATCAAAACAACTACCACCCACAAACTCCCTGCACAGGGAATTCTTCGGCAGCTCCTCGCTGCTGACGCCCAGGAAATATTCCAGGAATTTCAGCAGCCGCTTGGCCTCGTGGTAACCCGGCTCACCCTTTCTGATATTGAAGAGCAGCGGCTCCGCATACTGCTTGATCACGGACAGCTCATAGGTCATGGCGGAATTGAACATGGCATCCGCATCCTCCTGGAAGGGGAATATGTATTTCTCCTCTCCCCGTCTCACAGAAGGCCACATGGCGATGGTCTTATCCGCCGTCGTCCCTCTCGTGCGGGCATCCCGCACCATACGGCGCAGCAGACGCCCGTCGGTGGTCGGTATCCTGTTATGTTCATCCACGTTCAGACAGGTGAGAGCGCTGATATAGATCTTGAATTTGCTCTCCGCAGGCAGGGTATAGGACATCTTCTCATTGAGTCCGTGAATTCCCTCGATGACCAGAATATCATCCGGTCCCAGCGTCGTGATCTTACCGCGGTACTCACGCTTGCCGGTCTTGAAATTGAAGCTGGGCAGCTCCACGCTCTCTCCCTGCAGGAGCCTGCTCATATCCGTATTAAACTGCTCCACGTCAAGCGCCTCCAGGCACTCGTAGTCCGGCTTGCCTTCATCGTCAAGCGGCGTCTTATCGTGATTCAGATAGTAATTGTCAAGCCCGATGGGATGCGGTTTCAGCCCGTAAGTACGCAGCTGTATGGACAGCCTGTGGGAGAAGGATGTCTTCCCGGACGAAGAAGGCCCGGCGATCATCACGAATTTCACTCCTTCGCGTCTGGCGATATCCCGCGCGATCTCACCGATCCTGCGCTCCTGCAGCGCCTCCTGCACAAGGATCATATCGGAGATATTACCCTGACAGATCTGGTCGTTTAAGTCGCCCACCGTATCGATCCCCATCTCCCGGTTCCAGTCACTCGTCATCATCAGCGTCTGGAACAGTTTCTTCTTCGGCACGAACGTCGGCAGCTTCTCCGGATCTTCTTTCTCCGGCAGAAGCAGGATCATCCCGTCCTCATAAGGGAACAGGTCAAAGCATCTGATATAGCCTGTACTGGGCAGCATATAGCCATAGTAATAATCGTAATAGTCGCCCATACAATACACGTTGATATTGGAGCTTCTGCGGTAGCGGAACAGAGACACCTTATCCTTCATTCCAAGCTCCCGGAACAGTGTCACCGCCTCCTCGGCAGGATAGGACTTCTTGGTCACCAGCAGATCCATATCCGCCAGCTCTCCCATACGGTCCTTCACCTTCTCAATGGTCGCCGCATCCATCTTCATGCCGCCCCGGAACGCACAGTAATAACCCGGGCCGATGGTAAATTCTACCTTCGTATTGACCGCCATCTCCATGCCTGCCACATCCTTGATGGCCTTCATCATCAGCATGATCGCCGACCGCACATAGGTCTTATGTCCGATATCATTTTCATAGGTAATAAATTTCAGTTCGCAGTCGCGGCTGACCCGCTTCATCAGCTCCTGTATCTTGCCGTTGATCTCCACAAGCGCGATCTGGCTGGTACACTCATTCTGATACTGCTCCGCGATCAGCTCATACTGCACACCATCCTCATAGAATCTGTCTTTGCCGTTAATCTTGATCGTAACCATAAGACCCCCCTCTTTCTTTTCCTGTTTTGTCAGCTTCCACAGCCCGCTCCCCGTAAGGCGATTTCTTTCGCCTTCCTGCATTCCGCCAGAAGCTTCTCCACTTCCGCATACCGCATCCTTCGTCTGTCACAGTCCAGTCCCTGCCCCTGCAGGCGGTCGAGAATCTCTGTATAGATCCGCTCTTCTTTCTGCAGAAAAGCCAGCAGCGTACGGTCTCCCCGCTGCAGCAGGAAACCGCCATACCGGTCGTATAGTTTACATAACTCCCCCTGCTTCATCCCGCGTATCTCGCCGCACTCCGCATAAACAGCGGACTTTCGCAATGCGGAATCGTCAGAACACCTGATTTCGTCGACCGCTTCCGTCGTTAAAGCTCCTGCTTCCGGCACCGCCCGCATCATCGGATAGAACTTCCCGTCTTCCTCCACCATCTTCTCATCCGTGATCCGCAGACCATGTTCTCTCAGCCAGGCCCGAAATTCCATAAGCTCCGACTGCGGCTGCAGGATCAACTCCCTGAAGGAATCCGTCTTCGCCTTCTCCTCACCCAGAATGCGCATCATCAGCCTGCCGCCCATACCGGCACAGATCAGGCTGTCAGCTTCTCCGATCTTATAATTATGTAAACCATCTGACAATCTCGTCTCGATCCGGGATTGCAAACCACGCTCCGTTACATGCTTTCTGGCTGCTCCCAGAGGTCCTTCTCTGACATCCATGGCCAGCACACACGGACTGATCCTGCACTCGACCAGCCAGATCGACACGAAGCCGTGATCACACCCCACATCACAGACACGCACCCCCGGCGCGACCATGGAAGCCACGGCCCGCAGCCTTTCCGACAGTACCACCGGTCCCATCAGTCCAGATAATCCTTCAGTTTGCGGCTCCTGCTGGGATGCCGCAGCTTACGCAGCGCCTTGGCCTCGATCTGCCGGATACGCTCACGAGTCACATTGAACTCCTTACCCACTTCCTCCAATGTCCTGGCGCGCCCGTCATCCAGGCCAAACCGCAGACGCAGTACCTTCTGTTCTCTCTCCGTCAAAGTCCCCAATACCTCCATCAGCTGCTCTTTTAACAGCGTAAAAGCGGCAGCATCCGCCGGTACCGGCACATTATCGTCCTGTATAAAATCGCCCAGATGGCTGTCTTCCTCCTCACCGATGGGTGTCTCCAAAGACACCGGTTCCTGCGAGATCTTCAAGATCTCCCGCACACGCTCCACCGGCATATTCATCTGCTCCGCGATCTCCTCCGGGGTAGGTTCCCGCCCCAGCTCCTGCAGCAGCTGCCTGCTCACACGGATCAGCTTGTTGATGGTCTCCACCATATGCACCGGGATACGGATCGTTCTCGCCTGATCCGCAATCGCCCTGGTGATGGCCTGCCGGATCCACCAGGTGGCATAGGTAGAGAATTTATAGCCTTTACGGTAATCAAATTTCTCCACGGCCTTGATTAACCCCAGATTTCCCTCCTGGATCAAATCCAGGAAAAGCATCCCGCGGCCCACATACCGCTTCGCAATGCTGACCACGAGACGCAGATTGGCCTCCGCCAGCCTTTTCTTCGCATCCTGGTCTCCTACCTCCATCCTTTTGGCCAGTTCGATCTCTTCTTCCGCATTCAAAAGAGGCACCTTGCCAATCTCTTTCAGGTACATTCTGACAGGATCCTCAATGCTGATACCGTCCGGCACGGACAGATCCAGATTCTCCACGTCTACTTCGTCTTCTTCGCTTAAGATAATCTCCTCATCATCCACGTCATCATCTTCGGAAATTCGAAGCACATCTACATTGTTCTGTTCCAATGTCTCCAAAATCTTGTCAAACTGATCCTCTTCCAGCGTCATTCCCTGAAAAAAGTCGTTGATCTCCTGATATTCCAGGACATTTTTTTTCTTCTTGGCAGCCGCCAGGAGCTCCTTAAGGCGCTCTTCAAACTTTGCCTGTACATTTTCGTCCATTATGTGGCCCATCCTTCCTATGTTTCAAGTTATAACACTTCCTAAATCTATGTTCATCCCTGTGCTGCAGACACACCTCCGTGCACCCGTTCTCCGGTCCGTCCGGCAGGGCCGCGCACACACCAACCCGCCGTGCTGACACGCCTGTGCCTCATGCGCTCTTCCTGTCCTTGTTGCGAATAGCTTGCCCGTATTACAGGGAAATATGCGTTTTGCTAAGTTCTTCCAGTGCTTTTTTGCCCGAGATCACCTGATTTATGGCATTCATATCGGTTCCCATCCTGCCGGAATAATACTCGAAGCTGTTCTTCTTTACGGCATAGAGAATATCGTGGAACGCCTTTTCCCGCTCCTGCGATGTAGTGATCTCCTCCAGTTTCGTATTGAAGATCTCCGCCACAGCCCGCTGTTCCTGCTCCTCCGTATAGGCGCTGATAATGGCCGCCGGCTGGTAAATTCCCTTTTCCAGCTCTGTAAACAGCCTCTCGGCCACATCCCGGTACAGCGTATCGGTAAAGTCGCCGGCCTCAATATAAGGGCTGATCTTTTGATACAGGTTCGGTTCTTCCGTGATCCAGGTTAACAGCAGTCTCTGGGATTTCCTGGCATTTTCCTCCGGCGTATTCTTCTTCGCAACCGTACTCTTCGGCCTCATCACCGGGCGCACCAGTCCGGTCTGCGCCGCATATCCGCTCACCAGTTTCCGCAGATTCTCAAAACCGATATGATATTTCTGCGCCGTCGACTCTATGTAGTTCTCCCGTTCCACCTCTTCCTCAAAACCGCACAGTTTCTTTGCGATCTCTCTGTGAAAAGCAGTCTTTGACTCCGGATCATCCATCCGGTAATCCCGCTCCAGCACACTCAACTCAAAAAAGAAACTGTTCTGCGCCTGGTCTATTCTCTCCTGGAATGCTTCCGCACCCAGATTCTTCATAAATTCATCCGGGTCTTTGTAGGGTCTCATGTCGATCACTTTACCGCGAAGCCCTGACTCCCGCAGGATTCCGATAGCCCGCATCGCCGCATTGACCCCTGCCCCGTCACTGTCATAGGCCAGCAGGACCTCCTCCGTATATCTTCTTAACAGACTGGCCTGGCCCGTCGTGAAAGCCGTTCCCAGCGAGGCTGCTGCCTGCGTAAACCCGGCCTGATGCATGGCGATCACATCCATATACCCCTCACAAAGAATAATATTCCCTTTGCGGGAAGCTCTTGCAAAATTCAGGCCGTACAAATTGCGGCTCTTATCAAAGATCATCGTCTCCGGCGAATTCAGATACTTGGGTTTGGCATCCCCCATGACACGGCCGCCAAAACCGATCACGCGATGGTTGCCATCCTGAATCGGAAACATGACCCGATTCCAGAATTTATCGTGTATGCCCCTTTTCTCATCAAAAGCGATCAGTCCCGATTCCTTCAGCAGATCATCGCCGTACCCCTTGGAACGCAGATAAGCCGTCAGATCCGACCCGGCCCCGTCTGCATATCCAAGACCAAATTTCTTCATAGTCTCGTCAGACAGCTGCCTTCCCGTCAGGTATTGAAAGCCGGTTCTGCCTCTCGGATTGCGAAGCATGTAATAATAATATCTGGCCGCTGCCTTATTGATCTCCAACAGCCTGCTCCGCCTGCTCTCCTTCTGCCTTGCTTCCTCATTATATTCCATTTCCGGCAGATTGATCCCCGCTCTCTCCGCCAGGATCTTAACTGCCTCCTGGAACGTGGCATTCTCATATTCCATCAAAAATGTAATTACGTTGCCGCCCGCTCCGCAGCCAAAGCAGTAATACATCTGTTTGCCCGGAGATACCGAAAAGGAAGGGGATTTCTCATTATGAAACGGACATAAGCCGAAATAGTTACTTCCCTTCTTCTGCAGACGGACATACCCCGAAATTACATTGACAATATCATTTTTGATTCTGACTTCTTCGATCAGTTCATCCGGATAATACATCTTGTCCCTTCTTTATCTATAGGATTCTCCACGCGCATTCTACCTGTGATCTTTCCGTAAACGAAAGCCCCCTGTCCCCGCCGCGAAAGCATGGTCAGCCATGCCACGTCTTCGGAATGTAGATTTCCTGATACTGCGCAATGGCAAAACGGTCCGTCATGGAACCGATATAATCGCACACGATCTTTTCCAGAGGCTCCCCCTCTTCCATAAGTCTGTACAGAAATTTCGGAAGCTTCTCCGTATGGTTCATATAATATTCATATAAAGTGACCACCAGATTCTCCGCCTTGTTCTCCTGTCCCTTGGCGACAGGATTGCGGTAAACATTGCGGAACATGAATTCCCGCATTGTCCGCATGGCCTCTTCCGCTTCCTTCGACATGCAGATGTCGTCCCTGCCCCTGCTGCTGGTCACGATATTATGTATGAAATAATCCAGACGCTGTGTACAGCTGCGCCCGGCAACGGCACTGACCTCTGCCGGAACATCCGACTCCTTCATGATATTGCCCCGAATCGCATCGTCCGTATCATGATGGATGTAGGCGATCTTATCCGCAAACCTGACAATCCGGCCCTCCAGGGTGCCCGGCATGGAAGCTGTCTGGTGATTCAGGATGCCGTCCCGCACTTCCATCGTCAGATTGATGCCCTGCCCGTCCTTCTCCAGCAAATCCACCGTCCGCACGCTCTGTTCATTATGGCGGAATCCATAAGGACAGGCTCTGTCCAGCGCCCGTTCTCCTGCATGGCCAAAAGGCGTGTGTCCCAGATCATGACCTAAGGCTATGGCTTCCACCAGATCCTCATTCAGCTGCAGCGCCTTGGCGATCGTCCTGGCTGTCTGACTGACCTCCAGCGTATGCGTCAACCGCGTCCTATAATGATCCCCCTCCGGCGTAAGAAAGACCTGCGTCTTATCCTTAAGACGCCGAAAAGACTTACTGTGAATGATCCTGTCCCTATCCCTCTGAAATACCGGCCGGATATCGCACTGCTCCTCCGGTTTAAGCCTCCCCCTGGAATGCATGCTGAGCATGGCATAGGGACTAAGATATTCCTGCTCCCACCGTTCCAGACTTTCCCGTATGTTCATGATGTGCCTTTCTCAAATTCCATTACTGTTCATGCCTTTACTGCCATAGCCCCGGAGCCTCTGTGGCTTTGCTGTTACGTTTCTACTGTTATTATTCGAGGTTTCTCCCGAAAATCCTTTTTATTCCTGTCAAAAATTATAAACTCTTCCCATTGTACCTTATCCGCCGTTATCTGCAGATATCATAGATAAATTCAGCATTCCTGTCCATGGCCTCATAGGCCGTCTTAAAAGGAGACATCTGGAATACATGCCACATACCCGGAAAGATATCCAGCCGCACGGACACATTCGCCTTCAGCAGTTTCTGATAAAGCATCTTTGCGTCATCCTGCAGCACCTCATTCTCCCCGACCTGAATATAGGTGGGCGGAAATCCCTCATATTCACCAAACAAAGGTGAAATCAACGGATTGGTCAGATCTTCCTGTGCAGCATAGTTGTGGATCATCTCCGCCAGATAAGCGGCATTCAGCACCGGATCGATCTGTGCCTTCGTCTTATGTGATTGTCCTGATGATGTCAGATCCGTCCACGGGGACATCAATACAAGCCCACGCGGCAGCAGCCGCTTCTCCTTCCGCAGCTTCAAAGTCAATGCAAGCGCCAGGTTTCCTCCGGCGGAATCCCCCGCCAGTATCACATCTCTCGCTCCATATCCAAGAAGCATGAGATAATCCCATACCTTCATGGCGTCTTCCAGCGCCGCCGGATACGGATGCTCCGGCGCAAGCCTGTAATCGAAACTCAGCACGTCCATGGAAGTGGACATCGCCAGCTTACCTGTCAGCGTCCTGGCATAAAGTCTGCTCCCCGTGGAGTAACCACCACCATGACAATAGAGGATCACATACTTCTTCATATGCGCCCTGTTCACGTAAACCCACTCTCCCTGCAGCATGTCCCCTGTCTTTGCATGGTCATGTATATCCACATCTTCGATCAGCACATCTTTACTGCTGCCAAGCAGCGCCCCGAAATATTTCTGGGATTGCCGGTGCTTTTCAATATCCGTATTCTCAACCACACCGTGCATCCGTTTGATCAGATTCATTAAATTCGCATTTCGTTTCTCGGCGATAGACATAGCTCCGCTCCTTTGTCGATTTTTTTGTAGTAATATTTTAACATATAAAGTCAGATTTATGGTATGATATGTGAAAGAAAGTTAATTGAAAAATCGGAAGGACCTGACTGCCATGCCAAACTACCCGCACAGCACAACCAGAAAACCAAAGCAGGCCAGGAACGGAAAATCCGGCAGAAACAAAAAAGACGTCTGGTACAAACTGGATCTTTCTGCCATTGTCTATCCGACTCTGCAGCGGCGGGACTTTTCGTCTGTTTATCGTCTGTCTGTTTTGCTGAAAGAAACCGTCGACCCTGTCTTGCTGCAGGCCGCTTTGGACAAAACGCTTCCCCGGTTCCCAACCTACCGGGTGGCGATCCGCAAGGGACTGTTCTGGCGCTATCTGGAACCCAATACCCGCCCCGGCCCTTACGTCATGGAAGACATCAAAAATCCGTGTATGCCCATGCCCTTTAAAGGTAACAACCGTTATTTGATTAGGCTGTACTATTTCGACAGGCGAATCTCTCTGGAGGCTCATCACTGCCTCGGAGACGGCACCGGCGGGATGTGTCTTCTGCAGACGCTCACCGCTGCCTATCTGGATCTGCTCGGCCACCCCGTAACCCCCGAAGGTTTCGTGCTGGATATCCATGCCAATCCGGATCCCGAAGAGCTGGAAGACGCCTATATGCGCTATGCCAACGCACAGGTATGTCCGCCCCGCCCGGCGGAGAAGACATATCGGGTCCGCGGCACCAAGGAACCCTTCTACACCCTGAATATCATCGACGGGATCCTGTCCGTTCAGGAAGTCATGACCGTCGCCAGGAAATACAATGCAAGTATCACGGAATATTTGAATGCAGTCCTGCTCTATGCTCTGCTGCAGAAGCAGAATGCCGATTTCCATATACGGCTGCGCCCGGTCAGAATTGCCATGCCGGTCAATCTTCGTCGTTTCTTTCCCTCGAAGACACTGCGCAATTTCATCACCATGGTCTATCCCTCCATCGATCCACGGCTCGGCAATTACCGGTTTGAGGAAATCGTGGAGCATATACATCATTACATGCGTTATTATATTAATGACAAATTCCTGCGCGGCGATATCACCACCAACGCCGCCACACAGCGCAACCCCCTGATCCGCATTGTTCCTCTTTTCATAAAAGATCTGGTGGTCCGCACCTTCTATACAAAGGTACAGGATAAGAACTCTTCTGCCGGGCTGACCAATATGGGAGCGCTGCACGTTCCGGCAGATATGAAGCCCTATATCGAACGATTTGACATCTATATGGGACAGCCGTTTTCCTCCCGTACCAACTGCGCCATTATCAGTTTTGAAGATATATTGACCATTAACTTTGCCAGCAGCATCATGGAGGCCGATGTGGAGCGTTATTTCTTCCGCAAACTGGTACAGGACGGCATCCACGTCAAGATTGAGAGCAACCGGACTCTCTAAATCAAACGTGCAAAGCTCATAAATAAATCAACTTTGCTGCACGAATTCAAAGCAGGGAGGAACCCCCTGCACCATAATCCAATGAATCAGGAAAGGCAGCTGCCGAAACGCCTGCGGCAGCTGCACAGAGGAAACGAATATGTCTTACTGCGTAAACTGTGGTGTGGAGCTGGAAGCATCCCTGAAGAAATGCCCGCTCTGCCATACACCCGTTGTCAATCCAATGCAATTAAATACGGAATTTCCGCCTTCGCCTTATCCCACCGACAAGGGACAGGTAGAAGTCGTGAAAAGAAAAGATCTTGGTATATTATTATCTGTGGTCCTGTCCGCCACCAGCATAACCTGCTTTCTGCTGAATCTGCTGGTTTTCGATGCCTCGCTCTGGTCATTGACAGTGATCGGCTGCTGTATCTGCCTTTTTGTCTTTACCTTTCCCGCAATTTTTTACAGCAAAACGCCGATTTACGTCTCGCTGCTTGCCGACGGCGTCTCTGTAGCCGTTTATCTGTTCCTGATCAGCTTCCTCACCTCCTCTACCACATGGTTCTGGCAGCTGGGGCTGCCCATTGTCGTAATGTTGACGGTCTGCGCGGAAGTCTTTCCGCTGCTGTCCCGCTTCTTTCCGCTCACGATGCTGCCCTGCTCCCTGTGTATCTTCGTGGAGATTCCTGCTTTCTGCGTATCGCTGGAACTGCTGATCAAGCATCTGCTCAACCGTCCCTACCGCATTACCTGGTCTGCGGTTGTCCTGACCGTCTGCGTGATCATCGATTTTGCACTGATCACCATACTGGCAAAAAAACGCCTGCGCAACGAAGTGCGCAGACGCCTGCATTTTTAACGGTGTTTTGCTTCCGCTTCCTCCAGGGATCCGTACCCATAGAAAAGCGTCTCATTGGCGATTGTCTGTTTCAACAGGCTCTCGCCCCTCTCATAGGCTTCTCTGGTCTCCTTCCAGATCAACTCCAGCGTGTGCATGGAATAGGACAAAAGCTCCCCGCGAAGATAGCTCTCCATGGAAGAGCCTGCCATGATGCCGTCTTCAGCCGTCGTAAGCACCCTGCCCCTGTTCCTGAGATTGGGATAGGCACGCAGCATATCGGCATCCCATTCCAGATTAATCCTGACGATCTTCTCCACAATCTCCAGCTTATCCGTCACATCGGGAAGATACCCTTTGATCTCCTCGTATTCCTCCGGGAAAGTGCTTTCCATCATTCTGCCATACTTTTCAAACATAAGATTTCTGCCGTCTTCATGCGCCTGTCTGCAGTCTTCCAGGTAACTGTGCAGCACTTCATCCGAATACACCATCCACTGACTCATCCGCATCTTGAAGAAAGTATCCGGATCATCCTGACAGGATGCCCTGCCGCCGGTATTATAAACATGCTGGAACATCTCCCATTCCGTCTGCGTCACATCAAATATAAGCTGTTCTCTCTCACTGATCTTCGCCATGCTCTTCTTCTCCTGCTTATCCCTCTTCCTGTATGTTCTCCGAATCAGATGCCTTTAATCTCTCGAGCAGTTCCTCCGGTGTACATTTTACAAACGCTGCCTCATACTCTGCATTCTTGGTGACCAGTGTCTTACCATTCACCACCAGATAAACACTGTCAGCATCATAATTCTCCAGAAACGTGTTTACCACCGATGCCAGTATAATGCATTCTGCCTCCCTGGACATGGTCTTCAAGTATTCATCCAAAGCCTTTGACAACTCCAGATGCAGCACCTTACTCCCGTCGCTCTCCTGTTCCTCGAAAGAAAGCAGCTTGGTATCCAGTGACACTATGTTACGTCTTGCCAGAGCATTCAGCAGCTCCTCAGCTGATTCTTCCTCTACCTGTATAATCTCCTGCTTCAGGTCGTAGGAACCTGCATTACCATAATAAATAACCGCTTCCTTCTCTTTCGGAACACGTTCCTGCTCTGCCGGCTTCTCTACCGCATTATCCTTCCTGCCTTCTTCTTCGTTCTCTGTATCTGTATCCGCATTCGACTCTCCGGGTACATCCGTATCATCCTTCGTATTTTCTTCTGTCTTCTCTGCCGTATCTTCCTCATCCTGCAACAGGAATTCCAGGGAGCTGACCAACAAATCTTCCGAAGACATCTCCGGGACCACGATCTCGCCTGAATCTACCCTTCTTCCCACCGAACTGCCGCAGGCCGCCAGAAGCATTGCAGTGACAATCAACGAAACTACCACTTTTCTTATTTTTTTCAAATTCATCCCCTCCCAGACTCTCTCTGTCACAAGTTCGTCTAAATCGGGTTATATTCTATCATACTCATGACAAAAAAGCAAAAGAACTTTTGTGTACACAAAATCTACTGACAAAAAATATTTTCTTCCATGCAGGACGGGCAGCGTGTTCAAGGGTGTTCAAACTGTCTGAATATGAAAATAAGGAAACCTTAGTATCTATAAGGTTTCCTTACTAATCAACCACTGCGGAAGATGGGACTTGAACCCACACGATGTAACCATCACAAGATCCTTAGTCTTGCTCGTCTGCCAGTTCCGACACTTCCGCCCACGTTCACAACGCAAATAATATATTACTATCAAGCTTTTAAAAAGTCAATACATTTTTCTAAATTTAGCAAAAAATATCAAGGCTAAAATTTTTCGAGGAATTTTTTAAAAAATTTTCAAAATAGTATTGACATTCTACTTAAAAGGATATAGAATAACATTTGTTCGCAGGAATGGCGGAATTGGCAGACGCGCACGGTTCAGGTCCGTGTGGTAGCAATACCATGAGAGTTCAAGTCTCTTTTCCTGCATCACAAAAAAAGAACTTTACTAAACCAGTAAAGTTCTTTTTTGTTGCCAGTGTTGCCAGCTGTTACATACCAATTATTTTAAATACAATACAGACAGATCCGGTCTCAGATCCGGTCTTAACTTCATCCAGGATCCCAGGGGCAGAAATCCTGCCCCGCCTCACCATTCATATCACACGTTTTACAGAACCGACCGACTCGTAAGGCTTTGCAGCCATTTACTATAGGACAGATAGGAGGACCAGTTTCCCATGGTCATCTGGTCCTGCATCACTGCCTTTATGCAGGCAACATAATCTTTCTGCTCAAAAAAGCTCTTTATCCCCGCCTTGTCGCGCACAGCCACCGCATGCAGACGATCCCGGTCCGAAGTATGTCCTGTTTCTATATTTAATACCATCAGTTCATTATAATTGCAGTGTGCAGGATTGATTTCGGAAGCATCGATCTCTTTTTTGAACTCATTTCCCTCCGCATCCAGCCCCATAATAATATAGATCGGATTCTCCCTGGAATAATTATCCGCTTTGTAGATATTAATCGATTCTCCCGTCTGCGGACTGGCATAAGACATCAGTGCATCTGACCGAAGCATGCACTTTTGCCCTCCGGCGCTGACACAGGTCATCACCTTCTTTTCGAATTTCTCTTCGCTCTTCTCCGTCTGCTTAACAGAATCCTGCTGCCAGGATGCCCCACTCGCATGGTTTACCGCATTCACACTCATTTCTTCGTTCCTTCCTTTCTTTTACTCTCACAAGGAAATCCTGGTTCCTTTACCATTAATACGAATCATGCGGACAGAAAGTTTCACTTCTCTGTTTTTCTCATCCTGCAATTGCTTCTCCAATAACTTTGCCATTATCGAAATCTCTATTCCTATTCCTTTACAGGCGTCATCCGGATACTTCCTCTATGATCCTCCGCGTAAATCTCCAGATAACAGATACCAGCCTCATCAATCGACACCTCATAATCTCCCTGAGGGTTCTTTTCATCAAAATAGATGTGCTGCCTGTCTTCGCTCAGGATCTTTACCTGCAGCTCTCCTCCTGTCGTCATACACGATACGGAAACATGCATCGCTTCTTCCACCTCAAAGTCAATACAGAGCGGTTTCGCAGTCATCCCCCCATCTTCCAGAGAAATACTTTCCGGCCAGCAATCCATGACCCCCGGAAACTCCTGATTCCCGTCCAACTCTCCCTCCTCCGGGCAGAATCCCGACAATTCCGACAATTCCTCCATCTCTTTTTCTTCCCTCTCCTCGTGCTCCATCGCCGACGTCACTACCGCCGAACATCCGGTAAGATACGTCATCAGCAGCATGATTGAAACGGCATACAACAATGCCCTCATCATTCTCATATTCTTTTCCTCCTTCTATAGTTAACGACATTAAAAATTTCGTTTTCGGTCCTGCAAAAGCTCCCGTATATGGCTTTGGCCGGAACCGGAAACAGAAATTTGTTATGTCGTTTACTATACGTAACCCCAATTTCGAAATGGAAGCCTGTTTTGAATCCTCTTTCCTGTAAAAACGAAACAAAGAAGGAAAAATCTTCAATCAATCTCATATTTCTAAATAAAAAGAACTGCCGTCCGGACAGACAATGCAGTAACCTCATTCCATTTCTCAGCATAAAATAGAGCAAAACCACATAGGATTATAGGTTATACATTATGTACGTTGCATTGTTTATCTTGCTGCTGTTTGCCCTTTCTGGCATGCTCTTCTGCCATTTCCGCAGAAAAAAGATCATCTGTAAAATCAAATGTATGGATAAATGTCAAAAATGTTCGCTGTTAGAGGAACTGGCGGAGCCTTTCGGCTACGTCTTCCACTGCTGCTGCGGTTTCTTCTCTTCCACCCTTGACGCGTGGCAGAAATCCGCCGGCTACACATGGTTCTATGACTATATGGCTCCCCGTTTCCAGATGGTCTTCGACTCCCTTCCGGTCTACTTCGACTATCATGGAAAAACATGGCTGATCGAATTCTGGAAAGGCCAGTACGGCATCAACACCGGCGCTGAGATCGGTATCTATCATGCCGACAGACTGTTATCCGAGGCGGAATATCAGGTAGCTCACTTTTCTGCCGCCGACAAACACGAAATGCTCTCCTGCTCTCTGCATCTGAGCGAAGCGGACGGCACTTACGTCCAGCTCTCCGAAAAACACTGGTGGCTGACCGCCTTTCTGCCGGGCGTCTTTTCCCGTCCCGGCGACCTGCGTCTGAAAGCCGCCATCTATTTTCCCAATGAGGAAATGCTGAGCGCCTTCCATGACGGCTTATGCACTGCAGGCTATCCGGCAGAGAATATCACCATACAAAATTTCTGTCTTTCTTTCATCTTTCATCGTCCTTTGCCCGTTCACTATGGCCTGTTTACCCGCTTCCACCGTCACCTTTCCCAGTGTCTGAACCAAATGTACTGCCGGCTCTTCCTCTGGGTCACCCGGCCTTTCATCTGTACGGAAGACCGCGTATTGTACCTCTATTTCTATCTGCCTTTTTGCTTCCGGAAGCTGATGCGCATGCACCGCTTCCACAGGCGCTGCCACAGAAAAAACGGCTGTCGACGCCCGAAAGGCTGCCGCAGATGCCGTCCGCATCGCCACAAAAAGCCGTAATAAATTGCAAGTCGGGATTTTAAACGCCTGTTAATTTGTAAACGGAGGGAATCCATGAGTATCACAAGCCGCCTGGACCGCGCTTTCGCGCAGGCAACCGTATTGCCCTTAAACAAATGCTCCCGATACGCTCTGATCAGCGACTGTCACAGAGGTGTGGGCACCTCCTCAGACAACTTTCTAAAGAACCAGCATCTCTATTACGCGGCACTGGAGCATTATTACCAGAGCGGTTTCACTTATATTGAGCTGGGAGACGGGGAAGAATTGTGGGAGAACCGAAAAATGCGCAATATCTCCGAAATTCACGAAGATGTCTACTGCATGTTCACCCGGTTTGAAGAAAAGGGCCGGCTGTATCTTCTCTACGGCAACCATAACATTGTCCGCAGAAAGAATCCGGCCTTTCTGGAGGCCGTAGTGCTGCGCCCCGAATCTTTTCCTGAAAAGTCACTCTACCTGACCCACGGCCACCAGGCCAGCCTGCTCAATTCCACACTCTGGCCGCTGGCCCGGTTCCTGGTCCGGTATTTCTGGAGTCCTCTGGAAAATCTTGGTTTCCTGGATCCCACCAGCGCCGCCAAGAATTACGAAGTGAAGGAGAAATGTGAACAAAATCTGCGCAGATGGGCCGAGGAGAGACACCATATCCTGATCACGGGCCATACTCACCGGCCCGTGCTCCCGCAGGAGCCTTCCTTCTACTATAACACGGGAAGCTGTGTACATCCCCGCTGCATCACCTGTATTGAAATTGAGTGCGGTGAATTGACCCTGGTAAAATGGACGATGAATGCCAGAATCGACAGTATTCTGTATGTAGCGCGGGAGATTATTTCCGGTCCGGTAAAATTACTGTAAATGGACCCTCTCCGCCCTCATTGCCGTGAAAGCCACTTGTCGTAGGGACAGCTGTTCTTCTTCATCACCGCACGCAGTTCCACATAACAGCCGCACGCCCTGCACATGCCGTCCAGCAGCAGATCACAATCCCTGCACAGAGAAAGCCGCTCCTCGTAAAGCGGCTTCTCAACCTTAAGTTCTTCATCCAGATTTCGGATATACGTGTGCAGATTTTCAAAATAGGCATTCTGATCCATATCTCTTGTCAGGCATTTGCGACAGTGGCGTCTTTTTTCCTTTTCCATATCTTATATACGCCTCTTTCCATTTCATCTCAATCGGCGCGATCCTGCCGCAGCCGCATCGGAAATCTATTTTATGCGGAAACTGATCACACTGCATGCCGGAGCCGTAAAGCAGACTTTACCGTCCCTGATCTCGTAAGCATCAAACACCGCTTCCTTCACCTTCTCCGGCTCTTCGAATGTATTGTAAGCATGCATCTCTTCCCGCAGGATCGTCGCCGTCACCTCGCCGGGCAGAAGCTGCGCGAATACCATCTCCACCGGCACATCCTCCGTTACGGACAGATTACTCAGTGTCACATTCACATACCCCTCATCATCCACCGACACAGACTCGCTCAAAAGCGGTACCTGGCACTCTGTCTCCACACCGATGGCCTTATTATCCTCGATATAGCTGTCCACCAGCTGCGCATCCTGATGATGTCTGTACATATGGAACACATGATAAGTTGGCGTCAGAAGCATCTTCGGCCCCTCCGTCAGGATCACGGACTGCAGCACGTTGACCATCTGCGCAATGCAGGCCATCTTCACGCGGTCACAATGCTTGTTGAAGATATTCAGCGATACCCCTGCCACCAGCGCATCTCGCATGGTATTCTGCTGATACAGAAAGCCCGGATTCGTTCCCGGCTCCACATCAAACCAGCAGCCCCATTCGTCCACGATCATACCGATCTTCTTCTCCGGATCATACTGGTCCATGATCGCGCCATGACGTACAATCAGCTCCTCAATATAGACAGCCTTTGCCATCGTCTTATACCATGTCTTATCATCAAATTCCGTAGCACTTCCCTTGTCCTGCCATCCGCCCGGATGCACATAATAATGCAGAGAGAGGCCATCCATAAATCCCTTACCTCCACCCGGCTGCGGCTTCGCAAAGCAGGTCTTTAATACTTCCTCCGTCCAGAAATAGTCCGCCACATTAGGTCCGCCGCACACTTTCCTGATCGGTGCATCCTTATGATACTGTCGCACATAGGTCTGATATCTTCTGTACAGATTCGCATAATACTCCGGCGTCATATTTCCGCCGCATCCCCAGTTTTCATTCCCCACGCCGAAATAATCGACTTTCCACGCTTTCTCATGCCCGTTTTTCTTACGCAGGTCAGCCATGGGAGACACACCGTCAAAGGTCATGTACTCCACCCATTCACTCATCTCCTGCACCGTACCGCTGCCCACATTGCCATTCACATAAGTCTTACAGCCCAGCTGTTCACACAGCTCGAAGAACTCATGCGTTCCAAAGCTGTTGTCTTCCACAACACCGCCCCAGTGAGTGTTGATCATCCTCTTTCTGCTCTCCTTCGGCCCAATACCGTCCCGCCAGTGATACTCATCAGCAAAGCATCCGCCCGGCCACCGCAGCACAGGAATCTTCATCTCTTTCAGGGCCTCCACGACATCTGTACGCATCCCGTTCACATTGGGAATCTCCGAGTCTTCCCCCACATACAGCCCTTCATAGATACATCGTCCCAGATGCTCCGAGAAATGCCCGTAGATCTCCGGATTGATATGCCCTTTCCGATTTCTCTCGTTAATAAATAATTTCGCCATAACCAACACCTGTTCCTTTCTTTTCACACTCCGGCCTGACAGGACCGCAGACCGGATTAAACTATCTTGAATAGTTACATATACTATACTAACACAACTATGACCGGAGGCACACCATGATTTCTTCCGAAACTGCAGTCCCCGTCAGCATCGCCATTCTCGGCCGCAGCCGCGATACCGTAAACTATGAAAATGCCCTGCACAGGCTGTCACTTTCCTGCTTTACCACCTCAGATCCCGAAGAAGCCGCCACCGCTTCCCATCTGCTGCTGCCCGGCGGCGGCGACATCACTCCTGCCTTCTTCGGACAGCAAAACCGTGGTTCCCGCAGTATAGACACCGAACTGGATATTCTGCAGATGCAGGCTCTCGAATCCTTTCTGCAGCATGGCAAACCCATACTCGGTATCTGTAAGGGGCTGCAGTTGATCAATGTAGCCCTGGGCGGCACCATCAACCAGCACATTCCCACCGCCTCAAACCACCAGTGGAACGGCGCAGACCAAATCCATCAGGTCTACCACAGCGGTCTGACACGCTCCGATTTCTTCTATCAGCTGTACGGACTCAGCACATCAGTCAACTCCGCCCACCACCAGGCCCTGGACCATCTGGGCAAAAATCTGGTTCCAGTCTGCCGTGCCGGCGACAATATCATCGAAGGGGTCCGGCATACCTTTCTGCCGGTCATCGCCGTACAGTGGCATCCGGAGCGCCTGCCGGACGGCAGCGGCGACAGACTCCTGCAGTATTTCGCAGAAACCCAGGCATCCCCTCCGGCCACCCTGATACGGTCAGTGCAGTGAATGTTCAGACCTGCCCGTGCTGTTTCGTTCCTTGATATTTGTGGAAATAACCTCAAGAAGCGCCCGCAGAATCTGCCGGATAACTTTCTCCGTCTCCGGTTCTATCTCCTTTATGGCCATTCTGATGCCATGCAGGCTTTTTGTCCAGTTGGCGGTAAGATCGATCAGATTATCGGTCTCCGAGGCCAGGATCACCTGATAGAAAGTATCCACAAAAGTATGCATCTCTTCCTGCGACAGCGAGAGAATCCACTGATTCAACGCCTCATCCATGAATTTCCGCCCCGTACGGATATCTTTCACGATCTGGAAGGAATCTTCCCTGACCAGCCAGGTATACGGATTGTGCTGTGCCAGCCCGACGGTTCTGCTCTCCACCACCTCATACTCTCCCTCCGAATACAGCAGCATTCCCACCAGAGAAGAGCGCGGAACCGTCTTGCGTATCCTGTCCACAATCTCCGCATAAGCCCCCTGTTCCTTTACCTCCGGCCGGAATCCCGGGCCGTCATGGTCATAGATCGTCACGATCCGGGCCCGCACGTCTTCCCGGCAGTTCATAGACGCGTACACGGCCAGATTGCCGCCTTTGGAATGCCCACCCACACAGAACGCCCCCGCAAAGGTTTCCGCCGTTTGATTCAGATACTCCACACTCAGGCGCTGTCCCGGCACCGGCTCGGAGAAGGCCAGATTCAGATCTTCCTTCCAGCCCACAATGGTTTCGTCCGTTCCCCGAAAAGCCACGTAGACCATACCACCCGGCAGCAGAATCGTCACCGCTGAAAACTGCATCTCCGTATCCAGATCAATTTGGTTTACATAATTTATTATTTTGGTGTCATGAAACCGCCTGCTTCCATACATTCCAAGAAAAAGCGCCGTGTTATCCCGCCGATACCGCTCGTCTCCATACAGGGAATCATACTTTTCATGCCCAAACATCTCTTCCAGGCTGACCGCCACGGTTCCTGTCACACCTGCATTTTGTCCCGTCTGTCTACCGGACACCATCTCATCGAATTTCAGATAGGAGAACTGGCTGAGAATCAGACTGTCCACCTCACTGAAAGGTTTCTCCGCCAGCGCATAATCCCCATACTCTTTCAAATAATCCAAAACTGTTCCCATAAGATCAATCCTCCGCCTGCCGACCATACTGCATGTCTCTTTGCAACCATACAGCCTTTCTCTTCCCTGTCACGGTTTCCTGCACAATGCCACTCCCTCTCTCCTTACAGCTTCGCCTCCAGATGTTCTATATTTTTGATCAGTACCGAGATCGTCCCGTCCGGATTGGTGATAAACTCCACACTGTGTGGATTCTTATACTGCTCCATGGGAATCTTGATCTCAATTCCGGTATCCGTATACAGATGCTGGCTCTGATATCTGCGCACCGTATTCTCACTCTGAGGCTGTATCTCTTCCTTCACCATATCGTACTTTTCCATCTTATCCTGAAACGCGACTTTTAATTCCGGTTCTTCCTCAAAAATTTTCTCTGCCAGCTCCTCCACCACAAAGCCGCCCTTTTCCTCGATCACCTCCTGAATGATGCTCTTGGCCCGCATCTGTTTCTCAAAACGCTCCGTCTCGTCAAAGCCCTCTTTCTGCACACTCTCCACCGCCCGGCTCACGATGGACAACTTCGATTTATGGGACATGTGAGCACTGCATTTCAGGAAAAGAAATGAGAAATAATTCGTCTTTTCCCCGTTCACCTCATACTTTCTCTCGATCACCTGCAGCGCCAGGTCGCTGAGACGAATGATCGCCGCTTCCGTCAACCGCTGGCTCTCCGAGGGCAGTATGGACTTGTGCCGTATGATCTCATTGCAGTTGCTCTCCCCGTCCTCTGACGCCATCGTCCTGTGGGTGTAGAAAGCCTTGTAATTCATCTTCAAGAGCGCCAGATATTCTTCTTCTCCTTCCCGCAGACGAACCACCAGCAGATCCGCCGGCGGAATGTCGATATTACTGCTCATGATCTCATAAAGAAGCCCGGCAATGTTCTTGCTGACCGTGACAAAGTCTTCATCAGAATACGCATTTAACATTTGATAGATTTCCGACTCTTCCTTATAAAACCGACATTCCTTGGCATCATCCCCGGAACTGATCCTGGCAATATGCTCCTTTAAGAATTCCGCGATCTCAGAACCGTACTCCAGCTCTGTATCCGACAGCACCGGCATGCCGATGGTGGGATCCATGATATGTATGATCACATTTTTGATCCTGATATCCTCTTTGTTCATTTGTGCGTCATATTCCTTTCCGTCCTGTCAGGCTTAATATTTATCAGGATAATCCGTCCCTGTCTCGCTGCGCATGGACGCCGCGTACCGTTCCGGTTCCCGCTCCATCCTCAGCATGGTGTCAAAAGCTTTTAACAGCATCCTGTCCCCGTTTTGTCCTCCCACATAGGCTGCCCCACTGTGGCTCAGATCCAGATTCGCCTTAAAATGATCGATCTGCCACACCATAATATCCACCACGCTGTAACCCGCCACCTTGTACTCACACAAAAACGTCCCATGCTCCAGATAATACACGAATTCTCTGTAGACTTCCTCTGACTGCAACAGTGCCTGCCAGAATTCCCGCAGAAAATCCGCATCTTCCCCCGCGCAGGAACACAGTGCCTGCGCCCACTGATATGCCCGCTCTTCCATACGTACCTCCCGTCTTCGGCGGCCATTGCTCCTTTGGCCTCCCGTTTTTATTTTTACCATAAGTGTAACACATTTTAAGTTCTTTTTACCGCTCCCTATCGATATATATAGAATGAAAAGGCTGCCGCCGGCAGGAAATCCTGCCACGCGAAAATGCCATCTGATAAGGAATACCTATCGCCTATGGCTCTGCTGGAACGACTCAACGACCTGATCTGGAGTATTCCCCTCCTGACACTTCTGATGGGAACCCACATTTATTTCACTTTGAAGCTGCATTTTCCACAGCGCAATCTTTTCTATGCGCTGAAACTGTCCTTCGGTAAAGCAGACAACACCGGACAGAACCTGTCCCCGTTCTCCGCGCTGGCAACCACCCTGGCCGCAACGCTGGGCACCGGTAATATCATCGGTGTCTCCACTGCTGTGGCGCTGGGCGGACCGGGCGCTGTATTCTGGTGCTGGATCACCGGCATCCTGGGCATGGCCACCGCCTACAGTGAATGCTACTTAAGCGTCCTGTTCCGCAGCCGGAACGATTCCGGAGACTATGTTGGCGGCCCCATGTATGTCCTGAAAAACGGTTTACATAACAAACATCTGGGCAGTATCTACGCCATCTGTACCCTGGTCGCCGCCTTCGGCGTCGGCTGTACCACACAGGCCAACTCCGTCACTCAGGCTGCCCAGGCCACTTTTCACCTGTCGCCCCATCTGGTGGGAATCGTCCTCGCATTCCTCACCGGCACCGTGATCCTGGGCGGCGTAAAAAGCATTGCCAACATCTGCGAGCGCATGGTACCGGCCATCAGCTTTGTCTATCTCTTCGGCTGCCTGCTGCTTTTGCTGCTCTATCATAACGTACTGCTCTCCGCCTGTCTGCTGATTCTGAAAGACGCCTTTTCCTTCGGCTCCGTGGCCGGCGGCCTGACGGGCAGCGCCATCCAGCACGCCCTGCGCTACGGCATTGCCAGAGGACTTTTTACCAACGAAGCAGGAATCGGCACTTCCGCCATCGCGGCCGCCGCTTCCCATGTATCCCATCCCCGCATCCAGGCTTACGTCTCCATGACTGCCGTCTTCTGGGACACCGTCGTTATGTGCCTTGTCACCGGCATCGTCATCGTGGCCAACATGCTCTACGATCCGGTTTCCATAGCCGGCGTACCGGAAACCGGTCTGACAGCCGCCGCCTTCAGACACCTGCCCTATGTGGGGGACGCTTTTCTCACCGTCTCCCTGGCCGCCTTCGCCATTACCACACTCATCGGCTGGTCCTATTTCGGGGAAAAGGCAACGGAATACCTTATGGGAAAAAAAGGTATTCCGCTCTATAAACTCGGCTATATTCTGATGATCTACTTCGGAGCCATCATTCCCATGCGTCTCGTCTGGGAAAGCACCGACCTGATCAATGCCCTGATGGTTCTGCCCAACGTACTGGCGTTATTCTGTCTGCGAAACCATATCAGGGACTGACGCTGCCGCTGCACATCTCAGATCTTTACGCACAAACCACCAGATTCCATTACAAAAGCACCGAACATCACACCCGGAAAGCAGCCGCGATCTCCTGCAGAGAGCGGCTGCTTCTCTCCATGATCGCCATTTTGCGCAGAATCTCCTCGGAATCAACGTTGGTATTCTGCATCACACCGGCCACACTGCCAACTTCCTCAACAATCACATTGTTCAGAGAAGATACCGTCTGCAGAGAAGCCAGCATTTCCTCGATAGAAGCGCCCATCTCCTCCGCCGAAGCCCCCAGATCCGTTGCGATGCCATCGAAGAAAAAGGCATCCTTCTGGTACTGTTCCGCCGTGCTCACCATCGTATCATAGTCTGCCATAACCTCATCCCGCACGAACTCCAGCAGCTTCCCCGAACTGTCCTTTAAATCCATAACGGAATCCACCACTTCACCGATCACCTTCTGGATCTTATCTACCGTGACCTGAGAACTCTCTGCCAGATTTCTCACTTCTTCGGACACCACCGTAAATCCTCTGCCTGCATCCCCCGCTCTTGCCGCTTCAATGGCCGCATTCAGGGCAATCAGATTGGTCTTGCCCGCAATCTCACCGATCTCCTTTGAAAGATTCCTGATAACCTCGATCTTCTCCACTTCCTTCAGCGCACGCTCCAGCTCTCCTGCCGCACTGTGATAGACCACAGTCGCCTGTTTCTGAGATTCAACCGTACTCTTATAAAGCTTGTCCGCCCGGATATTGATATCTCTGGAAGCATCCGCCGATTCGGAGGCTTTACAGGAAACATCGTCTACCACCGCGCCGATCTCCCCGCTGGCATCACTGATACTTTGCGTCACTTCCGCAGCTTCCCGCACCTTGCCGTTGAGACCGTCCATCACCTGGTCCATCTCATCGATCTTATTATTCAGATCCGCCATCTCACTGTATGCGGCAGCTACCGTGTCGGCAATATTCGCCGCTTCCCCGCTGGTGCCGGTTATCGTCTCCCGTATACGCTGCCTGATGGCCCCTGCCGCATGAGTCACTTCCTCCACTTCATCCCGAAACCCTTCCGACACACCGCCGGACACTGCTGTCCGGCCCTGCTCACTGAAATCTCCGGCCGCAAACTGTTTCAATTCCGCAATCGGTTCCAAAGCCCGGCTCATGACTGAAAACACCGCCAGATCGATGGCCGCCGTCCCCAATACACCGATCAGAAGCCCGGCACCTACCGCACTTCCAACACCCGCCTTGCCGGCCACCGCCGTTGCTGCCATCACGCCGATAAAAAGAACGATAAACGCTGCCGCTGAAACCGTGGCCAACAGCCTGCCTTTGATTGTTTTCATTATGTACTCCTCCTGAGTGATCCTATTTAGGCACTATTATACCCGAAATCATTTCCTGCGTCCAGCCCATGATTTACGTAATTTTGATATTTTATAACAGTTCAGGAAAATCTGTAAATTGCCGTTCCGGCCTGCCATTACTTCCCGCGCTTTCTGTAATAGAGATAAAATCCCACACAGATCACCGCCGACAACAGTGATCCCAGAGGCGCCGCCCAGCCCATCGGGTAGAGAGATGCCGGGAACAGCCTGCTGGCCAGCCAGGCTCCCGGGATACGCACCAGCACGATGGCTGTGATATTGTGGATAAATGAGACCATGGATTTCTGGTCACCGCAGAAATACCCGCTGAAACAGAAATGCACCGCCGCAAATACACAGTCAAACGCATAGGACTGCAAATAAGCGCACCCCGCTGCCAGCACGGCGTCATCCCGCGTAAAAATACCCACCAGTGTATGCGGCAGAAACTGACTGTACAGGGCACAGCAAAGCCCCCATCCCACCGTAATCGCCAGACTGTAGTACAGGCTCCTTCTGGCCCGCTCCGCCTTGTCCGCTCCCATATTCTGGGCCGTGATGGTAGAGATGGCCGACAGGAACGCGGAAGGTACCAGAAACATAAAGCCGATCAGCTTCTCCACGATCCCCACCGCCGCCGAAACGATCAGCCCCCGGCTGTTGGCGATTACCGTGATCACGACAAAAGCCACCTGGATCAGGCCATCCTGCATGGCCACCGGCGTCCCCACCTTCAGGATCCTGCCAACCACCTCCCTGTCCATACAAAAGTCCTGCCTGCTCACGGAAAAGCCCGGATTCTGCCTGCGGATCACAAGAAAAGCCGCCGCCACGCTCACCGCCTGCCCACAGACCGTACCCAGAGCCGCACCCGCCGCACCCATGCCGCAAAAGCCGATAAACACAAAATCCAGCACAATATTCGTCACACAGGCCGCCGCCACAAAATACATGGGCTTTCTGGAATCTCCCGCACCGCGGAAAATACCACTGATCACGTTGTAAGCCACAATCAGCGGAACTCCTGCAAAGCAGATCAGCAAATAGAGCCTCGTCTGTGCCACCGCCTCCTGTGGGGTTAACATAACTCTGACAATCGGCACCGTGCCAAGCAGCAGCCCTGCCGTTACCACGACTGCAAACACAGAAAAAAACACGGCAGATGTTCCCACCGTCTTCGCCGCTGCCTTTTCGTCCCTGGCCCCCACACACTGCCCGATCCTTACCGTGGTTCCCATGACAAATCCTATGATAATGACCGTCAGCATATGCATCACCTGACTGCCAATGGCTACTGCCGTCGTAGTCTCCGATCCGTTATACAGTCCCACCACGAACAGATCCGCCATGCCGTAGAATGTCTGCATAAAACTGGACAACAGGTAGGGCAGGGCAAATAACACCAGATTCTTCCCCACGCTTCCCTGTGTCAAGTCGTTCTTTTCATTCATCTTCTGACTCCTCTTCTTTCCATCCCTGTCCCTTTCCATGCCTTATGCTTTGTCATTCTCCTTCTCTGCCGGTTCATAATTGGAGATCGTCACCGTCTGGTACGGTATTTCTATACCGCACTTGCCAAATTCCCTGACCAGAGATACCCGGATATCACTGCATGCCCGAAAACTGTCATTCAGATTCTGCGTCCATATGATGGTTTTCAGCGTGACTCCATTCTGCGTGTAACCGCTGGCAGTGACAGCATTGGCCTCCGTATTCAGCGTCAACTCATGCTCTACACAAATACGCCGCATGATTTCGATCGCCTTCTCGATGTCTGCCCCGTACCCGATCTCGATCTCCACATAATTACCGATATTCTCCGTGAAATTCGTGTTGATGACCACTGCCGAATCCATAACGGAATTGGGCACGATACAGGTTTCCCCGTTAAACTGATAAATCAGCGTATGCCGCAGCGTGACATCCTTGACCAGCCCTTCCGCAATCACAGTCCCACCCTGTATCACTCTGATCTTCTCATCCACGTTATAGGGTTTCGACATCGACAGTGAAATGCCGCTGATCACATTTCCAAGTGCCTGCTGTGCCGCAAAGGTGGCGATCGCCAGAATCAGGGAACCGCTCTGCAGCAGCACCCGGCTGATATCCTTCGTCATCTCGAACTGCTGCGCCAGACTGTAGAAGGCGATCACATCGATGATCACATTGATCGCACTTTTCGTAAAGCGCAGATGGACTGCTTTCGTCTTCAGTGCTATGTACTTGAAGATCAGGCTGACCAGATAATTCGAGAGCAGGATAATGACAACAAAAATACCCACTTTAGATAATAAACTCATTCCATATTCCCCTGTCGCTAAAATTTTGCTAAGATTTTACACATATCTAAAATAGCACAAAAACAGGAAATTGTATAGCCTGTGTACTCTTTTGAAAAATAATGAAATTGATTGCGAAACAGCGTCTAATGTGTGATAATATAGTAAACGACATAACAAATTTCTGTTCCCGGCTCTTGCAGGAGCCATATACGGAATCTCCTGCAAGGTCGAAAACGAAATTTCTAATGTCGTTAACTATAGAAGGTAAAGATTTTCTATACATAATATTTTCAGATACGACGAGGTTTTATCATATGAAAGACAATCCGAACGAATACAGCATGGGAGAACAGATCATGGATGCTCTGTCGGACGCCTTACAGGGCGGGGACTACAGCAATCTGAACCGTCTGGTCTCCCAGAGTGTCGTCAATGCCTTAAATGAAGTGGGAAAGCATATTTCCTTCATGGATTACACGGATACCCCGAATGAAGCTAAACAGAGGACAGCTCCAGACAGAGAATCAAACCGGGAACAGCCCCACAGACAGACAGGAGAGCAGACAAGACAGGAGCAGTCTCACTGGCAGACCGGGGAACAGACAAGACAGGAGCAGTCTCACTGGCAGACCGGATCACAGACAAGGCAGGCAGAGGAGAAAGCTCGCCGGCAGACCAGAGAACAGATACGGCGCCAGGAGAAGGCCAGAAGGCAGGAACAGGCCCGCTGGCAGGCCAGACAGATGTATCACGATCCAGGTACTGGCGACCGGCCGGACAGCCCTTACGGGAACACGCAGCAGGCATCCTTGTGGCAGACGGCTCACGGCGTCCCCGCACGGACAAATACCACGGAGTTCGTCCCCTTCCAGTTCAAAAAGGTAGGCAATGTATCCAGCGTTCTCTATCAGGTCTTCGGCGGAATCGGCCTGGGTGTTACCCTGCTGATCACGTTCTTTCACCTTTACTTCACCGCGGTAATGATGGAAGGTATGGTGAACACATCGGGCTGGATCATTAATCTGCTCTTTCTCGCATTATTCGCGGGTATGATCCGGCTGGGGATCGGACAACGCAGGCGTCTTAAGCTGGCACAGCGCTATGCCAGACTGTGCGGCCGTAACCTGTACGGTGAGATCGAACACCTGGCCAGAAGCACCGGCCGCAAAGCGCGCCGCGTAATCAGAGATCTGCAGAAAATGATAAGGCTGGGCATGTTTCCCGAAGGTCATCTTGATGAGAAGAAGACCTGCTTTATGTTGAACGACAGCATCTACAGACAATATCTGGAGACGGAGAACAACTGCCGGCTGCTGGAAGAAGAAAACCGCAGGAACGCAACCCTCCAGAATAAACACGACATGGCGGAAACAGCTTCCGGACAGGCCTCAGACCCGCCGGCACAGGAACCGGAACTGAACACCATGGTGGCGGAAGGGATGGAATGCATCCGTAAGCTTCATCTCCTGAACGATAAAATTCCCGGAGAGGTGATCTCCGCCAGGCTTTACCGGATGGAGAATCTGCTGAAAGATCTGTTTGACAGCGTACGGGAACACCCTGAACAGATGCACCGGATGCACAAGCTGATGAACTACTACCTGCCCACCACCTTAAAGCTGGTGGAGGCCTATGAGGAATTTGACCGGGTGAGCATGCCCGGCGACGATATCATCGCCGCCAAGGCCGAAATCGAGAATACTCTGGACACCATCAACCAGGCTTTCACTGAACTTTTGAACAATCTCTTCCAGGACGCGGTGCTGGATGCCACCACCGATGCGCAGGTATTAAAGACCATGCTGGCAAGAGAAGGCCTGATGCATGAAATGGATCTCACCGCCAATAAAGGATAAGCACTGATATAACAGAAAACAAATACAATAATACCCGAACAGAATGGAGGATATGAAAATGAGCAGTAATCTGGATGAAATGTTAAAGGAAGCGCCGTCCCTGACTCTGTCGCCTTTTGCCCAGACGGAGATTGTGGAGGACACTGCCCTCTCCGTGGCAGAGGAAGAACCCAGGGTTCCCGAAGTAATACTGACCCCGGAAGAACAGAAAATGGTGAACGATTTCGCCGCTCAGATCGATATCACCGACACCCAGCTGGTAATGCAGTACGGGGCCGGCAGCCAGAAAAAGATTGCGGACTTCTCGGAGAGTGCCTTAAGCAACGTGCGCACCAAGGATATGGGCGAGATCGGCCAGATGCTGTCGGATGTAGTCACCGAGCTGAAAGACTTTGGCGAGGAAGAGGAAAAGGGACTTTTCGGCTTTTTCAAGAAGAGCAGCAACAAACTGGAAAGCCTGAAGATCAAATATGACAGGGCGGAGGCCAACATCAACAAAATCTGCAAGGTCATGGAAGATCACCAGGTAACGCTGCTCAAAGATGCCGCCATGCTGGACAAGATGTATGAACTGAACCTTAACTATTTCAAAGAGCTTTCCATGTATATCCTTGCCGGCAAACAGAAGCTGCAGCAGGCCAGAACCGTAGAACTTGCAGCCCTTTTAAAGAAAGCGGAGCAAAGTTCTCTCCCGGAGGACACCCAGGCTGCCAACGATTATGCCTCCATGTGTGAGCGCTTCGAGAAGAAGATCTACGATCTGGAACTGACCAGAACAATCTCCATGCAGATGGCCCCCCAGATCCGGCTGATCCAGAGCAACGATACCGCCATGTCAGAGAAGATACAGTCCACACTCGTGAATACCATTCCGCTGTGGAAGAGCCAGATGGTGATCGCCATTGGCCTGAACCACTCCAGTGAGGCTGCAAAAGCCCAGAAGGAAGTGACGGACATGACCAACGCTCTCTTAAAGAAAAATGCAGAGGCACTTAAGACCGCCACCATCGAAACTGCCCGGGAAAGCGAACGTGGCATCGTGGATATTGAAACACTCACCGCCACCAACCAGACGCTGATCAGCACTCTGGATGAAGTCATGAAGATCCAGGAGGAAGGCCGTGCGAAACGACGCAGCGCCGAGACCGAGCTTGTCCGCATCGAAGACGAGATGCGCCAGAAGCTTCTGGCTGTCAGCCGTTCAGGCAGTAAAATGACCGTTTGAGCATTCCACACCGTCGGGGAACCGATCTGTCATATAATATAGACTGTTCGGAGAACTCCGAAAATATAAGGTAAGGATGTGATATAACATGAAAGAAAACAATGAAACAATTGAAATCATCAATCCGGCAGAAACTGCAGACACCAAAAGGCAGCTTCTGCTCTTTCTTCTCGCAGCCTACGGTGTGACTTATGCGATGGGCCTTCTGACCTGGTACGGCAGCGCCGTATCCGCGGAACTGAGCGCATTTCCCAATGCCCAGATGTACTATCCGGCTGCCGGCGTAATGCTGGCTTACATGATCACCCGCTGGCGGGACAACATGCTGCCGAAGTGGTTCTTCCTGTGCTTCACACTTCTGACCGCCGCCATGCTTCTGTGTGCAGTGCTCTCCGTATTCCTGCCGATGCAGCCGACTGGCCTGAACGATCAGTCCGTGTCCATGTGGGCGGTGATAAGCCAGTATATCATAATCGGCGGCACAATTTTGTGCTGGATCCCGCTTCTGGCCTCCGGCAGGAAAAGACGTGCGGTTTACGGCCTTGGCTGGAAACAATGGAAGACTTCTCTTCTGTGTATCCTGCTTTTCCTGGCCCTGTATTTTGGCCGGGCGGCCATCTTCTATCTTGCCGAGGGGCAGATAGACATGATCGTTAAGATCGTACAGGATCCTGCCACCTGGATTTACCTGCTCATCATGCCGATCAACTTTTTCCTCGCATTTACTCCCTTTTTCGGAGAGGAATACGGCTGGCGGTATTACCTGCAGCCCATTTTGCAGAAACGGTTCGGCCTGCGCGGCGGCGTTCTGCTCCTCGGAGTTGCCTGGGGCATCTGGCATGTTTTCCTGGACTTTTTCTTCTACACCACGCCGGACAGGGGACTGATCATGACGCTGTCGCAGATCATCACCTGTATCACACTGGGTATTTTCTTCGCCTGGGCGTACATGAAAACCAACAATATCTGGGTTCCCGTGATCCTGCATTATGCAAACAATAATCTGTCTGTCGTGGTAGCCAATCAATATTCTGCCGATATCCTGCAGGAGCAGGCAGTGACCTGGTCTATGCTCCCCGCACAGCTGCTCGTAAACGGAATCCTGTTCGGACTGTTCCTGTTGGCAAAGGAATTTCGGAATAAGCAGCAGAAACACACATAACATATAATATAGTACAAAAAACAAAATCGACATTTCCAAAGTCTGTATTCGCTTCGGAAATGTCGATTTATTTTTTATATGCTTTCGTCACTTTTTCTCCAGCCTGATGTTCAGCCTCCAGACCGGACGGCCTGTCACCGTGCAGTCCGTGACGATCTTCTCATTGCGGTGGATGCTCAGCAGCAGTCCTATAAAGACTGCATAGGTGACCGTTGAACCCACACCATAAGACAGAAACGGAAGCTGCACACTCGTCACCGGAAAACAACCGCTGTTGATCAGGACTCCTTCCAGACAGTTGTCCAGAAATACCATAAAGCAGGCTGCTGATATCATAAAACCAAGCTGGTTTTTCTGTCTCCTTACGATGCCAAAAGCATGAATGATCAGCGCTGCTAAAGCTGCAACCACCAGAATGCCAATCAGAATGCCAAATGTGAAGACAATCTCTATCAGGATAAATGGATCTGTTCGTGGCCCCAGCCACGTAATCTCATCATCAAAAGAAAACCCTTCATATACACCGATCAGTTTAGACTTCGCCAGCCCCTGACGTATCCACATGTAGGTATAACCGGCCCCGTAAGGATCCTCTGATGGATGCAGCCACGCCTGAATCCGTCGTAACCTGTAATTGTCCGCCTCAGCTGGCACGGTCACCAGCAAAAACAGACATGCCGCCAGCGGAATGATCACGAGAACCGTCACGATTACAACAGCCGCATCCCTTTTGTTTACCGCAAACCATCCCTTACGGACCGCAAGAAGCAACAGAACCATCTGCATCAGATACACCGCAAAAGCAGCATGCAGAATATTGGACAGGTAGTATGCTGCTCCGGCTGTTAAAACCTGTATTGCAATCCCTTTTACCACTGCATCATACCCTCTGCCCCGCAGCTGATACAACAGGCCTGCATATGCCGGAACATAAAGGTAAACCAGCATCAACATCACAGGATACCTGCCGTTTATTTCTCTGCTCATAATCCTGATCGTGAAGAAGACGATGGTCATTCCCCAATAAATCGCTGTGGCATACCGCCCGATAAAGCTGTAGTCCAGAAAATACATCCCTGCCATCACACCGAAAGATACCAGCAGGATCAGGCCCTGTCTGCCAAGCTGGCTCAAATATACCGATGACCCATTTGATCCACCCATCGGTGCATAGCCGCCCACTATGTATTGAAGCACCATGCCTCCGATACTGAACAACAGCACCATGACGATCATCTTAACATCCGTCTGCGGCCTGTGGATCCGGTCCAGCTCTACACCGATCTCCACGGGATCCCCCATCTCACGGACTGCCTGTGCGACCGCAGCTTCATGCTCCTCACCGTCCTTCTCATAAGCCGCCGCCTGGTCCAGAATATGATCTGACAGCTCCTTTGCCACGGCTTCCCGTGCCCTCACACAACGGATCTGCTCCGTAATATTTCTTATAAATTCTTCCATCGTTACCTCCGTTCCAAAACGCTCTATGACACGTTTTCTACAGTCTTTCCGTCATGCCATCCCCACCCACAGTACATTGAGCACCGCAGCCTGATATTCCTGCCACTCTTCCTTTCTGGCCTTAAGATACTTCCTGCCCTCCTTCGTGATGCTGTAATATTTGCGCAGCTTCCCGTTGGCCGGGCTCTCATAAGAAGTCAGATAATTCTTCTCCTCCATAGAGTGCAGCAGCGGATACAGTGTCCCCGCCTTCAAAGTAAAAACATTGTTTGATTTCTGCTCCAATGTCTCGATCATCTCGTACCCGTACATATCCTTGTTCTCCAGCAGCCGGAGCAAAAGCATGGTGGTACTCCCTGAGACCAGCGATCTGTCTATTGACATTTTTGATCTTCTCCTTTCCTGTTCGTTTTCTTATTCACTTTTCGGTTCTTTTTTATTATATAGATAATCTATATATTTTACATTTCCATTATATATAGATTATCTATATATGTCAATCGTAAAATTTCTCTGCTATAATTATAAAAACAGAAAATATCTTTTTTTAGGAGGACAGCATATTATGAGCAATGTGATCGAAGCCATCAAAAAGAGAAGTTCCACAAGAGGATACACCGCTGAAGCGCTGACAGATGCCCAGCTGCAGACCCTGCTTCACGCCGGACTGCAGGCGCCCACAGCTGCCAATAAGCAGGAGATCCACTTTACGGTATTAAAAGGGGATCATCCGATCCTGGCAGAACTGGAAGCCGAAAAAAACCGCCTGCGCGATCTGACGGCGCTGGAACACAATTTCTATTATGAAGCGCCCGTGGTAGTCATCTTAAGCGCTGACAGTTCCTACAAATGGAGTCCGCTTGACGCCGGGATCGCGGTGGAAAATATGGCGCTGGCCGCGGAAGACCTGGGCCTTGGCAATCTGATCATCGGCTGCATCTACGATGCCCTCAGAGGTGAGAAGAAGGAATATTTCTCCAAAGCACTGCAGTTCCCCGAGAATTATGAGTATGAAATTGCCATCGCCTTCGGCCACAAGGCTGTCACCAAAGAGCCGCACACCTATAATGCCGACGCACAGATCACTTATCTGTAACAACATGGCTGCATACATAAAGGACTGCCGCACCACGCAGCAGTCCTTTGTGTCATTTATTCATCCGTTCAGCATTCCTTCAAACACCGCTTTCTCCACCGTGAATTCCTGCGCCCCCATGTAGCCCGGCGCCACCTCATACTCATCAAAGACAAGCACCAGATTTCCGTCGGCATCGAAGTAATAATTCTGGTCCTCTTTCAGCCCTTCCCAGTTCAATTCCGG
Source organism: uncultured Lachnospiraceae bacterium (assembly GCA_910578115.1). GTDB lineage: Bacteria > Bacillota > Clostridia > Lachnospirales > Lachnospiraceae > UBA3282. Next base: position 68,516 of record CAJTPO010000001.1, on the reverse strand, counting down.
TATATCCGTTTGGTCTACCCAGTAGGCCTTCATTTCATCTTCCGCCATCAGCGCGCGCATCTGGTCCCGGATCTCCTCACTGATGATATCGAGATAGCCGCTGTCCTCCCGGAACAGGTCTTTAAGCTGCACCTGCCGGCCGCTCTGCTTGTCAATAGTATACAGTTTATAGGATTCCATACCACTGCCTGCGCCCCGGTAAATAGACAGTTTCAGCGTAAAATACCGCTCATTGTCCGTCACGATCTCATGATGGATCTCCAGACTGCCGTAACTTTCTCCAAGCTCTGCTGATTCCTTGAACTCTTCCACCAGCTGATCCGTCACCGTGTCGATATCAAAATTCACCTGCTCAACGGTCTCCTGAAGTTTCCGGAATTCCTCCGTCTGCTCTCCTTGTACCGTTTCTGTCGATTCAGCCGTTTCTCCGGTGTTCTCCTTCACATCTTCCACCACGATCTGCGGTATTTCCACATTCGCATCAAACCGTTCGCTCTCATACTGATAATCTCTAAATGTGACGACCTGAAACAGCTTACCGACCACCGGAAGATTTCCCATGGCATGGGCAATATCCGCTCCCGTATTCGGCAGAACGATCAACAGCGCCACCGCCGCTGCGACTGCCGCCGGTATACGGAATCTGTTGCCCGCTCCCTGTCCTGCCGTCGCTTCTCTGATCCGCCTTTCCATCTCCTCCGGCACCGGAATATTCCGATAAGATTCCCGTCCGGCCATGATCCTGTTTTCCAGCTCCGTGAAATCTTTCGTCTCTTCTGCCACCATAGTATGTTCCTTTACATTCTTCATATTCTGATACACCCTTTCCTTTCTGCTCATCTTTACAGGAAGCCCTCTGCTTCTCTATTTCTTCATTCCCACTCAGGCAAGTTCTCTGCGCAGCTTTTCCAGCGTCCTGTACAGCCGGCTCTTGACCGTATTCAGATTTTCCTGCAGGATCTCCGCGATCTCAGCCAGCGGCTTATCCTCGTAAAACCGCAGTATGATCAGCGTCTTCTCCTGCATCGGCAGACGATCTACCGCCTCCCGCAGTTCCAGATCCACATCGTTTTTCTCCGGTGCGGCCATATCCTCCCGCAACGTTCCCCGCTCTCTCTCATATTTCTTCAAATGATTCTTGGCCGTATTGATCATGATCCGGTAGACCCACGTCCCGGCGAAGCTCTCCTCCCGCAGACTGCGCGCCTTCGCCATCGCCTTGCAGGCTCCCTCCTGCACAATGTCCATGGCATCCGCTTCCTGATGTACATAGCTGAACGCCAATCTATAATAGCTCTCATAGTTTTCCAGGAGTATGCTCCGGACCAACGCTTCCTTCCTGTTCCGCATCCTCTCTTTCCTTCCTTTCCTTTTGTTTTGTGCCTATTAGACAGACTGCCCCCGCAAAAAGTTTCACCGCCGAAAAGATTTTTTATTATAACATAATCGAAAACCGCCGCTGTGGATCGTTTCCCACGCGGCGGCCTGTTTTACTTACTTCTGCTTTCTCTTTATTCTGTTTTCTTCTGCACCGTCGTGTTCTACCGCTCCACGATCCTGACCAGAAGTTTCACGATCGTCTCCATATCGTCGATGCAGGCATACTCGTATTTCCCGTGCGCATTCCTGCCGCCCGTGCATAGATTCGGACAGGGCAGCCCCATAAAGGACAGTCGCGCACCGTCCGTGCCGCCTCTGATCGGGGACACAATCGGCTCCACATCAAGCTGTGCCATGGCTTCTTTTGCCTGCTCTATGATAAACATGTTTTTCTCGATCACTTCCCGCATATTATAGTAGGAATCCTTCATGTCGATCTCGAACGTTCCCGCTCCGTACTTTTCATTCAGGTAACCTGCGATCCGCAGGAAATGTTCCTTCTTCTTCTCAAATTTCACCCTGTCATGATCCCGGATAATATATTCCGCCACCGCTTCTTCCACATTGCCATGCAGCGTATCCAGATGGTAAAAGCCTTCATAGCCGCAGGTATACATCGGATTCTCCGCCACAGGAAGCATGGACTGGAACTCCTGCGCCATCAGGATGGCATTGCGCATCTTGTCCTTCGCCGATCCCGGATGCACGCTCCGGCCGTGTACGGACACTTTGGCGCCGGCCGCGTTGAAATTCTCAAACTCCATCTCTCCCAGCGGACCGCCGTCCACAGTATAGGCATAATCCGCCCCGAACAGCTCCACATTGAAATGATCTGCCCCGGCCCCGACTTCTTCGTCCGGCGTAAAACCAATCCGTACTTTTCCGTGGGCAATCTCCGGATGCTGCAGCAGCCAGGAAGCCATCGCCATGATCTCTGCCACACCCGCCTTGTCGTCTGCGCCAAGCAGCGTCGTTCCGTCGGTCACGATCAGCCGCTTCCCCTGACAGGAAGCCAGATCCGGGAAGTCAGCCACCCGCATGACCACCTGCTTCTCTTCGTTCAGCACGATATCTCGTCCGTCATAGTTCTCGATGATCCGCGGCTTCACACCCGCCCCGGTCACCGCCGGGGAAGTATCCATATGGGCAATAAAACCGATCACCGGGGCATCCTCGCATCCCGCAGTGGCCGGAATGGAAGCATATACGTAACAATGCTCCTTATCGTACACAATCTCTTCCGCTCCCATCTCCTGCAGCTGCTTCTCCAGAAGCGCCGCCAGATCATGCTGTTTCATCGTGGAAGGCATGGTCGTACTCTCCTCCGCAGACTCCGTGTCAATCTGTACATACTCTAAAAACAGTTCGATTACTTTTTCCATTTTGTATCACCTCGTGTTATTTTATGATAATTTCCAGTTTCGATTCCTGTACAGCAACATGTGCTTTCATTTCTTCCTGTCGGATCACCTCACTCTAAAGCCGGCTCTCAGGCGGCCGTTCCTGCAGGGTCACAACCCCATCTTCCCCAGAATCCCATCCACGCTTACCCCCGGATGGGTCAGATACAGCCGACAGATTTGATCCGCCAGCTCTTCGCTGATGCAGTTCCTGGCCGCGATCTTATCCGCAGGCAGCTTCTTATCCGTATCCCGCATGACTGTCCTGACCAGCTTCTGCATGTCCCGGCCCGCCAGTTCATATGCTGGATCTGCCCCGGCATCCTCCCTGCTGTCACGGGCGTCGCCTTTGCCGCCTGCGCCCCGGAGGATTCTACCCTTTGGCTGTTTTGGGCCGTCTTTGCTCTTCTTCGCCTGACGGGCAATCTCTATCTTCTCCACCCCCAGCAGGCGTCCATCCTCAATCTCCAGCAGGGCGAAGGTAACCGGCTGACTGAATCTGCCGGGACCGCAGCTTCCGGGATTCAGATATAGCCGGCCGTCAATGCGCCTTTCCTCATATTTATGAGAATGCCCGTATAACATGACATCAATACCGCCTGCGTCCTTCGGCAGATACTTCTTGTTGTGCACCATAAAAAAATGAACGCCGTACAGTTCAATCGACAAAGTCTCCGGTAAATCCGCCGCCCATTCCTTATCATTATTGCCCCGCACCGCATAGGTTGGAGCAATCCCGCGCAGAGCCGACAGTATTTCAGGACTGTTGATATCACCGCCGTGCAGAATCGCCTCACAGCCGCGAAGCGTCTCCTCCACCTCCCCGCGCAGCATTCCATGTGTATCTGAGATCACCCCTATTTTGTGCATGGTACGTTCTCCTCATTCCCCTGCGGAATCTTTACTATTTCCGCCGTACACCAGTTCCGACAGCGGCCGAAACATATATCCCATCTCTTCCCACTTCGTCAACAGCTCGTCCAGAATTTCCCCGTTGGTCCGAGACGTATTATGTAAAAGCACAACCGCTCCGGGGTGCACCCGTCCCGTCAACCTGGAAAACGCTTCCTCATGGCCGGGCTGGTTGTCCTGATCCCAGTCCACATAGGCCAGGCTCCAGAATATCGTGTGATACCCCATCTCCTGCGCCATCCGCAGGTTCTCCACATTGCATTTGCCCTGAGGCGGACGATAATAAGAAGACAGCTCCGTGCCGGTAATCTCCGCAAAAAGCGCCGCCACGTCATCCAGCTCTCTGCGGAATGTCTCCTGATCGGAGATCGTGGGCATATCCGGATGATGGTACGTATGATTGCCGACCGTATGGCCTTCCTCCACCATGCGCTTCACCATCTCGGGAGCCGTCTCCAGAAAATGCCCAACCACGAAAAATGTAGCCTGCACGTCATGTTTCTTTAAAGCATCCAGAATCGGTTCCGTATTGCCGTTCTCATAACCGCAGTCAAAGGTAAGATAGATCACTTTCTCATCATCGCTGCCCACGTAATAGGCATCATACCATGCCAGATCTTCCGACGATGCATTGCCCACAGACTGTGTCCCCGGCTCCCCGAAGGACGGGCCCCAGTCCTCCGAGGCCAGTGTAAGCTGCCATCCCGCCGGCGGCTCCTTCTTCTTACTTTGTGTCTGCCGTTCTTTTTCCCCGTTCGTCTGCTCCGTCTGCTGTCTGTCGTTCGCTGCACCGAAAGTCCGCCGCATCCCATCATCTGCCTGCACTGACTTGCCCGTTGCCTCTGACTGCCGCTGCCCTGCCGCGCTTTCGCTTCCTGTCTTCCCCTGGGCTTCCTCACCTGCCGTCGCAGATTCCGCCTGCATTTCCCCGACTCCTGTCTGCTCCGCTTCCCGTGCCTGTACATCGGCCCCTGCTGTCTGCTCCGTTTCCTGCACCTGCGCCACATCTGCTGCCGCCTGCAACGCCTCTTTCCCCGTCTGTCCGCATCCCGCCAGCGACACAGCAGTCAACACCGCCAGAACACCCGCCGTCCTTCTCACACCATTTCTTTTTCTGCTCATGATACAACACTCCTGTCTCTTTTGTCGTTTACTATATTTTACAGGGCCATTGCATCAAAGTTGCATCATATCTGCATCAACTCTGCATCATCTTCCGGTCACGGCGTCTCATCCGCCTCCCAGACGATCGTCTCCCCGCTGACTGTGCCCAGGCTGCGCACATACTCCTCGATCGCCCCGGCCGGCGAAACCTCTGTCTTCGTGGCCTGCGTCTGCATTTCTTCTGTCAGTTCCGCCGAAGAAACCGCAAGGCGGTATACCGTCTCATCTTCCAGATCTGCGTCTCCTTTTGTAAAAAGCAGATACGGGTATGGATTCCCGTTTCCATCTATATCAAATCCTGCATCCCGCAGCTCCCGGATCTGTGCACCCGTCATCTCCAGCACGGAAATCGAGGAAGACACCGGCCGGATCAGATTGACCGCCTCCGCGTCGATCCCGCCTTCATAGAGATACCAGCCGAGCCCGAACCGATTGCCCCAGTGGCTTCCCTGGCCCCCGTTCAGGGAGATCAGGGCGCAGTCTGCATCCACGGCCCGCCCCTCCGCCACAGCCACCAGCTGTGCCGTCTTTTCCAGTGTCAGGGTATGCACAGCCGTGCCGAAGATCTCTTTCGACTCTCCCGCCAGCATACTTTCATTCATACTGTCGAAAGCCATTAACAATTCCTCTGTGCCGATCTCCCCGCGCATCATCCGCCGTATTTCCTGTGCCATCGGAATCATCAGCTGCTCCCAGCCGATATACACCATGGGAGCCGTCCTGCCACTGTATATCATATCCGCCACATCCCGATAAGGACTTTCCTCCGGAATCTCATTTCCGTGCAGTGACGGAATATCATTGATATTCACAAGCAACGCCTGCTGCCCCTCCGTTGTGGATATAAAATCCAGAAACTTAAGCGCATCCTCCAGCTTCTTCTCATTGCCCGGCTCAGCCAGTGAGCGGTTCAGCCCTATATATCGCGAAACGCTTCTGCAAAGCATATTGTCGGCGGCATTCTCCCCGAGCCAGGGCATGATACCGAATTCGTAGGTCCTGCCATCTTCCGTCGTCTTCTTATATTCGGGAATTCCCAGGCCCAGATAGAAAACGCTCTCCCCTTCCAGGAAACGTATCCTGTCCATATTCTCCTGCATGATCAGGCCGTTATCCACCCACTTTTTGTAATAATCCGCGATCGCCTTTACGCCTTCGTTCCCGGCCGCTTTCGCCTCACCTTTCAGAAACTTTGCTTTCCACTCCGCCCCCTCCGGCGTTCCAAAATACATGGTACTCCCAAGATTCATAAAATAGTTGAACGGATATCCGTCCAGATTCATGCCATTACCGACCGCCTGATAACCGGCCTCCTCGATCTGCCCTGCAAGAGCAGCAAATTCCCCAAAATTTTCCGGCACTTTCCATCCGTTTTCCTCAAGGATCGTCTTATTATAGTTAATGCCGATCATCTGATAGCCACAGGGCAAAAGATAGATCGCTCCATTGACATCCTGCGCCACCAGCAGACTCTCGGAATAGCGGTTCACAAAATCATAATTGGACAGATCCAGCAGGTATTTCTCCTGCGATTCCCTGCTGAAATTCTGGGTGGAGATATAGATATCCGGAATGTCCCCATGCTCCAGCGAAAGTCTTGCATACCCGCTTCCGTTCGCGCCGCCGTAGCTTATGATCTCAAGCTCCACCTCCGGATATTTTTCCTCAAAGGCGGCGATAAAATCCTCCGAGATCAGGAAGTTATAATTGGTGAGCGTCAGACCTTCATTCCCGCCTGTCGTCTGCTGTTGTCCGGAATCGGTCTGTTGATCGACTATTTCTGTATCTACAGGCACTGTACTGTCTGCACAACCCGTAAAAAGAAGGACGGCCGCCGCTCCTCCCGCACAGAAACCTGCCGCTCTTTTGATCTTCTCCTGTATCATATCCGATTTCCCCTTTTACATCATTTATTACACGGCAGCACATCTCTGCACTGCCGCCTTTTACACACTGTCCCTGTAACCGGACAGCAGCCATATCATCTTCTCCACATTCAACGGTTTGGTCAGATGACCGTTCATACCGGCATCTTTCGTCTTTTTGACATCTTCCTCATAAACATCCGCCGTCATCGCCAGAATCGGGATTTTCCCGGCATCCTCCCGCGCCAGGGCACGGATCGTCTCAGCTGCCGTAATGCCGTCCATCACCGGCATATGCACATCCATCAGAATCACGTCAAAAGTGCCCGCCGGGTTATTACAGAAGGCATCCACAGCCTCCTGCCCATTCTGCGCCGTTGTCACCACTGCCCCTTCATCCGACAGCACCGTCATTGCGATCTCCAGATTCAGTTCCACATCATCCACCAGCAGGATCTTCATCCCTCTTAAATCCGTCTGCTGCTTCTCTTCCCTGCACGAAGCCGGATAGAAATGCGACAGGGTCTTAAACAACACATTCACATCAATGGGCTTGGACAGATGGGCATCCATGCCCGCCTCCCTCGTACTGCGGATATCCTCCTCGTAGGCATTGGCCGTCATCGCAATGATGGGAATCGTCCCGGCATCTCCCCGTTCCAGGGCACGGATCGTCTTCGTAGCGGTAATGCCGTCCATCACCGGCATCATAATATCCATGATGATCACATCGAAAGTCCCGGGCGGATTGTTCTGAAAAGCATCCACCGCCTCCTGTCCGTTCATGGCCGCTGTGATCACCACTCCTTCCTCCTCCAGAATACTGCGGGCAATCTCCAGATTCAGCTCGATATCCTCCACCAGAAGCGCCTTCATACCCTTTAGATTGGCATGGAAATCTGCCTTGTTATCGTCCTCCTTCGCATCCAGATCGATATCGAACCATATTTCGATCACAAAGGTCGTTCCCACATTCAGCTGACTCTCCACCTCGATGGTGCCGCCCATCATATCTACAAATTTCTTCGTGATTGCCATGCCGAGGCCCGTACCCTTGTAGGTCGTACGCATACCGCCGTCCTCCTGTGCGAAGGCTTCAAACAGATGCGGCAGGAAATCCTCCTTCATGCCGATGCCCGTATCCGCCAGCTCAAAACGATACAGCACTTTATCCTGCGTATTCTCCTTCTCTTTGGCCCGCAGATATATGATACCGCCATCCGGCGTGAATTTCACAGAGTTACCGAGAATGTTGATAAACACCTGGCGCAGATGCAGTTCATCTCCGATCAGCAGCGGATGAGCAAACTCATCGATCTCACATTTCAACTCCAGGTCCCGCACCGCCAGCTGCCCGCCGATGATGGAGGCGCAGTTGTTGATACAGGTTCTGATATCAAAACTTTCATGGTTCACTTTCGTCTTGCCTGACTCAATCCGGCTCATATCCAGCACATCGTTAATCAAACCGAGCAGATGCTGCGACGAACCGCTGATCTTGTTCAGGCAATCATATACCTTATCCTGGTTGCCGATATTTTTCAGGGCAATATCCGTCATACCCATAATGCCATTGATCGGCGTGCGGATATCATGGCTCATATGGGAAAGGAAATCACTCTTGGCCTGATTCGCACTGTTGGCCTCCTCCGCAGCCGTCTGCAGCAGCCGGTTTGCCTCGTCCTTCTGTTTCACAAGCTGTTTGTCTGCTTTAGAGATCATGGCGATCACGATGATCACCACCGCCGAAGCCAGAAAGACAAGAGAAACAACTCCGAAAAAGAGTATTGTCCGGTCTAACAGCCGCGACGTGTTCGCCCCCAGTACTTCCGTGGGAACGAACAAAAGGATCTGCCAGTTTTCCGAGGAAAGTACGCCGTTTGACACATACCAGTCACTCTTCTGTCCTTCCTCGTCGGTAAACCGAAATTCCAGCGCCGTATTTTTCCGCTCTTTCATCTGCCGGACAAAAGCTTCATAGGTGCCTCCATGTATGATCGTGAAATCCTCCATAGCATTCAGCACATTATACCCCTCTATAAAGTTGTCAGCATAAGTATACTTATAAAGCCTTCTTCCGTTCTCATTGATCAGGTAAGTATAGCACTGTTCACCGAAACCTCTCACCGAAATCCGCTCCCGCATGGTTTCCATATCCACCGCCAGGGCAAGATGTGTGATCTCTACGCCGTCCAGGACCCGGACAGGTTCCGAAAGCCGTTTCATAAATACAAAATAGGAATCATCCCTGTGTGGTATTTCCGTCACCACCAGCTGCCTGGCATCCGATCCTGCAGTCAACAGCTCTGTCTGCTGCCAACGACCCATACTGGCATCCGACGCGTAATAATTCCCTTTCATATCATATGCGAGAACAATAGAGTTGGTCTCGTCAATAAAATCCGATGTAGATACCAGAACATCCAGCAGCTTTTGCGTCGTCTCCATCTGTTCATGCCGAATCACATGCTCACAGGCCAAAACCTGCTGCCAGGAATGCTCTATCACCCCATCCACGATCTCAGATGCCTTATCCGTAAACTCTACGATATGCTTCCTGCGTTCCTCAAAAAGCTGGTACTCCAGAAACGTAACATAATTCCCCGATACCGCAATCAAAACTAAAACCGCAAACAGGATGAAGATCGTCGGCGCTCCTTTCAGATTCCTTTCTTTCAACTCCTGCAATTCTCTTTCCTCACTCATATACATCTCTTCGATTTACCCCTTAAAAACAAAATCACCCAAAGATGTTCAAGGCATATTCTCAAACATCTTTGGATGATCCGTAAATTATCTTTCCAGCATTCCTGCATCCTGCCGAAATGACCCTGTATATCTCAAGAATACCCCTCTGCAATTCCTTATTTATTTTATCATAGGGCAATCTCATTTACAATATTTTATGTGGCGGGACAGGCAGATGACAACATGATCGGAAATCTCAGCTTTATCGTCCGGATACCCTGCAGCGGGAAATCTATCGGTTTCCCAGCAGCATCTCCCCACTGAACTTCCTCAGCGATATCTTCAGCAGGATCCACGCCGCCAGACCCAGCACCACTGCCAGGCCTGCCAGAATCCAGGCATTGATGAGCATCGCACCGATAAACTGTCCTGCGATCAGGAAGACCACCGGCAATATAAGAAAGGCTGCCTTCTGCTGCGCCTCCATCACGTTCTGCGCTTTCGCCGACCCACGCACAATCATCGTAATGGCGATCAGTGACACCGCCGGAGACAAAAGCACCAGCACCAGAAGCCAGCTGATCCCCGGAATCAGCATGACACCGGTCAGTGCAAAGCTCTCCGCTCCCAGCACCAGAACCATCAGCAGAAAGGATATCCATGATATCAGCATACTGAACAGGAAGGAGGCCAGTACCTTCGCATGAAACAGCTGCCTTACGGTCAGCGGACTGTACAGAAGCGTCTCCAGCGTATTCTGCTCTTTCTCCCCCACAAACGAGCTGGCCGCCATCACAGACGCCGCCATGATCGGAATGATCAGGAAAAACACAGGCAGTATATTGTCCATAAGAAGCCTAACCATGATCGCCTCCGTCCCCATACTCTGCACGTCCTCCGGCAGCAGTCTCATAAGAGGCTGCAGCTCATCCACCTGTTCCGGTACAAAGTGGGCCGACAACAGAAAAATGGTCGGTACCACCAACGTCAGCACCAGAGGTACCATCACTATCATAAGCAGTAACTGTTTGTTTGCGGTAATCTCCCGCATATCTTTTTTCACGATCGCACTTATCGCTCTGTTCATGACCTCTATCCTCCGTTTTCAACAATTCAGCCAATTTTACCACTGTCTTTGTCTGTCAACATTCGAAATTGTAATCCGGATAACTTTACTGCTGCCTTCGTTGAGCAGTTATTGCAAAATAAATATCCTCCAACGAGGGCCGGCTGGCCGATACATGATAAATCTTACTGCCGTTTTCCACGATCTGGCTGACAATGTCGGGAATCTCTTCTTCCGATCCAACCGCAATTTCAAACTCCTGTACTTTCATCATCTCTGCCGTTTTCCCTGTCCCTCCACATGTATCGTTCTCTGTCCGCTCCGGCAGAGAAATCCCCGGCAAATTGGGCAGATGATCCGTCTGGATCCTCACCTTCATGCCGGAACCCACTCCGTCCCGCAGCTGTTCCAGCGTTCCGACGCTCAGCAGCCTGCCCTCATCGATCAGTCCGTATCGGGTACAGATCTCCTGCGCGTAGCGCAGCTGATGTGTACACAGAAAGATCGTCATCCCCTGCTCCTTCGCCAGCGCCAGGATCATCTGGTTCACATGATGCGCACTCTCAGGATCCAGACCGGATGTAGGCTCATCCAGGAAAAGGATCTTCGGCTGGTGCATCAATGCCCTGGCAATCGAGAGCCGCTGACGCATCCCCGTCGAGTAGGCCGACAGTTTCTGCCCCGCATCATCTGCAAGTTCCAGCTGCTGCAGCAATCCTCTTGCCCGCTTTCTGCTCTCCTCCTCCCCGATACCGAACATGGAGCCGTAAAACACAAGATTCTGCATGCCCGTCAGATTATTGTACATCTGTGCGTGTTCCGTCATCACTCCGGAAACAGCGTGCACCTTCTCCGGATTTCTGAACGGATCCTCACCAAACACCAGACAATTTCCTTCGGAGGGCTGCAGCATTCCGTTCAGCACCTTGACGGTGGTAGTCTTGCCCGCACCGTTCGGACCCAGAAATCCAAATACTTCTCCCGTTTCCAGCGTAAGACTCATATCCGCCACTGCCATTTTTCCACCCGTATATACCTTTGACAGATGCTCCATCACTACTGCATTCATCCTGACTCCTCCCTTTCCTGCATGGACAGCATACTAAATGCTTATTATTACACTTCGCCGTCTCCGGCCTGTCTTTCAAATTTCTCCAGCCTCTTTACAATCTCCCGGAACACACTCTCCTCCTGCAGTGCAGCAAACGCCGGATTTTCCACAACCGCTTCCACGATACTTTTGCGCACCAGCTTCTCATCCCGGGGCATATTTTCTCCCAGGATCACCCTGTTTTCCAACCAGTCATCCAGCTGATCGAAATAAGCGTCACCGTGCAGCTTAAGCGGCCAGTCAGCGGTAACCGCCAGATCCGTATACCGTTCCAGATAAGCGCAGGCCCTGCTGATATCTGAAGCGGCCACATATCCCTGCGCCGCAGACAGATAATATGGAAGCAGAAACGCCGGATGCAGCTCCGCAATCCGAAAGGAATCTGCCAATGCCGCGATCCGTCTGTGGGTCTCATCAAACACGGTTTTGTCCCCCACGCATACTTCCTGATAACTCGACAGCATACTCAACAGCGCCAGCAGATAATGGTAAATTCCCACCTGACATACTGCCTTCGCATCCTCTGTTCTTCCCGACATCCTGTATGCCGTAGCCAGCAGCGTCTCCTGCGACATCAACGGAATTCCCATCCCGTCGATCATCTCTGTCACTTCCTCCGCATGCCCCAGCGACAGCAGACAAACCGCCTCCATATTTCTGGCCTCTTTGGCCAGTTCAACATCACTGCTTTCCGTACGGACACGAATAAAGAGTTCCCGCGCCTCTTTCAAAATCTCCTGTACCTTCCCGCCTTCTCCTGCCATCATACTGTGATTGACCAGCAAACTCCCCATTTGAAATAACAGCGGAAAACAGGCATTATATTCCCGGATCACCGCTCTGCACTCCTCCAGCACTTCTGCGAAGGGATGTTCCGCAAAGTCTTCCGACAACCGACAATACACCTTCCGAATCTCCTCCTTTGACATCTGGGGTTGATATCCCATAAGTTCATCGATACTGATATGGAAAAGTGTCGCCAACTGCGGCAGGAACGTGATGTCAGGATAACTTTGACCTGTCTCCCACTTGGACACAGAAGCCTTTGAAACTCCGATACAGGCGGCAATATCGTCCTG
>CAJTPO010000001.1:0-55841 GCA_910578115.1 uncultured Lachnospiraceae bacterium | reverse complement strand
CCGCCGCTCTTTCCGTTTTGCATGAATAGTCTTTGCCAGATTGATCTCTTTCATGTGCACCTCCCTTTACTGTTTGTATTATACAGGTTGATAAAATCAATTTTCAAGCGACTTGCATTCTATTTTTCCTGATAAAATCAACTACCAGGAAACATAACGGCAGCTATGGAATTGCCAGAAGAACTTTTACCACAAATATAGCAGGCGACAAAGAATCTGCCGCCTGCCATATTGTTTACCTTATCTATACAAATTATAAAAAAGTTTCGAAAACAGAAAAGAAAGTCTTACTTCACAGCCCTGCTCATCTTTTTCAAGAGAACCGCCACATCGATCGGCTTCGTCAGGAAATCATCCATGCCGCTTTGCATCGCCCGCTCCCTGTCTTCCTGGAAGGTATTGGCAGTACAGGCATAGATCTGAACCGATGCCGCGTCTTCACGCTCCAGCCTGCGGATCTCGGCGGCCGCAGTGCAGCCATCCATCACCGGCATCTGCATATCCATAAGAATGATATCAAATTCCCCGGGATCGGAATTACAAAACATCTCCACCGCTTCCCTTCCGTTTACCGCATGTGCCGTCTCAAAGCCTTCCATCGACAAAATCTCCAGCAATACCTCGGCATTCAGTTCCACATCCTCAACCACCATGATCTTCACCGGCCGGCCTTCTGACCTACCCGTATCCATTTTCAGAGCTCCGGCCCCTGCTTCCTCCATTCCCTCCTGCAGATATTCCGGTATCTCTTTCATGATAACGGAAGGAATCGTGACCGTAAACGTACTTCCCTCATTCAGTTCGCTCTCCACGGTGATGTCGCCGCCCATGGCATTTGCCAGCAACTTGCTGATGGCCATACCAAGTCCGGTCCCCTTAATCCCTTCCGTATGCCGATTTCTCTCCTGACTGAAAGAATCAAAAATCTTCCCGATATACTCCCTGGAAATCCCGATTCCCCTGTCTTCACACCGATAGGTGGTGATCACATGCAGATCATCCGTCTGCTTCTGAGAAACCGACAGCCTGATCCACTTCCCCTTAGGTGTAAATTTGGCGGCATTCCCGACAATATTCATCAAAATCTGTTTGGTCCTTGTCGCATCTCCTTCGATACATGGCACCATTATCTCCTTTTCAACAATGAATTCCACGCCCCGGCTCCTGATATTGTCCGCCTGCATGGCAGTGATCTCATCAACCATGGCGGATACCAGAAGCGGTTCGCTGATAAGATCCACCTTACCCGCCTGCAGCTTGGACATATCCAGAACATCGTTCACCAGGGACAATAGATAATTGGCCGTGCTTTGAGACTTGCGCAGCCATTCCTTGATCTGTCCCCGCTGTCCCTCATTATCGATGTTGCCCATGATCAGATGATTCATACCGATCAGACCGTTGAGCGGTGTGCGTATCTCATGGCTCATATTGGAGAGGAACTCCCGCTGCGACCTGGCCCTTTCCGCTGCGATCAACGTTTTCGTCTGATATTTCATGACAATCAACAGCATAACAACTACCGTCATCATACTGAATACCAGCATCACCATACTCATGGTAACAAATTTCTTACTCTGTTCCGTAAACACCGACTCACTCAAAGACATGATGAAATACAGATCCATCTCTTTATCAAGAGGAATAAAATAGAACAGCTCCTGATGTTCCTCCCCTGCATGAGAGTGATAAAAGGCGAAGGTTTCCCGATTTTTCAGCTTCGCCGCCACCTCCTCATTGGTCATCTCCGATGATATGGATTCCGACAGATGGTCAAACAGGTTGCTGTACTTGTTCCGGTAACCTTCCTTACTGATGTCTACAACATAGTTGCCGTCCATATCAACCAGCGCACTGTGTCCCCGGCTCCGGCCGTCCTTCTTGTAGCTGTCGATGACCATTTTATCCTGAATGGAAGAAATGTCACTGACGCCGAGCATGGCGAGCATCTTCGTCCCGTCCACTTCATAATCCTGCAGTCTGACGCCATAGAGGATCCGCTCCTTCACCTCCCCGTCTTCCGGTATCCGCTCATCGAACCGGGCCACCACACGCTGCTCCCCATTGGCAAAATACGGCAGCAGATCCCGCCTGCCGTCTACACCGCCAAAGCTATCGGTTCCACACCGATCCGTATAAAGCGCACCCTCTTCCGTCAGCAGATAGATATGGGTAAAGCTGCTGGCCTCACATTCCAGATCCATCCTGCTCTCAATATCCTCAGTCGTCTCACATCCATAGCTCACGAAACGCTCCTGGATCTCCGCAAGATCCTCCCAGCATATCTCAATATACGTCTTGATCGTGGACTTGTCATGCTCTGCAATCTCACTGATCGAGTTTATGATATTATCCAGAATCGTTCTGTTCAGCTGCCCAACATAAATAAATGTGACAAAAAAGATAATGACCAGTGCAGAAGCAATTAACAGCAAATAAACATATCTGTGTTTCTTTTCCACCAATTCCATCCCCTTATTTAAATCCTTCGGCACTGCCGCAATATAACCTGTCGGCTCAGTTCCGGCCATACAGATTACTTTGAAACAGTTTCTTACAGCCTGTCATACACCATCTCCGATACAGACTGCAGTTTAATCATAGCTCTTTTTAGTAAAAAAGTCCATATTCTGCTGTAAATGCCTTCCTGTAAATATAGAAGTTAATGTTACAGTTATCGGCCGGATGCCCTGCAACTAAGCGCAGGGTCCCATGAATGGCAAAACAGCCAGCCCTGCAGGCAGGGTACTGGCTGTTTTGATGATCTTTCATTTTCTTTTATTGCTTTCATGGCATCTTACTCTCATTCCATACGCAAAGCAGTATCGGCTCGTCACTGATATAATCCTACCAGATGCTCGATTGCCGCCTGTCTCATTTCGCTCTGTGCTATGAAAGCTTCCCCGTACATCTCCTTGATACTGTCTACATATTCTTCGCCCATTTCCTCAGTCTGCTCCGCAAAGAAAGTATCAATATCAAAGGAAAGGCCGGCATCCTCAAAGATTGCCTGATACACCATGGCTTCCTTCGCCTGCTCCTCGGCACGCCCGGTAAGCTCCTTCTCATATGCAATCTCATCCTCGATCTCACTTCCCGTGTTATTATCTCCATATTTTAAAATGGATTTGGTTGCCTTGATATACTTTGACGGGTAAGTATTCACCGTGGAATTCTCCACCACATAGTCGGTCAGATAATCCCGCAGATGCTCTTTCCGGAAATCTCCTTCCACCTTTGCACGATATTCTGCCACCGTGGACACCTCCTCGGTATCCGCCAGATTCTCCGCCACAAAGTCATCCGTCAGTTCCGGTGTCTTATTAATCCCATTGACTGTCACCGCAAAACTGGCGTCCTTACCTGCCATCTCTTCATTATAATCCTCCGGGAAAGTAACCTCTACCGTCAGTTCCTCTCCTGGCTTATGCCCGATCAGCTGCTGTTCAAAATCATCCACCAGCGATCCGGAACCAATCGTCACATCATAACCTGCCCCACCGCTGTTGCCGCCTTCAAACTCAACTCCGTCCACAGTTCCTACATAATCTATATTGACTTCATCGCCATCGGCAATTGTCAGATCCGCATCCGTCTTAAGCTCCTTATAGGATTCCAGCATGGAGTTGATCTCCTCCTCTACCTCTTCCTGTGTAGCGGCAACTTCATCCTCCGGCACGGAAATATTCTTATAATCAGCCAGCGTAAGCGCCGTTTTCATATCGGCATTCTCGATCCTGCCATCTGCCGTGAGTCCTGCACTGTACTCCGTCCCCGGTGTCGTCCGGATCGCCAGGATATACAGCTGTCTGCCCACTGCTGCCACAATTGCCACTCCCACGACCAAAGCCACTGCAGTGCCGACTATTCTGGCTGCCCTTGCATCCCGCTTCGCCTTCTGAACCTGTTTCCTGCGCTCTTCGCGTTTTGCTTTGCTTTTACTCATCTCAGTCCCTGTATTCGTCTGAGTTGTCTTGTTCTTTGCCATTTTATGTGCCCTCTTTCCATCGTATAATAATTTCTCTAAACAAATAATTTAACACATTTAGACCGCAAAAGATATAGTTAAAGCAAAATTCACAAATAATGCACAAATTTTTTATGGCAGCCTCGCTTTAATCAATGCAATATCATGTCGACTTCCACTTTATGTAAACCATTCCTTCATCGTATCAAGCACTCTCACCAGCTCCTCTTCCGATATAATATAAGGCACCATGGCATACATACAATTCAGAAACGGCCGGCTGAACACCCCACGTACACCGGCGAACCGCTGATATCCTTTCAGGCAGCCTGCATCCTTCACCTCCACACACACACAGCCTCCCATTATCCTCACTTCCCTGACCTCGGGAGCCTCAAACCCTTCCATCTCCCGCCTGGTGATCTCTTCAATGCGGTGGATCTTCGCCATATAGTCCTCCCGTTCAAAAATCTCGATGGACTTCAGTGCTGCGCTGCAGGCCAGCGCATTGCCCATAAAGGTAGGCCCGTGCATCAACGCTTTCTCCGGTTCATCGCTGTAGAAGCCGTCATACACCTTTTGATTCGCCACCGTGACAGCGTGGCCGATATAACCTCCCGTCAGCGCCTTACCAAGCACCAGGATATCCGGCAGCACCAGGTCTGCCACGAAACGATTTCCGGTGCGTCCAAATCCTGTCGCCACCTCATCGAAAACCAGCAGCACTCCATACCGGTCGCACAACTGCCTGGCCCGCACGAGAAAAGATACGTCATACATGCGCATCCCGCCTGCCCCCTGCAGCAGCGGTTCCACAATAAAGCAGTTCAGTTCCTGATGATATTTCTCGAAAACTTCCTCCAATGCCGGAATCTCCGCAGGGATATGAATCACATCCTTCTTCTCCCCATAAGCCTCCAGAATAAAATGATAATCCGCATCATCTCCCACTTCCATGGCCTTAAAGGTGTCGCCGTGATAAGCATGAGTCAAGGCGAGCACCTTCGTCCGCTGACGCTCTCCTTGGTTTACATAATACTGCAACGCCATTTTCAACGCCACCTCCACCGCCACACTTCCGGAGTCGGAGAAGAAACAGTAATTCAAATCCCCCGGCAGAAAGCTGCGCAGCTTATCGGAAAGTCTCTGCACCGGTTCGTGGGTCAGCCCGCCCAGCATCACATGACAAAAACAATCAGCCTGAGCCTTGATGGCCTCCGTAAGCTCCGGGTGTTTATACCCATGGATTACACTCCACCAGGATGAGATCGAATCGATCATCTCCCACTCCGGTGTTTTCAGCCAGACACCTTTCGCATCTATGATCTGAAAAGGTTCTCGCATGGTTTTCATCTGTTCATAGGGATACCAGATCATCTTTACCTCCTTCTAACATGTTTCATACACCTTATGCTATATGTCCTTACCGTCCTCATACAATGCCAGCAGTTTCTCAATCTCCATAGGTAGCTCTGATGCCCCTTCTTCCACACAGGCAAGCACCGGCAGCTTCGTCCTGTACTCACACATGCGCAGGTTGTCCTCCTCCATCCTGTCGCCCGGATGAAAGCGATTGAAGATGATGCCCTTGACAGGAAGTCCCTTTGCCCGCATATATTCCACCGTCAGCACCACACTGTTGATGGTGCCAAGTCCCGCATCCGCCACGATCAGACTGGACAGACTGAGTTCTTTTATCACATCTTCCAGCCACAGTTCCCGTTCATCAAAACAGAGCGGACACACAATACCACCGCTGCCCTCCATAGTGACATAATCATATCGGCTGCAGACTTCTTCAAAACCTCTCACCACTTCTTCCAGAACCACCGGTCCGCCCTCGATCCGCGCGGCAAGATGGGGCGACACCGCCGTCTCATAGACGCAGGGACACATCTGTCCCAGGGGCTGCGCAATCCCCGATATCTGCTTCACATACAGGGCATCGCCGGGCAGCAGCATCCCCGCTTTCATCTCCTCTTCACCGGACAGCCGCGCTCCTCCCATCTGCCTGTCAATCGGCAGCATTGTTCCTTCTTCTATCCGCTCATTCCCGCTCATGGCAGCCTTATAGTAAGCGGCATTGATACCATTTTCTTTCAGCTTCTTTACAATCAGGCCAGTCACGAAAGTCTTGCCCATGTCCGTGCCCGTACCGGTAATAAAAATCTTCTTAGCCATTGCAGCGTCTCACCTCGAATCCTAAAGTATGAAGCATTTCCCTGTCCGACTCCACCGTGATCCCGGCCGTAGTCAGCATATCGCCCGAGATTGCCGCATTGGCTCCGCTTCGGAAACATGCCTCCCCCCTGTCTCCCACCAGTCCTCTGCCACCGGCCAGCCGGATGGATGCATCCGGAATCAGGAACCGGAAAAGAGCCACGCACCGGCACGCCTCCTCATTGGTCAGCGGTGTGTTCTTTTCACAGGGCGTCCCCGGAATCGGGTTTAAAAGATTGACCGGAATGGATTTTATCCCCAGTGCTCTGGCCGTCAGCACCATATCGATTCGATCCTCCATGGTCTCCCCCAACCCCAGGATCCCGCCGGAGCAGACCGTCAGTCCCGCCCGTTTCGCCGCCTGCAATGTCGCTGTCTTCTCCTCATAAGTGTGGGTCGTACAGATCGACGGAAAATACCGCGCCGAAGTCTCCAGATTACAATGCACTCTGGATGCGCCTGCCGCCCTGATCCTGCGAAACTGCGCTTCATCCAGCAATCCCAGAGAGACACACACTTCTATGGAAGTTTCCGCCTTGATCCTGCGGATACTCTCACACACCTGTTCTACTTCCGTATCAGACAGCCGCCTGCCTGACGTGACGATAGAATACCGCACTACGCCCTGCTGTGCATTGTGTTTTGCACCCGCCACAAGCTCGGCAGCAGAAAGCAGCGGATAGCTCTCCTCACACGCGGTCCGGTAATGAACGCTCTGGGCGCAGTACTTACAGTCTTCCGAACATCTGCCGCATTTGGCGTTAACGATCGTACACAGGTCAAACCCGTTCCCGCACTTCTCTCTTCGTATCTCCTCCGCGGCTTCCCGCAGCCTGTCAAGCGGTTCTTCCGAAAGCCGCAGGGCCTCCTGCCTGTTAATCTGTTCTCCCCGTAATACCCTGATTTTCATCTCTTCCGTATAATTCATGCCGTCTGTTTCTCTCCATTCCATTTTTGCGATCATCTTTTCTCTTTTACGTCAACCACTCACGCGGCAGACCTGCTTCCGGCTACCTTTCTTTATTCTCTGCCGATCTCTGCCGGCTCCCTACATATTGGCCAATACCGGCCGGATCCGTTTCGTCAGCACCGCCGCCACAAAACACAGGCAGATATCCCCCGGCACCGCCAGCAAAAAGCAGTACAGGAACAGGGGCCACAGCCCGATCGGCGTATTGATCACATAATTGCAGATAATATAATAATACACCATTCCCGCACCATAGACGACAGCCAGGCCGGTGAAATTAGCCGTCAGAATTTTTCCGAAGGTCAGTCCATCCGCTCTCTCCGTCATCCTTCCCGTCACATAAGCCGCCAGAATAAAACCCAGAATATAACCGAAACTCGGTTTTAGAACATACCAGAAGCCGCCGCCCTCTGCAAATATGGGAAGTCCCGCCAGTCCCAGAAGCGCATAAGCTCCCACGCTCAACGCCCCCAGCCTGCCACCCAGCAGAAGCCCCGCCAGCATCGTAAACAAAAACTGCAACGTAAAGGGAACCACCGGGACCGGTATCTTAATAAACGCCCCCACCGCTGTCAAAGCCGTAAACAGGCTGCACACAGCCATTTTTTGAATCCTGCTTTTCTGTTCCATCTCTTTTCTCCATTTCGTATTTGATTCCACATCTACTCCGGCTGCAGTCCGTTCGCACTCTACGTTAACAAAAAAAGCGTATATTGTCAACCTTATTTTAAAATAAGTTGACAGAGAACTTTCTGTCAACTTATCACACCGTCTGCCCTATTTATATAGATCTTCCACATATTCTTCCAGACAAATCCCCCGCTCCTGAATCCGGGTCGCCGCCTCCACGCCCACATAACGGTAATGCCACACTTCCTCCGCCACTCCCGTTATCTCCGTCTTATTCCCCGGATATCGGAAAATAAAACCGTACTTATAGCTATTAGCCTGCAGCCATAAATAGACATCATAGGTGGCACCATTAAGATCTACAGCCAGCCCCAGCTGATGTTCGCTGTACCCAGGAGCTGCGACCCACTGTCCAGCCAGCTCTTCTGCCTCTTCATCCGAATATCCCTGCTTCCGGTACTCCGCCGTCTTGTCGTCATAGAGCTGCTGCTGCTTTTCCGTCGTCCGATATCCGGACACCACACGGGGCAGCTGGTCCCAATTGGCTTCCCGTGCATCCTCCAGCATTTCCATTAAGGGTTCATAGATACGTTCATCCACACGCTCCCCGTCGCCTGCATCCACCAGATTCACCTCATACCCTTCCGGAATCGGATTCCGATCATTCACAAGAAGCAGATTCCACCCATCGTCATTCGGCACGGCACCGTCCGACCAGTCATCATACTGCATCACATTCCCCTGTGCATCATAGGCCATATTTTCCCAGACTCCGCAGTCTCCCTCGGCATCCCTGGCTCCGTTCTCCGGATACATCTCCTTCCCCGTGCTCTTCTGCCAGGAAGAACCCACAAGAACACCCCAGCCAAAATCCGCCGCCAAAACACAGACAAGCAACAACAGGCTTACAAATCCTGTCCACCGCCTCTGCCGACTTTGTTTACGCCTCCGCACCTTCCGTACCTCTGCCTCTCTTTCCCTCATGACTGCCTCTCCTTTCCCGTGTAGGACCGCGCTTCCCCATACTCACCCGTTTCAGCTTTAACGCAGTTCTTTTAATCCCATTTTTCCGTAAAGAGCATTATGCACCGTAAAACAAATCATGCCCCTGTACGATAATCATTATACCGTGCAGAAGCATGAGCAACTTTAAAAATACTTTGCAAAATTATTAAGAAAACTTTAACAGCGGCAGACTGAGCAGAAACGTCACAGTCTCCTCTTCACTTGCAGCCCGGATCGTACCGCCGTGCAGCAGAATGATCTCCTTCGCGATCGCAAGTCCCAGCCCCGTTCCACCCGTACCGGATTCACGGGCCGCGTCCGCACGGTAGAATTTATCAAATAATAACGGCAGCTTCTCCGCCGTAATGGTCCTGCCCCTGTTCCGAAAAGAGATGACGACATACCCATCTTTTTCCAGCGCTGTGATCGTAATCTCCGAATTCGGATAACTGTACGCCGCCGCATTCTTCAACAGATTTCCGAACACCCGCGCCATCTTGTCCGCATCGGCAAAGATAGCCAGGTCCTCCTTCAGATCAAGCACCACCCGATTTCCCTGTGACTCCAGCACCGGAGACATCTCGTCACACAGCTGCACCAGCATATAGTACAGATCGATCCGCTCCTTTGCCAGCTGCATCTGTCCGCTGTTCATGCGGGTGATCTCAAAGAATTCATTGATCATAGCTTCCAGACGGTTGGCCTTTTCAAGCGTGATATGCACATGCTTTGCCCGCTGGGCCACAGGCATGTCCGGATTCTCCTCCAACAGGTTCAGATAGCCGATCACCGACGTAAGCGGAGTCCGGATATCATGGGCCAGATACATGACCAGCTCATCTTTGCGCCGTTTTTCCTCAGCCGCCTCCGCCTTCTCTTTCTCCAACTCCCGCTTTACCGCATTCAGCTTACGTTCGAAGGGCAGCATTTCCACCGACAGACAGATCTGCCCCCTGTCCTCCGCCAACAGCGCGTCTATCCCCTGATCGATCTCCTTGAAATATCCTGTCATCCACCGGAATAAATATCCCAATAGAAGTACAAATACCAGCAGGATCGTCACTCCCAGAAAGACTTCCCTGAACCCTCTGAAATAGAAATGATACAGATAGAAAGCCTCCTCATGCGTGATCTGCAGGACATACTCCAACAGGCCGACCGTCCAGTCCCCAAACCGCTGCCTGCGCATAAACAGATACAGTGCCAGCACCATACAGACCGAAATAAAAGCAGTCAGACTAAACCGCAGCATGATCTTTCTTAGAAATACCGCATACTCATCTTTCCTATGATTCTTCAATTTTATATCCAACTCCCCACACCGTCTTAATGTACTTCGGCTTATTCAGTGTATCGTTAAGTTTCGTCCGCAAATGCCTCACATGTACCGGAATCGTATTATTCGACTTGCTGTAATATTCGTCCTGCCATATTCTGTGAAACAGCTCCTCCGCACTCACCACACGTCCCTTATTTTCCAGAAGGATCCGCAGGATAGCGAATTCCGTCGGCGTAAGGACCAGCGGCTTCCCGTTCAGAGTGCACTGATAGGTCCCGACATGCAGTTCCAGTCCCAGATAGGACAGAATTTCTTTCCCCTTCTCCTCTCCGTCCACATGCGCCGGATTATACTTCTTGTACCGCCGCAGCTGGGATTTGATCCTGGCTACCAGTTCCAGTGGCAGAAAAGGCTTGGTGATATAATCATCCGCCCCCAGCGTAAGTCCGGTGATCTTATCCATCTCCCCGTCCCTGGCCGTCAGCATAATAATCGGATAGGTATGCGATGCCCTGATCCTCCGGCACAGTGACAGTCCGTCGATCTCCGGCATCATCACATCCAGGACGGCCAGGTCAAGCTCCGTCGTCTCGATACACGCCAGAGCCTCTTTCGCAGAGTAAAATTTATATACGGTATAATCCTCACTTTTCAGATAGGTTTCAATCAGATCCGCGATCTCCACTTCATCATCCACGATCAATATTTTATCAGACATGTCAATCGACTCCTTTTTCCCTTCCATCAGCTTCCATATTCCGATACCATTCGTTTACTATACCTGAAAAAACAGATAAAGTCTACTCCGCAAGATAAACAGCCAGTCTTTTCCCGACAGCATCCAGTGTCTCCCCGATCCCCTGTTCTCCCAAAAGGAAGCGGGATCCTTCCTCAAAAACACATTCCTCGAAAACCGTATCTTCCAGATAAGGGATTCCGGCCGTCTCCATCCAGCCTTTTATCACCGTGATCTCCTCATCTGTAGGCAGAAACAGATCCAGAATCAGTTCACTGCCGTCTTCATAAACTATTCCTGCCTTTCCGTACTCACCGTCTGCTCCGTTCTCTCTTTCTTTCATCCTGAACATCTCATCCAACGCCGCCCTGTTCACTGCATATCCACTCAGTCTGCTCTGATTCTCCTTTCCCAGGAATGCTTTCAGGAAATCTTCTGCCAGTTCCCTCTTCTGCGTCGCAGAATTGATCCCCAATATCGTTTCCGGCAGGAACACACTGCCTTCCGCCCTTTCCATCGGTACAAACACCCTGTCTTCAAATCCTTCCGCCCTGGAAATAGAAGTCAGCTCTATATAACTTTGCGGCGAAAAGTTCACGCCCATAAAGATATTGAAATATTCCGCCAGATAATCCATATAAAATCCATAATGTCTCAAATCGTACATCCAGTCTTCATCCACATACTGTACATAATATTCATCCGTCTCCTGGAATCGTTCGATACTGCTCTGCGCGATCCCGTCCATCTGCGCCTCATAGATCCTCTTAGCCTGTGTGAGAAATTCCTCCAGCGCCGCCCTGTTCATCTCTCCGTCCTCCGTCCTCCACTCCTGTACGGAAATAAGGGAACAGAGCTTCATGATCGCTTTCTCGGAACACAGACCGATCAGGTCCTTTCCCGGAGCCTCCCTGCGCATCTGCTCTATCCGGTCTGCGAGTGCCGTCAGCCCTTTGATACCGGAGACGTCACTCTTCTTCCCCATCATAATCGGAAAACTGATCTGACCGGGAACCATGTAAATCCCGCCGTCCTTTTCAAACGCACGCAGCACATTCCCATACGTCTCCTGCTCCAGATCGACAACAAGCTCATCCAGCTCACAAAGCACACCTTTTTCCAGATAGGAATCCACGGGCAGCCCATCCAACATCAGGATATCAGGTCCTTCCCCTGCCATGATCTTTGTATTCAGTTTCTTAATGGCGTCCTCTCTCGTAACCGCCTCCCCTTCTTCCATCCCGACCTCATATTCCACGAAAACATCCGGGTTTTGTATCTGATAGAAAGATACCGCCGCATACAGATCCACGTCTTTTTGCAGGCTGTATACTTTCAATCTTTCCTGCGGCACCGCTTCCTTATCAGGGTCGTACGTAAAACGGATCAGTTTCCCCTGGTCGGATACCGCCAGAAATGCTCCCGTATCCAGAAATACCATGCCTGCAATCCCATACTGTGGATTTCCCAGACGCGACAATCTTCCGTCTATGATCTGCTCCATCGCACCGCCACCTGTCACATGACGGTGCAGTCCCTTCTTACCCGCCACATAAAGCACGTTCTCTTCCCCCGGAAAAAGACACATATTCTGCCATCCTGCGCCGTTAAACCCTCTGTCAGCATAGTTGTCCTGCACAAATTCGGCCAGCACCTCGTCTTCCACACAGGCTTCCTGTTCCATATCGTAGAGAAGCGGCGCCTTAAAATCATACCCGGCTATGATCATCAGATTTCCCAGAAACTGTATCGTCTGAGGACTGCCTTCTGTGCGCAGGTATAAGACACTGCTGCCATCCTCATGCACCTCATAGATACTGCCGTCCTGCGCTGAAACAAAATACCGGTCCGTATTCGAAATCCAGAACCTGTCGATCCCCTCTTCCTCCTCTTCTGTCGGAAACCGCACGGGTATCACCGTCTCATCCGGCAAAAGCAGGATACACTTTAAGGAAATCTGCTCCGCAAACGCTGCCTCCTCACTGTCCGTATTGTCATTCTCCGCATACAGAATCCCCATCGTGCCTTTGGAATCCATCTTGACATCCATGATATAAGCATCGTCCACATTCTCCTTAAACCACTGCCTTTCACTGCTCTTCCAGGCACTGCCGTCCTCTTCTGATATAAGTACTTCCCCCTTCCGGCCAAGAATCACCAGCTTCCCGTCATCCATCTTACAAAATCCACAGACACCTTCCAACTGAATCGGCAGCTCCTCCTCCGACTCCACATACCTTCCCATGGTCGTCTGCTGTCCTGCACTCCCCTGCCCGCTGCCTGTCTTCTGCGATTCGACCCGGCTCCCGCATCCTGTCGCCAGCAGCATCACAGCAGCCATCAGACAACACAGCATTCTTTTCTCCGCACGTTTCTTTTTTCTCATTCTTCCACCCTTTCTTCCGGCATCACGGCAATCTCCTTCTTCTGATATCCTGAAATTTCCATGATTCATACTATTGCAATATCCAACGCTTTCTCCGGGCATAGATGATTATGCCCCTGTACAGTACCATTGTACTGAGCAGGGGCTGCGCTGACTTTAACTATAGTTTGTTTAAATATTAATAAAACTTTAACATAGACCGCTCTGTAGTTTAAAACGTGCAGTACTACCCGTCCGCTTCCAACACTGCCGTGATCCGCGCACCGCCGCCTTCCTCTTTTGCCCTGTTTTCCAGCCGCAGTCCTCCGCCATGCTTCCCGCAAAGCACCTGACTGCTGTACAGTCCCATGCCGAAATGCGCCCCATCCTCCGAAGCCTTCCCGAACGGTTTCGGGCCGTCTCTTAGAAGCGCTGCCGGATATCCCGGGCCGTCGTCCTCGACGGAAAGTGTTAGAAAGCCGCCTTCCTGACGCAGACAGACACGCATCTCCTGCCGTGCAAATCGTACCGCATTCCCGATCAGGTTCTCCGCCACAGTGAGGAAAATGCCGTGATCTATATATACCCTGTCCACACACTGTTCTTCGACAGATACCCGGATAGACGGCCTGCGCGGCTCCGCAAGCAGCTTTGCCGCCTCCTCCAGTTCCTGACGCAATAATGCGCTGTCCACGACTTTCCTGCAGACCGGCATCTGTTCCAGCCGCTGGATGCTGCTCATGGCCTCCACGTACTGTTCTATGCGCAGCGTGTATGTTTCCAGCCGCTTAAGCGCCTGCTCCCGTTCCACGGCACTCTCACCGCCCCGGCGCAGCTGCTTCACCGTCCCCTTCAAAACCGTCACCGGATTGCGCAGATCATGCGCAAAGGCCGCATTCAGCCGTCTGCGTTCCTCCGCCTGCCGCCACAGTTCCTGATTGGACTTCTGCAGCTCTCCCCGCATGGTCTCAAAAGCCGCACAGATTCCGCCCAGCTCATCCGCCGAAACCACCGGAATCGAGAAGTCCAGATCCTGCATCCGGATCCGCTCCGTTCCTTCTTTTAAGATTCTAATCGGCTCTTTCAGTTTCCAGCGGTAAAAAAGCATCCCGGCTATTCCCAGCCCGCTTACCGGAAACAGCAGCACCGTCAGGGTCTGCCCCCACCTCAGCATCCTGAGAATATTCATCTGCTCCGGCGACGGTTCCTCCAACTCCGTCACCACACCGTCATAACTGATCGCGATCCCCCCTTGTGGAATCCTCTTGCCGATTCTGCCGCATGTAGAATAGATAACCGCTGTCAACATCAATGCCGCTGTCAGACAGCCCGCCGACAACAGGAAAAAAGACCGCCGCAGTCCCATATTTCTTAACCGTTCCATTTGTACCCGCACCCCCAGACCGTCTCAATATAGCCGTGCAGCGTATGTAAACCAAGTTTCGCCCGGATCTTCCGGATATGTTCCATCACCACATCGCTGCTGCCGTCTCCCTCCAGCCCCCAGACCGCCTCATAGATCCGCTCTCTGTCGAAGACCTGTCCCGCATGGAGGGACAGCAGCTCCAGAATATCAAACTCCCGTCTGGAAAAGGCGATCTCCTCCCCACAGACAGTCACCGTCCGGGCGGAATAATCCACGGCCAGCTCCCCGAAAAACCGCACCGTGGCGCTGTGCTGTCTGCGCTGTTCCCGCCGCAGATGGGCCGCCACCCTGGCCCCCAGCTCATCCAGATCAAAAGGCTTCACGATGTAGTCATCCGCCCCGGCTCCAAATCCCCCAATCTTGTCGGCGGCCTCCAGACGGGCCGTAAGAAACAGAATCGGACAGGTGATATACGTCCGGATCTTCCGGCACACCGCCAGACCGTCCATCCCCGGCATATTGATATCCAGCAGGATCAGGTCCGGCACGGCCGTCACCTTCCGCAGCGCCTCATCACCGCTGTACGCCGTCAGCACCTCATACTGCGGCTCAAAATAACTTTTCAACATATCCACGATCCCCGGCTCGTCATCCACGATCAGCAGTTTCTGTCTCATCCACTGTTTCCTCCTGTCTTTTCTGCACACACTGTATTCTATTATGAACGATATATCTCAAAAAAGTCTCAAGAATCCTGTTTTCTCCCGAATCCGGACAACAGATGAGCCTGCCGGAATCCAGCAGGCTCACCCTCTATCAGAAGTTAGCTTTAGAATATAAAATACTAATGTTGCTATTGACTTCCTCCGAAGACAAAACAGTTTTCAATGCCTGAATAAACGCTTCCTTATCCCGACATTCATATAACGGCATAAAATTCTCCGCATCATCGATCAGATTACTGCCTACCGTTATCGCAACCGGATAATCTCTTTCCGGCTTTGAATATATGGTCAGCAACGTATAACTGTAATTATCCAGCTGTGGAACCACAACTTCAAATACTGTCGCCAGGTTATAGATAATCTCCCGATCCTGCGGCTGAAACTTCATATTCGTTATTCTGCCGTATATGATGCCGTCTGTTTTTTCTGCCAGAAGATCCGCCTGTTCTTTCAAAATACTGTTGGGTAGTTCCTTTGTCGTCCTGCGCAATGTCTTCTCATCAACCCGCCATAAATCCAATTTCATGCCAACCTCCTCACCTGATCGCAAATTTTATCGGTAAATGATCTGAATATCTCTTTTTGTAAATCCTGTGATTTCTAATCAAAGAATCCTCTCCAATATGATCTATGACCTCAAATTCTTCCCAGACAAACGCGTCAATCAGCTCCGGCCGGATCAAAACCTGATCGAACATATACCAGTAAAATAAATTATCATCCTGATCCGAATCAAAATAATAGGTTCCCAGAGCATGATCCCGCCTGCCAAGCAGACTCCACGTAGGATTATAAAAAAATTTAACCTCACTGCCGTTTCCGACTCGATATCCTTTCATCGCCTTTTCAGAATCCATTATGGCATGAAATCCATGCATCCCTATGATTCCAGCTGAAAACGGCTGCAGGTTAAAATCTCCTGCAACAATCGTACTATACGTTTTCTCGCCTGCACTTAATGCTTCTGCGTTACAGACCTCTTCCAGTTTCTCAATGGCCCGTGACAGATCGTTTGCCCTTTGATTTCTGGCCAGTTCACTGCGAAACATGGCGCTTGTAAAATGCACTGTTACCAGCAGGAGGTTTTTCCCATCCTCGCGCACCTTATATGCCGCAAAGTATTTCTCTTCCTTATAAATAGCTACTTTAAACTTTGCTTCTGCCAAAAGTATGATTTCTCTCTGTCTTGATAGAATCTCCTTCTTTTCAAAATTTCGGCCGCACTCTTTTAATCTGGAAATAAAATGCTGCACATCCAAATTCTCTGCTTCCACAAGCATTACAATATCAATATCATTTTCCAAGACCATATTGTACAGTTCCTGTACCAGATTTTTTCTGTTTATATTCCAAAACAAACACCTGATCACGACCACCTGCCTTCTTAATCCGCTCTTTACCACGATGCCATTTTCTATCAATATGCTATGATACGATATACTCAGATCCTGTCAACATTGTTACTTCAAAATACCGATCAGTAACTCACGCATTCCTCGTCGCCACCACATCCACACCGGTTCCGGCCACATCCGCCAGGATCACATCCCCGATATGCACCGGTGCTTTCACGGTAACGCCTTTCAATGCCTTAACACAGTCAAAAATCTTCTCCTTGGGTATGTCCTCTTTTGTCTTCACAGAGATCATCTCCACGAAGCCGCCCTCCACCTTCACCGTCGATGTGACGATCCGGGTCGGGTTGGTGACCTCTTTTCTGGCATAGGCATCTCCCCGCGGACAGGTATTGCCGGTCACGCTCACGATCTTATCCTCATCCATCTCCACCGTCACCGGACAGCCCATGGGACAGCCGATACAGATCAATTCTCTTTTTTCCATAGTCGTTATATCTCCTCCAGCTTCACCGTGATCGTCTTAAGATCCGGATGCTTTAACAGCTCTTCTTTCCTGAGCTTCACATCCTCCATCTCTCCCGGCGCCATGACCGGACGCTTCCTGTGCAGGATCCGTTCCTCATCCAGATACACACTCACAAAACAGTTCTTATATACACCACCGACTCTGAAACGCACAGTCTGAATGTCCTCCATACGCTCTACATGAATTCTGGACGGCACCGTGTAACGCACACCGTCCACCGCACGGATTTCCACCGCCTGACGCCTGCCCTGTGCTGCCCCATCTGCATCCTGCTTCGCACTGCTTTGCGTCTCTTCCTCTACGTCCGCCTGCTCTCCGGACCATTTTTTTGCTTCATCAGCTTCAACGGCAGCTGCCTGCAGCTTTGCCCGCTTTCCTGCTTCCTGTACGTAACGGGCGGCATTCCTGCCGGCCGCGGCAGCTTCCTCCGAGACAAAATCCACCAGATCATGCACATGCAGCACATTTCCGCAGGCAAACACGCCCTCTATGTTCGTCTCCAGGCTCTCGTTGACCACCGGGCCGGACGTCACCCTGCTGAGCTCCACGCCCATGCCGCTTGACAGCTCATTCTCCGGAATCAGCCCTACCGACAGCAGCAGCGTATCACACGCATAGTCTTCTTCCGTTCCCGGAATCGGTCTGTTCTTCTCATCCACCTGCGCCAGCGTGACACCTTCCACCCGTTCTCTGCCGCGTATCTCCACCACCGTGTGACTTAATTTCAACGGAATTCCGTAGTCATCCAGACACTGCACAATGTTCCGCTTCAGACCGCCGGAATAGGGCATCAATTCCGCCACCACCTGCACCTGCGCTCCTTCCAGCGTCATACGTCTGGCCATGATCAGGCCGATGTCACCGGATCCCAGGATGACCACCTTACGCCCCGGCAGAAAGCCTTCCATATTGACAAGCCTCTGGGCCGTCCCCGCGGAAAAAATACCCGCCGGACGATAGCCCGGAATATTCAGCGCCCCTCTCGAACGCTCCCTGCAGCCCATCGCCAGAATGACCGCCCCGGCCTTAATCTCAAACAACCCGTCCGTGCTGTTCATCGCCGTGACTACCTTATCCTGACTGATATCCATGACCATGGTATGCAGCCTGAATTCAATCTGCAGCTCTTCCACCTGCTCGATAAACCTGCCCGCATACTCCGGTCCCGTCAATTCCTCCTTGAACGTATGCAGGCCGAATCCGTTATGGATACACTGATTCAAGATACCGCCCAGCTCCTTATCCCGCTCCAGAATCAATATGCTCTCTATTCCGCTTTTCCTCGCGGAGACCGCCGCCGACAACCCCGCCGGCCCGCCGCCGATAATTACAATATCATATGTTTTCACGCGCTATTTCCTCGTTTTCTATCTTCATTTTGTGACAATCAATTTGTGAATAACAAAGAAACCTACAGCGAATCCTTATTTACCCCAACCACAATCCTGGATTCACCGCCCGCCTTCGTAATGTCACTGATATCCTTCCCGCACTCTCTCGCCAGAATTTCCATCACTCTCGGAGAACAGAACCCTGCCTGACAGCGTCCCATCCCGGCTCTCGTCCTGCGCTTCACGCCGTCCAGGGACTTCGCTCCCAGCGGTCTTGTGATGGCATCTATGATCTCCCCCTCCGTCACCATCTCACAGCGGCAGATGATATTGCCATAGGCCGGATTGTCCCTGATCAGCTGCCTGCGCTCCTCCACAGGCAGTGCCTGCGGTTTCAGGATTCCTTTTCTTGTCCCGTCAAATGACGGGTTTTCTTCCAGCTGCAGGATTTCCCGCACAATACCGGCCACCATCACGCCGATCGCCGGACTGGCCGTCAGTCCCGGCGATTCTATGCCGGCGCAGTCCACGAATCCGGCCGCTCCTTCCACTTCCCCGATGATAAATTCGTGATTCTCCTCATGGGCACGCAGTCCGGCAAAAGAAGTGATCACGGACCGCATGGGCAGATTCTTTACGTTTTCGCCGGCTTTCTCGATCACCTGATCCAGCCCTTCTCTGGTGGTGTTGCTTCCCTCTTTGTTCTCTGTATCCACGGCGGTCGGTCCCACCAGCAGATTCCCGTGCACCGTCGGCGTCACCAGAATGCCTTTGCCGTACTTGCCCGGCAGGGCAAAGATCACTCTCGCCACATGGCCGCCCGCCGATTTGTCCAACAGACAGTAATCCCCTCTGCGCGGCGTGATCCTGATTTTCTGTTCGCTGACCATATTGTGGATCACATCCGCGTAGACACCGGCCGCATTGACTACGCATTTCGCCTCGAACTGCCCCCGATTCGTCTCGAGCAGCCAGCCACTTTCCGTCTTCCTGATACCCTGTACTTCGGTGTCAAACCGAAACTCCACCCCGTTGACCGCCGCATTCTCCGCAAACGCGATATTCATGCCAAAAGGACAGACGATCCCCGCCGTGGGAGCATACAAGGCCGCCACCGCATCGTCCGAAATATTCGGTTCCATCTGTCGCAGCTCTTCTTTCTCCACTATGCGCAGTCCCGTTACGCCATTGGCTGCGCCTCTGTCATAGAGCGCCTGCAGGTTCGGCAGATCTTCCACATCCCGGCAGATCACCAGCGAGCCGATCCTTTGGAATTCGAAATCCAGCTCCTTTGACAGCTGTTCCATCATCTGATTGCCCTGCACGTTCAGTTTCGCCATCAGGGACCCCGTGGGGGCGTCGTAACCGGCATGTGCGATCGCACTGTTTGCCTTCGACGTACCGCAGCATACGTCTTCCGCCTTTTCCAGCACACATACCCGTGCCCTGTATCTGGAAAGC
Organism: uncultured Lachnospiraceae bacterium; assembly: GCA_910578115.1. Lineage (GTDB taxonomy): Bacteria > Bacillota > Clostridia > Lachnospirales > Lachnospiraceae > UBA3282. The sequence goes on along the minus strand of CAJTPO010000001.1, from coordinate 35,902 downwards.
TCCCGCGCCGCGGCACAGCCGGACACACCGGCGCCGATAATGATTACGTCATACATATCTCTCTTAGCTCCAATCTGTCTTATTATTCACCTGCCATATCAGAAAAGCAGGTCATCTTTTCCTCCATTCCGAAGCGTCACAAATTCCTGGTTGGATCATCGCTCATCAGAGAATTTATTCAACTTTCTCCCAGCCATAGGCGCATTTGACGGCCCTGCTCCAGCCCTTCACCATAGCCTGCCGCTCTTCTTCCGGAATCTCCGGCACGAACTCCCTGTCGATGGCCCAGTTCTTCACCACATCTTCCTTGTCCGCCCAGTAGCCCACTGCCAGCCCGGCCAGATAGGCCGCTCCCATGGCCGTAGTCTCCACACACTTCGGGCGGTTCACCGGCGCGCCGCTGATGTTCGCCTGCTGCTGCATCAGGAAATTATTGGCACTGGCGCCGCCGTCCACCTTAAGCGCCGACAGCTTGATGGCGGAATCCGCCTCCATCGCCGCCAGCACATCATTAACCTGATAAGCCAGCGAATCCAGTGTGGCCCTGATGATATGATATTTGTTGACGCCGCGGGTGATACCCACGATCGTTCCTCTGGCATACTGGTCCCAGTGCGGCGCACCCAGCCCCGTAAAGGCAGGCACCACATAACAGCCGTTCGTATCCGTCACCTTCTTCGCCATATACTCCGAATCCTGGGCCGAATCGATCAGGCGCATCTCGTCCCGCAGCCACTGGATGGCCGCCCCCGCCACGAAGATGGAACCTTCCAGCGCATACGTGACCTTGCCGTCCAGCCCCCAGGCGATGGTCGTCACCAGACCGTTGCGGGAAAAGACCGGCTTTTCCCCCGTATTCATCAGCAGGAAACATCCCGTCCCGTAAGTATTCTTCGCCTCGCCCGGCTTAAAACAGGTCTGACCGAACAACGCCGCCTGCTGGTCTCCCGCCGCACCGCCGATAGGAATCGGCCCACCGAAAAAGCCCGGGTCCGCCTCGCCGTAAATGCAGCTGGAAGGTTTCACCTCCGGCAGCATGATTTTCGGAATCTGTAACTCCTGCAGGATCTCGTCGTCCCACTCTAATGTATTGATATTAAAAAGCATGGTGCGGGAGGCATTGGAATAATCCGTCACATGGACGCCGCCCTTCGTCAGCTTCCAGATCAGCCACGTCTCCACCGTGCCGAACAGCAGCTCTCCGGCCTCCGCCTTCTCTCTGGCGCCCTCCACATTGTCCAGGATCCATTTAATCTTCGTCGCCGAGAAATAGGCGTCGATGACAAGCCCCGTCTTTTCCCTGAATTTATCCGTCAGCCCCTTCTCCTTCAGGCTGTCTGCATACTCCGATGTGCGGCGGCACTGCCACACGATGGCATTGTGGATCGGTCTTCCCGTCTTCTTATCCCATACCACCACCGTCTCCCGCTGGTTCGTGATTCCGATCGCCGCAATATCCGCCGCCGTGGCATTGATGTTCGCCATCGCCTGTCCCGCCACCTCGTACTGTGTCGACCAGATCTCATCCGCGTCATGCTCCACCCATCCCGGTTTCGGAAAATACTGCGTAAACTCCTTTTGCGCCACGCTGCACATATCCCCCTGTTCGTTAAACAGAATGCAGCGGTTGCTGGTGGTCCCCGCATCCAGTGCCATTATGTATTTTGCCATACTGTCCCTCCTTAAGAATTTATTCCAAAGTATTCTTTCTGAAAAATTCCCCCACATCACTACTATAATGTCTTTTCATCGTATACTCAATTGAAATTCACTGAAAATTTTATTTTACCCTGCAAAGTTCCAGTAATACTCACTCATGCTCCATATTCCCCGAAATCCAACACCAGATCCTCATAAATCCCTGCCTTTACCTTTGTGGAAAAGGAATGCAGCGCTGGTCCTTCCTCTTTCTCCAGCCCATATACTGTGACACTCTTCTGCACAGGGTCGACGATCCAGTACTCCCGCTCCCCTTCCGGAAGCCTTTCAATATCCTCCACCGTATAACTTTTCTTTCCACCCGCGGTCATAAACAGTTCATTTCCTCCAATCAAAACATGCTCCATGAAAATTCTCCTTCCTGTTCCGGCAGAGAATTTCTATTGTCACCCTGTTCTTTCTGACAACAGTTCCTGCCGCTGTTCAATTATGGTTGTGAGTAAAGCGGCAGAAACTGCCAGAATGTGCGAACGCACGTTTCATCGATTACTCTTGTTGAAATTATCATACACCTGCACGGTCAGGCCGTCAAGGAAAACTTACTGTACTTCTTTCCCTTCAATAAACACATGTCTGACCTTCGTTGACACCTCAAAAGGACAGCCGTCCGTGATGACCAGATCCGCATCCTTGCCGACTTCAATCGAACCTACCCGGTCCGCAATCCCCGCATGTCTGGCCGGGTTGATGGTGATCGCCTGCAGCGCCGCAAAGGGATCCATGCCCGCCTGCACCGCCAGTCCCGCGCACAACGGAAGATATTCCTGCGGAATCACCGGCGAGTCTGTGATGATGGAAACCTGACAGCCGGCAGCCGCCAGCACACCCGGTGTCGTCCAGCTCTTGTTGCGAAGTTCGTATTTGGATGCGCTGGTGAGCGTCGGTCCTACCGCCAGCGGCACGTTCTCCTTCGCCAGCTCTTCCACGATCAGATGCCCTTCCGTCACATGCTCCAGCGTGATCTTTACACCGAACTCTCTGGCAATACGAAGAGCCGTAAAAATATCCTCCGCCGCATGGGCATGGGCTTTTAACGGCATTTCTCCTTTGATCACCGGGATCAGGGCCTCCAGCTTCATGTCAAAGGCCGGCTTCTTCGTCGGATCGTCGCCTGCCGCCTCTTTTTTCTCCAGATACTCCCTTGTCTTGAACAACGTCTCCCGAAGCAGGGCTGCCGTGCTCATGCGGCTGGAATCTTTCTTCTCCCGGTAAACTCTCTTGGGATTCTCACCAAAGGCGCACTTCATGGCCACGTTGTCACGCACCACCATGTCCTCCACTCTTCTGCCCACCGTCTTGATGGTAACGAAGGTGCCGCCCAGCACATTGGCGCTGCCCGGTCCTACGCAGACACAGGTCACACCGGCCTCCGCCGCCTTGGGAAATGCGGCGTCCATGGGCTTCACACCGTCGATGCCCCGCAGCTGGGGACTGACGATATCATTCAGCTCGTTGTAATCCATCCCCTCATAACCGATTCCATAACCGTCCAGCCCGATGTGCCCGTGAGCTTCCACGAAACCGGGATACACATGATGCCCCTCTGCCTCTACGATCTGCACGCCTTCTTCTGTCTCCAGATGTTCGCCGATCGCTTTGATCCTGCCATCCTCCACCAGAATGTCAGCCTGATAGGCCACCTCATGAATGGCGTCGTGGACCATTCCGTTTTTCACACACAACATAGTCTTACCCTCCTGATCTGTTGATCGCCGCCTGACTGTATGTACAGCCTGCCGGCAGCGCTTTATTAACATTGTACAGGATTTTGCAATGTAATACCATCCCTATGATCGCATTTCTTCTATCAGCTTACCCATCGCAGTTCCCAGTTCTTCCATTAACCTGGCCGAATCTTCACAATATAGTTCAGCCTGTTCAACTGCAGTATCTATAAGCCGCAAAAACCTTTCAAATACCAATTTGCTCCCTTTTGAATAACCCTCTGCATTTTGCGAAACCAGAATTTCAAGATATTTTTTATTTGACGATGCATCTTTAAACAACTGATGCCGCAGATTCTTCTTATTTTCCAAAAGCATCTGCGGCGTATATTGCCTTATATTTGGAAAATGCATCAACAGCCACAATTCAAAATTAGGATTGGACATCACTATTTTGATCCCATGGTTATTACAGATTTCAAAGATCGTTCCGATCGATCCTTCCAGATTTCTGTAATCTCTGTCAAAAATAACACATACCCTGTCTATCTTCTCATCAAAATTTTCCCATTTACAATACTCCTGCCGTCTGTTTTCCGGCACCGGATCACCGTTGTCATCAATATGTCCCATATGCAGTAAACAGGCATGCACCAGCTGCATGGGATGGCTTAATGTCTCCTGACCTTCCTGTTTCTCAACCACTTCTATATAAACATCATTCTTAATATGCAGTTCTTTCCGGTTATTTCGAACACCAAAAAAGTAAGATTCTTCTGTAGCGCCTTCGGATACACAATAAAACCTGATTCTCGGCGGTGTTGCTCCCGCTTCCTTTGTATAATCAAATGTCTTAGGGTTTCTCAGGTTCAGTTTTTTCATGCCGGCTTCCTCCCCATACATATTCAAAATCCCTGAATACAGGAACCGCACCATACCTCCCGGCCAGATAATCTTTCGACACAACCTTATCATATCGGATTTTAAATTTCTCCAGCGTATATAAATCTGTCTGGTTATTCTGATTTTTCTCCGCAAACCATATCTCATCCCTTCGCAGGATGTTCAAGTCCATCAAATTTGACTCATGTGTCGTAATGATCAGCTGGGTATGTTTTTTCAGGGAAAACCCAAGAAAAGTTTCTACAAATTTAATAGTCATCTGAGGGTGAAGACTGCGGTCCAATTCATCAATCACAAAAACCTTATCCCCGTCATCATTTAAGATCACATCCAGCAATTCAATCAGTCTCTGCGTTCCGTCTGATTCTTCCCCATATTCGTAGCTGCCGCCATCTTCTCCATGCTGAAACATTAATTTTGCAATTCTTTTCACCCCGTTTTCGCCATAATCCAGTTCAAACAGCGTTTTGCCAAAATTAAGAATGCCTTTCGTACTAAATCTGGTATCAATATCTGAATGATGTAATATTTTGTCAGCTAAAGTTTCATCCGGGAAGTACTCTCTGAATGCGGCTTCATTCATGACCCGCATGCTGTAATCCGTTATTCCGGTATCCAGATATTTTAATATATCCACCAGCCTGTTATTATCACTGTCAAAAAGGAAATAGCTTGCTCCTGTTTTGGTTTCCGGATAAATTACGATCAGTTTTTCTTTAAACCACCCAAATACTCTGTAAAAAATATCAAAATCATCCTCTGCCATTCTTCGTCTGTTTATTTCATATAAAAGCAAAGTAGTATCTATACGGTTTGCATCTTTTATAAAAAAGTGAAATTGTTCTTTGTTGTCTTCCTGCCGAAACATCTTCTCGTCAAAATAATACTGCTCATCCTCTGTCAGCCTTTCGAAAATAACCTGTTCCTCTGCATTCTTCATCTCATACAACCATTCTGAAAGAACCTTGTTTCTTTCCAGGTTCACAGTAAATCCATAGGCAAAACATCTCTCTCCTATTGTAAATTCGTATTCAAACAGAGTCGGTTTGTCCACATTAGACGGATCACTTCTGCAGAACCTGTCATGGAAGGCCCCATTCTCCATTGTACCTAACACAATCCTCCTTCCGGTATCTATCGCTCTGATCAGATTGGTCTTACCGGATGCATTTGCCCCATAAATAGAAGAAAACTTTAACACTTTTCTTTCTCCACAGACAACAATTCTTTCCTTATGCTGTTCTGATCGCCCTGCGTAGAGATGATACTCCACTGGTACGCTCTCTCCTTTTTCATTTGTTCTGTACCCAAATGACATGAAATTCGATATGGAAAATCTCATTAACACAGCAATCACCCCGCGATTTTTTCTCTGTTTTCCTTAATATAACACACTTATTCTTTCATTATACCGCACTTTTACTTTGTTGCAAGAGATTTTTCCGCTTGTTATCATACGTTCTGTTCAGTATCCTCCAGATCCTCCCGCCTCGTAAACCGCCGAAACGCCCGCAGAAACAATCCGGAACAAAGATAACCGACAAGCCCGAATCCGATCAGGAACCAGAAGGCAAAGGCATACAGCAGATGCAGCGTCGTCAGTCCCTGGGGATCCTTTTCATGCAGTACGTCAAGAATCCCCAGATAGTACCTGACCACCTGCTCTGTCTCACCCCCCGTATCCCCGGATACAGAATAGATCGGGCCATATTTTGCAAACCGCTCCACCATATATGCCGCAAGGGGCCCCACCTTTTCAAAAGGGATCATATCATATTCTTTCATCACCGAAAGCATCTCTTCCGCCCGGTCGAAATACGCTTCGTTTATCTCCGAAAACCGGTAACTCCCGTCCCGCTCCCACATCCTGCTCTTACACCGGATTTACACAGTAGTTTTCATATATCCTGTTCCTTTTCTGCCGCTCCTCCATACTCAGCCGTTCGGCGTCCGCAATCTCATAGACGCCGAAGGTGTCATAGAGCCGCGAGACCGGATCGATCTCCACGAATGTACACCATGGCAGCCAGTGATAGTGGGAATCCAGCACCTGCAGGGCGAAATTACCGCTCTCGTGCCCAAGCCCCCTGTAACGGTAGCCTACGCTGCCGTCCACATCGTTGGACTGTCTGGTATTGTTGTGGATAAACTCTGCAAAGTCTCTGTAATGTGCATCCCCGGTCAGCAGATACAGTCTGTAATAGGTGTAGGAGCAGGCCGCCATATAAACATCCGCACCGCCGCCAAGCGTTATGATGCTCTGTCCGCTGATCGAATAGTGGTTGAAGGGGTGTACCGGCTGCGGAGCCACCACCGGAAATGTCCACGCATAGGTCCAGGTTTCCGTGTAATCCGCCGCTGACACCGCGGCCTCCAGCCACTTCTTATCCGCCGTCAGGTCATAGAGGGCCAGAAATCCGAAAAGTGCATAGATCCCCGCCTCCTTGTCGGTGACATCCAGATTGTCGCAGGTGCCGCCTCTGTACTCCATCTTCTGATGCTGGTTCTCATATGCCCACGCTCCGGCCCGCACTGCCGCCTGCCTATAGGACGCATCTCCCGTCACCAGATACATCTGGATCAGGAAGCGGATCGGGCTGGGTGTATTGGCCTTGGAATCCATATTCACGGAGCCATCCGCCTTATAGGAACGGTAGTAACTGCCGTCCTCATTCTGAATACGCACGTACCAGTCCGCCGTTTTCTTACAAAAGGCAAGCCATGCATCTTCCTCCGTGCCTTTTTTATGCAGATACAGCCAGCCGTCCAGGATCGCCTCCATCCCATCGGCGATCATTCTCGTCCAGAACGGATACGGTTCCCAGCCGCCGATCGCAGGGTGATAGCACACCGCAGGCGCACCGCTTTTGGTCATGGCATTTTGCACCCAGAAATCCAGAATCCCCCTGCCCTTCTCCCAGGCTTCCCGATCCTGATACAGATCTCCGTAGCGCAGCAGCTGATACCCGATCCCCGGCTGCTGTCCGACGAAACCGAACTGGAAGGACACCGAATTTGCATCCATATGCGGCAGCTGCGCCGCAAAAGGCAGACCGTAAGATTCCCCATACCTGCGGGTCAGTTCCCGCAGGAAATACATACAATTCCTGTAATGCTGTTCGTTATCCACCGCAAACAGCCGGTCGCGCATACGCTCATAAGTCCGCCTCCAGATCGACCGCATCATCGGCTGAAAGCCGTCATACTGTCCCAGATCCACGGCAACCGCATACTCCTGCGCAAATCCTTCCTTCATGGGGTGGAATACGTAACCGGTCCGTCTGGAACGTATCCCGAAATCTATGGAGGCGTAGAAATCATCCCGGGGAATCTCGCTCTCCGTTCCCGGATAAACATAGTCAATCGAAAGGCCGTCGCTTACCGTGTCGGTCTCCCTGCGCACGGCATACCCATAGTACAGATAATTGAGCGTCCTGTCTTCCGGACGGCTCATGCCGATGGACGCGATCGTAAAAGAAGGATCCACCGTCGTCTCCGACATGACAATATCCAGATTGCGAAGCGTCACATCCGCTGCGAAGCGGGACAGTGAGATCATCTCTCCCGATGCATTGCTCTGCATGGCGAACAGCGGCAGCGCGTACCGGGTCTCGAATCGCCAGAAATACTCCGCGTCCAGTCCCTTCCCGATTGCCCACGGCGGTGCATACTCATTCTGCAGATACCACACGCCCGGTGCAAAATACTGGTAATCTGTATACTCTGAGGACGCTTTCATCGTGAAAGACAGCTTCGTGGCAAACCCCAGATCGTCTCCGGCCTGCTCCACCCGTACCTTTCTTGAGATCTTCAGCCCCTCGCCCGCCGGCTCATACGTATCTGCAAAAGAAAGCCTGGAACCCACCGCTGTGTCCACCGTTCCCCTGCCACACACCTTTCCTTCCTCCAATGTTATTCCTCTGTACGGAGCATCATAAAAGGCCGTGATCGCCTCGGCAGTCTTCACGAGTACGTAGAGCGGCCGCTTATTATAGTACAACAGCCGTCCTTCTCTCTTAAGCTGTACGCCGCCCGCCGCAAAACAGGCGCAGTATTCCCCAAATTTCACTTCCATCCGTTTTCCTCCATTCCGAAGCGATTTTCGCTGAGTCCAATTCCTGGTTGAACAGCAGGCCTTCCTGTTCTTCGCACCGATCCGGAACCTCATACAACATCCGCTTCCATAAACCATTAAACTATTTACTGTGCCCCGTTTCTGATCTCCTGTGGTGTAAACCCTGTATGCTTCTTAATATAATGACTGAAATAAGAGGCCGTATTCAAACCTGTCCGCTCTGCGATCGTCTGGATCGGCATCCTGGAATCCGTCAAAAGACGCTTCGCCTCATTCACCCGCTGCATCATAATATACTTTCCGGGCAGCGTACCTGTTATCTCTTTATAGATCCTTGACAGATATACCGGATGCAGCCCCACCAACTCTCCCAGTCTGACCATCGACAGATCCTCCGAGATATGTTCCAGAATAAAGGTATTGACCTGGTGCACAATCTGGCTTTTCACATCTGTCTTCACATTCTGACGCAGCCTGAAATAATGATCCGCCACCGTCTCCAGAAAGTTCATCGCATCATAAAATCCCTTATGGAGATCATAATTCGTCAGTTTGCGGATATCAAACTGCCCACAGACATCGCTTTCTTTGGGCAGATTATTTAAAAGCGCCTGCAGAAGGATGGACGCACATACAAGAAAAACAGAGGCTTTTGTAAACCGTACGCTTTTGCAGTATTTATTCTTGATTTCATTCAGCAGTGCAAAGAACACCTCGGGATCGGCATTGGACAGACTCTCTTCCAGCCTTTCCGTGTCTATTACTCCTACAATAGCAGCTCCTTCGTTCCACGTATAGTACGAAAATTTCTCTTCTCCGCAAAGTTGGATACCCTCCGTATCATCAATCTCAAATCTGGAATACTGCAGCACGGAAAAGGCATCCGCCGCCTTATCCAGATTGACGATGCCGTCATACACACATACCAAAGGAGAACACTGTCCTGATTTCTCACAGACCTTTTTTGCAATTTCCAGAAAGCCCTTTAATTTCGCCGCCTTATTCTCTTCATCCTGCGCCAGAAGGATTCCTGTATTCACTGTCACAAGCGAACTCACCGTCCGGAAAGCCGGCGCCAGAACGGACTCAATCGTTTTGAGCATATCGTTTTCCGTCAGCAGATCATCATGCGATTCAAAGAAAACCGCCGTCAACAGAAAATTCCGTTCACAGACAAACCTTTCATTGATCATCGACATCCGCTCCGTAAAATACTGCCTTCTCTTCCCTTCCCATTTTTCATTAAAGATCAGCTCCCTGATGCAGTCCCTTTTCAGCAGCGGCAAAACCTCTTTCCGGCGGTCCTGCCGTTCCACAAGTCTTCTTTTTTCTTCATACAGCTGTTCCAGTTTCTCATACCCCTTATTGACGGCTTCCAGAATTGCTTCGTCGCCATCCATTTTCAGCACGAATTCCATAGCCTTCGTATGGACTGCTTTCTGGGCATATTCAAACTCTGACTGTCCCGTCAGAAAGACAGCGACGCAGTCAGGCCAGACCGTCTCAATAATATTCAGCAGTTCAAAACCATCCATTCCCGGCATGCAGATATCCGTGATCAGCATATCAATCCTGTGATTCTCAAAAATATCCAGCGCCAGGGCCGCGGAAGCCGCTTTATAGACAAAAAATTTCTCCTGACATTCCTTCTCCAGCATACGCCCAAGAGATTCCAGAATAAAGGGTTCATCATCCACCACCAGAAGATTGTACATAGATATCCTCCACTAATATATTTACCAACGCCAAAAATCCGCCGTCCTCCCGGTTGTCCACATAAAGGCCGCTTTTTCCTTTATACCATCTCCTGATTCTGGCATTCGTATTGGCAAGGCCGTGTATTTCTTCCGAATTGATCTCTTCTATACTAATCTTTCGCTTCAATTCCATCAATTCATCTTCTTTCAGGCCATCCCCGTTATCTTCAACACAAAAGCTGAAATAACCGTCCTGATAGTCTGTCCTTATCCTGATCATACCCCCTTCCAGACAGTTCTTCATGCCATGTTCATAAGCATTTTCCACTAATGGCTGCAGGATCAGGGGAATAATCTTTAAATCTTTCGCCTGATCCGGTACCGGCTCCATAAACACATGAATCCGTTCTCCGAAGCGCGCCTTCTGAATCTCCAGGTAATCATTGATATGCTCAATTTCCTGCTCTAAACTGACAAAGCAGTCATTCGTTCTTGTTATATATTGATAATATTTAGACAAATGCCTGGCGAAAGAAGCAATCGTCTCATTCTCCTCCGCGCGCGCCATCCGATAGATCATAAAGATACTGTTGTACAGAAAATGAGGCCGGATCTGGTATTGCAGCTGCCGAAACTCCGCCAGCCGCGCCTGGTATTTCATTTCCATATTTTCTCTGCTCAGTTCCTCCACATGCGAAATAACCTGGTTATATCTCTTATAAATCACTGCCAACTCATCCGTTTCATCTTCTTCGATAAAATAATGGTTGTTCCTGTCCTCCATCGCATCGATGATCCTGTCCATAGGTTTTACCAGTTTGCGCTCCACATAGAACGTATAAGACAGGAAAAGAACAATGACTAACAAGGTCAATCCTGCATTCAGCAGCAAAAAGAAGGACAACGACCTGCTGATCACACTGTCCGGACAAAAGTAAACGATCCATATCCCTGTTCTCGCACTGTAGATGCAGGAACCCAGTTCCTCACCCCGCACTCTGAAAGACTGTGCATCCTTATGCTCCGCCAGATACGCCCTTACCGCTTCCAATCTGACCGTATCCGCCTCCGTCTCCACGAAATTCCCGCCGGAACCGGACAGCATATTCCCTTCTTCCGAGAGAAGGTAGATGCTTTCCTCCCCTTCTCCCAGCATGTCGTTCAGTGTATGGTTCAAAGACTCCGGCGACAACGTGATCCGGCAGTAATAAGCCGCATTTTTTCCCTCTCCTTTCAACGCCTGCACAGGAAAATAAGAGGTAAATACGATCCCCTCCTCCTCATCTGCATTGATCATCCGGTAATCATAATAGTTATCCCCTTCATAATGCCGCATGATCGGCTGCGAATCGCTGATCACAATTCCCTTACGCGGATAATACATTTCCGCCTTATCTACGATCGTGTACATTTCTTTGATCTCAGAAAGCCGCCCGGATATTCTTTTGATCAGCAGCGTATTCTCATAATTGCCGGCTCCGCCCCACAAAACATTGAGCTTTGAAGTATTCAGATCAATAAGCACCGTATTCTGAATCTTTAACAGACTGTCAATATCCTGTTCCATCCGGCTTTGCATATAGGCAGCCTGGGCATCCAGACTGCCAAGCATCTGTTCCAGCAGAATATGTCGGCTGTATGCATTTCCCAGGATTCCCATCACGTAGAAGCCAATGCATACGAAAATGACCGATCCTAATACCTTGCGGGATGTTTTTAACCTGAAGATCATTTTCATTACTGTCATTATCCTTTCACAGAGCCAAGTACCATACCCTTTACGAAATATTTCTGTAAAAAGGGATATACCAGCATGATCGGAATGATGGACAGGAAGATCTGTGAGCATTTTATGGTCCGGTCAGAGACGGAGACCAGTGTCTCCCAATCTATGGAAGAACCGGACGTTAAGCTTGACTGGATCACGATCGTCTGCAGATAACTCTGCAGCGGATACTGGGTCGGCCTGTTCATCAGAATGATACCGTCAAACCAGGAATTCCAGTGGTGCACGATGGAAAACAGACAGATCGTCGCCATAGACGCCTTGGAAAGCGGCACATAAATCTTTGACATGATCGTCCACTGCCCGGCTCCGTCCATCACCGCCGCCTCTTCCAGTTCCTCCGGAATTCCCCGGAAGAAATTCAGCATCAGAACAACGCTGAATACCGGTACCGCCCCCGGAAGCACCAGCGCCCATATTGTTCCCAGAAGATTCAGACTCTTGATCGTCATAAACCACGGAATCAGACCGCCGTTTAACAACATGGTCAGAAAGAAAAACCAGGCATAGGCCGTTCTGGCTTTAAATCTGTGCGTGCTCTTGGACAGTGGATAAGCCGTGATCACACACATAAAAACATTGATGGAAACTCCCAGTGCGCATCTGAGAAGCGATACACCCATGGACCGCCAGAAATCGACTCTCATCGCTACATACTTGTAGGAATTGATCGTAAAATCAACCGGCCAGAGCGTGACCAGTCCTGCCGTCACCGAGGCATTGCCACTCAACGATATGGCCAGAATATTAATGATCGGCAGAATGCAGACCAGAGCCAGCGCGATCAGGAATATCGTATTACATACATGGAAAACCCTGTCCGCTGCAGACATCCTGATTTTATTTGTTTGAGGTTCCTTTTTCGCCATTCTGCACCTCCTAGAAAACTCTGTAATCAAACAGTTTATATGCCAGATAATAAGATACGGAAATAAAGAAACAGGATACGGCCGACTTAAAGACACCCATCGCCGTGGCCGGACCAAACTGTGCATCTATCATACCGATTCGATAAATAAACGTATCGATAACATCTCCCGTCTCATACACCTGCGGGCTGATCAGATTCCAGATTTGATCGAATCCGGCATTCAGAATATTACCCAGGGACAATACCGCCATCAATACAATGATCATCCTCATGCCCGGCAGTGTAATATGCCACATCTTGCGGAACCGGCCCGCACCGTCCATCGTCGCCGCCTCATAAAGACTCTGATCGATCCCCGTAATGGCTGCCAGATAGACGATAGTCCCAAATCCGAACCCTTTCCAGATATCTGTCCAGATGATCGTTGCCTGAAAATATCTGTTATCCCCCAAAAAGAAGATCGAATCCAGCCCCAGCATATTCAAAAACCCATTTACAATACCACTGGATGGTGACAGAATATCAAGCAGCACACCACTGAAAATAACCCAGGACAGGAAATAGGGCAGGTAGATCGCCGTCTGAACCGTCCTGCGGAATTTGGATGACCGCACCTCATTCAAAAGGATCGCCACTATGATCGGCACCACCAGCGAGAGGATAATCTTCCAAAACGCAATACTGATCGTATTCCTCAACGCCGCAAGCGCTCCCGGCATGTTAAACAGATATGTAAAGTTCTCAAATCCGATCCATTTCTGATCCCCGAACAGACCCTTGGCCGGTATAAACTTCTGAAAAGCAATGACCATCCCGGCCATGGGAATATAACTGAATATAAAAGTCATAAGCACACCCGGCAACAACATGATATGAAACGGAAGTTCCTTTTTCAATCTGATCTGTCTTCTCTGCATCTTCTCTTTTTTCATTTTGCCCTCCCTTCCGACAATTAATCTCTTTGACTGACCAGCGCAAGGGCAGAAATAACTGCCCCTGCGCCATAAATTCTATTACCTGTAACAATTTTCCGTCGTATCCTTCTGCTGTTACTTCGCTGTAGCATACCACTCATTCACTTCTGCCGTGATCTGCTCTCCGCCTAATTTGTTGAAACTCTCCACAAAGGCATCAAACTCTTCGATCGGAGACTCACCCATAATGATCTTGGTGAAAGTTTCGTCCCGCATGGATTCCAGTGTAGACATTTTCTCGGTCATGGTCTCGGTAGGTGCTCCTGAAAATCGATTGATATAGATTCTGTCTTCCGAGATCATACGATCAATGGCCGAATAGGAACTCGGATCCGGTCCGTAGATTCTCTCCCAGCCCCACTCCATACTGGTGCCTTCTCCCGAATAAAATCTGTCCAGCTTATCCCAGATAGACTTTGCCTCTCCGTTTAAGGAATCTGTGGCGTCACTTGCTTTGGCCGCTTCGATGTCCCGGAACGCCATTACGTTCTTCAGAGGCATTTGCGTCTGTACCGGTGATAATTTCCAGATACTCTCTGCTTCCGGCGGAGCATAATATTTACCGTTATCTCCCGTTTCACCCCAGCACTTTTCGATAAACACATTCGCCATCTTCACAACCGCTTCCGGATGCTCGAAATTCTTATTTACGACAAGCCATCTGGAAACACCCACTTCTGCGGAAACCTCCGCCGGATCCCCACTGACGGACACCGGTTCATAAGCCGTCCACAGCGCATTGTTGTCAAGACTGTAATTGGAATGGAAGTAAACAAGCGGCAGCCACTGCTGTCCATAAGTCACGCCGCACTTTCCTGCCGCTGCAGTCTCACCGGCCTTGGAAGAATCCATAACGCCAAACTCCGGATCGATACAGCCCTTTTTATACAGCTCCTGCAGTTTAACCAGCGCTTCCTTACATTCCGGCTGAATTCCGCCGTATACCAGCTCGCCGTCCTTCTCTACCCAGATCGTCGGATGCGCGCCGAATGCGTCGAAGAAACCGACCAGACTTCCGTAATTCCTTGTAAGAACGTTAGGAGAACCCGTCACACCGAGGCCGTATGTGTCATCGACACCGTTTCCGTCAGGATCATCCGTCGTAAACTTCTCGATCACGTTGATCAGTTCGTCTATTGTCTTAGGCTGAGATAATCCCAGGTTCTCAAGCCAGTCCTGACGAATCCACATCAGGTCGACGGAATCGCTGGCACCGGCGGATTCCGGTATGCCGCACAGCATGCCGTCCTTCTGCGCTGCAACAAAAGCGGTGTCCCCCTCCTGCATCATCACGCTTTTCGTAAAGTCTGATGCATAGGTATCAAAAACCTCCGTCATATCCCAGATCAGTCCTGCATCGGCAAGCTGCATCATCTGAGAAGCAGTAACTTCCATCACGTCCGGCAGTTCTCCGCTGGCTATGGTCACGTTCACCTTCTGCTCATACTCTGTCCTGCCTTTTACATACCAGTCATAAACTACCTGAACCCCGATCTCTTCCTTATATGTGTCCAGCCACATGTTCTCTTCCACAGACTGTCCCGGAAGATTTGCAAGCGCATTGTCATACATATTTTCGTCCACCTGCCTTGCAAAATGAATCTCGAGTCCATCCTCATATTTTCCGAAGGGATCCGCACTCTCCTGTGCCGCCCCCTGATCGTCGGCGCCATCCGTTTCCGCTGTTGCCGTCTCACCGCTTTTCTCTGTTTCCGCCTCACTGCTCTCCGTTGATGCCGCGGGTGCGCCATCTCCGGCCGCCTTTCCTCCACAACCTGCAAGACTTGCCAGGATAAGCGACTGCACCATCAAAATACTGAGTACTCTTTTTTTCTTCATCCTACCCTCTCCTTCTGTAAGAAACAAATTTCAATTTACAAGTTAATTGTACTAACAGATAATACAGAAGAGCAATTGCACATTTTAAACATTTGTTGCTTTTTTACAAGTTTCTTCTTTTTTACAGTCCTTTTTCGGCACTTTTTACATTGTCTTGAATCGCAAGGTATACGTATTGTCTATTGAATCCCCCAAGCAGCCATTCAGTAAATCTGTGAACGGTTTGGCAGAATTTTCATGGACAAGCTAAAAGCGGCTTACGAAAATTATCCGGATATAAGAAAATTTGCAGGTCACATGGAAAAATCTATGAGAAGAAGATTTTAGACGTAAGGGATTAGGTTAGTTAGACCGGACGCGTCTGTCATAAAATGACAGACGCCGTGTTCGGGCAGTGATCTTTTGGGGATAAGCATCCCGGATCTGCAGCAATGGAGGACATTCTCTTCCTATAAGAAAATATCATCTTAATAACTCTATCACCGACAATTTATTTTGAGATTTTAATGCCGCTTCTGTAATAGTAACGCTACACAAAATGACAATGATACAGTAAAGACCGGCAACACCTGACGGAAACTGATAATTCAAATAGCTCATCAGGCTGCTTTTCAGATAAATGCAAACAGCATATCCGATACCACCGCCAATAGCGAGTGATAAGACAAGTCCGATAGATACCACAATCAGACCTTCATAATGCAGCATTGAGGAAAGCTGCTTTTTTGACATTCCTACAGAGTACATAAGTGCAAACTCTTTACGCCTTGTTACGATACCAGTCATTATAGTATTCAGTAAATTTATTACTGAAAAACAACCTATGAATATGATTGCAGCTGCAAGAGCAAATTTTGTCCCCTGCAGGAAATTTTCGTTTTGCGCGATAGCCGCCGAAAGAGTGACAACATCCAAACGTGGATTTTCTGCTAAAATCTGTTCTATTTCTTTTTCCGCCTGTTGTTCAAAATCATCCCCGACACGGATTACATATTGATACGTTAAATTACTGTTTGCAATTTTTCTCATAGAATCAACTGGCAGCAATAACATATCAATCTTATCTCCATTGTTTCCAATTTTATTTTCATCAAGAATTGCCGCTATCTCAAATTGCATATCCTCACTGTGATTTCCGTCAAAAACCTTTAATGTGACAGATGCACCGACCTCTGGCTGTACACTGAAAATTTCTTCAAAATCATTTGGTCTGCCAATAATAAGCTGATTTTGCGATACTAATTTCTCATAATCAGGAATTCTCCCGTCTGAAACACAATTCTTTATTAATTCCATATCATCCTGTACAAATCCCACAATTTCTGTATCCGACTCTGCTTCCTTTAAATCGACAGCTACAGGGAGATGCCAATCATCTGCAATTTCTGTTACACCGGAAACATTGGCTAACGCATTATATATTTCATCTGTAAACGGGCTTTCTGTTTGAATCTTCTCCAAAGCATTTTCACGCAGTTCCTGATTCGTAAATCCTATAACAAACTGCCCTCTTGTAAAACCAGATAAAGACATCTCCCCCGCATCTACAGAGGAAAGGACAGATGACAGCCCCAATAGCAATACCCCTGTCAAGATAAGGGAACTTATCGTCAACATATTCTTTTTCCTGTAACGAAAAATTTGGGTTTTCGCTAAAGAATACGTGGATAACCTGCGTTTTTTTTTGTATATATGTGCAAATTGTTATCTGCTTCATACCGAGAAGCTTCTATAGGCGAAATCGTTGATGCTGTCTTTGCCGGCTTTCTAATTGACAAGTGCACTGTGATATAGACCAGGACTACAACTGACGGACAAACCCACACCATATTGCTTATTCTGAATCCCTGTGGAACTAAAACATAAGATAATAGAGTTCCTGTTATCAGTCCAATCGGAACTGCAGCCAATGTAAGTGAAGAACCTTCCTTAAACACAAGACGTTTTATCTGTTTTGCTGTCATGCCAATAGTACGTAATTGACCGTACTTCTTAATTGAACTGATAATCGAAATATAGAAAATGCAATAAATCACCAGTATGCCTGCCATGATAATAATTGCAAGACTCACAACTGCTGCAGCAATCATCAGCGCAGAAGGCTGACTGAGTTTAACAAAAGCTTCATTAACAGATGGCGGCTGTTCTATTCCAGCGTCTGCGGCTATTTGTGCTGCGATATCTTCAATATTTCCATGATTCGATAAAACATCCTTCTTGATCCGAAACATGGTCGCCGGCGGGAAATTCTCCCATCCGTTTATTGCCACAAAATATTCTTCTGAAACAACAGCTGCATATAAAGTTCTTTCTGTCCCACTTGCCGCCGTTTCCAAATAACCAGATATGACAAAATCTACTTTTTTCTGTCCATCAGAAACAGGCAATGAAATAATATCTCCAATCCCGGCATCTATTTTTTGACTAAGCAGATACTCTTCCTCAATTATGATTTCATTTTCTGCTTCAGGCATTTCCCCCTCAGAGACAGATAACCCATTTAAGGTAAGACTGTCTTTATTTGAGTAAGAAATATTCAAACGGTTCTCCCCAACTTTTATGCTTCCTATAGCAGCGGACAGCCCTGGCAATTCCATACGTGAATCCGTTGATATTTTTTTATACTGTTCTTTTGTCATACCGGAAATGAGAACATGATAGGAACCCGTAATGCTATTGCCGCCATTCTGATTCACGTTAATAATCCCTGAAACCAGAAGCAATACAGCCGTCATGAGAAACGCAGCCAATGCAATGGCAACAACAGTAAGCCCTTTTTTTAATTTGTCATGCTTTAATTGCGCAGAAACAATTTTATCTATAACACGACTGGTATCATTCTCAAATGGTAAAGTCATTATTCCACCTCCTATGCCTTAATTTTTCCATCTTCAATTCGTACGATTCGATCGGCAAGCTGCGCTATTTCCTGATTGTGGGTAATCATTACAATGGTCTGATTAAATTCATTACCTGTACGTTTCAACAACCCCAATACATCAGCACTGGTATGGCTATCAAGATTTCCTGTCGGCTCATCCGCCAATACGATCGCTGGCTTTGTGACAAGCGCACGGGCAATGGCTACCCTCTGCTGTTGACCGCCTGAAAGATTGTTTGGCATATTATAAAGCTTATCCTCCAACCCTAACATGGAAACAACCTCATTCATGAATTTCCGGTCTACCATATCGCCATCCAATTCCACCGGAAGAACAATATTTTCATACACATTCAGAATGGGAACAAGATTATAGTTCTGGAAGATAAAACCGATGTTACGGCGACGGAAAACAGTAAGCTGTTCATCATTCATTTCTGCAAGTTCTTTATCCCTGATGCGTACAGAACCAGATGTCGGAATATCAAGACCCCCATCATGTGCAGCAGGGTAGATTTTCCGCTGCCAGAAGTGCCGACCACCGCCACAAATTCCCCTTGCTCCACCGAAAAAGCCACCCCATCAAGGGCTCGGGTAATGTTCGGCTCGGCTCCATAATATTTTTTCAAATCTGTTGTCTGTAAGATACTCATACGAATACCGCCTTTCTTTGTTTTACAGGCATACTATAAAATTGAAATGTTGCAGAAATGTCCTAAACGTCATGGAAATATTCTTTGAATTGCTTCAATTTCAGGACATTTTATTTTTTGGCAGGAAGACGGAAAACGTAGAGCCGTTTCCAACGTTGGAAGTAACCCGGATATAGCCGCCCTGCATGGTAATAATCTCACGGGCAAGGTAAAGACCAATGCCTATCCCATCTATATCATGTACTGCTTCCTCCCGATAGAAGCGCTTGAAAATCGCTGCCTGTTCTTTTTCAGGAATACCCCTGCCTGTATCTTCAATGTCTATCTTAAAATGCATTTCCCATTCCTGCACGTTCACGCGAATACTGCCATAAGCAGGGGTGTATTTCACCGCATTATCCAAAATATTATATAATGCTTCCGCCGTCCAACGGCTATCATGGTAAAAAGTCAGATTATCCGGGCAATCCACAAACAAAGTAATCTGCTTTCTCTCAAGCGGCGCAAGAACGCTGTTTAATGCAGCGGTAAGCGTGTCTGTGAAAGGAACTTTTTTCTTTTCCAAAGTAATAACGCCCGTTTCAAGCCGAGAAGTCTTTACCATTGCCTGAATAAGGAAATCCAGTTTATCAAGCTGGCTTCCCGCAGCCTGCAGAAACTCTTTCTGCTTTTCTTCTGTCATTCTCCTTGCCAAAAGAGTATCGTTTATCATTTTAAGATTTGAAATCGGTGTTTTTGTCTGATGTGAAATGTCTGACAAAAGGGACTGTAGCTCTGCCTTTTCTTCCTCTACCTTATGACGGTTTATCTGCATGATATTGTAGAGCCGTTCCAGTCGGTGTGAAATGCGGGCGAATGAAGTTTCCGCTTCCAAATCTGTAAACGCTCTTTCACTTCCACTTATCATATCGTCAAGCGTCCTGCATAAGCTGTTTGTAAATTCAGAAATCCTTTTTTGAAAGAACTTCAAGAAAAAAAATCCCCATGCAAAAAAAGTAATGGTCAGAAGCAATCCATAAAGTGCAAGAGTGCTGCTGTCAGTAAAGAAATAAAAAGATAAAAGTAAAAAAGCTGAAGTAGAAGCTGCCCCCATTATCACTAACCGTAGAAATTTTCGGATTGATATATTTTGAAGTTTCATTTCTGTTCACCACCAATCCATTGATAACCCATGCCGTAAGCGGTTTTAATATACTTGTGTCCATCGACTTCGATTTTTTTACGGATACGGCTGATTATAGTAGTCAGTGTATGTTCATCCACAAAGTCGCCGTCAATATCCCACAATCTTTCCAAAAGCTGTCTTTTCGTCAAAATCAACCTGTCATTCTTAGTAAACAGGAATAAGGCACGATATTCCTTTGGTGTGAAATCAACAGGATTGCCATCCAGTGTCGCACACTGTTCGGAAAAATCAATTTTAAGAAAACCATCCTCGTATAAGTCATGGCGTGGTTGATGCTGTTCTATGGTTTCAAATACAGCGGCTATCTTCTTACAAAGCACTGCTACAGAAAAAGGTTTTGTTATATAGTCAGATCCACCGACCTCATACCCCTTTAGCATATCACTTTCCTTATCATTGGCGGTTAAAAAGATAACGTAAGTTTCTGGATATTTTTCTTTCAATTTGCTGCAAAAATCAAGCCCGCTTCCATCGGGCAGTTTGACATCTAACAAAGCAAGATGATATTCTTCCTTTAATAAACTGACTGCCATAGAATACGAATATGCAGAAACAACCTCATAACCATCTGATATAAGATTATAGGCAAGGGTTTTATTTAATAAAGTATCATCTTCAACAATAATGATTTTTTTCATGTATTCATGTCCGCTCCATTGTTTTAAATGTATCATACTATCCAAATGTTGCAGAATTGTCCTAAAATCCTTTTTTATGAGGAAATCAGCAGATTCTACCCAAACATTTCTGACATTCCAAATCGTGTGTATTTATTATATCCATTTGAACAGATAACCTTATGTCATTCATCCGTCAACATCCACCAAAACAGAACATACCGCCACTTCTTCCGCTCCCGCAGCGCCGCCAGCAGTTCCTGCCGCTCACGGACGGCAGTCTGCAGCATCTCCTGTTCTGCAGCCTTCTCCCCATACAGAATCTCTTCATAGTCGCTGATACACTGCAGCGTACCGCCACGCACCGCACGCTCCCGGAACTCCTGCAATGTCTCTCCCTCTTCCCTGCGCAGCCCGAGAAATCCAAGCGCCCGCACGACAACGGCAACCTCCATCCGAAACTGCCCTGTCACATCCATTCTTCGGTAACGCCGTCTGCGTATCGCCTGCTGCAACGCCAGAATGCCGCTCCCTGTCACGCAGACAGCCAGCGCCGCATAACCAAATACCGCCGGAAACCGCAGGGCTTGTACCCCTGCTGCCGGGGTTTCCTCCACAGCCGGAATCTCCTCCTTTGCAGACGCGACAGCATCCGCATCCCCTGTCGGCCTGCGTCCGGCATCCCCGTTAGAAACCGCCAGACTCCCGTTCCCTTCTTCTGTCGCCCAGGGCGTATAACGAAGGCCTGCATATCCCGGTGTAGGCTCGAAAGGAATCCAGCCCACACCGTCGAAATAAACTTCCGGCCAGGCATGGGCCATATCGCCATACACAGACACCTCGTCCTCCCTTTTCATCGGCACGCAAAACCCCTGCACATACCGGGCCGGCATTCCCTGCGCCCTCGCCAGCAGCACGAAAGCCGTAGCAAAATGGGTGCAGTACCCCTCCCTGCCCTCCAGCAGAAAATATTCCAGGAATGTACCTCCACTCTCTATCTCTTCCGGCAGTCTGCGCGGCTGCTTCGTATAAGTAAAAGATTCCAGCTCCGCTTCCAGCCGCCGCAGCCGCTCCAACGGATCCTGTGCCCCCGCCGTCAACGCTTCCACATACTGCCACGTCTTTTCCGAAAGCTCCACGTCCTCCGTGTACACCTGGTAAATCTGCTGCCGCCGTTTCTCCGCGTCTGCCAACCGGCCTGCTCCTGCACCATATCCGTCTTTTGCCCCTCTGTCCGCCTCGACCGTATCCGTACCGGCCCTGCCTGCCCTCGCTGTGCCTGCCCTGTCCGCGTCTGCTGCACCTGCCCCGGTCCGGTCTTTTGCCACATCCTCTGCTCCCGCACCCGTGCTCACCGCCCGCACAAAGCGGTCAAAAACGTCCGCTCCCGCATTGAGCTGATAATAATTGACCTCATACGTCGTACCGTACCCCCTTTTTTCCCGGAAAAGAAGGTTATCCCCGTCCCAGGCATAGAATTCCCGGGTCCGCTCCATCCGGACCTCTCTCGTCTTCAAAGGGACGAACAGACAGGACGTGCGAAAATATTTATATCGAATCCGCAGCTTGACCGCAGAAATCTGATCTTTCATCAATGCAGCTTCATACAGCCTGGCCGCCTCCTGGGTCTGCAGCGCATCCCAGAATCCCCGAATACCGTCCTCCGCCGGCCCGAATCCTGTCCCATGATATTTCTGCTGCCACCCCTTTCCGTCAAAGGTATCATAAACCTTTCCCGTCAGATACACATTGGTCACAAGACTGCCTGTCCCCTGCACCGTCATCATCTCCCGGTCATTTTCCTGCAGCTCATCCTGCAGCAGGCCATCCCCGGAAAACCCGCTCAACGTCGTATCGAAATCATCTCCGCCGCCCCGCATGAAATTCTGGCTCAGCCCGATCAAAGACTCACCGATCTGAGACCAGGTATCCTTCACAAACCGCCACTCGTAAGGCTCCCTGGGCGTTGGCATACACAGCAGCAGCACAAAATAAAGTCCCATAAAAGGCATAATCCACAGCATATACCGTTTCCGGTCTCTGCCTTTTACCTTATCCCATTCCCGCTGTATCCACTCCGCATAGACCACCATGATATAGCACAGCGAAAAAGCCACCGCCGCAGCAGGAACTTCCCACTCCGTCAGCAGGCAGAACAACAGGTAAGAGATTACCAGATCCGCCGTCAGCACCCTGATCACCAGAAACCGTTCCAGGATAAACTGTATGCCATAACCGGCGAAGGCCACTGTCACAACCTGCAAAAGCTCATACCACAAGTGCCATTCCCCGACCCATCCCTCCTGACCCGTCAGCCAGCGAAGCCAGGACTGGAGAAAAATCCCGCTCCGTTCCACACCCGCGGCCAATGCCGCCACTCCCAGAAATACAAGCGTCAAAAGCACGCACACTGCTCTGCCTTTCACCGTACACCACTGCAATACCGTACAGAATATCAGCACTGCCGCCGCAGTCAGGACATGCAGGTAAGAAAGCGTCCCGATTCCCAGAAACTGTCCCGCTCCAGCCAGTACAATGCCAAGCAGCATCCCCGTATTCAGCAGACGATAGCCGTTCTGTCCCGCCCTGTACATCTTCCACGCCCTGTTCCCAATGCCTGCAAAGCCATCCTGCCGTGTTTCCGGCCCAGGCCTTCCTGATCTTTCCCACAAATGCCGGCCGTCTTCCATCACAATTTCCCCTCCAGTTCCGCTTCCACTGGAACCACCACGATCCTTTTCCGCTCACTGCCAAGCTTAAGATACTCGTCCATGTTCCCATCCGTGACCAGACACAGTACTGCGATCCCGCCGCCCGCCGCAATCTGTTCCGCCATCTTCCAGACCACATCCGACCACATATGCAGCACGAAAAAAAGGATCCTGCATTCCCGCCCGACACCGCTTGTCAAAGCCTGCCTGCCCGTCTCCTCCACCGATTCCTCTTTCGCAAAGTCTATCCTGGCCGCCTGCCGGTAAAAGGCATCGAAGTCCTGCAGATCCTGCACATGGCTGCGCACCATGCCCCGCTGTCCGTAACAGATCTCACAGGCCATATTCCGCTGTGCAAAATAGACCGTAAGCGTCAGAAGCACCTCCAGCATCTTATTTTCCAGCGGCAGATATTCCCGGTTGTCGCCGCTGTACCGTTTCGTATCGCACAAAATCGCGATACCCGCCTGCTCCTCCCCGGTGCGATTTCTTACTTTCAGCGCCTGCGCCCTGGCAGTGGCCTTCCAGTGGATCTGCTTTAACGCATCCCCCGGTACATAATCCCGCACCACCACATCGGCCTGCGTCTGTGCCCGATATGTCTCCCGCTGCAAAAGAGTCTGGATGTCCGCGATGCACTGCAGCTCATCGACCCGCACGACCCTCGGCAGAACCAGCGCCTTGATCGTCTCCGGCACACGGTAGCTTATCTGAAACAGCCGCAGGAAATCCGTGATCACGATCTCCTTGACCCCCACCTCATACTCTCCCCGGTATTTACAGACAAGTTTCGTCTCAAAAGTATATTTGTCCCCCGGCAGCAGCTCATAAGACGTCCCGTCGGGCAGCTTTTCCACATAGGAAAAAGAAGAAAACAGCCGCACGCCCACACTCGTAAATGCAAAATAATCGTCATTCTGCAATACGAAAAAGTAGGGTACCGGCTGCCCGCACACCACATTCCTGCTCTCCAGCTTTTGATAGATCTTAAACCGGAGATAGACCGCCAGAAGATAGACCGCCGACACCACCGGTACAAGCGTCAACCCAAAAAAGAAGCCGTAACTGACCGCTCCCCCGTAGAAGCTGATTGCCACCAGAGAAAGCAGCCACAACCCGAGCAATCCCCACCTTCGCAGTCTTATCTGACGGCTGACTCCTGCCCTCTTCCCATTCCTTTTCTCTCTTCTCTTCACGTTCCTTTTCATTTCCATATTCTATCCTGTCCATTTATATGGGTATCTTCGCTTTCAGCACAAGGCTTTTCAGGACAGCGGCCGCATCCTCTTTTTGCAGCCTTGCGTCCGTGGAAAGCGCCAGCCGGTGCAGAAGCACCTGCATCACCACCGCTTTCACATCATCCGGCTTCACAAAATCTCTCCCCATGAGCAGTGCATTTCCCTGTGATGCCCGGATCAGCGCCAGAAAAGCCCGCGGGCTGGCCCCCAGCATAAACCGCTCTTCCTGTCTGGTCAGATCTACGATATCCTTCATATAACCAAGCAGTGCATCGCTCACACTGACCGCGGTTGCCGCTTCCTTCAACTGCAGAATTTCCTCCGGACCGCATACCGCCCGGGCGCTGTCCGGCGTCTCGCCTTTCAGATGCGCCTGTGCCATCCGGATTTCCTGCTCCCGCTCCGGATAACCGATGGAAAGCCGCATCATAAAGCGGTCCATCTGCGCTTCCGGCAGCGGATAGGTGCCCAGAAATTCCACCGGATTCTGCGTGGCGATCACCATAAAAGGCTCCGGCAGCGCACGCACGACCCCGTCCACCGTCACCTGCCCCTCCGCCATCGCCTCCAGCAGGCTGGCCTGGGTCTTGGGCGAAGTCCGGTTGATCTCATCCGCCAACAGGATCTGGTTCATCACCACCCCCTCCCGGTATTCGAACGCTCCTGTTTTCATATTGTAGACCGATATGCCGGACACATCCCCCGGCAGCGTATCCGGCGTAAACTGAATCCTGCCGAAACTGCAGGACGTGGTCTTTGCCAATACCCCTGCCAGCGAAGTCTTTCCCACACCCGGCACATCCTCCAGCAGCACATGTCCGCCGGCCATAAGGCACACCAGCAGATCCTCCACCACATCTTCCTTGCCGATAAAGACGCGGTTAATGCTCTCCCGCAATGTTTCTATTGTCTCAAAAATCCTCTGCTCCATCCTGCCTCCCCGTTATTTGCTCCTGTCATTTCCCCCTGAAATAAAAATACCGCAAAATGAAGGTCCTGTCTACATTCGTTCCACGGTATTTCTCCCTCTGCGTACTATCAGGAAAATACCATTTTCAGAATCCGTATTACCATCGCCCCGGCGGGAACGACAGCAGCTGCCGGCACATTTCCCGAAACGCCTCTTTGCCGATCCCCAGCTCCTCAAAATTCTGGTAGCGGTTCAGTTTCATAATGTCCGGTTCCCCAAACAACAGCCGGACGCCTGTGCGCTTTCGGGTACTGCGGTATTCCTTCGGCGTCATCCCCACATACTTTTGAAATACCCTGTAAAAATTGCTCAGTCCTGTAAAACCGCATTCGTAGGCGATGGCCGAAATCTTTTGAGTTGTTTCCTCAAGACATCTGCACACCGCATTCAGCCGCACCGTCGTGATATATTCGTTTAAAGCAATCCCGACCTGCTCCGAAAAAAGCCGGTACACCGTGGACTCACTTACATGCAGCAACCGGGCAAGCACTCCCGCATTCAGCTCTTCCCCAAGATGCTGATTGATATGAGCTGCACAACTGTCGATCAGCTCATGCCTGCGCTGCCCCTCCTTTTTTCCTTCCTTTTTGTATTTTACCAGCACCATCATAAGCTGATACAGATACATATGATAACAGTTCCAGTTCTGCTCCTGTTGCAGCGGGTGCACAGGAAGCTGCTGGTTCCTGCACGCCTGCACTGTCACGGGCAGGTCCGCCGCACACAGCCAGGCCATCTCTGACAGGGCCTGCCGGATCAGCCGGGCATCCTCCATTTCCACCCTGTCCGCTTCCAACGTGGAACAGTAAATGCTCCTGCCCTCCATATCACCCAGCATTTTACTGTCGATCGAACAAATGATCTGCACATCCCCCGGCTCCCCGTCATAGATCTCGTGACTGACACCGCCGTTTATCGTAATGAAATCCCCGGCCTGCAGCAGGTACGCAGTCCCGTCTGCCCGCACATGCATCTTTCCCTTGACACAATAAAGAATCTCCGCATGGTCATGCCAGTGGACGCCGTTTACCATCACATTGATCACCATCACCGAAACAGGAATCCCCAGCATATCCGCTGCCCTGTTTGCCTCATAATATCCCCTCATATCCATACCCCCGCTTTTGCAGCCTGCTCTGCTCTCTGCCGCCGGCTTCCTGTATGGCTCTTTATCTGTCCTGTGTCTGTTCTATTCTGTACCTGTCCCATTTTGTACCTGCTCTATCCTGTACCTGTCCTGTTTTGTACCTGTTCTAAAACTGTTCTGTATCTATTCTATCCTGTGTCTGCTTAAAGATTACTCTATTATAGATCACTCTCACCGGATTTTAAATGCTTTCTGCGGCAACTAATCTTTTTCACAAAAAATCCTGCTGAAGTCCCCCAATCGTCCGGCGCGCGAATTGTAACAGAATATTGGAAGTTTTTGCGAGAATCTCACAGGTTTTTTACAGAAAAATACAGTATACTGGACAGTAGAAAAAAACAGTAACAATCTATAGTAACAACAGTAACGCCAACAACAGCTACGGTAACAACAACAGCAACAGCAAAATCAAAACAATGGAGGCTTCAAAATGAACGCAAAACAGATTACCACATACGCCATAGGCGGCAAAGCCATCGTAGAAGAGCACATCCTGTCCGTCACATCGGAGGCGGACGAGCCAAAGCATCTGGAATCCAACGTTATCAATCTTTATCCTGATCTGACTTTTCAGGAGATCGAAGGATTCGGCGGAGCGCTGACAGACACGGTCGGATATCTCTATTCTAAAATGAACGAGACGGATAAGAAACAGTTCCTCGAAGACCATTTCGGGAAGGACGGGCAGCACTACCGTTTCATCCGGATGCATATGGACAGCTGCGACTATTCTCTGGAGGAATATCAGGCAGTGGCGGATCCCATCGCCGACCCGGAGCTGACCACCTTTTCCATTGAGCGCGACCGCACCTATATGATCCCGCTGTTAAAAGATGCCATGGCGATGACTGTGGAACCGTTCAGCGTCCTGTTGAGTCCCTGGTCTCCGCCGAAGCAGTGGAAGACACCGCCCGCCCGGCCGAAAAACGACGCTTCCGTCTACGGAGCCGGATTCGACTTATCCGCCTTCACACCGGAAATAGACTATGACACCCCGTCAAGATGCCACGGCGGCAGCCTGAAAAAGGAATACTACCGAAGCTGGGCGCTCTACCTTGCCAAATATGTACAGGCTTACCTGGACGAAGGTATCCCGGTAACGATGATGACGCTGCAGAATGAGACCATCGCGGCGACCAACTGGGACAGCTGTGTCTGGAGTGCCAAAGAGCAGAAAGCCTTTTTAAAAGACCACCTGTATCCGGTATTCAAAGAAGCCGGCCTGACCGATACTGTGGGCCTCTACATCTGGGATCATAATAAAGAACGGGTTGTTGAATTCGCCCGGGAGATGATCGACGACGAGACTGCCGGAATGATAGAAGGAATCGCCTTCCACTGGTATTCCGGAGACCACTTTGAGTCTCTTGACATGGCGCGCACCCTCTTCCCGGACAAAAAACTGATGGGAAGCGAGTGCTGTGCCCTCCATCCGCCCGGAAAGACCAGCCCTTTCGCCGCACTGTCCGGCATGAACGGCCCCAGCATCGCAGAAGTGGAATATGAGGATGCCGCCGCCTACGGGCATGACATCATCGGCGATCTCAACAACGGCATGAACCGTTGGATCGACTGGAATCTCTGCGTGGATAAAAACGGCGGCCCGCGGCATGTCTCCTCCGGCTTCGGTGCACCTGTCTGCGCCAATGAGGACGGCACATACCGCATACTTCTGACCTATCATTACATCGGTCATTTCTCACGCTTCCTCCTGCCCGGTGCGAAGCGGATCGGCCACTCACGCTGTGACGACAAAGCAGAACTGACCGCTGCAAAAAATCCGGACGGCTCCCTCGCAGTCGTTTTGTTAAACAGGGGCCAGGCAGACGTCTCCTGCGCGATCCGCATGAACGGCCAGATCATCCGTATCACGCTGCCGTCTAAAACGATCAGTACGATCTGCATCGCCTGACCGCGACCAATTCCGTTCCGCCGCAGTGCGATGTAAAACAGGGCTGTTGCATAGACCTTCCGGTCAACAACAGCCCTGAAACTAATGCTTTTTGTAATGCTCCATCCAAATAATGCTAAATGCCATAAATAACAGACCTGAACCAATCACTATGATAAGCATTGCAGAAACCGGAAACTGTACATTTCCAAACATATAAGTGATTCCATTTTCAGACGCATATATATCTATAATTTCTTTCGCTGTCATATACGTGCCTTTCACTGTCTGGTCTGTTACATTTCCAAAAGTTGCCATAAGCGGTTCTCTTGTCATGACTCTGCGCATAAGCGTCGCACCATGATGGGCTGGAACGAGTGCGAATATTTTTTGGATATTTGCGGGAAACATGCCTATTGGTAAAAATGCCCCTGTAAGAAAGCCAACCAGCGCAGACATAATTCCTGTAAATGTACTGTACAGGCTTACGCTTTTTGTCAACATGGCTGCCACAAAAAGTATGCTTGTTGCCGAAAATGTGTTTGCAATAATTAAGCCTGTCATTTCCAAATTGCTCCGCATACTTAACCATTCGCCGCCGTTCATTACGATAAATCCCTCTGACAGGAACAGGCAGAGTATATTCATCACAATGCCTACAAGAAACGGGGCTAACCAATAACCGACAACCAGCTTGTTACGGGCGACTGCACTGACAAGGAAGCTGTCTAACCGATTATCATTACTGTCCTGTACCATGATTGTAAGTACATTGAGGGGAACCAGGATGCAGTTGATCATCAATACGCCCGCCATTGATGTTGTGTCAACCAGCCAGCGTATATGGGCAAAGTCCATTCCCTCCACTTCGGCGTATACGTCCATCATTCCTTTTGCCATATAGTCACCAAGAAACAGACTGATCAGGACTATGAATAACAGCATATAAACAAACGAGAACAAAATGGATAATGGGTTTTTCAGATAAAGTTTCATTGTTCTGCCAGTTAATACACGTATTTCTTTCATTTCGGCACCTCCGTATGACCTGTTACAGTTAAAAATACATCGTCCATATTTCCTTTTATCAATTCAAAATCAAGAAAATCATCTAAGCTGTTTACTATTTTTAGCGCTTCATGGCTATCTTCAATTGAAAGCGAAACGTAATCCGCTTTTTGCTTTGCGGTGTAGCCCATTGCCCGCAGTTGTTTCATACCCTCCTCTGAATTGGGAAAACGCAGCTTTAATGTGTCTTTTCCATACTTGCTTTTCAATGTGTCCGGTGTTCCCTCTGCACAAATTCTGCCCTTTTCCAGTATCAATACATTGTCTGCCGCTGCCGCTTCCTCCATGTAATGCGTTGTGAGAAAAACGGTCATTCCCTGCTGCGTCTGCATATCCCGTATCAGTTTCCAGATGGCTGTGCGTGTTTGTGGGTCTAACCCTGTTGTCGGTTCGTCCAGTATAAGAATTTCCGGCCTGTTTAAAATTGCACGGGCGATTTCACATTTTCGTTTCTGCCCGCCGGACAGTTTTCCGAAAGGACGCTTCCAAATATCGGAAAGCCCAAATACATCACGCAATTCATTGATTCTGCAATGGAGTTCATCACCACATAACCCTTGAAAACGTGCCCGTGTATTCAGATTATCTCCAACCGTCAATAAATCGTCTAAAACATTGGTCTGAAAAACGACACCCAAACGGCTTCTCACTTTTGCAGCTTCTTTGTCTGTGTCAAAACCATCTACAAGTATGCTGCCGGAAGTTTTCGGGAGCAATGTACAAATCATACTGATCGTTGTAGATTTTCCTGCGCCGTTCGTTCCAAGAAACGCGAACAGTTCACCTTGTTTCACTGTAAAGCTGATATTATTTACAGCGATAAACTGATCAAACTGTCTGCACAAATTTTTAATCTCTATGATATTTTTCATTTTGTCACCAACCTTTCTTTCCATATCTTAATTCATTACGTTACGTTATTAGCAAGTGTTTTTTCAAAAAAAATTTCCGGGACTGATACGCCCCAGAATGATACCTTGCTTACCTTTATTCCATTTTTGTTAAAAAATTTGTTTTTGATTATAAATGTTTAAGGCTTCTTCTAAAAATGGTTCTGCCTTTTCAATCAGTTCCCGTTCAGCAGGATTCCACACTTCTCTCTGGTTGTCAACTGCCAGAAATGCCTGTTCATGTTCAGGATTTCCGCCTGTGACTTTTTGCACCATTTCCGTCCACTCCATTGCCAGTGTCTGGGCGATTGCCTCACCGGGCTTTATTCCGGCTGCATTGGATGCTGCCGACTTTATGGAAAGGCGTTTCCATGTGTTGTAAAAGTCCATAACATCATCCAATGTCTGAAAATGTTCCCCAAAAACTTCTGTCTGTTCCTCTGAAAACTCGTAATCCCCCCAGATAGAAAGGTCAACCTTGCCGAGTGACTGCATAAAAGCCGCTAACAACGTCCACGGCGGCGTTTTTCCGGCATTGATAATTTCCTGGCTTGCTTCAATAGCGGCAATACTGTTTTGGATATTGTATATTTGGTTGTACAGCATGACTTTTTGTGCGGATAACAATTCATCGGCATTTTTATCTGTTTTAGGTTCAGCAAGTATTCTTTTAATTTGATTCAGTGAAAAACCTAAACCACGATAAAAAATAATATGTTCCAACTGAATCATATCACTTTCTGTGTAAAAACGCCGTCCTCCCTCTGTGCGTCCTGATGCCGGAAGAACCCCAATATTATCATAATGCTGTAAAGTCCGTATCGTAAGCCCGGAAATCTTTGCTACTTCGCCTGTACTGATTTGCTTTTCGTCCATGACTTTCACCTCCGGCTTTATTATACTATATTACATAACGTAATGTACACATGTCTTATGGCGTTGTGGGAAAATCTGTTTGCAGAATGTGGCAAAGGTTTCTCTGTTTCCAATATCCAGTTTATGCGCCGGTTTTATCAGGCTTATCAAATTCAACAGACACTGTCTGTTAAATTAAGCTGGTCACATTATTGTGAATTGTTATCTATTTCTGACCTCGGCAAACGTAGCTGTTATGAGAAAGAAGCTGTTTTAAAAGACTGGCATGAAAATCAAACTAAATAAAACAGCTGGCTTTTGAACTCATTATGCCTTTATGATTCCGTACGCGCCGCCCACTGTCCCGCCGTCAAGAAGCAGCGCCCTGACCTTCCTCTGCAGGCTTGTCCGCACCGGAAGCTGCTCATAGGCGGTATCCGCCGGAACCTGAAACAGCCATTCTATGTATTCGTTCTCTTCCCTGTCTACCGACTTGATCGTGAACCGCTTCTGGAAAGAGACGATATGAGACTGTTCCGGCAGCAGCTGTCTCAATACCGGTGACAGCAGCCAGGACTCACACGTATACCTGTCATAGACATAGTCGGGATAACAGGTCCGGAAAAATGTGTCCGCCTCCTGCATGGAGCGATCCACCGCCTCCACCGACAGGTCCGCATCTGAAGGGATGTGCAGCGCGATCACCTTTTCCCCTTCCTCCTCACTGAACTCATATTCCAAAGCACCGATCCGAAACAGTGACATACTGATCTGCCGGTAAGCCCACCATCCTCTGTCAAAAAACAGCCGCCCGTTCTTCTGTCTGCATTCTTCCAGAAATCTTGTAAAACACTTTATCGTATCTATGTAAATGCTCTCCGCGATCCCTTTTTGCCGATACCGGTCAAACACACGTCCCGCGCACGCCAGCTGACAGTACAGCATCTTCATGTTATCCGTATCTTCTGCCAGAAAGGCACTTAACTCCCTGTACGCTTCTGCCGCCGTCCGCTGCTGCGACAACCGCTCCAGATACGGTTCGACCAGTGCAGGCTCAAACGCTTCCCCAACAGCCCGCAGCCGGCAGACCACTTCCGGCTGCAGATCTATCAGTCGATATAATGTTTCCATTTCCATCGTCATTTTATTCCTTTCGTCTCTCCCGGATATTTTTCACTCTCTGTTCTGCCTCGTTCCAGATTTCTTCCAAAAACATCTGTTCCTGGAAAACAGCTTTTGAAACACAGGCCCCAACCACAGCACCCTGTCACGAAAGACATGCTTTTCATGAAATATAACACATAAATGATCTGTCTGTCAATTATACCGCAAAATATCCAGTAACTGCCGAATGTTTATCTGCTGCACAGCTTTTTTCATTTCGACAGGAGACTAAGACGATTGCATTTTTATTTAACGATCTCTGTTCCTGCGTCATGGATTTCAAGTATATAAATTTCACAGGGCGACAGCTTCATCGCTTCGGTAGACAGGTTGTCTGCAAGTTCGGCAGACTTGTCTGTCAGCATTTTTTTGAGATCACTTTCCACAATCTCTGCTTCACTCAGACCATTCAGGTAATTTTGCATTTCTTCTTTGAATGTCAGCAACGCCTTATCCCGCTCTGCAACCGTTACAAGTTTCGGGGCGATGACAGAATAAGCGACATCTGCCTCAACGAAACAGCCAAAATCATATACAGTCTCCCCATCCTCATCCAAATAGTCGCATGGTCTGCTTTGTTTGGAGAGCGGCATAGAAAAGGTAAGTTCTTCTCCCATATATTCGCAATATAATTCTGATGATGAAAAACTGATTGTTGTGGTAAAGAAATCATAATTTTCGTCATCGTGGGATATGACGCTGCTCACATCCGCTACTGCGGCAAGGAACTCTGTCAATTCATCAGGTGTGGACGCAAGTGCCGTGTTAAAATCGGCTATGCAACAGGCAGGACAGCCAGACAGCCGTTACGGGAAAATACGGGATTTGAAAACCTTTGCAAAGGCGGTCAGCTTCTTACAGGTCAATAACATTTCCACCCTGTCCGAGTTGCAGGAAACGCTATCGAAAATGAAAAAACGGTACTGGAATACCAACAGCGAGATAAAGCAGACAGAAAAGCTACTCCATGAGCGAAAAGAACTGATAGACCAAGCGGAAAACTATCTCCAGTATCGGGATTACCACAAGGCATACAAACAGACCAAGCCGAAAAAGCAGGAGGATTATGCGGAACGCTACCGCACCGAACTTGCACTGTATGACCGAGCGGAAAGGTATCTGAAAGAGCATTTAGGGAGCGACACCAAGCTAAGACCGAAAGCGTGGAAAGCTGAGGTTGCAGACCTAACCGCACAGAAAGACCGCCTTTATCGGGAAATGCGCAAGCTGAAAGATGAAGTTGCTGAAGCTGAAACCGTCAAGCGTTGTGTAGAGCAGGCAATACCGCCGACAGAGCAGAGAAAGGAGAGGTCAAAGGCGCATGATATGTCATTATAAAGTGAATCTTGGATGGAAATATATTAAAATATTCATTTTCTGACCGATAAATAATATGAGTATAAAGTGAGATAGTGGATAATTACAAAGTAAATCATTCAGTTACGCATATCTATATTTGTGGAAAGTGTGTGAAAGGGGGTAATCAGATTTATATAAAACAAGAAAGATAACACAACATATTGATATGCGAGGCTGATTAGATATTTTAACTATAGAAAAGATGAGTGAAAAATGAAAAAATTCAAAAAGTTATTAAGTGTTATGTTGGTTAGTACGTTGTTGGTTGCTAATGTTATTCCTGTAAGTGCTGCGGAAATACAACCGCGTGATGCGGCTCCTGCATTGACACAGTTTTATGTGTATTCCGTATCTTCTGAAAAAGGTGGAACAGAAGTTATTCAACGTTCGGGGTCATTTGCGCAGGTTGGTACAACATTGGATCACGGCGGGACTTGGTTGGAAGTTGAAACGATTGAGATCGGGTATGCAAAAACACGCTCAGCCACTCTTAACAGCACTAATATGACCTTGAAATCTAAAAAAGCGATAGACCTTGATAATGATCGTATAATCGATGGATGGGCTTGCGTTTGGAGATATGAGAACAGCTATGGTTTTGAAGCCGGAACATTTAAGGCTAGTTCCAAATCTGCAAATTCACCGTGGAATACAATGAATATTACTTTTTATATACATTAAGCTGTATGGGGGTAGCGTATATGCAGGTTAATTCTAATTATCGGCAGAATATCATATCATACGAAAATATGCAGAAAAGTAACGGGACTCCTACATTTGCACAATATGTAACCGAAAAGAATGAAGAACGGCTTCGAGATGAAGCGGCAACGGATTTTGAGGAACGTGTGCTACAGAGTGCTGGACCGAATGCTCCACAATCTGTAAAAGATGCTTGGATGGAGACAGTGAAAGAAGTTGGAGTAAACGGATTGGGTGAAACTAAGAATGGACGGACTCATATAACAGATATGCACATACAGCAAATTATAGCCCATTATTACGGGTTGTCGAATAGTACGGACATTTTGGGTAATTCCGTGGAGTCTGCAATGCGGGCTACTCAAAAAGCTTTATATGATTTTGACCATCCTCTAGAACCTAATCGGGTTATAAGTATTGAAGAACAACAGGCACTTGTAAAGGAAAGGCAGTTTTATGTATCTTTTCTGGAAAAATTGGAAAAGCTTCTGACAGGGAATAAGGAGCAAAATGGAACAGACTTGTACGGCGCAATCAACAGAGGTCTTTTGCGTAGTAAATAATTTTGTTGTGCGTAAATTGTTACGGGAGTATGCACCATGTGAAGATTAGCATGGTGCATATTTTTTGCCCAAAGTTAGAAAAAGAACGTTCTACAAAGTACCGTTTTCTGTAGCGTCAGCACTGAACTTGTACCCAACGCCTACCTAACACCGTTTTCAGATAAGTCGGGTTTTTACAATCCGGCTCAATCCGAGTAAGGCGCACATCTCTCCTATCCCGCAACACCCTGCGCTGATGTTGCAGTATTTCCACCTTGAAAGGACAATACAGGCAAGGAAACAGGTTGTTGTTCCGCTTCAATCTGTAATTCGTCTGCTAAGAGGGAAACCGCCCTCTTAAAGATTGTTTCCTCACTGTCCGAAAACGTCAGCACTATCATTTTTCCCATGCTTATTACCTCTCTTATCCGTTGCATTGATACAACATTTTTTCTGCCCTGTTTACCTTTATTTGACAGTAAGCAACAAGTATATATGCC